>NZ_BAAASG010000021.1:0-107655 GCF_039532765.1 Streptomyces longisporus
CCGGGCGCCGGCGGCGGGGCGGTCGGGGCGCGCGGGGCCGGGCACGCGGCGGCGCGGCGGTTGCCTTTCTCCAGAAGTGTCTGACACTTCCGTCACCTGCCGGGGGTCGTGGTCGTCTGGGCGGGATCGGCTTGTGGGGTGGGGGGCGTACCGGCGGCCGGCGGGGCCGCGGCGGGCTGCGGCGGGAGCAAAACGAGCGGCATTTGCACCGCGGACTGCTCGGCGGCCCGGCTGACGGCCTGCTGGCCGGCGACCGAGGGGACGCCCTTGACGGTGCCGTCGGGGTTCAGGAACACGGGGTCCCCGCCGGGGATCATGCCGAGCTCGCGGGCCCGCTGCTGGAGGGCTTCGGGGGCGGAGTAGGAGTCGATGTCCCGCTGGAGCCCCTGTTCCTCGTCGGTGAGGCTCTTGGTGTCCCTCTGGAGGTCGTCGAGCTTGAACGAGCCTTCGCTGAGCGCGGAGTTCAGCACCAGGAGCGCGATCAGGCCGCCGCCCAGGAGGAGCACGACGAGCAGGACGAAGGGGGTGCGGGCCGCCTGTGCACGGCTTCCCGCTCCGGGGATGAGCCGTGCGAGACGAGCGGCCCGCCCCCTCAGTTCGGGTTTCCTGCTCACTCGGCCTCCAGTGAGTCCGGTCGCCAGGCCCACTCGCTCGCCAACTCGTTCACCCTCATTCGATGGACTCCCTGATGCGCTGGGCTCCGCGCAGTCGCGCCGGAGCCGCCCGCCGGTTCTCGGCGACCTCTTCCTCGGTGGGAAGTTCGGCACCGCGGGTGAGCAGCTTGAGCCGGGGCTGGTACTGCTCGGGCACGACCGGCAGCCCGGGGGGCGCGGTGGTGGCGGCTCCGGCCGCGAACACCTGCTTGACCAGGCGGTCCTCCAGCGAGTGGTACGACAGCACGGCGATCCGTCCGCCCACGTCGAGCGCCTGCACGGCGGCCGGGATCGCCCGCTCCAGGACGGAGAGCTCGCCGTTGACCTCGATGCGCAGGGCCTGGAAGGTGCGCTTGGCCGGGTTGCCGCCGGTGCGCTTGGCGGCCTGCGGCAGCGCGTCCCGGATCAGCTCGACGAGCCGTGCGCTGTTGCTGAACGGCTCCTTCTCGCGCTCGCGCACGATGGCGGCCACGATCCGCTTGGCCTGCTTCTCCTCGCCGTAGGCCCGCAGGATCCGGACGAGTTCACCCGCCGGGTAGGTGTTGAGGACCTCGGCGGCGCTCATGCCGGTCGTCTGGTCCATGCGCATGTCGAGGGGGGCGTCCTGGGCGTAGGCGAAGCCGCGGTCGGCCTCGTCGAGCTGCATGGAGGAGACGCCGAGGTCGAACAGGACGCCCTGCACGCGCGCGATGCCGAGCCGCTGAAGTACGTCCGGGAGCTCGTCGTAGACCGCGTGCACCAGGGTGGCCCGCTCGCCGAAGGGCGCGAGCCGCTCGCCGGACAGGCGCAGCGCCTCCTTGTCGCGGTCCAGGGCGACCAGCCGGGCGTCGGGGAACCGGGTCAGCAGGGCCTCGCTGTGGCCGCCGAGACCGAGGGTGCAGTCGACGACCACCGCTCCCGGCCGCTGCAGGGCGGGGGCCAACAGGTCCAGGCACCGCTGGAGCATCACCGGGACATGTCGACTCTGTCCCTCCCGTCGCCCACCACCGCCCTCATTCGAATGCGCTTCGCGCCCCATTTGATCCTGGGCCCTCTCAGATCCGGCGCGGGTGGTACGCACCGCCGGGTCCCCGCCCGCTCGTGAAGGGGCGGTCTGCCGGCGCCAGGAGCGTCAGCCGACCGGGAGCGGGAGGAGGCCGAGCCGTACGTACGCGCCGCGCACGTGGGGAGACGTCCGTGCGAGCCGGGGTCTCCGGGGATTTCAGTCCAGCAGGGAGAGCCTCGCCTCCCGCTTCGCGTCACTTTAGTCCACGGTGTCTCGCGGTCAATCAACTGGCCTGCGCGTCGCGCCCCGGCGTGAGTGCGAAGCCGCAAATCCGGGAAATTCACCCGTACGGCTTCACCTCCGCCACCCATGTGGGTTACCTCACAAGAGGACTGTGATGACGCTCTTCTCCCGCTCTCACACCGCGACCGAATCGCCTGTGACCAGTACCGTCATAGGTATGACGACTTCTGCATCTGTTCCCACCGAGTCCGAAGGCGCCATACGCGGCGGCACCGTCACCGACCGTCTGGTCGAGGCGAACGGACGCTACGCCGAGGCATTCACCGACCCCGGGATGGACGCCCGTCCGGTGCTGCGCGTGGCGGTCGTGGCCTGCATGGATGCCCGTATCGACCTGCACGCCGCACTCGGCCTTCAGCTCGGCGACTGCCACACCATTCGCAACGCGGGCGGCGTCGTCACCGACGACGTGATCCGCTCGCTCACGATCAGCCAGCGCAAGCTCGGCACCCGCAGCATCGTCCTCATCCACCACACCGGCTGCGGCATGGAGTCGATCACCGAGGACTTCCGTACCGAGCTGGAGCAGGAGGTCGGCCAGCGCCCCGCCTGGGCGGCGGAGGCCTTCGCGGACGTCGACCAGGACGTACGGCAGTCCATGCAGCGGGTGCGCACCTCGCCGTTCCTGCAGCACACCGACGACGTACGCGGCTTCGTCTTCGACGTGAAGACGGGTCTGCTGCGCGAGATCGACCCCGCGTAAGGCGCTCGGCCCTTCTCGTTTTTCGCAAATCCCGCGCATGCTGGAGCCCAAGCGTCGTAAAACCCGACATACCGCAGCCAGTTGTCCACAGTCGAGTGACACGAAACGGTAACGGCAGCAAGAATGCGGGGTGTGGCGTCACGCGGAACTATTCACGCGTGGTGTCCGTGTTTCGGGGTGGGCCGGTCCGCACAGCAAGCGTCGGCCCGGAGAAAGAACGGGCCGAGGAGGGCCGGGTGACGACCTATGACGATCGAGCGAGCCTTACAGATCTGACTGCCACTGTGGAGCGCGTCCGCAGTTCGGTGGAAGGAGTGATCGAGGGCAAGCCCGAGGTCGTACGGCTTTCGCTGACCGTACTGCTCGCCGAGGGACATCTTCTGATCGAGGATGTCCCCGGCGTGGGCAAGACCATGCTGGCCAAGGCGCTGGCCAAGTCCATCGACTGTTCGGTGCGGCGCATCCAGTTCACCCCGGACCTGCTGCCCTCGGACATCACGGGTGTGTCCATCTGGGACCAGCAACGCCGGGACTTCGAGTTCAAGCCGGGCGCGATCTTCGCTCAGATCGTGATCGGCGACGAGATCAACCGCGCCTCGCCCAAGACGCAGTCCGCGCTCCTGGAGTCGATGGAGGAGCGCCAGGTCACCATCGACGGGCAGACCTACGAGCTGCCCAGCCCCTTCATGGTGGTGGCGACGCAGAACCCGGTCGAGATGGAGGGCACCTACCCGCTGCCCGAGGCCCAGCGCGACCGCTTCATGGCCCGGGTCTCGGTGGGCTACCCCAGCGTCGAGGCCGAGCTGCAGATGCTCGACGTGCACGGCGGCGTGTCCCCGCTGGAGGACCTGCAGCCGGTGGCGCACGCGCACGACATCGTGAAGCTGATCGAGGCCGTGCGCGGCGTGCACGTCGCCGAAACGGTCCGCCGGTACGCGGTGGACCTGGTCGCCGCCACCCGCAACCACCCGGACCTCAGACTCGGCGCCTCCCCGCGCGCGACGCTGCACCTGCTGCGCGCGGCGAAGGCCTCCGCCGCCCTGAGCGGCCGGGAGTACGCACTGCCGGACGACGTGCAGGCACTCGCCGTCGCCGTCCTGGCCCACCGGCTGCTGCCCACCGCCCAGGCCCAGCTCAACCGCCGTACCTCGGAGCAGGTCGTCCAGGAGATCCTGCAGCGCACCGCGGTGCCCGCGGCGCCCCAGCAGCCCGGCTTCGGCGGCCTCGGCCGCGGTGCGCCCGCGTACCCCCAGCAGCCGCCGCGGAGGCTGTGATGACCTCCGGGGGGACGGGCCACCCGGACAGCGGCCACAGCGAGAAGGGCGGCATCCGAACCGCCCTGGCGGGCCTGACCACCCGCGGACGCTCCTTCCTGGCCGCCGGGATCGCGGCCGCCATCTGCTCCTACGTCCTGGGACAGAGCGATCTGCTGCGGGTCGGTCTGCTGCTCGCCGCACTGCCCCTGATCTGTACGTTCTTCCTCTACCGCACGCGCTACCGGGTGGCCGGCAGCCGCCGTCTGACCCCCGCGCGCGTGCCCGCCGGCAGCGAGGCCCGCGTCCATCTGCGGATGGACAACGTCTCAAGGCTGCCCACGGGCCTGCTGATGCTCCAGGACCGGGTGCCCTACGTGCTCGGCCCGCGCCCCCGCTTCGTCCTGGACCGGGTGGAGCCGGGCGGCCGCCGCGAGGTGTCCTACCGGGTCCGCTCCGACCTGCGCGGCCGCTATCCGCTGGGCCCGCTGCAGCTGCGTCTGACCGACCCGTTCGGGATGTGCGAGCTGACCCGGTCCTTCTCCACGTACGACACCCTGACGGTGATCCCGCGCGTGGAGGCGCTGCCGCCGGTGCGCCTGAGCGGCGAGTCCAAGGGGTACGGCGACGGGCGGCAGCGCTCGCTCGCGCTGGCCGGCGAGGACGACGTGATCCCGCGCGGCTACCGCTACGGCGACGATCTGCGCCGCGTCCACTGGCGCTCCACCGCCCGCTACGGCGAGCTGATGGTGCGCCGTGAGGAGCAGCCCCAGCGCGCCCGCTGCACGGTGCTTTTGGACACCCGGGGTCTCGCCTTCCAGGGCGCGGGCCCCGACTCGGCCTTCGAGTGGGCGGTCTCGGGCGCGGCCTCCGTCCTGGTGCACATGCTGGAACGGGGCTTCTCCGTCCGGCTGTTGACCGACACCGGCAACTCGGTGCCCGGCGAGGGCGCCGACGGGTTCGCGGGCGCCAGCCAGGAGACGGCGGACGCGGCCGGCCTGATGATGGACACCCTCGCGGTGGTCGACCACTCCGACGGGGCGGGCCTGTCGAGGGCGTACGACGTGCTGCGCGGCGGGAACGAGGGGCTGCTGGTGGCCTTCTTCGGCGACCTCGACGAGGAGCAGGCCGCGATCGTCGCCAAGATGCGCCAGCGCAGCGGAGGCGCGCTCGCCTTCCTGCTGGACAGCACCCCCTGGGTGCGGGAACCGACCGATGTGCCCGGCCCGTTGGACAGGAGCGAGGAACGGCTGCGGATGCTGCGGGAGGCGGGCTGGACGGCCCTGAAGGTGCCGCGGGCCGCATCGCTCGCGGAGTTGTGGCGTCTGGCGGACCGCGAGCGCGCGGGCCTCGCCGCGACGAGCGGGACGAACGGCGGGGGGACGGGCTCATGAGCGGGCGGGCACGACTGGCGCTGTGCGCTTGGGCGGCCACGCTGATGGCGTCCTGCTCCCTGCTGCCGCTGGTCTCGCCGGCCACCTGGATCCTGCAGGTGGCGGCCATGCTCGCGGTGCAGAGCGGGGTGGGCGCGGCGACCCGGCGGGTGCCGCTTGCCCGGCCGCTGACGGTGGCGGCGCAGGCCCTGGTCACGCTGCTGATGCTGACCCTGGTCTTCGCCCGGCAGCAGGCCCTCATCGGCATCGTCCCCGGCCCCGAGGCGTTCCGTCACTTCGCGGACCTGCTGCAGCAGGGCAGCGACGACATCGCGCGGTATGCGATCCCGGCGCCCCTTGAGTCCGACGGCATCCGGCTGATGGTCCTCGGCGGGGTCCTGGTGATCGGTCTCGCGGTGGACACCCTCGCGGTGACCTTCCGCAGCGCGGCCCCGGCCGGACTGCCGCTGCTGGCGCTGTACTCCGTCGCCGCGGGGCTGTCCCACGGCGGCGCCGACTGGCTGTGGTTCCTGGTCGCTGCGGGCGGCTATCTGATGCTGCTCCTGGCCGAGGGGCGCGAGCGGCTCTCGCAGTGGGGGCGGGTCTTCGGCGGGGCGGCGCGCGGTCCGGGCGGGGAGCCCGGCGCGCTGGCGCCGGTGCGCACCGGGCGCCGTATCGGAGTGGTCGCGCTAGGTGTCGCCCTGATGGTCCCGATCGCCCTGCCCGCGATGAACGGCGGCCTGCTGGACGCGGCCGGCACCGGCGTGGGCGGCGGCAACGGCAGCGGCGGCACGATCTCCGCGGTGAACCCGCTGGTGTCCCTGCGCGACAGTCTGAACGTGGACCAGGACCGCGAGGTCATGTCCCTGAAGACGAACAGCAACGACCTCTCGAACATGTACTTGCGGATCGTGTCCCTGGACGACTTCGACGGCAGCACCTGGAAACCGGCCAAGCGGCACGTCACCGGCGTACCGGACAGCTTCCCCACCCCGGCCGGCCTCGGTGGGGACATCAAGCGGGCGGAGATACAGACCCGGATCTCGGCCGCCGACTGGTACGCCCAGGACTGGCTGCCGATGCCGTACCCGCCGAGCGGCGTGGACGTCAGCGGGAAATGGCGTTACGAACCGGTGGGCATGACGCTGGTCGGCGACCACGGCGAGACCACCCGCGGGAAGACGTATCTGGTCAAGAGCCTCGATGTGCAGCCGACGGCGGAGCAGCTCGCCGACGCTCCGGAGCCGCCCGCGTCCCTGAAGCGCGACTACACCAAACTGCCGGACTCGGTGCCCGCGGTGGTGGCCAGGACCGCCCGCCAGGTCACCGACGGCGCGACCAGCCACTACGAGCAGGCGGTCAAGCTCCAGGACTACTTCGCCTTCAGCGGCGGCTTCCAGTACAGCACCCAGGTGCAGGTGGGCACCGGTCCCGACGCGATCGCCAAGTTCCTGAAGGACAAGACGGGCTTCTGCGTCCACTTCTCCTTCGCGATGGCGGCGATGGCCCGCAGCCTGGGCATACCCGCCCGGGTCGCGGTGGGCTTCGCCCCGGGCACGCCCCAGGCGGACGGCTCGGTGTCGGTGGGGCTGAAGGACGCACACGCCTGGCCCGAGCTGTACTTCGAGGGGGTGGGCTGGACCCGCTTCGAGCCGACCCCGAGCCGGGGCGTGACCCCCTCGTACACGGTGTCGGACACGCCGGACAACAATCTCCCGCCGGTGCCGCGGCCCTCGCAGTCGGCGGGTTCGTCCGCGTCGGCGGCGCCCTCGGCGAGCACGAGCTGCTCGGCGCAGCAGAAGAAGCTCGAGGCCTGCGCCGCCGCGCTCCCGCTGGAGACGGCCAAGCCGGGCGACGAAGGTCTGCCCTGGTACAAGATCGCCGGCTGGTCCCTGCTGGGGCTCCTGGCGGTCGCTCTGCCGCTGCTGCCCATGCTGTGGCGGCTGCGGCGGCGCTCGGTGCGGCTGGCCTCGGCCCAGCACACCGTCTCCGCCTCGGCGTCGGCTCGGGAGAGCCGCAAGGCACGGGGCGCGGACGGGGGCAGCTCGGGCGCTGTCGACGTGACGGCGCTGTCGGTGGAGGCGGATGCCCGGTACGCCGCGGAGGTGGCCGCGGGCCACGTCCTGGCCGTCTGGCGCGAACTCACCGACACGGCCTGGGACTACGGCATCGTGCCCGACGACGCGCTGACCCCTCGCAAGGCGGCCGCACGCATCGTGAGACTGGGGCAGCTGGACGCCGCGACCGCCGAGTCGGTGCACCGGGTGGCGAGCGCGGTGGAGCAGGTGCTGTTCGCACCCGAGCCGCGGGATGTGCCGGGGCTGGCCGACCATGTGCGCAGCCTGCGGGCGGCGCTGCGGTCCCAGGCCGGCTGGACCGCCAGGGTGCGGGCGGTCGTGGCGCCCCGGTCGGCGATCCGCGCGGTGTGGGATCTCACGGACCGCTGGACGGCCTTCAAGGCCCGCTGTGCCGAGCGCTGGTCGGTGCTGGTGCGGCGCCCCTCCGGTCAGCAGAGCGGCTGACGGCGTGGTGCGGGCGGCCGCACCACGCCGGTCTTCCGGGCGTACGTGAGGGGGTGACCACCCGCCGGGGTGGTCACCCCCTCACCTGTGTCTGCGAGGAACCGTCCGGAACGGACGACGGAAGAGGAGCTAGTGGCCCTGCACGTCGCGGGCGGCTGACGGTCTGGTGTGGGCGGCCGCACCACGCCGGTCTTCCGGGCATACGTGAGGGGGTGACCACCCGCCGGGGTGGTCACCCCCTCACCTGTGTCTGCGAGGAACCGTCCGGAACGGACGGCGAAAGAGGAGCTAGTGGCCCTGCTCGTCGCGGCGGCGCTGCCAGCGCTGCTCGATGCGGTCCATCACGGAGCGCTTCTGCCGTCCCTGACGGCGCACGTGCGGGGCACCGGCAGCGGGCTGTTCGCCCGGCTTGGGGGCCTTGCGCCAGCCGGTCACGGCGAGCACGGCACACCCCAGCATGACCAGGAAGCCCACCACGCTGAGCCAGACCTGCTTGGCCACCATTCCAGCCATGAGGAGCGCGATACCCACGAGGAAGCCCGCGACCGCCTGGTAGACCCGCCGCCGGGTGTACGTACGCAGCCCGCTTCCCTCAAGCGCCGACGCGAACTTGGGATCTTCGGCGTACAGCGCTCGCTCCATCTGCTCGAGCATGCGCTGCTCGTGCTCCGAGAGCGGCACGGAGTCCTCCTCATCGTGCAGTCGCCGGGGCGACCCGGGGGGTCCCTTCAGGATAGGCAGGGAATCGCCCCCTTGAAACCCGCCCCTCTGCGCCAATTGGCCAACCGGAACCCGCCATGGACGTACCGGCTCGCTGAATCTTGCATTCCCCAGCGGCCGACCCGTCATGCCGGGCGGTCTCCCTCGATCATACGGCGCTGAACGCCCGATCGGGGGGCCTGTGGCGTACTCCATGTGCGGCCAAGTCCCTGATCAGCGGCGCACCACAGGAGCCGGCTCAGGCCTCGGTGGCCCCCTGCGTCTCGCCGAGCACATGGAGTTGCGTGGCCACGGAGTGGAACGCGGGGAGTTCGGCCGCCGCCTCCTCCAGCTTGAGCAGCGCCTCCAGGGCGCCGGGCTCGGTGTCCACGAGGACGCCCGGGACCAGGTCGGCGAAGACCCGTACGCCGTGCACCGCGCCGACCCTGAGGCCGGCGCCCTCGACCAGCTCGGTGAGCTGCCCGGCGGTGAAGCGGCGCGGCACGGGGTCGCCCGCGCCCCAGCGGCCGTTCGGATCGGCGAGGGCCTGCCTCGCCTCCTTGAAGTGGCCGGCCAGGGCGCGGGCGAGCACGGCGCCGCCGAGGCCCGCGGCGAGCAGGCTGAGCACGCCCTCGGAGCGCAGGGCGGCCACGGCGTTGCGCACACCCTCGGCCGGGTCGTCGACGTACTCCAGGACGCCGTGGCACAGCACCACGTCGTAGCCGCCGCGCTCGACCACGTCGAAGAGGCCGTGGGCATCGCCCTGGACGCCCTTCACACGGTCGGCGACGCCGGCCTCGGCGGTGCGGCGCTCCAGCGCGAACAGTGCGTTGGGGCTGGGGTCGACGACGGTGACCCGGTGGCCGAGGCGGGCGACGGGCACCGCGAACTTGCCGCTGCCGCCCCCGGTGTCGAGGACGTCGAGGGTCTCCCGCCCGGTGGCCTTCACCCGGCGTTCGAGGGCGTCCTGGAGGACCTCCCAGACCACGGCGGTACGGAGGGAGGCGCGGGGGCGGCTCGGGTCCGACACGGCAGTTGACTCCTCGGCGCGGCACCGCCCATGGCACGGCGGAGCGAACGGGGTGCCTCCCCGGCCGGGGTACGGGAGGGAAGGCTTCAGGCGCTCTCCACCCTATTGCCTCCACCGCCCCGCCTGGTCACCGCGCGGGCCTGCCCCGCCGATCGTCTCGTACGGCGGACCAGCACCCGCTCAGCCCGTGTCCGGGAAGCCCCGGTCACCGTCCGCGTCGACCTGCGGGTGATCGGCGTCCTGGCGTGGCTGCGGCAGGACCGGCTGAAGGACGAGCATCCGCTCGACGAGGCGCAGGAACATCGCCACGTCGCGTATCAGGTCGTCGGCGTCCCGGCGGCTGGCCGCGCCCTGGATGCCGGCCTCGGCCCGGGCGCGGCGCCGGGCCCCGGAGGCGAACAGGGCGCTCCACTCGGTCAGTTCGGGCGCGATCTCGGGGAGCACTTCCCAGGCGCTCCTGATGCGGGCGCGGCGTCGGGAGGTGGGCTCGGGGCGGCCTCGCGCGGCGAGCACGGCGGCGGCCGTGCGCAGGGCGGCGAGGTGTGCGGTGGCATAGCGCTCGTTGGGCGTTTCGAGGACGGCTGCCTCGTCCAGTCCGGCGCGGGCCTGGGCGAGCAGGTCCAGGGCGGCGGGCGGGGCCGTGGTCCGGCGGAGCACCGGGTGGACGTCGCTCGCCGGTCCGGTCAGTGAGGGGGCAGGGCCGGTGGCGCGGCGCCGGCGGGCGGCTGCTGCGTGATAGCTGGCCATGACGAACCTCCTGTCGTCTGCGTGACGGCATGCCCTGATACGGGATGCCGTATGTGCCCATCGTGCGGTATGCCACTGACAATCCGTTCTGACCTGCGCTTTTGCTTCGATCGAAGGTTCGGAGTAGTTTTTGCACTGACCAGTCAGTTCAAATACAGGGGATGGGGGGAACCGTGCCCGGAATCGGTGTCACGGCCCGCGGCCTCGGAGTCAGGGGCCCTCGCGGCTGGGCGTTCCGCGACGTCACGTTCGACGCGGAGCCCGGCTCGCTGATCGCGATCGAGGGACCGTCCGGGTCCGGCCGTACCTGCCTGCTGCTCGCGCTCACGGGACGGATGAAGCCCACCGCCGGAGCTGCCGAGGTGGGCGAGTGGAAGCTGCCCAAGCAGATGGCGGCCGTGCGCCGGGTCAGCGGGCTCGCGCATGTCGCCGGGGTCACCGACCTCGAACCGGCTCTGACCGTGGGTGAGCATCTGCTCGAACGGGCGCTGCTGCAGCGGCGGTTCGGCGACTCGCTGCGCGCGCTGCTGCGGCCGCGCAAGGAGCGCACGGCCGAGGCCAGGCTGCGCATCGACACCGCGCTGGCCGCCGCCGGGCTGGACCGGGAGGCCCTGCCCAAGGGCTCCCGGACGGCCGTACGCGATCTGGAGCGGCTGGAGGCGCTGCGGCTGTCGATCGCGCTCGCGCTGCTCGGACGCCCGCGGCTGCTCGGCGTCGACGACACGGACCTGAAGCTCTCGGACGCCGAACGGGCCGAGGTCTGGGCGCTGTTGAGGTCCATCGCCGCGGCCGGGACGACCGTCGTGGCGGTGTGCAGCGAGGCCCCGCAGGACACCGTCGTCGTAGCGACCACGGAGAAGGCCACCACGGACAAGGAGAAGGCCGATGCGCTCGCCGAAACTGGCCGCTCTTGAGCTCAGGCGGTTCCGCCGGGGCAGGCTGCCGCGTGCCGCCCTGGTGGCGCTGCTGGTGCTGCCGCTGCTGTACGGCGCCCTGTACCTGTGGTCGTTCTGGGATCCGTACGGCCGTCTTGACCGTATCCCCGTGGCGCTCGTCAACGACGACAAGGGGGCGACGGCCGACGGGAAGAAGATCGCTGCGGGTGACGCCATCACCGAGGGGCTGCGCGACAGCGACACCTTCGACTGGCACGAGGTGAGTGCCGCCGACGCACGCGCGGGCGTGGAGGACGGCACGTACTACCTGTCGCTGACCATGCCGGCCGACTTCAGCAAGCGGATCGCGTCCAGCGCGGGCGCCTCCCCGGAGACGGGCGCGCTCCAGGTGCGTACCAACGACGCGAACAACTACATCGTCGGGCAGATCTCCCGGACGGTGTTCAGCGAGGTGCGCCAGGCCGCGTCCATGAAGGCCTCGCGGTCCTTCCTGGACAAGATCTTCATCTCGTTCTCCGACATCCACGGCGCGACGGTGAAGGCCGCGAACGGCGCGGACCAGCTCAACGGCGGGATCGGGAAGGCGGAGAAGGGCTCCAAGGATCTCGCCGACGGTCTGAAGGACGCCAAGGACGGCAGCGGCAGGCTGTCCGGGGGGCTGACGAAGCTCGACTCGGGCGCGGGCGACCTGGCGGACGGCTCGAAGCAGGTCGCGGCCGGCACGCAGACGCTCGCCGACAAGGTCAACGGGGTCGACAAGAAGGTGGGCCCGTTCCTCAAGGACAACGAGAAGACCATCGGGGACACCGCCCGGCTCGTCGCCGACTCCTCGAAGGCGATCCGCGAGAACCTCGACACCCTGGTGAGGACGGCCCCGGCCGCCGCCAAGGGCGCCCACGCGGCCTCCGACGCGCTGAACGAGGTCTACCGGGCGCGCTGCGAGAACGCCGTGCTGCCGGATCCGGCCTGCTCCGACCTGAAGAAGGCGAAGGACGCGGCCGCCGACGTGGCGACGATCGCCGACGACCTGAACACGCTGATCGCCGACCAGCACGGCGACCTGAACAAGCTCGACGGCAACCTGGCCACTCTCCAGACGCAGGCCCAGGCGCTCGCCGAGCGGGCACCGCACCTGTCCGAGGACCTCTCCGACGCCGTCGCAAAGATCAACAAGCTGAACGAGGGCGCCGCGAAGGTCGCCGCCGGCGCGCAGAAGCTGCACGAGGGGCTCGGCACGGCGAAGAGCGGCGCGGGCGACCTGGACGAGGGCGTCGGGCAGCTGAAGACCGGCGCCGAGGACCTCAACGGCGGCATGTTCAAGCTGGTCGACGGCTCCGGGAAGCTCGCGGGCGGACTGCACGACGGCGCCGGGAAGATCCCCGACTACGACAAGAAGGATCGCAACCAGCGCACCGAGGTGATGTCCGACCCCGTCAAGCTCGTCTCCAAGGACCTGCACAAGGCACCGAACTACGGCACCGGGTTCGCCCCGTACTTCATCCCGCTGTCCTTGTGGGTGGGCGCGATGGTGGCGTACATGCTGATCCCGCCGATGAACCGGCGCGCGCTCGCCACGGGCGCCCCCGCGTGGCGGATCGCGCTGGCCGGCTGGCTGCCGGTGGTGGCGATCGGCGTCCTGCAGACGGTGTCCCTGATGGCGGTCCTGCACTGGGCGATCGGCCTGCAGATGGCCCGGGCGGCCGGAACGGTCGGCTTCCTGTTCCTGGTGACGGCCTGCTTCGGGGCGATCGTGCAGTGGCTGAACGCACGCTTCGGAGCGGCGGGCCGGATCCTCGTCCTCGCCCTGCTGATGCTGCAGTTGACCTCCGCGGGCGGCACCTATCCGGTGCAGACCAGCCCCGGCTTCTTCAACGCGATCCATCCCTTCCTGCCGATGAGCTACATCGTGGAGGCCCTCAGGAGGCTCATCACGGGCGGCGGACTGGGGCCGGTGTGGCACGCGTGCGTGGTGCTCGTCGCGTTCACCGTGGGCGCCCTCGCACTGACCGCCGTGTCGGCCCGCCGCCGCCAGGTGTGGACCCTGGACCGGCTGCACCCGGAGCTGAGCCTGTGAGCGCGGAGGTGACATCCCGGGGCACGGCTCCTGTGACAATCAGGCCCATGGAAAGCAGCAGCGCCACGTCGGGCGGCAGCACCCGCCGCGAGGCCACCCGGCAGAAGCTCTACGAGGCCGCCGTCACGCTCATCGCCGAGCAGGGTTTCTCCGCCACCACGGTGGACGAGATCGCCGAGCGGGCCGGGGTCGCGAAGGGCACGGTCTACTACAACTTCGCGAGCAAGTCGGTCCTCTTCGAGGAGCTGCTGCGGCACGGGGTCGGCCTGCTCACCGCCTCCCTCCGGGAGGCGGCCGAACGCACGGCCAGGGACGGCGGCACCAAGGTGGACGCCCTGGACGCGATGATCCGGGCCGGGCTCGTCTTCATCGAACGCTATCCGGCCTTCACGCAGCTGTACGTGGCCGAGCTGTGGCGCACCAACCGGGCCTGGCAGTCGACCCTGATGGTGGTCAGGCAGCAGGCGGTCGCGGTCGTCGAGGACGTCCTGCGCGCGGGCGTGGCGGGCGGCGAGTTCAGCGACGAGATCGATGTGCCGCTGACCGCGTCGGCGCTGGTCGGCATGGTCCTGGTGGCCGCCCTCGACTGGCAGTCGTTCCAGCCGGAGCGCTCCTTGGACGACGTCCATGCGGCGCTGTCCCGGTTGCTGCAGGGGCGCGTCAGCGGTCGCAGCGCCGGCTGATCGCATACGAAAGCGCCGGTCCGTTGTGGCCGCGTCCCCCGCGGGCCACCTCGAACCGGCGCCTTCTCGTGCTCCCCCGTTGTGCTCCCCCCCGGTTTCCCGGGTCGGGCCCCCGTTTCGGTCGTTCCCCCGGGTTCCCCCGTGCCTCGCTCCCGCCGACCTCGGCCGGCGGAAGGAGCGGATCCGGGGCGGCTCCGTTCCGGCGCCCCGTGTCGCCGGTGCCGGAGCCGTGCCCCTCTCCGTGTCTCCACTCTCTCGTTCGCGCAGGTCGGGCCCCATCCGCGCGCGTACTCATCTCACTCACTAGGTACGGATACTCAGACCTGCGCACTCATGCGCAGAACGCCCGGTTGCCGACTGGTCAGGTTCGCCGCCGCTCTCGTACTCCCTCGGGCCGGGGGGGCTGGGGCCTTGCCGGGCGGGCCGCCCGTGCCGTGACTGTCAGTGGTGGTCGATAAAGTCGCAGGCATGGGACGGATTGCGGTGATCGGCGCCGGGATGGGTGCGATGGCGGCCGCCGCCCGGCTGGCCGTCGCGGGTCAGCGGGTGGTGGTGTACGAGCGTGCGGAGACGTACGGCGGAGCGGTGCGACGCTTCGAGCGGGACGGGTTCGGCTTCGACACCGGTCCCGGGCTGCTGACCCTGCCCGCGGTCTGGCGCGATCTGTTCATCAAGACCGGCAGGGAGCCGTTGGAGGAGTGCGTCGAGCTGGTTCAGGTCGACCCGTCCTCCCGGCACGTCTTCGCGGACGGCACCGAGGTCGCGCTGCCGAACGCCTCGCGCGCGGGAGTGGTCGCCGCCCTGGACGAGGCGCTCGGGGCGGGCGCGGGTGGCCGCTGGGGCGACTTCCTGGTGCGGGCCCGAGAGGCCTGGGACCGCACCCGCCGACCGCTGCTGGAGGAGCCCCTGTGGCCCAACTGGCCGGTGCTGGCGGCCCGCGAGCCGTACCCGGCGGTCCCGCACAAGCGGTTGCTGCGCACCCGCCGCGCCACCACCCTGGCCGAGGTCGGCGCCTGGGAGCTGCGCGATTCGCGCCTCGCGGCCCTCCTGGAGAGTTATGCCCTCGCTTACGGCCTCGACCCGCGCGTCACCCCGGCGAGCGCGGCCGTGTTGCCGTACATGGAGCACGCCTTCGGCACTTGGTATGTGCGGGGCGGCATCCGGGAGTTGGCGCGGGCGGTGTACGAGCGGTGCCTGGCGCGGAAGGTCGAGTTCGTCTTCGGCGCGGAGGTCACCGGGGTCCTGGAGAAGGACGGCCGCGCGGCGGGCGTGGAGCTGTCTGGGGGCACTGTGGCAGAGGCGGACGCCGTCGTCGGTACGGGCCCCTGGCGGCTGGGCGGCCTCATGCCGGGCCGGAAGCTCTACGGGGCTCAGGACGTCGAGCCCGGCGCCGAAGGCCTGCACCCGGGCAGGGTGGTGGTGTGCCTCGGGCTGCGCGGCGCGCGGGAGCCGGATGCCGTGCACCGTACGGTCGTGCACTCACCGGATGCGGCGGAGGAGCTGTCCTTGTTCGGGCCCGGGACAATGCCCGAGCGGCCCACGGTACGGATCGACCGCCCGGACGACCCGGCCCTGCGTCCCACCGAGGAGCACGAGGCGGTGGTGCTGACGGCCACGGTGCCGTCCGGGACGGTGTACGACTGGACCGCGCCGGGGGCCGCCGACACCTTTGCGGACCGGATGGTCGCCGCCGCCGAGCGTGCGATCCCGGAGCTGCGTGAGCGGACGATGTGGCGCGAGGTCCGCACACCTGTGCACACCGAGCGGGAGACGGGTGCCGAGGGCGGCGCCGTCCCGCCGCCGTCGCTGGCGTCCCCATCGGGCACCCTCCACCCGTCCAACAGCACGGCGATACCGGGCCTGTTCACCGCCGGAGGCTGGTCGCACCCCGGCGGGGGGCTGCCGCACGCCGGTATGTCAGGGGCCCTGGTGGCCGGTCTGATCGTGGAGGGGCCGGAGTTCCGGGGCTCTCAGTGAGCGCCCCGGCCTGAAGGGTCCTCAGCGGCGGTACCGGGCCACCAGAAACGGTACTGCGCGTTCAGAAGCGGTACTGCTCGTCGTATCCGTTCCCCTGAGCATGGCCGTGCCCCTGCCCCTGGCCGTTGTCCTGGTAGGGGTAGGCCTGCTCCTGCGGGAGCTCGCCGCCGTAGGCCTCGTCGGTGCGCTGCTGCGGGACCCACACCCCGCCGGACGGGGTCTGGCCGTCGTAGCTGCCGGTGGCGTACTGGTCCTGGCCGTAGCCCTGCTGGCCGTACTGACCATAGGCGTCGTAGCCGCCGCCGTAGGTCTGGGTGCCGATGTACGGGTCGGAGTAGGCGGCGTACTGCTGCTGGCCGGTGGTGTCGTAGCCGTACTGCTGCTGGTTGTAGCCGGAGTAGTCGTACCCGTAGGACTGGTCGGCGCCCTGGGCGGCCGTCGCGTACTGGTCCTGGGGCTGTCCCGCGTTCGCGTAGGACGCGTCGGCGGCGGCGTACGCGGAGTCGCCGTATATGCCGTAGGAGCCGGTGTCCTCGGGCAGGGGCTGCGGCTCGTAGACCGCGGTGGTCTCGGCGGAGGCGGGCTGGGAGGAGCGGGCGGGCGTGAAGACGTCGTCGCGGTCGTAGTCGTCCTCGTTGCCGTAGGACACGCTGTCGCGCTGGTAGACGTCCTGGTCGTCGTGGCCGTCGTCGCCCGGCTCGAGGTCGGAGACCTCCAGGGTCGGGTCCTGGTGGTCGGGTTCGCCGCGGTCGCGCTTGCCGACGCCCGGGATGCCCGTCCGGCTGACCGCCCAGCCCGATGCGAAGCCGCGGCGGAACGACAGCGTGACGTAGGTCTGGCCGACCGCGAACGCGGCGGCGCCGAGACCGATGACGATCACCGAGGGGATCAGCACCCCGAGCACGACGCCGAGGAACCCGGCGAAGGCGAGCAGTCGCCAGCGCAGCCGCGCCTTGTACTGCAGCAGCACCTCGCCCAGCAGCCACAGCGCGACGATGCCGAACGCGATGTAGAGGACCGTCCAGCCCATGTACGCCCCTCTCCGAGTCGCCGCTACGCAGTGTGTCGTATACCCGTGCGGCCGGTCTAGGCCTGCGGGGGGTGGTGCAGGCCCAGGTTTTCGTAGATTTCCAGCGTCGCCGTGGAGTTGTTGAGCGTGATGAAGTGCAGTCCGGGCACTCCCTCGGCCAGCAGCCGCGCGCAGAACTCCGTGGCGAATTCGATGCCAATGGAGCGTACAGCGGTCGGATCGTCTTTTGCTGTGAGGATCCGCTCTTTCAGGGCGGCGGGGATGTGGGCGTTGCTCAGTTGTGGCAAGCGCTCCAGCATCTTCACGCTGGTCACCGGCATGACCTCGGGGATGACGGGGGTGTCGCAGCCGGCCGCGGCGACCCGGTCGCGCAGCCGCAGATAGGACTCCGGTTGGAAGAACATCTGTGTGATGGCGTAGTCGGCGCCGGCCCGGCACTTGTCGACGAAGTGGTCGACGTCCGTGTCCCAGTCCTCGGAGCGCGGGTGCATCTCCGGGAAGGCCGCGACGCCGACGCAGAAGTCGCCCGACTCCTTGATGAGCTGGACGAGCTCGGCGGCATAGGTCAGCCCCGTCGGGTGCGGCACCCACTCGCCCATGGGGTCGCCGGGCGGGTCGCCGCGCACCGCGAGCATGTTGCGGATCCCGGCGTCGGCGTACTGACCGATGATGTTGCGCAGCTCGGCGATGGAGTGGTTGACCGCGGTGAGGTGGGCGACCGGGGTGAGCGTGGTGTCGGCGGCGATCTGCTCGGTCGCCCTCACCGTGCCCGCGCGGGTGGAGCCGCCCGCCCCGTACGTCACGGAGACGAAGCTGGGGGCCACTGCCTCGACCCTGCGCAGCGCGTTCCAGAGGTTGCGTTCGCCCTTCTCCGTCTTCGGAGCCCAGAACTCGAACGAGAACGTCGTCTTGCCGGTCGCGAGCATGTCACGCACCGTGCGCGCGTGGTCAGTCCTGGTGGATGCGGTTCCGAGGGCCATACCCGCAGGTTAGTCAGGGGGCGGCGACTCCCCCAACCGGATGCGGGATATTTGCCGGATTTGTCTATTTGTTGTCCACCTATCGGACAACCCGGCGGACACTTTTCGGACAAGCCGTCAGACATTCCGTCCGACAAGCTGCCACACATTCCGTATGACAACCTGCCGGATTTCCATCGGACAATCCGTCTGACGCCCGTCGGACAATCTGCTGGACGCCGGACTCCGATCGGGCCTGCGTCACGCGCTCCGCAGCCGCTTCGCGAACTCCTGCGCCGCCGCGCCCGGATCGTCGGCCTCCGTGATCGCACGGACGACCACGACACGGCGGGCGCCGGCCTCGAGCACCTGGTCGAGGTTGCCGAGGTCGATGCCGCCGATGGCGAACCAGGGTCGCCCGGTGCCAAGGGAGGCGGTGTAGCGGACCAGGTCGAGGCCGGGAGCGTGGCGGCCGGGCTTGGTGGGGGTCGGCCAGCAGGGGCCGGTGCAGAAGTAGTCGACGCCCTCCTGGACGGCGGCAGCGGCGGCCTCGGACTCGGCATGGGTGGAGCGGCCGATGAGGACGTCCTCGCCGAGGATCGCGCGGGCCGCGGGGACCGGGAGGTCGCCCTGGCCGAGGTGGAGCACGTCGGCGCCGGCGGCGTGCGCCACGTCCGCGCGGTCGTTGACGGCGAGCAGCTTGCCGTGGCGGGCGCAGGCGTCGGCGAAGACCTTCAGGTGCTCCAGCTCCTCGGCGGCCTCCATGCCCTTGTCGCGCAACTGCACGATGTCGACCCCGCTCGCGAGGACGGCGTCCAGGAACTCCGGCAGGTCGCCCTGGCGCCTGCGGGCGTCCGTGCAGAGGTAGACGCGGGCGTCGGCGAGCTCGGCGCGTGCGGCGGTGGCGGTGTCGGGCATACGAGGGTCCCCCGTGGGTGTCGTTCCTGGTCGGCGGCGTACGGGCGGGGCCGGCCGTGGCCGTCGGTCACTGCGGGCCGCATCGGTTCTGCGGGCCGCAGTGAACCACGGCCGCGGCCCTGCCTGGGCGGACCTCGGCCCGTACGCCGGACGGTGTTCGGTTCAGCCTGTTCGGATCAGACGGCGAGCGCCTGGGCCCGGCGCTTCACCTCCGTACCGCGATTCTCGCTCAGCGCCTGCGCGGGGGTGCCGGGCAGGCTGTCGTCGGGGGTGAAGAGCCACTCGATCATCTCTTCGTCGGTGAAGCCGTCGTCCCTCAGGAGCGTCAGGGTGCCGGTCAGGCCCTTGACGACCTTCTGCTCGGCCGCGTCGATGAATGCGGCGGGCACGTGCAGCGCGCGGTTCTCACCTCGGCGTACGGCGATGAGCTGGCCCTCCTTGACCAGCTGCCGCACACGCGTCACCTCGACATCGAGCATCTCTGCGATGTCGGGGAGGGTGAGCCAGGCGGGGACGAGAGCATCGATCTTTGCGTCAATCTCGGTCACGGACTCAAGCCTGCCATCCCGCACTGACAGTCGGAAGCCAGAAGCGTCCGACCTGGGGCTTCACCGCCTGTCGTGGCCGCCGTTCCGCGTCCTACGCCGTGGCCGTCTTCATGGGCCGCGCCGGGTCCGCCAGCAGCTCGGGGTCCATCGGGGTGCCCGCCTCGATCAGCCGCCTGCCCTGCGCGAGATCCCTCGGTCTGCCGACCGCCAGCAGGGCGACCAGGCGGCTCTCGCGCAGCCAGCAGACGGCCCAGGCGGGGCCCGAGGGGTCGCCGCGCCACAGGGTCGTGTCGGCGGCGCTGTGATGGCCGGCGTACTGGACGAAGCGGCCGAACTGCTCCGACCAGAAGTACGGGACCGGGTCGTAGACCGCGGGGGGCTCTCCGGTGGCCTCGCCGATGATGTTCGCGGCCACCGTGCGCGGGCCCTGGAGGGCGTTGTCCCAGTGGTGGACCAGCAGGCGCTCGCCATACCGTCCCGAGGGGAAGGAGGCGCAGTCGCCGACGGCGTAGACGTCCGGTGCCGAGGTGCGCAGACGGGCGTCCGCGACGACCTCGCGGTGCGCGCCGAGCTCGATGCCGGAGCCGGTCAGCCAGGCCGTGGCGGGGCGCGCGCCGATGCCGACCACGACGGCGCCGGCGGGCAGCCGTGAGCCGTCGTCGAGGACGACCGCGCCGGGCTCGATGTGCGCCACGCGCGCGTGCGTGCGCAGTTCGGCGCCCGCATCGGTGTACCAGGCGGCCATCGGTGCGGCCACCTCGGCGGGCAGCGCCCCGGCGAGCGGCCGGTCGGCGGCCTCGACGACGGTCACCGCGCAGCCCGCCTCGCGCGCGGCGGTGGCGAACTCCGCGCCGATCCAGCCCGCGCCGACGACCACGATGTCGTGCTGCCGGGCCAGCACGGGCCGCAGCCGCTCGGCGTCGTCCAGGGTGCGCAGCAGATGCACCCCTGGCACGCCCTCGGTGCCCGGCAGCGTGATCGGTTCGGCGCCGGTCGCAAGGACCAGGACGTCGTAGGGCACGGGCCCGGTCTCGGTGTCCAGCTCGTGCTCGCCGGGGCGCACGCCGAGCACCTCGCACCCCAGCCGCAGTTCGATGCCGAGCGCCTCGAAGTCGACGTCGAAGGCGGAGCCCTCGGACTTGCCGAGCAGGACGGCCTTGGACAGCGGTGGCCGGTCGTAGGGCTGATGGGGCTCGGCGCCGATCACCGTCACGGTGCCGGTGAAGCCCTGTTCGCGCAGGGCGACGGCCGTCTGCACACCGGCCATGCCCGCGCCGACGACAACCACGCGCCGCGCCGCTGACGTGCTCTCTTCCCGCGTCTGCTCGCTCACCTGATCACCATAGACAACTGACTATTCGTCAGTCAGGAGTCGTGCTCCGTGACCTGCTCCACAACGCTGGTCCCGCTGCCCGACTGCGACTCCCACTGCCAGCTCTCCTCCAGCCGCACCCGCCCGTCCGGCAGCTCCACCACGGCCGAGACGCAGTGCCCCGAGGACGTCGTCCCGTCGTTCTTCAGCTGGACGTAGCGGAAGTCCAGCCGGTCACCTGACCGAGTACCCACCAGATGCCCGCGCACGACGTCGCCGCCCGCGTACTCGGCCCAGATCTCGCCGCCCTGCTCGTGGTACGTGAACCGGGTCCGGGTACCCACCTGACCTGGGGCCTGGTCGGCGACGGGGGCGAGGACGAGGCCGTCCAGCGAGCGGGGCATGACGGAAGGCTCCCTTACAGAGGCGCGGCGGGTCGGGCTAGGGTGGCCAACGTACAAGCACTCGCGGGAGCCCGGACGCACCGGGCTGAGAGGGAGGCTGGCGGCCTCCGACCGTACGAACCTGATCCGGGTCATGCCGGCGAAGGGAGGGGCTGGACGCCCATGTCGTCACGTACGTCAGACGTCCTCGTCATCGGGGGCGGAATCATCGGCCTGGTCACGGCCTGGCGGGCCGCGCAGCGCGGCTTCGCCACGGCCGTCGTGGACCCCGAGCCGGGCGGCGGGGCCGCCCAGGTGGCCGCCGGGATGCTGGCCGCGGTCACGGAGCTGCACTACGGCGAACAGACCCTGCTCGGCCTCAACCTGGCCTCCGCCCGCCGCTACCCGGACTTCGCGGCCGAGCTCACCGAGCTCACGGGCCAGGACCTCGGCTACCGCCAGTGCGGCACGCTCGCCGTCGCCCTGGACGCCGACGACCGCGCCCATCTGCGTGAACTGCACGCCCTGCAGCGGGAGTCAGGCCTGGGCTCGGAGTGGCTGTCGGGGCGCGAGTGCCGACGCCTGGAGCCGATGCTCGCACCGGGCGTGCGCGGCGGCCTGCGGGTGGACGGCGACCACCAGATCGACCCGCGGCGACTGGCACGCGCGCTGGTGGCCGCGTGCGAGCACGCGGGCGTGGTCTTCCACCGCACCTGGGCCGAGCGCTTCCATGTCGTACGGGACCGGGCCTGCGGTGTCACCACGACCGACGGCGCCGAGCTGGGCGCGGGCCAGGTGGTCCTGGCCGCCGGCAGCCTCAGCGGACGGCTGCCGGGGGTCCCGGACGAGGTGCTGCCGCCCGTACGCCCCGTGAAGGGGCAGGTGCTGCGGCTGACCGTGCCGAAGCGGTACGCGCCGTTCCTGAGCCGCACGGTGCGTGCCGTGGTCCGCGGCAGCCATGTCTACCTGGTGCCGCGCGAGAGCGGCGAGCTGGTCGTCGGTGCGACCAGCGAGGAGCTGGGCTGGGACACGACGGTCACCGCGGGCGGGGTGTACGAGCTGCTGCGGGACGCGCACGAGCTGGTCCCCGGCATCACCGAGCTGCCGCTGACGGAGACGCGGGCCGGACTGCGCCCCGGCTCCCCGGACAACGCGCCCCTGCTCGGCCCGACCGAACTGCCCGGTCTGCTGCTGGCCACCGGTCACTACCGCAACGGCGTGCTGCTCACCCCGGTCACCGGCGACGCCATGGCGCACGCCCTGGCCACCGGTGAACTCCCCGATGAGGCACGCCCGTTCACCCCCAAGCGATTCGCGCTCCTGGAGCAGCCCGCATGAACATCTCCGTCAACGGAGAGCCCAGGGAGTTCGCTTCCGGCACGGCTCTCGACACCGTCGTACGCGCGCTGACCCCGGCTCCCTCCGGAGTGGCCGCCGCCCTGAACGAAACCGTCGTCCCGCGCGCGCAGTGGCCGTCGACGTCCCTGCGTGAGGGCGACCGCGTCGAGGTCCTCACCGCCGTCCAAGGAGGCTGACCCATGGCCGACGACCCCTTTGTCATCGGCGGTACGTCCTTCACGTCCCGCCTGATCATGGGCACCGGCGGTGCCCCCAGCCTCGACGTCCTCGAGCGGGCGCTGGTCGCGTCCGGCACGGAGCTCACGACGGTCGCGATGCGGCGCGTGGACCCCTCGGTGCACGGCTCGGTGCTGTCCGTCCTGGAGAAGCTCGGCATCCGGGTGCTGCCGAACACGGCGGGCTGCTTCACCGCCGGGGAGGCCGTGCTGACCGCCCGCCTCGCGCGCGAGGCGCTCGGCACCGAACTGATCAAGCTTGAGGTGATCGCCGACGAGCGCACCCTGCTGCCCGACCCCATCGAGCTGCTGGACGCGGCCGAGATCCTGGTCGACGACGGCTTCACCGTGCTGCCGTACACCAACGACGACCCGGTCCTCGCCCGCAAGCTGGAGGATGTCGGCTGCGCGGCGATCATGCCGCTCGGCTCCCCCATCGGCTCCGGGCTCGGCATCCGCAACCCGCACAACTTCCAGCTGATCACCGAGCACGCGCGCGTGCCGGTGATCCTGGACGCGGGCGCCGGTACCGCCTCGGACGCGGCGCTCGCGATGGAGCTGGGGTGTGCGGGTGTGATGCTTGCCTCAGCGGTGACGCGGGCGCAGGAGCCGCAGCTCATGGCCGAGGCCATGAAGCACGCCGTGGAGGCGGGCAGGCTCGCGTACCGGGCGGGCCGCATCCCGCGCCGCCATTTCGCGGAGGCGTCCTCGCCGCACGAGGGGCGCGCGCACCTGGATCCCGAACGCCCCGCGTTCTGAACTCGCGTTCGACAAGATCCGGAAGTCGGTGCGACGTCCGTCACAGGTCGGCTGCAGTCCCGCTCCGATCTCACCCGAACCGGCAGCCCTGTCAGTCACGGCTCGTACACTCACCTGCGTGGATACGACCCTTCAGGACCCTCTGGTCGGGCAGGTGCTCGACGGGCGCTATCGCGTGGACGCGCGGATCGCGGTCGGCGGGATGGCCACGGTCTACCGGGCCCTGGACACCCGCCTCGACCGCGTGCTCGCGCTCAAGGTGATGCACCCGACGCTCGCGGCCGACGGCACCTTCGTCGACCGGTTCATCCGCGAGGCGAAGTCGGTCGCAAGGCTCGCGCATCCGAACGTGGTGCAGGTCTTCGACCAGGGCACCGACGGGTCGTACGTCTACCTCGCCATGGAGTACGTCGCCGGCTGCACCCTGCGTGACGTGCTGCGCGAGCGCGGGGCGCTGCAGCCGCGCGCCGCCCTGGACATCCTGGAGCCGGTGCTCGCCGCGCTGGGCGCCGCGCACCGCGCCGGGTTCGTGCACCGCGACATGAAGCCGGAGAACGTGCTGATAGGGGACGACGGCCGGGTCAAGGTCGCCGACTTCGGCCTGGTGCGCTCCGTGGACACGGTCACCAACACCACCGGCACCGTCCTCGGCACCGTCTCCTACCTGGCTCCCGAGCAGATAGAGCACGGCACGGCCGACCCCCGGGTCGACGTGTACGCGTGCGGTGTCGTCCTGTACGAGATGCTGACCGGCGACCGGCCGCACGGCGGGGACTCCCCGGCGACGGTCCTCTACAAGCACATCCACGAGGACGTCCCGCCGCCGTCGGCCGCCGTGCCGGGGCTGGCGTACCGGCTGGACGAGCTGGTCGCGTCGGCGACCGCCCGCACCCCGGACCTGCGCCCGCAGGACGCCGTGGCGCTGCTCGCTCAGGCCCGCGAGGTGCGGGCCGCGCTCAGCGCGGACCAGCTGGACGCGCTGCCGCCGCAGGCCTTCGCCGGGGACCACCGGAGCATCTCCGAGGACCGCACGAGCGTGATCCCGCGCGCACTCACGGTGCCGCGCCCGCTGCCGGTGAACGAGGACGAGGACCGGCTCCACCGCACCAGCCGCCTGGAGACACCCCCGCCGCTGCCGCCGCGGCGCCGTGGCGCGCCCTCCCGGCGCGGTCCGCTCGCGGTCGTCGTCGCCGTCCTGCTGATGCTCGGTGTCGGCACGGGCGTGTGGTACATCAACTCCGGCCAGTTCACCAAGGTCCCGCCGGTGCTGGCGAAGACCCAGACGCAGGCCACCCGGCAGCTGCAGAAGGCGGGCCTCGACCTCGGCGCGGTCAGGCACGCGTACAGCGACACGGTGCAGCGGGGCAGGGTCATCAGCTCGGACCCCGCGCCCGGCACCCGCATCCGCGACAACAGGTCGGTGGCGCTCACCATCTCCGACGGTCCGCAGACCGTGCAGGTGCCCGACGTGTCGGCGCGGACGCTGGCCGAGGCGACGGCGCGGCTGAGGAAGAGCGGGCTCGAGCCGGGCATGGTCACCCGGCAGTTCAGCGGCGACGTCCCCAAGGGCTCGGTGATCTCCACGACCCCCGGGGCGGGCACCGAGCGGCACGCGGGTTCGGCGATCGCCCTGGTCGTCAGCAAGGGCAGTCCGGTGGACGTCCCGGACGTCACGGGTGAGGACCTGCAGAGTGCGAAGGCCGACCTGGAGGGCGCCGGCCTGACGGTGAAGGTGGCCTCCGCGCAGATCAACTCCGAGTACGACAAGGGTCAGGTCGCGGCGCAGACACCGGCGGGCGACAGCCAGGCCGCCGACGGCGACACGGTGACGCTGACGCTGTCCAAGGGCCCGGAGATGGTCGAGGTCCCGGACGTCACCGGCGACAGCGTGGACGACGCGCACAAGGCCCTGGAGGGCGCCGGCTTCAAGGTCGAGGAGGACCGGGGTCTGCTCGGCCTGTTCGGCGACACCGTCAAGAACCAGTCCGTCAAGGGCGGGGACACGGCGCCCAAGGGGTCGACGATCACCATCAAGATCCGGTGACGGAGCAGGTCGCAGCGCATGACACCCTGAACGGGTGAAGAGTCAGCAGTCCCGCAACCCCGTCGGCGGTCATGTCCCCGTCGCCGGTGGTCTCCACTCCGTCGGTCTGTCCTACGCCCACGATCTGAAGGCCGAGACCGTGCAGGTCTTCGTCGCCAACCCGCGCGGCTGGGCCACGCCCGCCGGCAATCCGCGGCAGGACAAGGAGTTCCGCGAGGTGTGCGCGGCCGAGTCGATCCCGGCGTACGTCCACGCCCCGTACCTGATCAACTTCGGCTCGCACACCGAGGCGACCGTGGAGAAGTCGGTGGAGTCGCTGCGGCACTCGCTGCGGCGCGGGCGGGAGATCGGGGCGCTCGGCGTGGTCGTGCACACGGGCAGCGCGACGGGCGGGCGGGACCGGTCCGTGGCCCTGAAGCAGGTACGGCAGTACATGCTGCCGCTGCTGGACGAGCTCACCCACGACGACGATCCGTTCCTGCTGCTGGAGTCGACGGCCGGGCAGGGCGCCTCGCTCTGCTCGCGGACCTGGGACTTCGGACCGTACTTCGAGGCGCTGGACGCCCATCCGAAGCTCGGGGTCTGCCTGGACACCTGCCACATCTTCGCGGCCGGGCACGACCTGACCGGCCCGAGCGGCATGCACCAGACCCTCGATCTGCTGGTGGACACGGTCGGCGAGGGCCGGCTGAAGCTGATCCACGCCAATGACTCCAAGGACGTGGCGGGCGCGCACAAGGACAGGCACGAGAACATCGGCGCAGGTCACATCGGCGAGGACCCCTTCCGGGCGCTGATGACCCACCCCGCCACCGAGGGCGTACCGCTGATCATCGAGACGCCCGGCGGCAAGGAGGGACATGCGGCCGATGTGGAGCGGCTGAAAAAACTGCGCGACTCCTGACCCGTTCCGGAATACCCCTAGGGGGTATACGGTTCCTGCTCGGTGCGGGAACCGTTACCTGACATTGGGGGCAGTCATGCAGCACGAGGCACACGCGCACGCACACCATCACCCGGCGGCCGCCACCTGGAGCACCGCCGCACAGGCCACCCTCCACTGCCTCACCGGCTGCGCCATCGGCGAGGTGCTGGGCATGGTGATCGGCACGGCCTTCGGCTGGGGCAACCTCCCGACGACGGTGCTGGCGATCGTGCTCGCGTTCTTCTTCGGCTACTCGCTCACGCTGCGCGGGGTGCTGCGGGCCGGTGTCGACTTCCGTACCGCCTTCCGGGTGGCGCTGGCCGCGGACACCCTGTCCATCGCGGTGATGGAGCTGATCGACAACGGCGTGATCGTGCTGTGGCCGGACGCGATGAACGCGCAACTGGCCGATCTGCTGTTCTGGGGTTCGCTCGCGATCTCGCTGGCGCTCGCCTTCTTCGTGACGACGCCCGTCAACAAGTGGATGATCGGTCGCGGAAAGGGGCATGCGGTGGTGCACGGGTACCACCACTGACCTGCGAGGACCGGGATCAGAGCTCGGGGCCCTCCCCGGGCTCCTCCTGGTAGGAGTAGCGCTGCTCCTTCCACGGGTCGCCGACGTTGTGGTACCCGCGCTCCTCCCAGAAGCCACGGCGGTCGGCGGTCATGTACTCCACGCCGCGCACCCACTTGGGGCCCTTCCAGGCATACAGATGGGGCACGACGAGGCGAAGCGGGAAGCCGTGTTCCGCGGTCAGCAGTTCGCCGTCCTTGTGGGTGGCGAAGATGGTCCGCTCGGAGGCGAAATCCGCCAGGCGGAGGTTCGAACTGAATCCGTATTCGGCCCACACCATCACATGGGTGACCGTGGGCGCGGGCGGCGCGATCTCAAGAATCGTACGAGCCGGAATGCCGCCCCATTCGGCGCCGAGCATGCTGAACTTGGTGACGCAGTGCAGATCACCCAGAACGGTGGTGTACGGCAGAGCCGTGAACTCCTCATGGGTCCAGCAGTGCTTCTCGCCGTCCGCGGTGGCACCGAAGACCCTGAACTCCCAGCGCTCCGGGCGGAACTTGGGAACGGGCCCGTAATGGGTGACCGGCCAGCCGCGCTGCAGACGCTGCCCCGGGGGAAGCTCGGACTGCGCTGCTCCTCCTGAATCGCGTTCTCCCGATTCACGCTCCACCGGCTGACCCATGACTCCATCCTGACAGACCTCGGACGGTGCACTTGACCGCCCCCGCCAAAACGGGGCAATTAGCGCTGAGCATGGACTTACCTACTAAGCGCAGACTTACTGGACGATCTTCGTCGCCGGTGCAATCATGCGGCGCAGCCTGCCAGTTCCCCCCGCTTGGAAGGAGCCTTAGCGATGCAGGGCGACCCCGAGGTCATCGAATTCCTCAATGAGCAGCTCACCGGCGAGCTGACCGCGATCAACCAGTACTTTCTGCACGCGAAGATGCAGGAGAACTTCGGCTGGACGAAGCTCGCCAAGTACACGCGGCACGAGTCGTTCGACGAGATGAAGCACGCGGAGGTGCTCACCGACCGGATCCTCTTCCTGGAGGGGCTGCCGAACTACCAGCGCCTCTTCCATGTACGGGTGGGACAGACCGTCAGGGAGATGTTCGAGGCGGACCGGCAGATCGAGGTCGAGGCGATCGACCGCCTCAAGCGGGGCGTCGAGGTGATGCGGAACAAGGGCGACATCACGTCCGCGAACATCTTCGAGTCGATCCTCGAGGACGAGGAGCATCACATCGACTACCTCGACACCCAGCTGGAACTGGTGGAGAAGCTCGGCGAGGCGCTCTACATCGCGCAGCTGATCGAGCAGCCGGAGAGCTAGGCCGCCTCGTCCAGCGCGGCCAGGACCGGCTTGCCCTGATCTGCGAGCTCACGGCGGGGGCACTCGCCCCGGCCGAGCAGCGCCTGGATACGGCGTACGCACGAACCGCAGTCCGTGCCCGCCTTGCAGGCCGAGGCTATCTGGCGAGGGGTGCAGGCACCGTCCTCCGCGTGCTTCTTGACCTGCTGTTCCGTGATGCCGAAGCAACTGCAGACGAACACGCGGTTCACCTCCCGCCGGGATCGAAGTGGTGCCGTCCCGATTGATCGGTGAGGCTAACCTAACCTTACCCGGCGCTTGGATCCCGCAAAAGTGCAGAGGGGCGCGGATCGTATGTGATCCGCGCCCCATCGCTCTGATCAGCGGTTACTGGTCCCGGTACATCTCCGCGACGAGGAACGCCAGGTCGAGGGACTGGCTGCGGTTCAGGCGCGGGTCGCAGGCCGTCTCGTAGCGCTGGTGCAGATCGTCGACGAAGATCTCGTCGCCGCCGCCCACGCACTCGGTGACGTCGTCACCGGTGAGCTCGACGTGGATGCCGCCCGGATGGGTGCCGAGGCCCTTGTGGACCTCGAAGAAGCCCTTGACCTCGTCGAGCACGTCGTCGAAGCGGCGGGTCTTGTGGCCGGAGGCCGCCTCGAAGGTGTTGCCGTGCATCGGGTCGGTCACCCAGGCCACGGTCGCGCCGGAGGCGGTGACCTTCTCGACCAGCTCGGGGAGCTTGTCGCGGATCTTGTCCGCGCCCATGCGGACGATGAAGGTCAGCCGGCCCGGCTCACGGTCCGGGTCGAGGCGGTCGATGTACTGCAGCGCCTCCTCGGCCGTGGTGGTCGGGCCGAGCTTGATGCCGATCGGGTTGCGGATCTTCGAGGCGAACTCGATGTGCGCGCCGTCCAGCTGCCGGGTGCGCTCACCGATCCACACCATGTGCCCGGAGACGTCGTACAGCTGGCCCGTGCGGGAGTCCACCCTGGTCAGCGCCGACTCGTAGTCAAGGAGCAGCGCCTCGTGCGAGGAGTAGAACTCGACGGTCTTGAACTCCTCCGGGTCGGTGCCGCAGGCCCGCATGAAGTTCAGCGCGTTGTCGATCTCCCGCGCGAGCTGCTCGTAGCGCTGGCCCGACGGGGACGACTTCACGAAGTCCTGGTTCCAGGCGTGCACCTGGCGCAGGTCGGCGTAGCCGCCGGTGGTGAAGGCACGCACCAGGTTCAGCGTGGACGCGGACGCGTGGTACATCCGCTTCAGCCGCTCCGGGTCCGGGATCCGGGCGGCCTCGGTGAAGTCGAAGCCGTTGACGGAGTCACCGCGGTAGGTCGGCAGGGTCACGCCGTCGCGGGTCTCGGTCGGCTTGGAGCGCGGCTTGGAGTACTGGCCGGCGATACGGCCGACCTTCACGACCGGCACCGAGGCGGCGTACGTCAGCACCGCGCCCATCTGCAGCAGCGTCTTGAGCTTGTTGCGGATGTGGTCGGCGGACACCGCGTCGAAGGCCTCGGCGCAGTCGCCGCCCTGGAGGAGGAACGCCTCTCCCTTGGCGACGGCCGCCATCCGGGCGCGCAGCTGGTCGCACTCGCCCGCGAAGACGAGCGGCGGATACGACTCGAGGTCCGCAACGACTGCGCGCAGAGCCTCGGTGTCGGGGTACTCGGGCTGCTGCGCCGCGGGCAGATCTCGCCAGGTGTTGCCAGCGCTCGCGCTGGTCTTAGCGTTCACGGTCACCCCGTAAACATTACGGGGTCGTGTCGACTGCTTTTCCTTCCGCTCGACTGGTGAGACGGACGGATCACGCTCCGGACGGCGGGGTGGTGCGGTAGGGTGCACCGCATGTTCGCGCTTTCGATCCAGAACTGGTGGTGGACCGCTCATCCGGCGGCCCACTGACTGCGCGTACGCAAGACTTCGCGAAGGCCGCCCGAGGGGCGGCCTTCGGCGTTTCCGGGGCCGTTCCTCACCGACATCGCATCGACTCGACATCGCTCGACATCGTTCGACATCGACGGAAGAGGAACCATGGATCTCGTACGGCTCCCGCACGACCCCCGACCCTTCGCCCTGCTCCGCCGCCGCACCCCCGGCCACGACGAGCAGACGGTCGAGCTGTTCCTCGGCCCCGTCACCACGTACGACCGCCTGGCCGACCTCCCCGACGAGGGCCTCGCGCTCGTCCCCTTCCGTCAGATCCGCGAACGCGGCTTCGACGTCCGCGACGACGGGACACCGCTGGCCTTCCTCACCCCCGAGGAGTCGTACGAGATCCCGCTCGCCGACGCCCTCGCGCAACTCCCGGCGCACGAGGTGCGAGTGGCGGGCGGCGGCTTCGACGTCGAGGACGAGGAGTACGGCGAGATCGTCGGCCGGGTGCTGCACGAGGAGATCGGGCGGGGCGAGGGCGCCAACTTCGTGATCCGGCGGACGTACGAGGGTGAGATCCCGGGGTTCTCCCGCACGGACGCGCTGGCGCTGTTCCGGCGGCTGCTGGAGGGCGAGCGGGGCGCGTACTGGACGTTCGTCGTGCACACCGGGGAGCGCACGCTGGTCGGGGCCAGTCCCGAGGTGCATGTGCGGATGTCCGGCGGCACGGTCGTGATGAACCCGATCAGCGGGACGTACCGATATCCCGCCGAGGGCCCGACGCCCGAGCACCTGCTGGGCTTCCTCGCCGACGGCAAGGAGATCGAGGAGCTGTCGATGGTCGTCGACGAGGAGCTCAAGATGATGTGCACCGTCGGCGACATGGGCGGAGTGGTGGTCGGCCCACGGCTGAAGGAGATGGCCCATCTCGCGCACACCGAGTACGAGTTGCGCGGGAAGTCCTCGCTGGACGTGCGCGAGGTCCTGAAGGAGACCATGTTCGCGGCGACCGTGACCGGTTCGCCGGTGCAGAACGCCTGCCGGGTCATCGAGCGCCACGAGGTCGGCGGGCGCGGCTACTACGCGGGGGCACTCGCGCTGCTCGGCCGGGACTCCGGCGGCGCGCAGACGCTCGACTCCCCCATCCTGATCCGTACGGCGGACATCTCCTCCGAAGGACATCTGCGGGTGCCGGTCGGCGCCACCCTGGTCCGCGGCTCGGACCCGGCGGGCGAGGTCGCCGAGACGCATGCGAAGGCGGCGGGCGTGCTGGCGGCCCTCGGTGTACGTCCGGCGCGGCCGCGCGAGGGGCACGCGCGCGTGCGTCTCGCCGACGACCCACGCGTGCGTGCCGCGCTCGACGGGCGCCGGGCCTCGCTGGCGCCGTTCTGGCTGCGGATGCAGGAAGCCCCCAACAAGGGTGCCGAGCTCGCCGGACATGCCCTGGTCGTCGACGGGGAGGACACCTTCACCGCGATGCTGGCGCACGTCCTGCGGTCGAGCGGCCTGGAGGTGACCGTCCGGCGCTACGACGAACCCGGGCTGCGGGAGGCGGTGCTCGCGCACGAGGGGCCGCTCGTCCTCGGGCCCGGTCCCGGTGACCCCTCCGACCTCGACGACCCCAAGATGCGGTTTCTGCGGGACCTCACCGCCGAGGTGATCCGGGGGCACCGGCACGGCGTGCTGGGCGTCTGTCTCGGGCACGAGCTGATCGCGGCCGAGCTGGGGCTGGAGATCGTACGGAAGGAAGTGCCGTACCAGGGGGCGCAGACGGCGATCGAGCTGTTCGGGCGGACCGAGACCGTCGGCTTCTACAACAGCTTCGTGGCGCGCTGCGACGAGGAGGCGGCGCGCGAGCTGGCCGCCCACGCGGTGGAGGTGAGCCGGGCGGCGAACGGGGAGGTGCACGCACTGCGCGGTCCGCGGTTCGCGGGCGTCCAGTTCCACCCGGAGTCGGTGCTGACACTGAACGGAACGGCGATCGTGCGGGAGCTGATCGGCCAGCTGCACCGCACGACCGTGTAGCCGTCCGGGGACTGCCGTCAGCCGAAGAAGACCCCGACCTCCTCGTAGAGCTTCGGGTCCACCGTCTTCAGCTTCGCCGTCGCCTCCGCGATCGGGACGCGGACGATGTCGGTGCCGCGCAGGGCGACCATCTTGCCGAAGTCGCCCTCGTGGACGGCTTGGACGGCGTGCAGGCCGAAGCGGGTGGCGAGCCAGCGGTCGAAGGCGCTCGGGGTGCCGCCGCGCTGGATGTGACCGAGGACGGTCGTGCGGGCCTCCTTGCCGGTGCGCTTCTCGATCTCCTTGGCGAGCCATTCGCCGACCCCGGAGAGGCGGACATGCCCGAAGGAGTCGAGGGACTCGTCCTTGAGGACCACGTCGCCGTCCTTCGGCATGGCACCCTCGGCGACGACCACGATGGGGGCGTACGAGGCCTTGAAGCGGCTGGTGATCCAGGCGCAGACCTGTTCGAGGTCGAAGCGCTGCTCGGGGATGAGGATGACGTTGGCGCCGCCGGCGAGGCCCGAGTGCAGGGCGATCCAGCCGGCGTGCCGGCCCATCACCTCGCAGACCAGGACGCGCATGTGGGACTCGGCGGTGGTGTGCAGCCGGTCGATGGCCTCGGTGGCGATGCCGACCGCGGTGTCGAAGCCGAAGGTGTAGTCGGTGGCGGACAGGTCGTTGTCGATCGTCTTCGGTACGCCGACGACGGGCACTCCGTACTCGTCGGTCAGGCGCGCCGCCACGCCCAGGGTGTCCTCGCCGCCGATCGCGATGAGCGCCTCGACCTCCTGCTTGGCGAGGTTCTCCTTGATCCGCCGGATGCCGTTCTCCTGCTTCAGCGGATTGGTGCGCGAGGAGCCGAGGATGGTGCCACCGCGGGGCAGGATGCCGCGCACCGCGGGGATGTCGAGGCGGACGGTGTCGCCTTCGAGGGGTCCGCGCCAGCCGTCCCGGTAGCCGACGAAGTCATAGCCGTACTCCTGCACGCCCTTGCGGACGATGCCCCGGATGACGGCGTTGAGTCCGGGGCAGTCGCCGCCTCCGGTCAGTACTCCGACCCGCATGGAAATGTCCCTTCGCCGCAGTTGCCTGGTGACAGCCACGCTAATGGTGATCCAGGTCACAGAGGGATGGGCGGGAAGGGCAATTCCGGTGAATCAGCGGGCGGTTGGTTTACCCGCCGTCAAGCTCCCGTGGCGCTCTCACTCGTCGTCGAGTCCGCGCTCTATGGCGTACCGGACGAGTTCCACCCTGTTGTGCAGCTGGAGCTTGCCGAGGGTGTTCTGTACGTGGTTCTGGACCGTGCGGTGGGAGATGACCAGGCGCTCGGCGATCTGCTTGTAGCTCAGGCCCTTGGCGACCAGGCGCAGCACCTCCGTCTCGCGCTCGGTGAGCTGCGGGGCGCCCGGCTGGTCGGTGTCCGCGGCGGGGGCGGGCTCGGAGGCGAGACGGCGGTACTCGCCGAGGACCAGTCCGGCCAGGCCCGGAGTGAACACCGGGTCGCCGACGGCCGTGCGGCGGACCGCGTCCAGCAGTTCGTCGGTGGACGCCGACTTCAGCAGATAGCCGGTGGCGCCGGACTTCACCGCCTCCAGGACGTCGGCGTGCTCACCGCTGGCCGACAGCACGAGGACGCGCAGCGCGGGGTTGTGGCCGACGAGTTCCTTGCAGACCTGGACGCCGGGCTTGGCGGGCAGGTTCAGGTCGAGCACGAGCACGTCGGGGCCGGCGGCCTTGGCGCGGCGCACGGCCTGGTCGCCGTCGCCCGCGGTGGCGACCACGTCGAAGCCGGACTCGGCCAGGTCGCGGGCGACGGCGTCGCGCCACATGGGGTGGTCGTCGACCACCATGACCTTGATCGCGCCCTGCCGCTCCTCGGTCGAGTCCGTCATCGCCGCTCTGCCTTCCCCCGTGGGTCCTTCGCGTCCTTCGGTACTTTCAGTTCGACCTCCGTGCCCTGCCCGGGCACCGAGATCAGTTCGGCGCTGCCGCCGAGGTCGCGCAGCCGGCCGCGGATCGACAGGGCGACACCGAGCCGCCCCTCCCCCTCGGCCTGAGCGAGCCGCCCCTCGGGGATGCCGGGTCCGTCGTCCCGCACGGTCACCGCGACCTCACCGGGCTCGTCCTCGACGAGGATCCACGCGCGCGCGTCCTCACCGGCGTGCTTGCGCACGTTGTCCAGGGCGGCACCGACGGCCGCGGCCAGCTCCTTCGCGGCGGCCCTGGGCAGCAGCACGGCGGCGCCCGGCTCGGCGAAGCTGACCTTCGCGGCGGCGTACGGGGCGAGCAGCGCCCGCAGGTCGACGGGACCGTCCTCGTCGTACGAGGGCTCCTCCACGGCCCGTACGACGGCGCCCTCGGCGGCGTCCTCCGACACCCGGGAGACGGGGATCAGCCCGCCGGAGACCAGGGTGCGCAGCGCGACCTCCTGTTCTCCGGCCATCCGGCCCAGCTCGGCCGCCTCGCCGCCGAGGACCGCGCCCCGGCGCTGCACCATGGCCAGCACCTGCAGCACGCCGTCGTGGATGTCCCGGGCGAGCCGCTCCCGCTCCCGGGTCGCGGCCTCGATCTCCAGGGCGCGGGCGAGGGTGCGCTCGGAGGCGCGGGCGACCTCGACGACGTAGCCGATGGCGATGGAGGCGACCCAGACCAGGATCACGTTGTGGACGGTGTCGCGGGCGGGGGCGCCGCGCTCGATCAGATTCGCGGCGGCGACCGGGGTGGAGGCGAACGCGGCCCAGCGCCAACCGCCCTTGATGGCGTACGCGAGGACGGAGCCGGCGGTCCATATCGACGGCAGGGTGGGCCCGCCGCTCTGGATGTGCTGCTCGTTGACCGCGAGCGGGGTGAGCAGGATGCCGGTGAGCGCGATGGCGAGGTCGACCGCGAGGAAGCGCTTGGTGCAGGCGGCCGCGCTCTGGACGCGGGGCAGGGTGGCGAGCGTCCACACGAACAGGACGACGTAGTACGCGATGGCGACGCCCGCGTGGTCGTACTCGTCGTAAGCGGTGGCGAACAGGCCGACCGCGTACAGCATCGTGAGCACCCGGTACGCGGTGAGCGCGCGCCACAGCGGCTGCTCGACCGACATGCGCATGACGCGCTCGCGCTTGGGCATGTCCCCCACCCCCCTCGACCGAGAGCCTAGGCCTCGGACTTCTCCTTCTTGGCCTGTTCCTTGGCCTGTTCCTTCTCGGCCTTCGCCGCCTCCGCGATCTGGCGCTTCGCCGCGGTCGCGTACATGTCGACGTACTCCTGGCCGGAGAGCTTCATGATCTCGTACATGACCTCGTCGGTGACCGCGCGCAGCACGAAGCGGTCGTGCTCCATGCCCTGGTAGCGGCTGAAGTCGAGGGGCTTGCCGATGCGGATGCCGGGGCGCATCAGCTTGGGCATGACCTTGCCCGGCGGCTGGATCTTCTCCGTGTCGATCATGGCGACCGGGATGACCGGCGCACCGGAGGCGAGCGCCACGCGCGCGAGACCACCGGGCTTGCCGCGGTAGAGGCGTCCGTCGGGCGAGCGCGTGCCCTCGGGGTAGATGCCGAACAGCTCGCCGCGCTCCAGGACCTCCAGGCCGCTCTTGATGGCCGCCTCGCCCGCCCCGCGCGCCCCGGAGCGGTCCACCGGGAGCTGGCCGACGCCCTTGAAGAAGGCGGCCGTCAGCCGGCCCTTCACGCCGGGCGTGGTGAAGTACTCGGCCTTCGCGATGAAGGTGACCTTGCGGTCGAGGACCGCAGGCAGGAAGAACGAGTCGGAGAAGGAGAGATGATTGCTCGCCAGGATGGCGGCGCCCTCCGCCGGAATGTTCTCCAGGCCTTCCACCCATGGCCTGAAGGCGACCTTCAGCGGTCCCCCGATGGCAACCTTCATCGTGCCGTACAACACCCGTGTGCCTCCTGTTTCCGTCGGTCAGACCTTAACCCGGAGCACTGTCAAAGGATCCGACGACCCTGGTCGGTGTCAGTGCGGTCGCGTACGGTGAAGCACCTGGACTTCACGTCACTCTCATGAACAGGAGACCGAAGGTGCCGGTCCTTCCTGGAGCCGAGCCGTACCGCCACGAGGGCGGGGAGGTCGGCGTCCTGCTCTGCCACGGCTTCACCGGTTCCCCCCAGTCGCTGCGCCCCTGGGCCGAGTATCTCGCCGAGCACGGCCTCACGGTCTCGCTGCCGCTGCTGCCCGGGCACGGCACCCGCTGGGAGGACATGCAGCTCACCGGCTGGCAGGACTGGTACGCCGAGGTGGACCGCGAGCTGCGGTCCCTGCGCGAGCGCTGCAGCGAGGTGTTCCTGGCCGGCCTGTCCATGGGCGCCACCCTGGCGCTGCGCCTGGCGGCGAAGCACGGGGAGGCGGTCGGCGGAGTGGTGGTCGTCAACCCGGCGAACCGCATGCACGGCTTTTCCCCGTACGCCCTTCCCGTGGCCCGCCATCTGGTGCGCACCTCGAAGGGGATCGCCAGCGACATCGCGAAGGAGGGCAGCGCCGAGCTGGGCTACGACCGGGTTCCGCTGCACGCGGCGCACTCCCTGCGCAACTTCTTCCGGCTGGTCGACGGCGAGCTGCCGCAGGTCACGCAGCCGCTGCTGGTGCTGCGCAGCCCCCAGGACCATGTCGTGCCGCCGGCCGACTCGGCGCGGATCCTCGGCCGGGTCTCATCGAGGGACGTGACGGAGATACTGCTGGAACAGAGCTACCACGTGGCGACGTTGGACCACGATGCGGACCGGATTTTCGAAGAGAGCCTCGCGTTCATCGGCCGGCTCGCACCCAGTGTCGGCAAGGAAGGGACGGCCGCAGGTGGCTGAGCACGACTCGGACCGCGAGGACCGCGAGCCGGAGGAGCAGGGCGTCCCCTTCGACGAGGATGCCGCGTGGGCCGCGATCGTCGCCGGCTACGGCGAGGAGCCGAAGGACCCGCCGGGCACCAAGCCGTTCAAGTCGATCGAGGACCTGGCGCTGCTGGAGCCGGAGACCAACGACGACACCCAGGGTGAGGCACCGAAGCAGGAGAAGCCGAAGAAGCCCCTGGGCGGCTCCGTCTCCTTCGCGCCCGGCGTCGGCCCGCGCGACTACACGGCCGCCGAGCCGTCCGAGGACGACTTCGACGAGGACGACGAGGGCCACTTCGTACCACCGGAGCCGCCGCCGCTGCCCACCGCCGACACGACCGCCAAGTTCGCCTGGCTGGGCGTGATCGGCGGCCCGGTCCTGCTTCTGCTGGCGGTGCTGCTCGGCTGGGACATGACCTGGTGGCTGGCCACGCTCGGCATCGGCGGCTTCCTGGGCGGTTTCGCCACGCTGGTGATGCGGATGAAGACGGACGACGAGGACGGCGACGATCCGGGGCGCGGAGCCGTCGTCTAGCCCGCCGGGATCCTGAGGGCGGCCAGGACCGGAAGGTGGTCCGTGGCCGCCCTCAGGTCTGTTTCCGTCACTCCGGGGTGGCCGACGGGGACACCGCAGCCGAGCACCTCGATGCCCTTGGTGGCGAAGATCGCGTCGATGCGCTGGAACGGGGTCACGGGCGTCGAGGTGTACTCACTGCCCCATGGGCTGGTGGCCCAGCAGTCCTGCAGGCCGTCGGCGAGGCGGCGGAAGGTGCGGCCGGTGGGGCGGTCGTTGAGGTCGCCGCCCGCGATCGCATGCTCCACGCCGAGACCGGCCAGCCGGTCCAGGAGCATGCCGCCCTGCTCGTACCGCTCGTCCGCCTGCAGGGAGAGGTGGTAGCTGACCACGCCGAGGCGGGCCCCGCCGAAGCGGACCACTGCGGTGGCGAAGCCGCGGCGGTGCAGGCCGGGGGTGAGCGGGAGGAGAACGTCCTCCGTGCGCTCGACGGTCGCCCGGAGCGTGCACAGGATCGCCGGGCCGGAGGCGGTGGCACCTCCGGTGAGGATGACTTGGCCTGCGGCCGATGCCAGACGGGACAGTTTCTTGCGCCAGCGGAAGAAGCGGGGGGCTTCCTGGATGAGGACCAGGTCCGGGGCGCAGGCGGTGATCACCCTGGCCAGGGCGTCCGTGTCATCGCGCATCGAGCGGATGTTGTAGGACAGGACCCTGATGACGGCTGAACCGTCCGGTTCCGTGTGGGAGTTGGGCAGCAGCTCCATGTGGATCAATCTACGCCCAACAGCTCGGGGCGCGAGGTTTGTGTGCGACTACCGCTTGCATGTGGCTGGTCGCGCCGTTCCCCGCGCCCCTTACGGAAGCGCAGCGGCCGTCTCGTGGGAAGTCGGCGCTACATGATGGGGTCGGGCTCCCGGGCCAGGTCCGCTGCTCCGACCAGGCCCGCCTTGTTGCCCAGTTGGGCGGCGATGACCTCGGCCACCGGGCGCCAGTTGCCGCCCACCAGCCAGCGCTTGTAGGACTTGCGGATCGGGTCGAGGACCAGTTCGCCCTCGTCCGAGAGGCCGCCGCCGACGATGAAGGCGGAGGGGTCGAAGAGGGAGGCCAGGTCGGCGAGGCCCGCGCCGGCCCAGCGGGCCAGCTCGCGGTAGGAGTCGACGGCGACCGGGTCGCCCTGGCGGGCGGCCATGGAGATGTGCTTGCCCTCGATGCCGTCGGGGGTGCCGTCACCGAGGCCGAGCAGGATCTCCGCGTTCTCGGGGGTGGCGTTGGCGCGCTGCTTGGCGTATCTGACGAGGGCGCGCCCGGAGGCGTACTGCTCCCAGCAGCCCTGCGAGCCGCAGCCGCACAGCAGGCCGTCCGGCACCATGCGGATGTGGCCGAACTCGGCGGCCACGCCATAGTGGCCGCGACGCAGCTTGTTGCCGATGATGATGCCGCCGCCGAGGCCGGTGCCGAGGGTGATGCAGATGACGTTGCGGTGGCCCTTGCCCGCGCCGAACTTGTACTCGCCCCATGCGGCCGCGTTGGCGTCGTTCTCCACGACGACCGGCAGGCCCACGCGGGCCTCGACCTTGGCCTTCAGCGGCTCGTTGCGCCAGTCGATGTTGGGCGCGAAGTACACCTCCGAGCGCTGGCGGTTGACGTAACCGGCCGCACCGATGCCCACGCCCACGATCTCGTGCCCGGCGCGTGCGCCCTCCACGGCGGAGGCGATGGCGTCCACGATCGCCTCGGGCGTGCCCGGGGTCGGCACCTTGTGCGTCGAGAGGATGTTGCCTTCCTCATCGACCACGCCGGCCGCGATCTTGGTGCCGCCGATGTCGACGCCGATGGTGAGTCCCATGAATCCCTCAGTTTCGGTCGAGCCCCGCTACGGCCAACCGTACCCGAGGCCCTGCCGCCAAGGCCTCGACGTCCAATCGCTGGGCAGCCCGGAACCGGGCGGCGAGGCCTGAGGGAGGGGTCCGAGGGAGGGTCAGTCCAGGTCGATGCGCTGCCCGGGACCGGTGCCGCCCTCGTCGCCGTCCCGGCGCTCGTCCAGATCCTTGTGCAGGTCCGTCGTACGGCTCGTCCAGCGCTGTTCCTGGGCCTGGACCGCGGAGCGGTAGGCGGCGAGCAGTTCGTTGCCCGCGGCGGCGAGGTGGTCGAAGACGTCCGGGTTGCGTTCGATGACGGGTTCGACCGCGGCCTTCGCCTGCTGGACGACCTGCTTCACCACCTGCTGGGCGGCCGGTCCGGCGACGGAGCCGAGCAGCGGCGACTGGATCGACGACAGCTTCTCCGAGACGGCGTCGACGAGCTTGCGCAGTTCCTCACCGGCCGAGATCGGGGGCTGGCCGTACTCGGCGCGGCGGCGGGCCTTCTCGGCCGCGAGGTCCTCGGCGCACGCCTTCGCCCAGGCGTCGGCGTCGGTCGCCCGCTCCTCGTCGATCACCTCGTTATTGCCGGCGTCGGACGGGGGGAGCTCTTCGCTCATGACGACCTCCTGACTACGGTTCGTCTCTACGACGTTACCCGAATGGGCGTACGTGGTTCACGGCCTGTCCGGCCACAGATCCGGGTCGGGCACGAACCGGATGCGCAGTTCGCCCTCGCGCAGCGCGGCCCCGTCGACGGTGCAGCGGCGCAGGACGGACGGCAGCGGGACGATACGCCGGAACCGGCCTGCCGCGACGACGAGTTCGTCGCCGCGCCGGATGAGGTCCAGGTCGTCGCGTATGGCGCCGGGCAGCGGGAGGTGCCAGACGAGCACGCCGTCGTCGGCGAGCCGGTCGGTGACGGGCCACTCGACGGTGGACGTCGTGCCGTTGACGTCCAGGGTGCCGGGGACGGCGAGCGCGGCGAGGTCGTCCGTGCCGCGCGGGTCGCGGCCGAGATGGGCGACCGTCCGGACGTCGTACTGCTCCTGCCACTCGTCCAGGACCTTGCGCTGCTGGGCGACGAGCCCGGCGAGCCAGCCGTTCGCCTCGGGCAGCACCCGGTTGGCGACCAGGGCGTCGGTGCGCAGGCCGCGCAGGGCGAGGGCGAGGCCGGCGGAGTGCACGGCGTCGGCACCGGCCGGCCCGGGTTCGGCGACCAGCCGTACAACGGTGTTCCGGTCGGCGAGGACCGCCTCGACGGCGCCGAGTTCCGTGTCCCAGCGGGCGGCCGTCTCGTACAGCCACTCCGAGGGCATGGGGACCCCGGCGAGCCGCCCGAGAACGGGCCGCAGGGCCCTGGCCGCCTGCCGCTCGGGCGGCAGCAGCCGGCGCAGATACCGGCGCAGCTCTTCGGGCAGGGCCAGCAGGGCGAGCGCCTGCGGGGTCGGCGGCAGATCGACGACCAGCAGGTCATGGGCCTCCGCGAGAGCCGCGTCGCGCAGGGCCCGCAGCAGGTTCAGCTCCTCGGCGCCCGGAAGCGGGGTGACCTCCTCGGCATCCAGCCGGGAGGCCCCGAGCAGATCGAGAACGTTGGCCGCACGTTCCTGAAAAGCGCTGAGATCATCCCGAAAACCGGCAGCGGCATCGGGCCGCCAGGCGGTGAGGTCGGGGGCGACGGTGACCGGAGCGGGTCCCGTCGCCGCCCCGAGTACGGCACCCAGGGTGTCAGTGCGGTCGGCACTGAGAACGAGGGTGCGGGTGCCCTCGCGGGCGGCGGCCAAGGCGGTGGCGGCCGCAACGGTGGTACGGCCACTACCGCCAGGCCCGGTGATCAGGATGGTGCGCATGAGGCTGAACGCTAACCCAGACGCCCTTGGGGGCGCGGGGCTGTGTCAATGTGCGGCTCCGCCGCGTGGGCGCGACCAGCCCGAACGCACCCGCACCCGGCGACGAACCCTCACCCCTACGGTGCGACCTACTTCTCCCCCGACTCCACCCGCTTCTTGAGCCCGGCCAGGGCCCGGTCAATGATGACCTTCTCAGCCTTGCGCTTGATCATCCCGAGCATCGGAATCTTGACGTCCACCGTCAGCTGATACGTGACCTCGGTCGCCCCGGCCCCCACCGCCTTCAGGATGTACGACCCGTCGAGCGCCCGCAGCATCTGCGACTTGACCAGGGTCCAGGAGACCGAGTTCTCACCGGTCCAGGTGTACGCCAGCACCTGGTCGTCCTTGATCGCGCCGGCGTCCATGACGAGGCGGACCTGCTCGGCGCGGCCCCGGGCGTCGGTCTCGAGGACCTCCGCCTCCTTCACCTCGCCGGTCCAGTCCGGGTAGCGGGCGAAGTCTGCGATCACCGCCATGACATCGGCCGGTGCCGCCTCGATCGTGATGCTCGAGCTGGTGTGTTCCGCCATCGCCGTGGCTCCTCCAGATGCGGGCCGGTAAAGAGGTCGTCGTGCGCACGGTGCGCGCAGCGTGAAGGCTACCGCGCACGTCGGCGCCCGCCTTCACCCCCACCTGCGTTGGGGCCTGCGCTGATTCACCATTCAAGCGCCCACGGCTTCCCGGTCCCCGCGAAGTGCCCCACGTTCACGCACTCCGTGGCCCCGATCCGCATCCGCCGCACCAGGGGCTGGTGGACGTGGCCGAACAGTGCGTACCGGGGGCGGGTGCGGCGGATCGCGTCCAGGAGGGCGCGGCTGCCCCGCTCGAAGCGGCGCGCCACCGTGTCGTAGACGAGTTCGGGCACCTCCGGCGGGATGTGGGTGCACAGCACGTCCACCTCGCCGACCGCCTCGATCTTCGCCGCGTACTCCTCGTCGCTGATCTCGTACGGGGTGCGCATCGGGGACTTGAGGCCGCCGCCGACGAAGCCGAAGGTGCGGCCGCCGATCTCCACGCGCTCGCCGTCGAGGACGGTCGTGCCGGGGCCGGCGTACTCCGGCCACAGGGGCGGCATGTCGACATTGCCGTAGGTGGCGTACGTCGGTGTCGGGAAGGCCGCGAACATCTCGGCGTACTGCTTGCGCACCGCCTGTTCGATCGCGGCGGCCCGGTCCGTGCCGATGCCGCCCCACAGGCGGGCCCCGAACTCCCGTGCCTCCTGGAAGCGGCGGGCGGTGCGCAGCTCGACGATGCGGTCGGCGTTCTCCTCGCCGAACAGGTCGGGGAAGATCCCGCGCGAGTGGTCGGCGTAGTCGAGGAAGAGGACCAGGTCGCCCAGACAGATCAGGGCATCGGCGCCCTCGCCGGCTCGGGCCAGGTCACGGGCGTTGCCGTGCACGTCGCTGACCACATGGACGCGTGTCCTGCGGTTGCCGGGTGGTGTGGATGCCATGGCGATCAAGGGTAAGCGTGTGGGGTGAACGTGAACAGTGGCGGCCGGTCCTGCCGTTACTGGCCAGTCAGTTAGCGGGTGGACTACCGTACGTAAAGCAACACCAACCCGTGTGACGCAGCGAACATCTCGCCGGGACCCCCTGTCGAAGAAGCCATACCGGCGGGTAACGTCCGGGCAGTCCAGTCGTGCTCAGGATTTCAACCACTGAATGCCCGAGCACCTGCCCGAGCCTTGGACCCACCGTCGCATCACACAACGTCGTGGCGCCGGCGCCTTATTAGGAGCAGCAGTCTTGCGCGAGTTCAGCCTTCCGGCTTTGTACGAGGTCCCTGCGGACGGCAATCTGACCGACATCGTCCGCAGAAACGCCGCGCAGCATCCGGACGTCGCCGTGATCGCCCGCAAGGTGGGCGGCGCCTGGCAGGACGTGACGGCGACCACCTTCCTGGCCGAGGTGCACGCGGCCGCCAAGGGGCTGATCGCCTCCGGCGTCCAGCCCGGCGACCGGGTCGGCCTGATGTCCCGCACCCGCTACGAGTGGACGCTGCTGGACTTCGCGATCTGGAGCGCGGGCGCGGTCACCGTGCCGGTGTACGAGACCAGCTCGCCGGAGCAGGTGCAGTGGATCCTGTCCGACTCGGGCGCCACCGCCATGATCGTCGAGCTGGACGGCCACGCGGCCGCCGTCGAGTCGGTGCGCGAGTCGCTGCCCGCCCTCAAGCACGTCTGGCAGATCGAGGCCGGCGCGCTCGAGGAGCTCGGCAGACTCGGCGGGGACGTCACCGACGCCATGGTCGAGGACCGCAGCTCGCTGGCCAAGGCCGACGACCCGGCGACGATCGTCTACACCTCCGGCACCACCGGCCGCCCCAAGGGCTGTGTGCTCACCCACCGCAGCTTCTTCGCCGAGTGCGGCAACATCGTGGAGCGGCTGCGCCCGCTGTTCCGCACGGGAGACTGCTCCGTGCTGCTGTTCCTGCCGCTCGCGCACGTCTTCGGCCGGCTGGTGCAGATCGCGCCGATGATGGCGCCGATCAAGCTGGGCCTGGTCCCGGACATCAAGAACCTCACCGACGAACTGGCCTCGTTCCGGCCGACGTTGATCCTCGGTGTGCCGCGCGTCTTCGAGAAGGTCTACAACTCGGCGCGCGCCAAGGCGCAGGCGGACGGCAAGGGCAAGATCTTCGACAAGGCGGCGGACACCGCGATCGCGTACAGCCGTGCGCTGGACACGCCGTCCGGCCCGTCGCTGGGCCTGAAGCTCAAGTACAAGACGTTCGACAAGCTCGTCTACAGCAAGCTGCGTGCGGTGCTCGGCGGCCGCGGCGAGTACGCGATCTCCGGCGGCGCCCCGCTGGGCGAGCGCCTGGGTCACTTCTTCCGCGGCATCGGCTTCTCGGTCCTGGAGGGCTACGGCCTCACCGAGTCCTGTGCCGCCACCGCCTTCAACCCCTGGGACCGCCAGAAGATCGGCACGGTCGGCCAGCCGCTGCCCGGCTCGGTGATCCGGATCGCGGACGACGGCGAGGTGCTGCTGCACGGCGAGCACCTGTTCAAGGGGTACTGGAACAACGAGGCGGCGACCGCGGAGGCGCTGGCCGACGGCTGGTTCCACACCGGTGACATCGGCACCCTCGACGAGGACGGCTACCTCAGGATCACCGGCCGCAAGAAGGAGATCATCGTCACCGCGGGCGGCAAGAACGTCGCCCCGGCCGTGATCGAGGACCGCATCCGGGCGCACGCCCTGGTGGCGGAGTGCATGGTGGTGGGCGACGGGCGGCCGTTCGTGGGCGCGCTGGTCACGATCGACGACGAGTTCCTGGGCCGCTGGGCCGCCGAGCACGGCAAGCCGGCGGGTTCCACCGCGGCGTCGCTGCGCGAGGACGCGGACCTGCAGGCCGCGATCCAGTCGGCAATCGACGACGGCAACGCCGCGGTGTCGAAGGCGGAATCGGTGCGGAAGTTCCGCATTCTGTCCTCCCAGTTCACCGAGGAGTCCGGCCACCTGACGCCGTCGCTGAAGCTCAAGCGCAATGTGGTGGCGAAGGACTACGCGGACGAGATCGAGGCGATCTACGCGAAGTAGTACGCCCCGGTCCTACGACGGCTCATGGCGCGGTGTCCTCCACGAGGACCCGCGCCATCGTCCGTTCGGCGAGCGCGGTGATCGTCACGAACGGGTTCACCCCGATCGAGCCCGGCACCAGCGAGCCGTCGGTGACGTACAGCTTCGAATACCCCTTCACCCGGCCGTAGTTGTCGGTCGCCTTGCCGAGCACGCAGCCGCCCAGCGGGTGGTAGCAGAAGTCGTCGGCGAAGACCTTGTTCGAGGACCCGAACAGGTCGTAGCGGTAGATCGTGGCGTTGGCCGAGTTGATCCGGTCGAACAGCTTCTTGGCCATGGCGACCGAGACGGCGCTCTGCGCGGCACTCCAGCCGAGCTTGACCGCGCCGGTCGAGGAGTCGTACGTGAAGCTCGCCCGCTCGGGGTTCTTGGTGATCGCCAGATAGAGGCTGACCCAGGTCTCGAACCCGATGGGCAGCGGGGCGATCTCCGCGAAGACCGGGTTGTCGGTGTTGGCCCAGTCGTCGATGCCCATGACCGGCATGGTCGACTGGTTGGCGCCGGTGGTGTCCCAGATGTGGTTGGCGCGGCCCAGCATGGTGTTGCCGTTGGTGCCCCAGCCGGCGCCGACGCTGGAGTTGAGGGCGGGCAGGGCGCCCGTGTCCCGGGCCCGGACGAGGAGTTCGGTGGTGCCGAGGCTGCCGCCGCCCAGGAAGAGGTACGTACAGCTGTACTGCTTGGTCTCGACGACCGCGCCGGTGTTGTCGATCCGGTCCGCGGTCAGGGTCCAGCTCCCGTCGCTCGCCCGGCCGATGGCCTTCACCTTCTCCAGGGTGTTGATGGTGACGTTCCCGGTGCCGAGCGCCGAGGCCAGATACGTCTTGTCGAGGCTCCGCTTGCCGTAGTTGTTGCCGTAGATGACCTCCTGTCCGAGCGCCGACTTGGTCGCCGTTCCGGCCGCCTCGCGCTGCATGTAGCCGAAGTCGTAGACGTTCGGCACGAAGGTGGTCTTCAGGCCGGTGTTGGCCGCGGCCTTACGGGAGGTCCGGGTGAACTGGTACCACTCGGTGGACTCGAACCACGTGGGGTCGACGGTGTTGACGCCGAGCATGGAGCGGGCCCGCGGGAAGTACGTGCCGTACATCTCGCTCGCGTCCACGGTGGGGAACTGCTCGGTGAAGTACGACTGGAGCGGCGTCACCGCCATGCCGCCGTTGACCAGGGAACCGCCGCCGACGCCGCGGCCGACGTACACGGACATGTTGGCGTAGTGCACGCGGTCCAGGGCGCCGGGATACGCGGTGATGTCCTTGTTGACGACGTCCAGCCACAGGAAGGTGGCCAGCGGGGCCTCGGTGCGGGTGCGGAACCACATGGAGCGCTGGTCCGGGGCGGCGGTGGAGCAGAAGATCTTGCCGTCGGGACCGGGGGTGTTCCAGAGGCGGCCCATCTCGAGGACGAGGGTGCGGATGCCGGCCTGGCCGAGGCGGAGGGCGGCGACTGCGCCGCCGTAGCCGGAGCCGATCACGATGGCGGGGGCGGAGTCGACTGCGGCGGGCTCGGCGGCGTGGGCGGACTGCAGTCCGATGCGGGTGAGGCCGGCTGTGGCCGCCGTCTGCAGGGCGATCATGCCCAGGATTTGACGTCTTGTCAGCTGACGTTGTATCAGTTTTGCTGTCATGTGCGCAGCATGGGCGGATTTTTCGGTTCCGCCTAGTGGGGTGCCACATATTCCTTGGTGGCGGCTGCGGGTCGTATGTGGCTTGTCGCGCCCACGCGGCGGAGCCGCAATCGACACAGCCCCGCGCCCCTGAAGGGGCGCTGCACTACAGCAAGGCCTTGAGCTGCTCCGCCAGAAGGTCCCAGCGCCACCTTTCCTCCACCCACTGCCGACCTCGCTCTCCCATCCGCCGCCGCAGCTCCGCATCTCCCAGGAGCACCACGATCCGGTCGGCTGTCTCCTCTGCGGAGCCGCCTCTCACCACCCAACCGGTCTCGCCGTCGAGTACCGCATCCGGGGCGCCGCCCGAGTCGCCCGCGACGACCGGGAGGCCGGTGGCCGAGGCCTCCAGGTAGACGATTCCCAGGCCCTCGACGTCGAGACCGCCCCTGCGCGTCCGGCAGGGCATGGCGAAGACGTCGCCGGCGCCGTAGTGGGCCGGGAGGTCGGGCCAGGGGACCGGGCCCGTGAAGCGGACCGCGTCGGCCACGCCGGTGTCGTGGGCCAGTCGCTGCAGGTCCTTCCCGTACGGGCCGCCGCCGACGATCAGCAGCACGGCGTCCGGCTGGGCGGCCAGGATGCGGGGCATGGCGAGGATCAGGGTGTCCTGGCCCTTGCGCGGCACCAGCCGGGACACGCACACGACCACCGGACGGTCGGTGAGGCCGAGGCGGGCCCTGATCGCCGCGCCGCCCGACTCCGGGTGGAAGGTCTTCTCGTCGACGCCCGGCGCCAGCTGCACCATCCGCCCGGCCGCCTCAGCGGTCAGGGCGGTGGCGATCCGCGAGCGCGTGTACTCGCCGAGGTAGGTGATCGTGTCCGTGGACTCGCCGATACGGCGCAGCAGCTGCCGCGCGGCCGGCAGCTGCGCCCATCCCGCCTCGTGACCGTGGGTGGTGGCCACCAGCCGCTCGGCGCCCGCCTTGCGCAGGGCCGGCGCCATCAGGCCGAGCGGCGCCGCCGCCCCGAACCACACCGACGTACAGCCGTGCTCCCGCAGCAGCCCGACCGCCCTCCGGGTCGCACCCGGCGTGGGCAGCAGCATCGTCGTGGCGTCGCGTACGACGGTGAAGGGCTGCTCGGCGTCGAAGGCGGCCGTGGCCTCGATCCCCTCCCGCGTGCGCTTCCAGGTGGATGCGTAGACGATGAGACGGTCGGGGTCGAGCCGTAGCGCCATGTTGTGCAGAAACGCCTGGATACCGCCCGGGCGGGGCGGGAAGTCGTTCGTCACGATCAGGGTCTTGTGCATCGCCGCCGACCTTATCCAACGGGTCGCGCACAGCTCGGCACGGCCACGTTTATGGCACGCACACAGCTGCACAGGACATCATGTTCCCCTCAAGACCGGAACGGGAAGCGGACGGAAACGGGGCTCCGGTGGACATTGCGGGTGGAAGGCGGCCCCTTGCGGGACTGCTGGTGACCTGGGGCCTGACCAGGCTGGTGCTGCTGCTGTTCGTCCTCAAGGTGTTCGTCTTCCCGGGGCCGGACGTCACCACCGACGTGTCCGTGATCTACCAGGGCTGGTACGAGACCCTGCGCCACGGCACCTTCCCGCTGGACGACGTCACCTGGCAGTACCCGCCCGCCGCCGCCCTCCCGATCCTCTCCCCCGCGCTGCTGGGCTTCCTCGACTACGCGACGGCCTTCTTCGTCCTCGCCTTCCTGGCGGACCTGGTCGTGCTGTCGCTGCTCCTGTACGCGGGGCTGCGTCCGGGCAAGACCCTGCGCGGCGCCTGGGTGTGGGTGCTGGGCGTACCGCTGCTCGGGCCGACCGTGTACGCACGCTACGACGTGATGGTCACCGCGGTGGCCGTGGCCGGGCTGCTGGCGGGTGCCCGGCATCCGCGTGTGATGGGCATCCTGGTGGGCTTCGGGGCGATGCTGAAGGTGTGGCCGGCGCTGCTGCTGGTCGGCGCCCGCAAGCGCGGCACCTGGGCCTGGGCGGCGGCGACCGTGGCCGCGCTGGCGGCGGTGTTCGCGGTGACCATGCCCGGCGCGTTCGCCTTCCTGACCTTCCAGCGCAACCGCGGCACCGAGGTGGAGTCGCTGGGCTCCCTCGTCTTCCACGTCGCCCGGCAGTTCGGCTGGAACGGCCAGGTGCTGCTGAACTACGGCTCGATCGAATTCCTCGGCCCGTACGTCGGCCTGGTCAGCACCGCGGCCCTGTTCCTGACCGGCGTCGTCTTCGGCTGGCTGCTGCTGTGGCGGCTGATGGCCACGCGTTTCCTGCCGAACACGCTCGCGGACGCGGCCTTCGTGGCGGTGCTGATGTTCACGGTCACCAGCCGGGTGATCAGCCCGCAGTACATGGTGTGGCTGGTGGGTCTCGGGGCCGTCTGCCTGTGCTTCCGGAGCAGCCGGATGCGGGTGCCGGTGGCGCTGGTGCTCGTGGCCGCCTTCGTGACGGTGCTGGAGTTCCCGGTCTGGTTCCTGCACGTCGTCATGAGCGACACCCTCGGCGTCGCCCTGCTCGTCATGCGCAACGGCCTGCTGGTCGTCGCCACCGTGCTCGGGGCCGTGGAACTGTGGCAGTCGACGGTCTCCCGCGAGCCCGTGCCGCCCCTGCCCACACAGGCCACCCGCACCAGGGAGAACTCGAACTCCTCCTGAGGGGACCCCGTCGCCCGGCCCGGGTCAGCCGAGTTGCGCCCGGAGGTAGTCCCGCCACTGCCGGGTGAACGTCTGCGGTGTCGTCCCCAGCACCTTCTGCAGCGCACTTTCCACCGAGCCCGCCCGCTGCCGGTGGTCGCCGACCGCGCGGTAGAACTGCCGGAGCCGCTCAAGACTCCACTGCTGCGCGATCAGCCGGCAGGCCATCCAGCCGCCCTCGTAGGCCTGCGCCAGCTTCGTCGCGTCGCCGCTGAAACCGAAGTCCTTGTCGGTGGGCAGTTGGTCCGGCACCCGCCCCTCGCTCACCGCGCGCGCCAGCTCGGGCGCGGCCTCGGGCGGGGTGCGGCCGGTGCCGAGGTAGCCGATCCAGTCGGCGTACCCCTCGGACAGCCACAGCGGGGTGGCGGCGTTGGTGTGGGCACGGGTGGCGACATGGGTGGTCTCGTGGGTGAGCACGACCTGCTTGCCCAGCGGGCCGAGCAGGGCGTACGCGTCCGGGTTGACGATGATGCGGTCCGCGGGCGCGGTCGGCGGACCGCCCACCTCGCCGGTGGTGACCGCCGCGATCCCGCGGTACTGGGAGGCGGGCGAACCGAGCAGCCCTGCCATGCCCTGCACCGACCCGGGCACGAGCACCACCACGTGTCCCGCCCAGTCGCTGCCCCAGGCCGCGGACACGGCGGGCACCGCACGGTCCGCGAGATCCGCGTAGGAGTGCAGCGCCTCGCTGGACTGCCCGGTGCCGAGAACGATGCTGTGGCTGCCGCGTACGACGGTCACCGGGCCCTGGTCCCACAGCTGCTGGGAGGACTTCTTGGCGGGCCTGTCCGTGTCCACGTACCACTGCCCGTCGCTCAGCCGGGAGAGGGTCAGGGTGCGGCCGGTGGTGACGGGTGCGTTGTCGTATCCCTCGATGCGGTAGCGCAGTTCGGCGTCGGCGGTGGCCTCGTCGCCGGTGCGGTGCAGGACGGTCACGCGGTACGACCAGGACGCCAGCGGCACCCCGCGCAGGTTCTCGAACCAGCCCGGCGCACCCGTCTTCAGGAAGGCCGCCCGGTCGCGGTCGAGGACGGCGGTGGACCGCCGGTCCAGGACCCGTTGCAGATCGGCCCCGGCGCTGCCGCCGGCGGGCCGCCCGCCGCATGCCACCAAAGAGACGAGCAGCACCACGAGCGCCACCACTGAGAACTTCGACGCCCGCCCACGACCAGCCACTTTCCGATCGTAAGGCCGACAGGGGCGGTTGGTCAGACCCGGGTGACCGAGGACACCGGCAGCATGTCCACCGGGTCGTACCGCACGGGCGCGCCGGGGTAGGGCGCGTGGATCACCTGGCCGTTGCCCATGTACATCCCGACATGGCTGGCGTCGGAACGGTAGATGACCAGGTCGCCGGGGCGCGCCTCGGAGAGCGGGATCTGCCGGCCGGCGTACGCCTGCTCCTGCGAGGTGCGCGGCAGCTGGACCCCGGCCTGCGCGTACGACCACTGCATCAACCCCGAACAGTCGAAGCCGTAGGGGCCGGTGGCGCCCCACACATACGGCATGCCGAGCGCGGAGCGGGCGGCGGCCATCGCGGCGGCCGCCCGGGCCGAGGCCGGCATGGCGCTGCCGAGGTCGGGGAAGAGCTCGCCGCGGTCGCCCCGGGAGGCGCGGCCGTAGGCGGCACGCTCCCCGTACGGCAGGGAGTTGAGCAGCCGGCGGGCCTCGGCGAGCTTCTTCTCCACGATCCTCTTGTGGGCGGCGACGGCCTTGCGGCTCTTCTCCAGCTCGGCGAGCTTGCCGACCGCTTCGGCGCGCTCCTGGGCGACGTCGCGCATCGAGGACTGGAGGTCTCTGAGCTCGCCCGCCTGATGGGCGTTGATCCGGTCCAGGGCGGAGGCCTTGTCGAGGTAGTCGGACGGGTTGTCGGAGAAGAGCAGGGCGAGGGTCGGGTCGATTCCGCCGGAGCGGTACTGGGCGACGGCCAGCGAACCGAGCGACTCCCGCACGGAGTTGATGCGCTCCTGCTGCCGGGCGATCAGGTCCTGCGCGTCGTGCACCTGCTTCTGCAGCCTGCCGGCGGTTTCGTCGGCCTTGTTGTAGGCCTCGGTCGCCTTCTCGGCCTCCGCGTACAGACGGTCCACCTCGGCCCGGGTGTGGTCGTACGGAGCGGCGTCGGCCGGGACGGCGCCGAGGGCGGAAGCCGCGGCGGACAGCACACACAAGGCGGTGCCGGCGCCCCGGTTGAACCCGGACGTCGGTGCAAGGCGACGATGAGACCCCACGGGAAGCCGCGCTCCTTCCGCTGGCGACAAGGACTGCCTCCCTGCCTCAGCAGGGAAACGCGGCAGACAGTAACCCCGCGGCGGGGCGGCGGCCAAAGACCTCCGTGGTCACACAACGCGACGCCCCGCCTCTGACGCAGGTCATGGGCGGGGCGTGGGGTCAGTGCGGGTTCAGGTAATTCGCCCGTTCGGGCGGACCGGTGTCCTGATCTTGAAACGGATCCTCGGGGGACGCGTGTCAGATCCGGACACCGAACTGGAACGGCATGTCGCTGATCGACTCGTAGCGCACGACGGTGCCGGTGCGCGGGGCGTGCAGCACCATGCCGTTGCCCGCGTAGAGGCCGACGTGGTGCAGGTCGCCGTAGAAGAGCACGAGGTCGCCGACCTGGAGCTGGCTCTCCGAGTAGATCCGGGTACCCGCGTTGGCCTGGTCCTGCGAGGTGCGCGGTATCGAGACGCCGGCCTGGCCGTAGGCCCAGGAGGTCAGGCCCGAGCAGTCGTAGGAGGCGGTGCCGGTGGCGCCGTAGACGTACGGCTTGCCGAGCTGGGTCTTGGCGGCGTCGAAGGCGGCCTGTGCCCGGGCGGAGGCGGCGGTCGCGTTGCCGAGGTCCACCCGCTCGCTGGCCGAGCGGCTGGCGCGGGCGTCGGCGGCGGCGAGCGAGGCCCGCTCCGCGGCCGTCAGCGAGTTGAGCAGCTTCTGCGCCTCGGCGAGCTTGCCCTGGATGTCCTTCTTCTTGTTGCCCAGCTCCGTGCGGGTGGAGGCGAGGTCCTTGAGCTTGTCGGAGGCCTCGGCGCGCTCCTGGGCGAGTTCGCGCTGCTTCTCCTGGATCTTCTTCAGCGCCTCGACCTGCTGGGCGCTGAGCTGGTCGGCGGTGGACGCCTTGTCCAGGTAGTCGTTCGGGTTCGACGACAGGAAGAGCTGCAGGGACGAGTCGATGGTGCCGGTGCGGTACTGCGCGGCCGCCGCCAGGCCGATGGAGTCACGCAGCTGGTTGAGCTCCTCCTGGCCCCGGGCGACGTTGTCCTGGATGGTGGAGATCTCCTTCTGCAGCTTCTGCTGCTTCTCCTTGGCGCCGTTGAACTTCTCGGTGGCCTGCTCGGCCTGCTCGTACAGCTTGTCGACCTTGGCCTTGACCTCGTCCTTGGAGGGCTTCTCGCTCGGCGCTGCGTTCGCGGCCTGGGCGCTGAGGGCAACAGCGGCAGCAGCTGCGGTGGTGAGCACGGTCACACGAGCCCGGCTCGGCTGCTTCGGTCGACGATGGGACGCCACGGAAGAGGGCTCCTTCTTGTGAGTGATCACCCGCTCGGAGGTTCGAGGCCAGACCTTAGTGACCTTCCTGTGATCACTTCAAATCCTCGCGTGGAAAATCTTAGTGACGCAATGCATTCTTTGCACATAACCCACGTGCGGTGACGCGAGGTTGACGCTACGTTGCGTGACGATTGCGCCAATTCGGGCATTAAACCTAGAAGTTCGACCTTCGGGACAGCGGCCCGGGAGACGGCTCAGGAGAGCCGCTTCAGGAGCATCGCCGAGGCGATGGGCCGCGCCCCCGCGCGGGCCACTCCGTCGGCCACCTCGCGGTCCGTGGAAGCGACGATGACAGGCCGCCCGGGCGGCTCCGCACGTACCAGCTGGCGGATCAACTCGTCCGCGGTGACACCCGCTTTGGAGAACAGCACCCGCACTCCGCGCGGCGGCGCGAGCAGCACCGGGGCGGCCAGCTCGGCACCGTCGAAGACACAGGTGACCTCGGCGCCGGTCTGTGCAGCGAGTTGCGAAAGCTGCCCGAGGAGCCGCAACCGCTGCTTCTCCAGAGGCATTTGGGGATAACCCGTTTTAGTGACGTTGTAACCGTCGACGACCAGATGCGCCTGCGGCAGCTCCAGCAGCTGATCCAGGATCGCGGGGTCATTTTCGGACAAAGCGCGCGCAGCGATGTCTTTCGGGGTCATCCGTCCCGGTTCGACCGCATCGACGGTCTCCGCCGGCCGTACGGACACCGGCGGCAGCGCCAGCTCGCGGCGCAGCCCCTGGGCCGCGTCCAGGACGGTGTCCAGAAGCAGGCGCACGCGCATGTCCTCGACACTGCGCCCCTCGCGCGCTGCTCTGCGCGTGGCCTCCAGGGCGGCCTCCGCCTCCCCGAGCCGCGACTTCAGCCGCCGGGACTCGCTCTCGGCGGCGGACACCTGCGCCTGCCCCTCGGCGCGTACGGTCTCGATCTCACCCTGGATCTTGCGCAGGGCGGCCTCGCCCCGCTTGACGTCGCTGAGGGCCGCTCGCAGCTTGCGGTGCAGCGAGTCGGCCTCCTTCTTGGCGGCGTCCAGCTCGGCACGGAGCCGCTCGGTGTCGGCCCTGGTCTGCTCCCGGGCCCGGTCGAGCTCCGCCCGCAGCCGTTCCAGCTCGGCCCGGCTCTCCTCGTCGGCGCGCTCGGCATCGGCCCGCTGGGCCTCCTCACCGGCCGCGGTCACGAGCTTCACCCAGCCGGTGGGCCGCAGCACATAGGCCGCGGCCGCCACGTCGAGCGGATCCGCGGCCGGGGGCGGCGAGCCGGAGTCGAGAGCGCCGGTGAGTTCCGGCTGGGTCTCTCTCAGCTTCTCCCCGATGCGCTGCCGGAACAGCGGATCGGTCTCCAGGGCGGCCGCCATCGCGTTGCCGGCGAACTTGGCCCGCCGGTTCGGTGCGAAGCGGGCGTACTGCCTGAGCTGGGCGGGCAGTTCACCGACGGTCAGCCCGCCGAAGCCGTCCGAGACGATCTGGACGACCCTGCGGCGCACTCCGTCGGGCAGCGGACGGTCAAGCACCTCGGCGGTGCCGTCGCCCGGCCCCCCGCCTGTGGTCTCCACCATCCGTCACACCCCATTACCTGTGGGGCCGCTCCGCTCAGGAGTCGGCGCCCGGCCTGTCCACGAGTTCCACCTGATCCACCGCGTTGCACCAGCGACAGCGCACCGACTCGATGGTCTCACTGACCACCTCGCGCTCCTCGACCTTGGGCTCACCGGCCAGATCGAGGTGGACGTACTCGACGACCTTCGACGAGCGGGTCACGTCGAAACGCGTGAGGTTGCCGCAGAGGGTGCAGCGCCACCGCGTCGTGGCGGTCGGCAGGGGAACCGTCATCGTGCCTGTGCTCTTTCCTTCTAGGCCTTCTATTGTCAGTGACGCCCGAGCTTCCCCGGGCGTGTGGCTCGTAACCCTACGGCCTGGCACGGACTCGCCGCCCGTCCGTCCACGGCGGCGAGGCGGTCTGTGCGACTGCGTCCTGTTACGTCATGCTCTGTGTTCATGATCGGCAAGTGGAGCGCGACCGTCGGCAGAGCGATCCGGCGCCCCTCGGCGCCCATGACGCACACGCTGATCGCCCTGTGCTGTCTGCTCTTCGTCACCGGCCCCGCAGCCGGCCTCAATCCGGTCCACGGTTCCGGCGAGGCGCTGCTCGCCGCCCAGCGCGCCTACTTCCATCGCTGGGGAGTCGTCCCGGCCGAGCTGTTCCAGGGCTCCCCCAGGGCCGCCCTGACCCCCGCCACGGCCCTGTTCGTGCACGGCAGCTGGGTGCACCTGCTCGGCAACATGCTCTTCCTCTACGTCTTCGGGGCGATGACCGAGGAACGGATGGGCCGCGTCCAGTTCACGCTCTTCTACGTCGGCTGCGGCTACCTCGCCCTGCTGGGGTACGCGGCGGCCAATGCCACGTCCCAGCAGTCCCTGGTCGGCGCGTCCGGGGCGATCTCGGCGGTCCTCGGCGCGTTTCTGTACCTGTTCCCCGGGGCGCGGGTGACCAGTCTCCTGCCGTTCCTCTTCTTCCTGCCCCTGCGCTTCCCCGCCTGGATCGTGCTGCCCTTCTGGGCGGCCCTGCAGTGGCTGGCGGCCGGGCACGCGGCGACGGGACCGGGGGTGGCCTATCTGGCCCACCTGGTGGGCTTCGGCCTGGGCTTCGTCTACGCCTGGGTCCGATTCGGCCGTACGACTAGAGTGAAGTCCGCCCCAGCAACGGCCCCCGAGGGAGAGAACCAGCCGTGATCACCGCGATCGTCCTCATCAAGACCAGCGTGGACCGGATCCCCGAGATCGCGGAGCGGATCGCTTCGCTGGAGAGCGTGAGTGAAGTCTTTTCCGTGACCGGAACGTATGACCTGATCGCGATGGTGCGGGTGAAGCAGCACGAGGATCTTGCTGATGTGATTCCTGGCAGCATCAGCAAGATCCCCGGTGTCGAGGCGACGGATACACACGTCGCGTTTCGTACGTACTCGCAGCACGATCTGGAGGCGGCTTTCGCCATCGGGCTGGATTCCTGAGGGCCGCCCAGGCGTCTGCGGGGAGGCGAGAGCCGCTGCTCACACCGCCGGGACGCAGCGGCCGTCCTCCGTGCGGTACTGCCACTTGGCGCCGTCCGCCACCAGTTCCTGCACGGCGGTGACGAAGCGCTCGACGTGTTCGTCGGGGGTGCCGGCGCCGAAGCTGACGCGGATGGCGTTGAGGGACTTCTCGCCGGGGGCGGCCTCGGGGGCGCCGCACTCGCCCTGGGTCTGCGGGTCACTGCCCAGGAGGGTGCGGACCAGCGGGTGGGCGCAGAAGAGACCGTCGCGGACGCCGATGCCGTACTCGGCGGAGAGCGCGGCGGCGAAGTGCGAGCTGTTCCAGCCCTCGACGACGAAGGAGATCACGCCGACCCGGGGGGCGTCGTCGCCGAAGAGGGAGAGCACCTTCACCTGCGGGACCTCCGCCAGGCCCGCCCTGACCTTCTCGATCAGGTGCTGCTCACGGGCGACCAGGGCGTCGAAGCCGGCCTCGGTGAGCGCCTTGCAGGCCGACGCGATGGAGTAGGCGCCGATCACGTTCGGGGAGCCGGCCTCGTGGCGGGCGGCGCTGTCGTGCCACTCCACGTCCACGCCGCCGTCCTCGCGCCGGGTGACCTTGCGGCTGGCGCCGCCACCCGCGAGGTAGGGGTCGGCGGCCTGCAGCCAGTCGGCGCGGCCGGCCAGCACGCCGGAGCCGAAGGGCGCGTACAGCTTGTGGCCGGAGAAGGCGACCCAGTCGACGTCGAGGTCCTGCACGGAGACCGGGTGGTGCGGGGCGAGCTGGGCGGCGTCCAGGACGATACGGGCGCCGTGCGCATGGGCCGCCGCCGCGAGCTCGCGTACGGGCCACAGCTCACCGGTGACGTTCGAGGCGCCGGTGACGCAGACCAGGGCCGGGCCATGGCTCCCTTCAACGGACACAGTACGGCCGGCGAGGGCCTTCTCCAGCGTCTCGACGGCCTGCTGCGGGGTGCGCGGGGCGTTGAGGTAGGTGACCCGGGCGTCCTTCCAGGGCAGCAGGCTGGCGTGGTGCTCGGTCTCGAAGACGAAGACCTGGCAGTCGGCCGGGAGGGCCCGCGCCAGCAGGTTGAGGGAGTCCGTGGTCGACCGGGTGAAGATCAGCTGGTCGTCGGCGCGGCAGTCGAGGAACTCGGCGACGGTCCTGCGGGCGTTCTCGAAGAGGTCGGTCGACAGCTGGGAGAGATAGCCGGCGCCGCGGTGGACGCTGCCGTAGTAGGGCGCGTAGGCCGCAACGTCGTCCCACACGCGCTGCAGGGCGGGCGCGCTGGCCGCGTAGTCGAGCGCCGCATAGGTGACTTCGCCGCCCGTGACGAGCGGGACGGTGACATCCCGCCCCAGAACGGGCAGCGGGGCACAAACCGAGGTGGCGGCGGCAGCGGTGGAGACAGACATGGCGGAACTCCCGTGTGGGCAGGTGGAATTCGCCCCGCGAGCGGTGGCGCTCCAGCAGGGGCGTGAAGAAGAAAAGGGGATGCGGAGGCGGGGCTCTGCGGCCCTATCGCATTCGCTTGCTCACGGAAGGCTCCTCGACGACCAGGACCCCTGGTTGCTCGAGGGGTCCGCGCTTGCCGTAGACCTCGCTGCCTACGGCCTGGTCTTCACCCGGGGCACCCCGCCACGGACGGAGGGTTGCCGGACAGTCGGCCGGGGCCTCATGACTGTCACTCATGACCTGGACAGGAACGTACGTGAAGTGATCGCGGTCCCGCAACTCGTGTCCGCATTGCGGGACCGCACTGCCCTGCTATGCGTTGCTGGCCGCCACCCAGCGCTCCAGCGCCCGCTTGGCCGCGCCGGAGTCGATCGACTGCGCCGCCTTGTCCATGCCGGCCCGGATCTGCTCGGCCAGCGTCCCGGGGCCCGGGTCGAGGGCGACGAGCGCGGCCGCCGAGTTCAGCAGTACGGCGTCCCGCACCGGGCCCTTCTCGCCGTCGAGGAGCCTGCGGGCGACCTCCGCGTTGTACGACGGGTCGGCGCCGCGCAGGGCCTCCACCGGAACCAGCTCGATGCCGACGTCACGGGGGTCGAAGGTCTCCTCGGTGACCTTGCCGTCCCGGACGACCCAGACGCGTGAGGTGGCCGTCGTCGTCAGCTCGTCGAAGCCGTCGTCGCCGCGGAAGACGAGGGAGGAGTTGCCGCGCTCGGCGAGGACGCCGGCGATGAGTGGCGCCAGGCGCGGGTCTGCGACACCCACCGCCTGTGCCTTCACCTTCGCCGGGTTGGTCAGCGGACCGAGGGCGTTGAAGGTCGTCCGAATGCCCAACTGCCCTCGTGCGGCGGCCACATGACGCAGCGCCGGATGGAACTTGATGGCGAAGCAGAACGTGATGCCGGCTTCCTCCGCGACCTCCGCCACCCGCTTCGGCGTCAGTTCCAGATTGACGCCCAGCTTCTCCAGCACGTCCGAGGCCCCGGACGCCGAGGAGGCGGCCCGGTTGCCGTGCTTGACGACTTTTGCGCCCGTGCCCGCGATGACGATCGCCGACATCGTGGAGATGTTCACCGTCTTCGCGCCGTCGCCGCCCGTACCGACGATGTCGACGGTCCGTCCCGGCACCTCGATCACGTTCGCGTGCTCGTACATCGTGCGGACCAGCCCGGTGATCTCCTCGACGGTCTCGCCCTTGGCGCGCAGCGCCACCGCGAACCCGGCGATCTGGGCGTCGGTCGCCTCACCGCGCATGATCAGGTCCATCGCCCAGGCGGTGTCGTCGGCGCTGAGGTCGTGGCCGTCCAGCAGGCCGTTCAGCAGCCGGGGCCAGGAACGGCCCGCCGCGGTGTCGCCTCCAGCGGGGGTCACAGCGCTCATGAGGCCGCTCCTGGTCGTCGTAGAAGAAGAAAACGAGTGTGAGGCCACCCTATCCAGCTCAGGGCATGGAAAAGGGCCCCCGTCCGAAGACCGGACGGGGGCCCTTGCCGTGGCGTGGCGAGCCGCAGCGATCAGTGGTGGCCGTGGCCGCTCGTGATCTCCCTGTACTCCTCGACGGTGGGCTTCGGAATCTGGGACTCCTCGCCGTAGTACGCCTCGCTGAGCTTGGCGCGCAGTCGCTCGGAGCCCTTGACCTTGCGCTCGACGCCGTTCTCGTCGACCGTCGGGCCGATCTGGGCCGGCTTGTACTGCTCGTGCGCCGTGAGGGTGTGCAGGGCGTCCTGGCTGAGCGGCTCGTGCACCTCGATGAACTCACCGTGCGGCAGGCGCTTGATGATGCCCGACTCGCGGCCGTGCAGCACCTTGTCCTTGTCGCGGCGCTGGAGGCCGAGGCAGATCCGCTTGGTGGCGAGGAACACGAGGACCGGCACGACGAAGAAGCCGACGCGCACGAACCAGGTGATCGCGTTGATCGACAGGTGGAAGTGCGTGGCCCACAGGTCGTTGCCGCCACCGATCATCAGCACGAAGTACCAGGAGATCCACGCGGCGCCGAACGCGGTACGCGTCGGGGCGTTGCGCGGACGGTCCAGGATGTGGTGCTCGCGCTTGTCGCCGGTGACCCAGGACTCGATGAACGGGTAGACCGCGATCGCGACCAGGACCAGCGGGAAGATCACCAGCGGGATGAACACGCCCAGGACGAGCGTGTGGCCCCAGAGGTTGATCTCCCAGCCCGGCATCGTACGGATCAGGCCCTCGGAGAAGCCCATGTACCAGTCGGGCTGGGCGCCGGTGGACACCTGGTCCGGACGGTAGGGGCCCATGGCCCAGATCGGGTTGATCGAGGCGATCGCCGCGATGGCCGTGATGACGCCGAAGACCAGGAAGAAGAAGCCGCCGGCCTTCGCCATGTACACGGGCAGCAGGGGCATGCCGACGACGTTGTTGTTCGTCTTGCCGGGGCCCGCGAACTGCGTGTGCTTGTGGTAGAAGACCAGGATCAGGTGGCCCACCATCAGGCCGAGCATGATGCCCGGCAGCAGCAGGATGTGGACCGAGTAGAACCGGGCCACGAAGTCGCCGCCCGGGAACTCGCCGCCGAAGAGGAACATCGACAGGTACGTACCGACGATCGGCACGGACAGGATCGCGCCCTCCATGAAGCGGACACCGGTGCCGGAGAGCAGGTCGTCCGGGAGCGAGTAACCGGTGAAGCCGGTGAACATGCCCAGGACGAGCAGCAGGAAGCCGAAGATCCAGTTGACCTCACGCGGCTTGCGGAACGCGCCGGTGAAGAACACACGCATCATGTGCACGAACATGCCCGCGAGGAAGATCAGCGCGGCCCAGTGGTGGATCTGCCGGATCAGCAGACCACCGCGCACATCGAAGGAGATGTGCAGGGTCGAGTTGAACGCCTCGGACATCATCTGGCCCTGCAGCGGGATGTAGCTGCCGTGGTACTCCACCTCGTTCATCGACGGGTGGAAGAACAGCGTCAGATACACACCCGTGAGGATGAGGATGATGAAGCTGTACATGCACACTTCGCCCAACATGAACGACCAGTGGTCGGGGAAGATCTTGCGCATGTTGGTCTTGGCCAGGGAGTAGATCCCCAGCCGGCCGTCGGCCCAGTCGGCGACGCGCTCGCCGGCCGGCGCTTTGCCGCGCCGGGACTCGGTGTTCTCGTTGGTGCTCATCCGCGCTCCCAGAATGCAGGACCGACGGGCTCTTCGAAGTCGCCGAGCGCCTCGAGGTAGCCCTGGTCGTTCACGCCGATGCGCAGCTGCGGCAGGGCGTGACCGGCGGGGCCGAAGATCACCCGGGCGCCGTCGGACAGGTCGAAGGTGGACTGGTGGCAGGGGCACAGCACGTGGTGCGTCTGCTGCTCGTACAGCGAGATCGGGCAACCGACGTGGGTGCAGATCTTCGAGTACGCGACGATGCCCTCGTGCGACCACTCGAGCTCGCGCTTGTCCTTGATGTTGTCCGGCTGGATCCGGACGATCATCAGGGCCGCCTTGGCGATCTCGGTCTGGAAGTTCTCGTCGTGCTCCTCCAGGCCCTCGGGCTTGGCGAAGGTGAGCGAGCCGACCGCGACGTCGGAGGCACGCAGCGGCTCGTTGGTGTTCATGTTGACGAGCAGCTTGCCCTTGGACCACAGCGTGTGGCGCAGCTTGGTCCCGGGCAGCGGGCCGAGGTCGCGCAGCAGCATGACGCCGGAGAGCGGGAACAGGGCCAGCGCACCGAACATCGTGTTGCGGATGAGCTTGCGGCGGCCGAGCGCGGACTCCTTGGCGCCCTGCTTGAAGTCGGCCATGACCTTGGCCTTGACCTCGGGGGACGCCTCGATCGGGTGCCGCTCGTCGGCGATCTCCACGTCGGACATCAGGGTGCGGGCCCAGTGGACCGCGCCCGCGCCGATGGCGAACAGCGCGAGGCCCAGGGTCAGGCCCAGCGCGAAGTTCAGCGCGTTGATGTGCCCGAGCGGGAACACGAAGATCGACTTGTCGTGCGGGATCGCCACGTACGAGGCGATGAAGCCGACCGTGGCCAGCATCGAGACCGTGAACAGCATGGCCACCACACGCTCGGACCGCTTGGCGGCCCGCTCGTCGATGTCCTGCACCCGGTGCTCGTGGGGCGGCAGACCGGGGTCCGCGAACGGGTTCTGCTCGTCCGCGAGGCTTACGGTGCCGTGCGCGTCCTGCTCAGCGGGCAGGTTCTCTTCTGGAATGTCTTGGCTACTCATGACTTCTTGGCCTTTGCGGTCCGAGCGGCGACCCAGACGGCGACCGCGATCAGCGCGCCGAGTCCGAAGATCCAGGCGAACAGGCCCTCGGAGACCGGGCCGAGTCCGCCCAGCTCAAGGCCGCCGGGGCTCTCGGTGTCGTCACCGTTGACCGCGTTCAGGTACGCGATGATGTCCTTCTTGTTCTGCTGCGACATCGTGGTGTCGGGGAACGACGGCATGTTCTGCGGGCCGGTCTGCATGGCCTCGTAGATGTGCTTCGGGGCGACGCCCTCGAGGCTCGGCGCGAACTTGCCGTGCGTCAGCGCACCGCCCTTGCCGGTGAAGTTGTGGCACTGCGCGCAGTTGGTGCGGAACAGCTCGCCACCCTTGGCGATGTCGGCACCGTCCGGGCCGTACTGCGCCGCCGTCGGGATGGACGGGCCGGCGCCGAGGGAGGAGATGTACGCGGCGAGCTGGTCGATCTCGGCCTGCGAGTAGATGACCTTCTTCTTCGGGACCTGAGCGCCCGGCTGCTGGGCCGGCATACGGCCGGTGCCGACCTGGAAGTCGACGGCCGCGGCGCCCACGCCCACGAGGCTCGGACCGTCGGAGGTGCCCTGACCGCCGGTGCCGTGGCAGCTGGCGCAGCCCACGGAGTAGAGCTTCTTGCCCTCGTCGATGGCAAGGGACTGGGCGGTGTCATCGGCCTGCGCCTTGCTCGCGGGTGCGAACGCGGCGTACAGCCCCCCTGTGCATGCCAGCGCGAGGAGTAGGACGACGAGAGCCGCCATGGGATGGCGTCGTCGTGCGGAGAGCTTTTTCACGGATTACCCCGGTGTCAGGATCTTCTGCGTCGATGCTTGTGGGTTGTGCGCCGCGCGGGCGCACGCGGGAACGGGCCCGGCTACTTGATCAGGTAGATCGTGGCGAAGAGGCCGATCCACACGACATCGACGAAGTGCCAGTAGTAGGACACGACGATGGCCGCGGTCGCCTGCTCGTGGGTGAACCTCTTGGCCGCGTAGGTGCGGCCGAGAACGAACAGGAAGGCGATGAGGCCGCCCGTCACGTGCATGCCGTGGAACCCGGTGGTCAGGTAGAACACCGAGCCGTACGGGTCGGAGGACAGCGAGATGCCGTCCTTCTTCACCAGCTCCGTGTACTCGAAGATCTGACCGCCGATGAAGATCGCACCCATCACGAACGTGATGATGAACCAGCCCCGGAGCTTCTTCACGTCCCCGCGCTCGGCGGCGAACACGCCGAGCTGGCAGGTCAGGGAGGAGAGCACCAGGATCGTGGTGTTGGTCGCGGAGAACGGAATGTTGAGATGACTCGCCATCTCCTTCCAGTGATCCGGACCGGTCACCGATCGCAGGGTGAAGTACATCGCGAAGAGGGCCGCGAAGAACATCAGCTCGGAACTCAGCCAGATGATGGTTCCGACGCTGGTGAGGTTCGGCCGGTTGACCGACGGGTGCGCGTGCCCGGTTTCTACTGTCGTTGCTGTCGCCACGACCGACATTATGTCGGTCGCTTATCCCGCCCTCACTCCGGGGGGTGCCGTTCGGAGTGTTGCTGCCGTCCATACCGGTGTTGACGTGGTGTTGAACGGAGTAACATCCGCCCCATCGGGCCTTTCCGTACGACGCTGACGTCTCGGAGGAACTATGCAGCCGACCGCCACGGTGCTGGTCTACAGCGACGACTCCAACACCCGCGAACAGGTGCGGCTCGCGACCGGGCGCAGGCCCGCTCCCGACGTTCCCGTCGTCGAGTTCCTGGAGTGTGCGACGCCGGCCGCCGTCATCAAGGAGCTGGACCGGGGCGGGATCGACGTGTGCGTCCTGGACGGTGAGGCCGTGCCCATGGGGGGCATGGGGATGTGCCGGCAGATCAAGGACGAGGTGTTCAACTGCCCGCCGGTGCTTCTGCTCATCGGGCGGCCTCAGGATGCCTGGCTGGCCACGTGGAGTCGGGCGGATGCCGCTGTGACGTTGCCTGTGGAGCCTGTCGAGTTCGCCTCGGCGTTGGCTTCTCTGCTCCGGCGCAAGGCTCTTCAGCAGAGCGCCTGAGAGCTCGGGACGGCCCGTGGTTCGGCGACTGCGGGCCGTTTGTGGCTTGTCGCGCCCACGGCGGCGGAGCCGCAGATCGACACGGCCACGCGCCCCTGAAGGGATGCTCAAACCGCCGTCGGGCGTAGCCGTGCAGCATCGTCCGGGCTCGGGCCGTCGGGTTTGCCGGCCACCAGGGCGCTGCCCTGCCGCCACTCCTTCCAGGCCAGGTTCCAGTCGCCGAAGCCGTTGCCGAAGGGCTCCATGGTCTCGCCGTTGGAGTTGATGACCTTCACCACGTCGCCCTCGTGGACGGTGTTGAAGAACCACTCGGCGTTGGCGGTGCTCATGCCGGTGCAGCCGTGGCTGACGTTGGCGTAGCCCTGGGAGCCCACGGACCAGGGGGCGGCGTGGACGTACTCGCCGCTCCAGGTGAGGCGGGTGGCCCAGTAGACGGGCAGGTCGTAGGAGTCGGCGCTGCCCTCGGCGATGCCCACGGTGGCGCTGCGCATGCGTACGAAGGACTGCTTGCCCAGTACGACCTTGACGCCGTTGCGGGTCTCGAAGCCGGGCTTGCCGGTGGTGACGGGGACCTCCCTGATGTCCTCGCCGTTCTTGTACACCGTCATGGAGTGCGCCGCGGCGTCGGTGACGGCGACGAGGCTGTCGCCGATGGTGAGCTTCAGCGGCTTGCTCCTGGCGCCCCACAGGCGGTCGCCGACCTTGATGCCGTCCAGGTTGCTGTGCACCTGGACGGTGGCGTGAGCGGGCCAGTAGTCCTTGGGGCGGTAGTGGAGTTCCTTGTCGTCCACCCAGTGCCAGGCGCCCTGCACGGCGGGCACGGAGTCCACCCGTAGGGCCCGTTCGACGATGGCGCGCTGTGCCCTGTCCCTGACGGGCTGGTCGAGTTGGGCGGTGACGGGCTGCCCGACGCCGTACTCGCCGGAGTCGGGGCCGAACTTCACATTCAGGCGCTTCTTGGTGGTGGGGGTGCTGGTGTCGAAGGTGAGGACCTTGCGGCCCGGCGCCCCGTCCTCGTCCTCGGTGCTCACCCGGACCGTGTAGTGGGCGTTGGCGGCGAGCGGGGAGGTGCTGTGCCAGTGGGTGCCGTCGGCGGAGAGTTCGCCCGCCACGAAGCGGCCTGCGGCGTCCGTGGCGGTGACGTCCGTGAGGTGGCCGCCGTCCCCGGCGGTGACCTCCAGGGCCTTGTCCGGGTCGGCCTTCTTCCCGTCACCACCCTTGAGGCCGTTGAGGGAGACCTGGTCCGTCGCGTCGTACGGCTTGCCGGCCAGCGGGTTGCCCCCGCTGCTGCAAGCGGTGCCGCCCGCGCCGAGGGCGATCAACAGCAGAGTGCAGCTGACGACGGTGCGGGTGCGCGGAGAGTGGTTCATGTCCCTCACGCTATGGACGTTCGTCAAGGACGGCGCGCGGGGTAATCCGTACGAGGGAACGGTATTGAGGCAAAAGTGGGAGCCCGGACGCTCCTTACGGAGTGTCCGGGCTCCCTGTGGGCCCTGCGCGTGCTACTGGGTGCGGTTCTCACCGCGGTAGTACTCGAAGACCCAGCCGTACAGGCCGATCATGATGATCGGCGCGGAGAAGTACAGCAGCCACCAGCCGATCGCGATCGACAGGAAGGCGAGCGCACCACCGACCCCGAGGGCCAGCGGCTGCCAGCTGTGCGGGCTGAAGAACCCGACCTCGCCGGCGTCGTCCGCGACGTCCGCCTCCTTGTTGTCCATGGCACCCGCGTCGACCCGCTTGGCCGTGAAGCCGAGGTAGAAGCCGACCATGATGCACAGACCGAAGGCCAGGAAGAGCGCCGTGGTACCGGCCGGCTCCTTCGACCACACGCCATAGACCACTGCCATGGCGAGGACGAAGACGCTCAGCCACATGAACATCTTGCCCTGAACCTTCACTTGCCGGCCTCCTTGCCACCAGCCAGAGCCTTCTCACCGTGAGGCGCGTTCTCGAGCTGGTCGAGAGCGGCGATCTCAGGGTGGTGCAGGTCGAACGCCGGGGATTCGCTGCGGATCCGCGGCAGGGTGAGGAAGTTGTGCCGCGGCGGCGGGCAGGACGTCGCCCACTCGAGCGAGCGGCCGTAGCCCCACGGGTCGTCGACGCCCACCGGCTTGCCGTACTTGGCCGTCTTCCACACGTTGTAGAGGAACGGCAGGATCGACATGCCGAGCAGGAACGAGCTGATCGTCGAGATCGTGTTCAGGGCGGTGAAGCCGTCGGCCGCGAGGTAGTCCGCGTAACGACGGGGCATGCCCTCGGCACCCAGCCAGTGCTGGACCAGGAAGGTGCCGTGGAAGCCGACGAACAGCGTCCAGAAGGTGATCTTGCCGAGGCGCTCGTCGAGCATCTTGCCGGTCATCTTCGGCCACCAGAAGTGGAAGCCGGAGAACATCGCGAAGACGACGGTGCCGAAGACGACGTAGTGGAAGTGGGCCACCACGAAGTACGAGTCCGAGACGTGGAAGTCCATCGGCGGCGAGGCCAGGATGACACCCGTCAGACCACCGAAGGTGAAGGTGACCAGGAAGCCGGTCGCCCAGAGCATCGGGGTCTCGAAGGACAGGGACCCCTTCCACATCGTTCCGATCCAGTTGAAGAACTTCACGCCGGTCGGTACGGCGATGAGGAACGTCATGAAGGAGAAGAACGGCAGCAGCACACCGCCGGTGACGTACATGTGGTGGGCCCACACGGTCACGGACAGACCCGCGATGGCGATGGTCGCGCCGATCAGGCCCATGTAGCCGAACATCGGCTTGCGGGAGAAGACCGGGATGACCTCGGAGATGATGCCGAAGAACGGCAGCGCGATGATGTACACCTCTGGATGGCCGAAGAACCAGAAGAGGTGTTGCCACAGCAACGCGCCGCCGTTGGCCGCGTCGAAGACATGCGCCCCGAACTTCCGATCCGCCTCCAGCGCGAACAGCGCGGCGGCGAGGACGGGGAAGGCGAGCAGGACCAGCACCGCGGTCAGCAGCACGTTCCACACGAAGATCGGCATGCGGAACATGGTCATGCCCGGCGCGCGCATGCAGATGATGGTGGTGATGAAGTTGACCGCACCGAGGATCGTGCCGAAGCCGGAGAAGGCCAGACCCATGATCCACAGGTCGGCGCCGACGCCCGGGCTGCGGACCGCGTCCGACAGCGGGGAGTAGGCGAACCAGCCGAAGTCGGCCGCACCCTGCGGGGTGAGGAAGCCGCCCACCGCGATCGTCGAGCCGAACAGGTAGAGCCAGTAGGCGAACATGTTCAGCCGCGGGAACGCCACGTCGGGCGCGCCGATCTGCAGCGGCATGATCCAGTTGGTGAAGCCCGCGAACAGCGGCGTCGCGAACATCAGCAGCATGATCGTGCCGTGCATCGTGAACGCCTGGTTGAACTGCTCGTTCGACATGATCTGCAGGCCCGGACGGGCCAGCTCGGCGCGCATCAGCAGCGCCATCACGCCGCCGATCAGGAAGAACGCGAACGACGTGACGAGGTAGAGCGTCCCGATCGTCTTGTGGTCAGTGGTGGTGAGCCACTTGATGACCACGTTGCCGGGCCGCTTGCGCCGGACCGGCAGCTCGTCCGCGTAGTGGGACTCTGCCGCGGCGCCCTGGGGTTCGTTGACGATGCTCACAGGTTGTTCGTCTCCCGGTTCTTCTCGTGGCTCGTCTGCGCGATGCCGGCGGGAACGTAACCGGTCTGCCCCTTCTTGGCGAGGTCCTTGAGGTGCTGCTCGTAGCGCTCCGGGGAGACGACCTTCACGTTGAACAGCATCCGGGAGTGGTCGACGCCGCAGAGCTCGGCGCACTTGCCCAGGAAGGTGCCCTCCTTGTTGGGGGTCACCTGGAAGGAGTTGGTGTGGCCCGGGATGACGTCCATCTTCATCAGGAACGGCACCACCCAGAAGGAGTGGATGACGTCACGCGAGGTCAGGACGAAGCGGACCGTCTTGCCCTTGGGCAGCCACAGCGTCGGACCCGGGTTGCCGGTCTGCGGGTTCCGCGTGGCCGGCGTGCCGACGTCGTAGACACCGCCTGCGTTGGCCGGGAACTCGTTCTTGAAGCGGTCCGGAATCGCGGCCAGGTTGCTGTCGGTCTTCGCGTCACCGGTGACACCGGGGACCGGCTCGATGTAGTTGAAGCCCCAGCTCCACTGGAAGCCGACGACGTTCACAGTGACGTCGGGCTTCTTGTCGGAGAGGCTGAGCAGCTTCGACTCGTCGCGGGCCGTGAAGTAGAACAGCACCGAGACGATGACGAGCGGAACCACCGTGTACAGCGCCTCGATCGGCATGTTGTACCGGGTCTGCGGAGGAACCTCGACCTTGGTGCGGCTGCGCCGATGGAAGATCGCGCTCCAGATGATCAGACCCCACACCAGCACGCCGACGGCGAGCGCGGCAGCCCAGGAGCCCTGCCACAGGGAGAGGATCCGCGGAGCCTCTTCCGTGGTCGGGGTGGGCATACCAAGGCGGGGGAAGTCCTTGTATGTGCAACCGGTGGCGGTCGCCAGGACCAGGCCCGCGGTCATTGCCTGCAGCAGCTTCCGCCGCATCGGGCGCCGCGGCGAGCGGTCGGAGCCGTTGGGACTCACGTAGCGCCTTCCCGAGAGTCTCGCCCGCGCGGTTGGCTGCGGCCTGCCTTCTTCGGTGGTCGGTCGCCGCCCTGCGTCGGGCAGGGGTTTGGATGTTTATGCGGACCAAACCCTAGCCGACGCCCTCCGGGGGTTCGCGGGGAGGGGGGCCTAGTCACTCCGGGGGTTCGCTGGATTGGCGGCTGCGGGTCGGTGGGGGCTGGTCGCGCCCCGCGGCGGAGCCGCTGATGTCATCGCCCCGCGCCCCTGTAGGCCACTGCAGCCAGGGACGTCATAGCGTTTACGTATGTCCTATTTCGACGCCGCTTCCTCCACGCCTCTCCATCCCGTTGCCCGTCAGGCGCTGTTGGCCTCCTTGGATGAAGGGTGGGCCGACCCTGCACGGCTGTATCGCGAAGGCCGGCGGGCTCGGATGCTGCTGGATGCGGCTCGGGAAGCGGCCGCCGAGGCCGTGGGATGCCGGGCCGACGAGCTGGTTTTCACGTCTTCCGGGACCCGGGCCGTGCATGCCGGGATTGCGGGGGCGTTGGCTGGGCGTCACCGGATTGGGCGTCACCTGATCGTGTCGGCGGTCGAACACTCCTCGGTGCTTCATGCGGCTGACGCGCACGCGGTCGGCGGTGGGAGCGTGACGCAGATCGAGGTGGACCGGCAGGGCAGGGTGACGCCGGCGGCGTACGCGGACGCCCTGCGCCCGGACACCGCGCTGGCCTGTCTTCAGTCGGCCAACCACGAAGTGGGGACCGAGCAGCCGGTGGCCGAAGTGGCTGCGGTGTGCCGGGAGTCCGGGGTGCCGTTGCTGGTGGATGCGGCGCAGTCGCTCGGGTGGGGGCCGGTGGAGGGCGACTGGTCGCTGCTTGCAGCCAGTGCGCACAAGTGGGGCGGGCCCTCGGGGGTGGGGCTGCTGGTCGTACGAAAGGGGGTGCGGTTCGTGTCGCAAGGGCCTGCGGACGAGCGCGAGTCGGGGCGGGCCGCCGGGTTCGAGAATCTGCCGGGGATCGTGGCGGCAGCCGCCTCGCTGCGGGCGGTGCGGGCGGAGGCGGAGCAAGAGGCGGTACGGCTGCGGGAGCTGACGGAGCGGATCCGGGTGCGGGTGCCGCGGTCGGTGCCGGACGTGGAGGTGGTCGGGGATCCGGAGCGGCGACTGCCGGGGATCGTCACCTTTTCCTGTCTCTATGTCGACGGGGAGACATTGCTGCACGAGCTGGACCGGGAGGGTTTCTCCGTTTCCTCCGGGTCGTCCTGCACCAGCAGCACGCTGACGCCCAGCCATGTGTTGAAGGCGATGGGGGTGCTGAGTGAGGGGAATGTGCGGGTATCACTGCCGATGGGGACGCCGGAGGAGGACGTCGAGCGGTTCCTGGCGGTGCTGCCGGGGGCGGTGGCCGGGGTGCGGGAGAAGCTGGGGGCGCCGGTTGCGGCGGCGGCCGTGCGGCAGGACGACGCGCTGGTCGTCGACGCGCTCGGCAAGCGCTGCCCGATCCCCGTCATCGAGCTCGCCAAGGTCATCGGGGACGTGCCGGTGGGCGGCACGGTGCGCGTCCTGTCCGACGACGAGGCGGCGCGGCTGGACATCCCGGCGTGGTGCGAGATGCGGGGCCAGGAGTACGTGGGTGAGGAGCCGGCGGACCACGGTGCTGCGTACGTGGTCCGCCGGGTCTCCTAGCTCAGGCCAGGTGCTTCTGGACCTCGGCGGCGGCCTCGTCGCCGTAGGCCTTCGCGAACCGGTCCATGAAGTGGGCGCGCCGCAGCTGGTACTCCTGGGTGCCGACCGTCTCGATGACGAGCGTGGCGAGCATGCAGCCGACCTGAGCCGCGCGCTCCAGGGAGACGCCCCAGGCGAGACCGGACAGGAAGCCGGCGCGGAAGGCGTCGCCGACGCCCGTGGGGTCGGCCTTGCGCTCCTCCTCCGCGCAGCCGACCTCGATCGGGTCCTCGCCGGCCCTCTCGATGCGGACGCCTCGGGAGCCGAGGGTGGTGACGCGGTGGCCGACCTTGGCGAGGATCTCGGCGTCGCTCCAACCGGTCTTGGACTCGATCAGGCCCTTCTCGTACTCGTTCGAGAAGAGGTACGTGGCGCCCTCCAGCAGTATCCGGATCTCGTCGCCGTTCATCCGGGCGATCTGCTGGGAGAAGTCGGCGGCGAAGGGGATGGACCGGGAGCGGCACTCCTCGGTGTGGCGGAGCATCGCCTCCGGGTCGTCGGCGCCGATCAGGACCAGGTCGAGGCCGCCCACGCGGTCCGCGACGGTCTTCAGCTCGATCTGGCGGGCCTCGCTCATGGCGCCCGTGTAGAACGAGCCGATCTGGTTGTGGTCCGAGTCCGTGGTGCACACGAAGCGGGCGGTGTGCAGGGTCTCGGAGATGCGGACCGAGTCGGTGTCGACGCCGTGCCGGTCCAGCCAGGCGCGGTACTCGTCGAAGTCGAAGCCGGCGGCGCCGACCAGGATGGGGGTGGTGCCGAGCTGACCCATGCCGAAGGCGATGTTGGCGCCGACGCCGCCCCGGCGTACGTCGAGGTTGTCGACCAGGAAGGAGAGCGAGACCGTGTGCAGCTGGTCCGCGACGAGCTGGTCGGCGAAGCGGCCGGGGAAGGTCATGAGGTGGTCGGTGGCGATGGAGCCGGTGACTGCGATGCGCACGGCGAGGACTCTCCTGTGAGAGACGGGAGCGTGGATTGACAGTTCACGCTACCGGGTCGCCGCCAGGCTCTGAAGTGGCCAAAACTACCCGATAGTAGATCTTTCTCGGTCGGCTGCCGCGTGCATACGGTTCCGGTATGACGAACCTGAAGGTCCATGCCCCGGTCCCGGTCGACCTGGAAGGCGACCTTGCGTCGCTGCGCGGCGACTGCGCCCGGATGGTCCCCCACTGGGCCGCCCCCGACCGCATCACTTCCCGCCCGGTCTCCCCGTCACTCATCCACGGCGTCATCGTGCCGCCGAAGTCGGCGCGCCTGCTGGACTCGATGTCGGACTACGGCGACTGAGCACGGTCCGTAGGTCCGCCACGGCCCGGTAGCCGCGCCAGCGCATCCGAAGGGAACCGCGCGCTCCTCCGCTGCGTCCCATCGCCGTCCCCCGCCGAGGGGATGTGCGATACGACCCTCCCGCAGCCCGTTTTGACAGGGTCGGGTCAGGGTCACAGGACAGTTGTGCAGGCGAAGGAGCGATGCGGTGAACACCGAGCGACCCGACAACGACGCCCCGGACGAGAACGGCACCGCCGGCTCCACCGAGGACCAGGGTGCCGTGGCGGAGCAGGGCGCGGCGGGCGCCGGGGCTCCGGGCGACGCGGACGCTCCTGGGGAAGAAGCCGGCGCGGAACGTGGTGGGGCTGCGGAAAAGGGCACCGAGGTCGGGGCGACCGGCGCGGTTGAGGAAACCGGCTTGGGCGGGGCGACCGCCGGGGGCGAGGGACTCGACGCCGGCACGGAGAAGACGGGGGCCGAGGGGCTCGACGCCGGCACGGAGAAGACCGGGGCCCAGGGGCTCGACGCCGGCACGGAGAAGACCGGGGCCGAGGGGCGGGGCGACGAGGCCGAGGCGACCGGCGCAGGAGAGGCGACCGGCGTCGGCGAGGAAACCGCCGAGGTCGGGGCGACCGCCCGGGTTGAGGGACCAGACCCCGGCACGGAGAAGACCGGGGCTCAGGGGGAGGCCGACGAGGCCGAGGCGAGCGGCGCAGGAGAGTCGACCGGCGCCGGCGAGGAAACCGCCGAGGTCGGGGCGACCGCCCGGGTTGAGGGACCAGACCCCGGCACGGAGAAGACCGGGGCTCAGGGGGAGGCCGACGAGGTCGGGACGGCCGGTGCAGGAGAGGCGACCGGCAAGGTCGTTGCGACCGGCGCGCTTGAGGAAGCCCGCTCGGGCGAAGTGACCGCCCAGGTTGAGGGACCAAACCCCGGCACGGAGCAGACCGGGGCTCAGGGGCAGGCCGACGAGGTCGGGACGGCCGGTGCAGGAGAGGCGACCGGCAAGGTCGTTGCGACCGGCGCGCTTGAGGAAGCCCGCTCGGGCGAAGTGACCGCCGAGGCCGGGGCGACCGCCCAGGTCGAGGGACCCGGCGCCGGCGCGGAGAAGACCGGGGCCCAGGGGGAAGGCGACGAGGCCGAGGCGACCGGCGCGGGAGAGTCGACCGGCGCCGGCGAGGAAACCGCCGAGGTCGGGGCGACCGCCCGGGTCGAGGAGCCCGGCGCGGGTGAGGCGACCACCGTGATCAGGGCGACCGCCCCAGAGGAGATCGCCGCGGGCAGGACGACCGCCGCGGCCGAAGCGACCGCCAGGACCGAAGAAACCACCGTGGCCGGAGCAGCCGCCGCGGCCGAAGCGACCGCCGGAACCGAAGAAACCGCCAGGACCGAAGAAACCGCCGCGGCCGGAGCAGTCGCCCCGGTCAAGGTGAACCAGGCCGCCGAGGAGACCCAGGTCGCCAAGGGGCCGGCCATCGCCGGGTCTCCGGCCGCCGCCGGCGATGGCGCCGAGATCCACGACGCCACGCCCGATCCGGACGCGGAGGAGCACCGTCCGTCCCGGCGCCGCTCCCCCGCGCTCATCGCCTCCGTGGCCGCTGCCGTGCTGCTGGTGGGCGGGGGCGGGGCGTACCTCGCCGCATCGGCCTCCGGCGGGTCCGGCGGTCGTACCGACGCCGGGGCCTCCGGTGACGGCACCACTCCCCCGCCGCTCGCGCTCGACGGTTACTCCGAGGGTGGCACGAACGGGATCGCGCCAGGCGAGCCCAACCCGTACGGCGTCCGGTACAAGGCCGACGGCACCCTGCCCGACGGGCCGGACTCGGCGCCCGTGTACCGGGCGGCCGGCGAGGTCACCAAGGACGAGGTGGCGCGGCTGGCCAAGGCGCTCGGGCTGGACGGGACGCCGGTGGCGCAGGGCCAGGCCTGGCAGGTCGGGCCCGCCAAGGACGGATCCGGACCGAGCCTCGTGGTGGACAAGCAGGCGCCGGGGACCTGGACGTTCCACCGGTACGCCGCCGGCACCGACGCCTGTCGGAGCGCCATCGCATGTACGAAGGACCCCGCGAACCCGGCCGGCGCCACGGTCAGCGAGGCCACCGCGAAGAAGGCCGCGGCGCCGGTGCTGAAGGCGGTCGGCCAGGACGACGCGAAGGTGGACGCGAGCCAGGTCATGGGAGCCCAGCGGGTGGTGAATGCGAACCCCCTGGTCGGCGGGCTGCCCACCTACGGCTGGACGACCGGGCTGACCGTCGGCGCCCAGGGCGAAGTGGTGGGCGGCAGTGGGAAGTTGAAGGCGCCGGTGAAGGGCGACACGTACCCCGTGCTGGGTGCGCGGAAGACGCTGGACCTGATGAACGCGGCGCCCACGACCGACCACCGCATGGGCATCGGCGGCTGCGCCAGCCCCGTACCGCTGAAGGACCGGCTGGAGGCGCCGTGCGGGCAGTCGACGTCCGGGGCGGGTGCGACGCCGGCGAAGCAGACCGTCGCCGTGGACGGTGCGGTCTTCGGGCTGGCGGTGCATGCGGTGGACGGGCGGCAGGCACTGGTGCCGTCCTGGCTGTTCCAGGTGAAGGGCGCGGGCGCGCAGAACGGCTTCACGGTGACGTATCCGGCCGTCGACCCGAAGTACCTGGCCTCGAACTCTACGACGCCGTCCGGGCAGCCCACCCCTTCCACGAGCGCGCCGGCCACCCGTGACGTCAAGGTGGACTACTACACCGCCGACGGCAAGGACCTGACCGTGGGCTTCACGGGCGGTGTGTGCGCCGACTACGAGGCGACGGCGAGCGAGAGCTCTGGCCAGGTGACCGTGAAGGTGACCGAGACGCCGTGGAAGGGCAAGATCTGCATCATGATCGCCAAGGCGATCGAGAAGACGGTCCACCTGGACAAGCCGCTGGGCGACCGGAAGGTCGTCGGCACCGACGGCAAGCAGATTCTGCCGCCGAACCCGGGGCAGCGGCTGCCGGGGAAGACGGCCGGGGTGCAGTAAAGCCCGCCGGATACGCGAAGGCGGCGGCCCTGTCGGAGGGGGCCGCCGCCTTCGGTTCGTTCAGTTGTCCAGCAAGCGACAGGGCTTAGCTGAAGGAGTCGCCGCAGGCGCACGAGCCCGTCGCGTTCGGGTTGTCGATCGTGAAGCCCTGCTTCTCGATGGTGTCGACGAAGTCGATCGAGGCGCCGCCCAGGTACGGGGCGCTCATGCGGTCGGTGACGACCTTGACGCCGCCGAAGTCCTTGACCACGTCTCCGTCGAGGGAGCGCTCGTCGAAGAAGAGCTGGTAGCGCAGGCCGGAGCAGCCGCCGGGCTGAACGGCGACACGCAGGGCCAGGTCGTCACGGCCTTCCTGGTCGAGCAGGGCCTTGACCTTCGCCGCGGCGGCGTCGGACAGGATGATGCCGTCGGTGACGGTGCTGGTCTCGTCCGATACGGACATCTACATCTCTCCCGGGTTGTACGGAGACTGCTTGCCGACTGGTGCAACCGGCAAGGCCGCGGATTCATTCCGGGCCGGGCGCCGTTTTTCGGCGTCTCCTTCATGCTCGCACATGCGATGGCGAGCGGAAAACGGCTCATCGGGATTCATGTCACATCGACGCAATGACCATCGTCAAACTGACGTGAAGCGGGTTATGATAGATAGCGTCAGTTCGACGAGAAGGACGAGAAGCGCGTCCTGGAACGTCCATCCGCAGGACCATCAGCAGAACCTCCCGCAGACCAGAAAGGGTGCGTGTCGTGACCACCGCCCAGACCCCGGAGCTCGACGTACAGCCGACTCCTCTCGCCCTGCTGCTGCTCGGCCGCGAGGCCGACCCGAGGAGCGAGCGGGGCGTCGAGTGCCCCGGCGACCTGCCGTCCCCGTCCGACCCGGACCTGGTGGCGCGCGCCCGCGCGGCCAAGGAGAAGCTCGGCGACAAGGTCTTCGTGCTCGGCCACCACTACCAGCGCGACGAGGTCATCCAGTTCGCCGACGTCACGGGTGACTCGTTCAAGCTGGCCCGGGACGCGGCGGCGCGTCCGGAGGCCGAGTACATCGTGTTCTGCGGTGTGCACTTCATGGCGGAGTCCGCGGACATCCTGACCTCCGACGACCAGAAGGTGGTCCTGCCGGACCTCGCGGCCGGGTGCTCGATGGCGGACATGGCCACCGCCGAGCAGGTCGCCGAGTGCTGGGACGTGCTGACGGAGGCCGGAATAGCCGAGCAGGTCGTGCCGGTCTCGTACATGAACTCGTCCGCGGACATCAAGGCGTTCACGGGCAAGCACGGCGGCACGATCTGCACCTCCTCGAACGCCAAGAAGGCCCTGGAGTGGGCCTTCCAGCAGGGGGAGCCCGATTCGACGAAGGTGCTGTTCCTGCCCGACCAGCACCTCGGCCGCAACACCGCCGTCCGCGACATGGGCATGTCCCTGGAGGACTGCGTCGTCTACAACCCGCACAAGCCGAACGGCGGGCTGACGGCGGACGAGCTGCGCGCCGCGAAGATGATCCTGTGGCGCGGCCACTGCTCGGTGCACGGACGGTTCTCGCTGGACTCGGTGAACGACGTGCGCGAGCGCATCCCGGGCGTGAACGTGCTGGTCCACCCGGAGTGCAAGCACGAGGTCGTGGCCGCGGCGGACTACGTCGGCTCGACGGAGTACATCATCAAGGCGCTGGAGGCCGCGCCCGCCGGGTCCAAGTGGGCCATCGGCACGGAGCTCAATCTCGTACGACGGCTCGCGAACCGTTTCGCGCCCGAGGGCAAGGAGATCGTCTTCCTCGACAAGACGGTCTGCTTCTGCTCGACCATGAACCGCATCGACCTGCCCCACCTGGTCTGGACGCTGGAGTCGCTGGCCGAGGGCAACCTGGTCAACCGGATCGAGGTCGACAAGGAGACGGAGGCGTTCGCGAAGCTGGCGCTGGAGCGGATGCTGGCACTGCCGTAGCCACAGCCGTATGCGCCGCTGTCACCCCGAGACGGGTTTCCGCTCGGGGTGCGCGGGGTCCAGGCTGAAGACGGTGCCGTCCGGGGTGCTCACGACCAGCGCGCCGCCGTTCAGCAGCACCTTGGACTTGGTCACGTCGCCGCTCGCCGGCTGGTCGGCGTGGGCGCCCGTCTCCCACAGCAGCGTGCCCTTGCGGGTGTCGAGGGCGGCGACCCGGCCGCTGGTGCTGGCCAGGTAGAGGGTGCGGGTGCGGGCGTCGTACGTGGGTTGTCCCGAGCCCTCGACGTCGGTGCGGGTCTGCCACAGCGGTTTTCCGGTCAGCGGAGACACGGCGGTCACCTGGCCGTTGGCCTGGGTGATCCACAGGGTGTCGGCGGCCAGCCGCACCGAGCCGTCGTATGTCGTCGTCAGCTTCGTCGTGGTGGCCGAGCCGGTGTCCGGGTCGAGCAGCCAGATCTCGCCGAACTTCAGGTCCTCGGGGCGCGCCGGGCCGGTTCCACCGCCGACCACGAAGCCCAACCGGCCGCCGACCGTGCCGAGCAGGCTGCTCGTGTACGGGGTCTTCAGGCGCCGCAGCACCGATCCGTCGGCCTTGTTCAGCTCCAGGAGTACGGCGCCCTTGGCCGCGTCGTCCGGGAAGCACTGGGCATACAGGCGAGAACCGGCCGTGGTGAACTGGCAATAGTCGTCGGAGGGCAGCTGCAGGGTCCAGCGGTCGGTACCGGTGCGCGGGGAACGGGCCGTCACCAGCCGGCCGGTGGGGTCGGGGGTCAGAACTAGGTCGCCGGAGACGATCTGGTCCACGGTGGCATTGTTCCGCTGCCGGGCCCACAGCTGCTCGCCGCTGTTGGTGTCGAGGGCGACGATGCTCGCCCTGGAGCTCCCGTCGGCCCCGTAGACGTAGTGCTGGAGGAGCATCGCGTCGTCCCGCACCCCGAGGAGTTCGAAGTTGTCCCGCGCCTTGTCCGCGCCCTCGGCGGAGGTCGCGAGCGCGGAGCGCCAGACGGTGGCGCCGGTACGGCCGTCCAGACGGACCGGGAGGATGTTGTTGCCCGCGCAGTAGACCGCGTTCTCGTACGTCTGGCAGGTGGCGTCGCCCGCGTCCGCGCTGTCCTTCGCGAGCGGGTCGACCTCGCCCCGCCGTGCCGTCTCGTGCATCGTCGTCTGCCAGGGCTGCCAGCCGGTGGGGAGCGCCGCCCAGCGGGAGTCCGCGGACGAGGCGGAACTCACTGCCGGGGCGCTGTCCGGGAAGCCCGGCCCGAAGCGTATGTACCAGCCCGTCCCCAGGGCCAGCACGCCCACCGCGCAGGCCGCCACCGTCCAGGGGCGGACCCTGCGGCGTCGCGTGCGCCCGGACCGGGTGATCTTTCCGGCCCCCGCGCCGCCGGTCCCGCCACACGTCTCCGCGAAGGCCCCCGGGTCGGCGAGGCGGAGGGTCGCGGTGTCCGGGTCCATGGGATCGGACTCGGGCAGGGCCTCGGCGAACTCCTTGGCCAGTACGTCCAGTCGGGGCCGGTCGGCGGCATCCTTGACCAGACAGCGCTCCAGGACCGCACGCAACGGGCCAGGCACGCCGTTCAGTTCCGGCCGCTCATGGACCACCCGGAAAGCGGTCAGATACGGGCTGTCGGCATCGAAGGGGCCGCGTCCGGTGGCCGAGTAGACCAGGAGCGCGGCGAGCGAGAAGACGTCCGAGGCGGGTCCCACCGTGCGGGCGTCGGTGAACTGCTCCGGTGACATGAAGGGCGGGGTGCCGATCATCTGGCCGGTCTCGGTCAGGGTGTTGTGGTTCTCCACGGCGCGGGATATGCCGAAGTCGATGACGCGGGGGCCGTCCTCGGCCATCAGGACGTTGGCGGGCTTGAGGTCCCGGTGCACCACTCCGGCCCGGTGGATGTCCTGGAGCGCCTCCACCAGCCCCAGGGCCAGTCGCCGCAGTTGGGTGCCCTTGAGGGCGCCGTGGTCGCGGATCCGTTCGGCGAGGGAGCTGCCCGCGACGTACTGGGTCGCCATCCAGGGCCGTACCGCCTCCGGGTCGGCGTCCACGACCGGTGCGGTGAAGGCACCGCTGACCTTGCGGACGGCCTCGATCTCCTGCCGGAAGCGGGCACGGAAGACCTTGTCCTCCGCGTACTGGGCGTGCACCACCTTGACGGCGACGTCACGGCCCGAGCGTGATCTGCCCCAGTAGACGACCCCCATGCCGCTTTCGGGTCGTCCTTGTGCAGCGGCACGCCCGAATCCCCTTCCATGCACAGCAGTTCGAGGCCACAGAATACGTAACGGAGACGGCGGAGACGGGCGGGGCGCCTCCGTGGCCGACACGCCACTGCTGGCGTCCCTTGAACTCGCCCGCATAGCATGATCGTTCACTTGTGCGACGAGCAATGAAACTCTGCGACCTCCACACCATCTACGAAGGGGCTGACGTGGGCGCCGATGCCTTGCGGCTGCGACTGGCGGATCTGACGGCCTCCGGGCAGGGCGATCTACGGGCGGTGGTCGGGGAGTTCCGGCGCAGTGAGGTGTTGGTGCCGGTGGTGGAGGGCTCGTTGGTGTCGGTGGAGGCGGGCGGGATCCGGTGGCTGTTCGTGTTCACGGATGACGCGGCGCTGGCGCGGTTCGCGGCGGCGCGTGGTGAGGCGGTCCCTGAACGGGTGGCGGTGTACGGCGCGCGGTTGCTGGATCGGGTGGTGCCGGAGGTGGGCGGGCCGGTGGGAATCGCGGTGGATGCGGGCAGTGCGGCGGGGATGGTGCTGCCTCCGGTGACGGGGATCGTGCCGGACGCGGTGGCGGTGGATGCGGCGGGGGCGCGGATATGAGCGGCGGCGGGGGCTATCAGGTTGATCCGGAGGCGCTGGAGCGGATCACCCGTGGCATCAACCAGGCGATGGACGAGCTGAAGGACTTCGGCTTCGACATCGAGGCGAACCTGGGCCGTGGCTTCGGTGATCTGGAGCTGGCGGGCCTGGAGGTGGGGGATGCGGGCCTGCATCAGGTCTTCGGCAACTTCTGTGAGCGGTGGGGGTGGGGGGTGCGCTCGTTGATGCAGGACGCCAACGGGTTCGCGGAGCGGCTGAATCTGTCGGCGGGGCTGTATCACGAGCAGGAGCAGTACGTGTCCAACACCTTGAAGGGGGTGTGGACGGCGGCTGCGGGGGATCCGTATCTGACGCCGGAGCAGGTGGAGCAGCGGTCCTGGTCGGACACGTTCAAGGACAATGCCGTCTCGCAGATCGCGGACGCGGACTACAGCGCTGAGTCATTCACCTCGGGCCAGGAAGAGATCCGGCAGGCCTGGTCGCAGGCGGAGGAGGACGTGGAGACGTCGACGGTGACGCCGGACGCGCTGTTCGATCCGCGCACGGACTGGCAGTGGAGCGGCCCGCCCGAGGCCAAGAGCGAATCGTTCCAGCCCAAGGCCGACACCTCCGGCGAGGGTGAGCACTGATGGGTATCGGGGACTGGATCGACAAGGCCGGTGACGGCCTTGAAGGTGTCGCCGAGGGCCTGAACAAGGGCATGGGCGAGGCCGTCAACTGGACTGCGGACCAGGGGGCGGATGTCCTGTCGGCGGTCGGCGCGGACGGTCTGGCCGAGGGGGTGCGCGACTTCGGCGAGGGTGTGAACAACCGGCTGGGCGGCGAGGTCGCCGAGCGCCGGCTGGGCGAGAGCGAGGACCCCAAGGAGCTGGTGCACGGCAGTGCGGGGGCCCTGGAGGCACGGGCGAGGCATCTGCAGAAGTTCTCCCAGGCGTTCGAGAACGTCGGGCAGGGCATGCGGTCGCTGGACGGCGGCAGTTGGCAGGGGGAGGCTGCGGATGCCTTCCGTGCGAAGTTCGAGGTGCATCCCAAGCAGTGGCTGACGGCGGCCGATGCGTGCGAGGCGGCGGCCAAAGCGCTGGACGCCTACGCCGGTATGGTGCGCTGGGCGCAGGGTCAGGCGCAGCTGGCGATCGATGCCTACCGCCGTGCGCAGGAGGTCAGCAGACAGGCGGCGGACGAGTACGGCGCGCGGGTGCAGGCGTACAACCGGGCGGCCGGGCAGTACGACGCGACGCTGCTGGCGGGCCAGGACGCCGGCCCGAGACCGGTCGAGCCGGGCGCCTTCACCGACCCGGGGACACCGGGCCGGGAGGAGGCCGAGGACATCCTGGATCATGCACGCCGCCAGCGCACCGAGGCCGCCCGCGAAGCACAGCGCCGGATCGCCGACGCGCTGGAGTCGGCCCCGCCGAAACCGGAGTTCACCGACCGTCTGGGCGCGGACGCCAAGGACGGCTTCGTGGGCATGCAGCTGAACTCGATGCATGTCGCGGGCGGTCTGCTCCGGGGTGGCACGGACCTGCTGAAGCTGGTGCGTACGGCCAACCCGCTGGACGTCTACAACCTCACCCACCCCGGTGAGTGGATGAAGAACTCCAACATGCTGCTGGCCGGTCTGGTGGGCACCGCCGCCCATCCCGAACGCCTGCCCATGTCGTTGCTGGGCACCGGCTGGAGCCACGACCCGGGGGATGCGGCCGGGTATCTCCTGTCGAACCTGATCGGCGGCAAGGGCGCGGGCGGCGCGGCCCGGGTGGCGGCCGGAGATGCGGCCAGGGCTGCCATTCGCGACGGGGCGCGAGCGGCCGCCAAGGACGCGGGAGAGCAAGCCGCGCGCAGGAGCGTCGGCGAGGCTGCCAGGGACGTCGCCAGGGAACTCAAGTGCAAGCTGTTCGGCGGTGACCCGGTCGACCTGGCCACCGGCCGTATGTCCTTGCCGCAGACCGATGTGACGCTCCCGGCCAAGCTGCCTCTGGTCTTCACCAGGCAGTTCGAGTCGTCGTACCGGGCGGGCCGCTGGTTCGGCCCGAAGTGGACGTCCACCGCCGACACACGCCTGGAGATCGACGCCGAGGGCGTCATCTTCGTCCGCGAGGACGGCTCCCTGCTGGCCTACCCGCACCCGGCGCCGGGCGTACCCACCATGCCCCTGGAGGGCGGCCGCTGTCCCCTCGTCATCGACTCCTACGGCGACTACGCCATCACCGACCCCGAAACCGACCGAAACTGGTACTTCGCAGGCCCGGGCGGCGACGGCAACGGCATCGCCCTCCTGGCGCAGATCACCGACCGCTCCGGCCAGTGGCTCACCTTCGACTACGACGACGAGGCCGCCCCCACCGGGATCGTGCACTCGGCCGGCTACCACCTCAGGATCGAGACGGCCGGGAAACGCATCACCGCCCTGCACCTCGCCGACCCCGACGGCGACATCGAACTGGTCCGCTTCGGCTACGACGAGCACGGCCATCTGGCGGCGGTGACGAACTCGTCGGGCCTGCCGACCCGTTTCACCAACGACGAGCTGGGCCGCATCATCGCCTGGACGGACACGAACAACTCGTCGTACCACTATGTCTACGACGACGAAGGCCGCTGCACCTCCCAGTCGGGCGAGGCGGGCCACCTGCGTAACACGTTCGCCTACGGCGAGGTCGACCCGGACACCGGTCTGCGGGTCATCACGGCGACCAACTCACTTGGCCACAGCACGCGTTACCACGTCAACGGCGCTCTGCAGGTGGTGGCGGAGACCGGTCCCGACGGCGCAACCACCCACACCACCTACGACCGCTACGACCGCCCGCTTACGGTCACCGACCCGCTGGGCCGCACGCTGAGCTACGCCTACGACGAGGCGGGCCGCATGGTGATGGCCGTCCGCCCGGACGGCCGCTACACCAGCATCGGCTACGACGACCAGGGCCTGCCGATCTCCATAGCCGGCGCCGACGGCACGCACACGAGCCAGCAGTTCGACGAGTTCGGGAACCGCACGCAGGTGACCGACTCCTCCGGGGCCACGACCCGCTTCACCTACGACGCCTTCGGCCATCTGTCGGCGATCACAAACGCGACGGGTGCGAGGACCACGGTCCGCTGCAATCCGGCGGGCCTGCCTCTGGAGATCACCGATCCCTTGGGGGCCGTCACCCGCTACGAACGGGACGGCTTCGGCCGCCCGGTGACGATCACCGATCCGCTCGGTGCGGTGACCCGCCTGGAGTGGACGGTCGAGGGTCGCCTGGCGCGGCGCATTGCGGCCGACGGCACCACGGAATCCTGGACGTACGACGGCGAGGGCAACTGCACCAGCCACACCGACGCCATGGGCGCCGTCTCCCGTTACGAATACACGCATTTCGACCTACTCGCCGCCCGCACGGGCCCGGACGGCGTGCGCTACACCTTCGACCACGACACCGAACTGCACCTCACGAAGGTCACCAACCCGCAGGGCCTGACCTGGAGCTACGCCTACGACCCGGCCGGGCGCCTGATCGCGGAGACGGACTTCGACGACCGCACGGTCACCTACGAGCACGACGCGGCGGGCCGGCTGACCACCAGCACCACCGCGTCGGGCGAGACGATCCGCTTCGAACGGGACGTCCTGGGCCGCGTGGTGCGGAAACAAGCGGCCGGAACGGTCACCACGTACGCCTACGACACGACGGGCGGCCTGGCTCGCGCAGCCAACGCAGACGCAGTCCTGGAACTACAGCGGGACGAAACGGGCCGCCTGATATCCGAGACGGTCAACGGCCGCACCCTCACCTACACCTACGACCCGCTGGGCCGCCGCACCGGCCGCACCACACCGACCGGCGCGACCAGCACCTGGACCTACGACGCGGCGGGCAACCGCACGGAACTGACCACCGGCGGCCACACCCTCACCTTCACCCACGACGCGGCAGGCCGAGAACTGACCCGCCACCTCGCGGACACCCTGACTCTGACCAACGCCTTCGACCCGATGGGCCGCCTGACGAGCCAGGAACTCACCGGCCCGGCCGACAGACGCCTCCAGCACCGCGCCTACACCTACCGAGCCGACGGCAACCTGACCGCCATCGACGACCATCTGGGCGGCACCCGCCGCTTCGAACTGGACCCCGCCGGGAGGGTCACCTCGGTCCAGGCCGCCAACTGGACGGAGACCTACGCCTACGACACCGCAGGCAACCAGACCCGCGCCACCTGGCCGGAGTCCATGCCGGGCCAGGAAGCCACCGGCGAGCGCAGCTACACCGGCACCCGCATCACCCGCGCCGGCAACGTCCGCTACGAACACGACGAAGCCGGCCGCGTCACTCTGCGCCAGAAGACCCGCCTGTCCCGCAAACCCGACACCTGGCGCTACACCTGGGACACCGAAGACCGCCTCACGTCGGTGGTCACCCCCGACGGCACGACCTGGCGCTACCGCTACGACCCACTCGGCCGCCGCATCGCCAAACAACGCCTCGCCACAGACGGCGAAACGGTTCTGGAACAAGTGGACTTCACCTGGGACGGCACCACCCTGTGCGAACAAACCACGCACTCCCCCGGCACCCCCGGACCCGCCGTCACCCTCACCTGGGACCACAACGGTCTCCATCCCCTGACCCAGACCGAACGCAAGACGCCGGCCGAGGCCTCCCAGGAAGAGATCGACTCCCGCTTCTTCGCCATCGTCACCGACCTGGTGGGCACGCCCACCGAACTCGTCGACGAACAAGGCGACATCGCCTGGCGAACCCGCACCACCCTCTGGGGCACCACCACCTGGAGCCGCACGGCCACCGCCTACACCCCCCTCCGCTTCCCCGGCCAGTACCAAGACCCCGAAACAGGCCTCCACTACAACTACTTCCGCCACTACGACCCCGAAACCGCCCGCTACCTCACCCCCGATCCCCTAGGGCTCACTCCCGCGCCCAACCCAGAAACGTACATACCCAATCCGCTTATCTGGAGCGACCCCCTTGGCCTGGCACCCGGGATTTGCTCTCGAACGGGTCAGGAGGTTAACCCAAGAGGGTACTCATCACTTTTTGAGATGCAGCTCGACCCATCAGATTTCGGAAGAAGTCGCAGCGTACATTTTAATCGAGCCAATGCCGCACTCGATGAAGCCATAAAGGCCAATCCTGATCTAGGCAAGTATTTGGACCAATTCTCTCCCGGGATCGCTGATCAAGTGAGTGAGGTCGGAGGACGAAGGAATCCCATCGGCCACACGTGGCAGCACGAGCCAGCGGCGAATGCAGAGGGACGTCAGGGAGTAATGCGCCTCGTTCCCACGTACCAACACACCCCCGGATCCCCTTGGTGGGATGTCCTACATCCTGGGAATACAGGGGGGTATGCTGAGTGGGCAGTACCAAACGGCGCACCACCCAATCGTAGAGGATGAACTCGTGTCCTACTTCATGAATAACATCATGGGAGAATCAATTGATGAACCCGACGAGGCGATGATTCGCGAAGTCCTAACAGAACTTCAGGATACCGACAATGAACACTTTGATGTGTCTCTTGTCCATGAATCCGGATGGTCTCTGAGCATCTATCCGGACAAAGCGTTGGTCTGGGAGAACGTCAACGATGACGGGACTCGGCCACGTGAGCTCACACTTGACTCCTGGGAAAGCGTCATCGACGTTGTGTTGAAACTGTCACGGGGGGAGATCTCGGCAGTGCGTTCGCTGAACTGGCGAGAGATTTGAGAAGTCGTCCAAGTATGACATCGAGATCGCCCGGAGAATCCGACCCCAATGCACATGACCTCCCAGGCGCCTGAATTCGCCGAGGCACTTAAGTCGTGTGACTTGCATCCATGCGTTACGGATCTGATCTACTACGACGGCCCAAACCAACGGGGCGACGAAGTGGTGGACCACACTCTCGCCTGTCGCCCGATCGAGCTATAAGTACACTTCCCGACAATCCTGATGTCCGACCCAGGCAATCCCCGGCTCGACACACGAAACGGTTCCCCATCTCGTGAACAGGTGATCTTCCGATGGCCCAGTCTGGCGAGCGACGAAGGAGCGGCGTGGCATGACTGGCATGGCCCATGAACCGCTCATGCAGGCAGAAGTCATGCTGGAGGGCTTGATCGCCGAGCAGGCGTACGGGCGTTCCCGTACGCGCATGCAGTTCTCCAGCCCAGGACCGACCGCGAGGCCAAACGCCGCTACTACGCCCGCGGCGGCATCCCCTGCACGCCCCTCGCCCTCCCGCAGCCGTTCGCCTTCGAACTGGACACCAGCGAGTTCCTCTGACTCGTCGCAGAGGCCCGGCCCGCACGATCGGGCAGGCCGGGCCTCTGCACTGACTACACCCCCGCCGGTTCCAGCACCTCCGCCTCCTCGGCCCCCCGGGCCTCCCTCTTCGCCGCGCGCTTCCGGGCCCGGCGCTCCTTGCGGAGTTCCAGCATCGTGTACAGCGTCGGGACCAGGAGGAGGGTCAGGAGGGTGGAGGTGATCAGGCCGCCGATCACCACCACCGCCAAGGGCTGGGCGATGAAGCCGCCCTCGCCTGTGACTCCCAGGGCCATGGGGAGGAGGGCGAAGATCGTCGCCAGGGCCGTCATCAGGATCGGGCGGAGACGGTGGCGGCCGCCCTCCACCACGGCTTCCACGACGCCGTAACCCTGCTTGCGGTACTGGTTGATCAGGTCGATCAGGACGATTGCGTTCGTCACCACGATGCCGATCAGCATCAGCATGCCGATCATCGCGGGGACGCCCATCGGGGTGCCCGTGGCGATCAGCAGGCCGATCGCGCCCGTCGCCGCGAAGGGGATGGAGACCAGCAGGATCAGAGGCTGGGCCAGCGAGCGGAACGTTGCCACCAGCAGCATGAAGACGATCGCGATCGCCGCCAGCATCGCCAGGCCCAGGTTCTTGAACGCGCTGTCCTGGTCGGAGGTGACGCCGCCGATCTCGGCCGTGGCGCCCGCCGGGAGCTTCAGGGCCTTGATCCTGGACTGGAGCTCGGCGCTGACCGCGCCCGTGTTGTCGCCCGTCGGTTTCGCGGTGATGGTCGCCGCCCGCCGGCCGTCGATACGGGTCATCGAGACCGGGCCGTCCACCAGCTGCACCGTGGCGATGTCGCCCAGCTTCACCGGGCCCAGCCGCAGGTTCTTCAGTTGGTCGAGAGTCGTCGCCGGGGTCGCCGACTTGATGACCACGTCCCGCTCGGTGTCGTCCAGGATCGCCTTGGCTGCCGTGGTGCCCTTCACCGCCTGGGCGACCGCCGCGCCGAGGGTCTGGTCGTTGAAACCGGCCGCCGCGGCGCGGGAGTCGGCCTTGACCGAGATGCGCGGCACGCTCTGCGAGAGGTCGCTGGTGACGTCCGTGACGTGGTCGAGGCCGGCCACCGCCGCGCGCACCTGCTCCGAGGCCTTGCGCAGAACGTCCCCGTCGGCCGCCTTCACGACCACGCTCAGGTCCTGGTTGCCGAAGCCGGCCCCGGCCGAGACCGTCGTCGTACCGATGCCGGAGAGCTTCTTCAGACCCGACTCGACGGCGTCCTGGACCTGCGTGGCCGACGCGTCGTCCTCCAGCATCACCTGGTACGACGCATGGTTGGTGTCCGTGCTGCCGCCGAAGGCCGCCATGAAGCCGGACGAGCCGACCGTCACCTGGTAGTCCTTGACGCCCTTCACCGAGGCGAGCAGCTGCTCGACCTTCTTCGCCTGCTCGTCGGTCGCGGCCAGGCTGGTGCCCGGCTTCAACTCCTGCTTGACGGTGAGGACTTCCTGCTCGCCCTGGTCGAAGAAGTTCGTCTTCAGCAGGGGCGCCATGCCGAAGGTGCCCACCAGGACCACCACCGCCAGCAGCACGCTGGTCAGACGGCGGCGGGTGGCGAAGCGCAGGACGGGGACGTAGACGCGCTGGAGACGGCTTCGTGTCTCCTTCTCCTCCGCCTTGCGGCGGGCCTCCTCCGCATCCTCCGGCGTGCCCTTCGGGGCGCGCAGGAACCAGTACGACAGGACCGGTACGACCGTCAGGGACACGACGAGCGACGCCAGCAGGGCCGCCGTCACCGTCAGGCTGAACGGGCCGAACAGCTGCCCCACCATGCCGCCGACCAGGCCGATCGGCAGGAAGACGGCGACCGTGGTGAGAGTGGAGGACGTCACCGCGCCGGCCACCTCGCGGACGGCGTTCAGGATCGCCACCTGGCGCCCCTCGCCGTAGCCGAGGTGCCGTTTGATGTTCTCCAGGACCACGATCGAGTCGTCGACGACCCGGCCGATGGCGATCGTCAGCGCGCCCAGCGTCAGCATGTTCAGGGACAGGTCGCGCGTCCACAGGACGATCAGGGCCAGGACCACCGAGAGCGGGATGCTCACCGCCGTGACCAGGGTCGAGCGGACCGAGGCCAGGAAGACCAGGATGACGAGGACCGCGAAGAGCAGGCCGAGCCCGCCCTCGGTGGTCAGACCGCTGATGGCCTTCGAGACCGCCGGGCCCTGGTCGCTGACGACCGTGATCCTCGTGCCGGATCCCAAGTCCTTGCGCAGACCCGGGAGTTTGTCCTTGACCGCGTTCGAGATGGCGACCGCGCTGCCGTCGTGGTCCATGGTGACCGTCACGGCGAGGGAGGGCTTGCCGTCGGTGCGGGTGATGGAGTCGGCGGTGGCCTGCTGCTGGGTGACGGTGGCCACGTCACCCAGGCGGACCGGCTGCACCGGTTTGTCGGCCGCGGCCGAGGTGCCCTCGCCGGTGACCATCAGGTCCTTGATCTGGGCGAGCGAGGTGAAGCCGCCGCCGACCTGGACGGTGCGGTTGGTGCCGCCCTCGTCGAAGGAGCCGGCGGGGACGGTCGCGCCGCCCGCCTGCAGGGCCTGCGCCAGCGCCTGCGTGGTCAGGCCGGCCTTCGCCAGCTTCCTGTCGTCCGGGGTGACGGTGACCTGCAGGTCCCGTATGCCGTCGACCGTGACCCGGCCGACGCCGCCGATGCCCTTCAGAGCCGGTACGACGGTCTTGTCGAGCTGGTCGGCGAGGGCCTGCTGGTCCTTGCCGGAGGTGACGGCGAGGACGACGGTCGGCATGTCGTCGGTGGAACCGGCGACGACCTGCGGGTCCACGCCGTCCGGGAGCTGGGCCCGGGAGCGGTTGACGGCCTGCTGGACGTCGGCGACGAGCTGCTTGGTGTCGTTGCCGTAGTCGAAGGACGCCATGATCACGGCGTTGCCCTCACTGGCCGTCGAGGTGACGCCCGAAATGCCGTCCACGGCTTCGAGGTTGTTCTCGAGGGGTTCCACGACCTGCTTCTCGACGACGTCCGGGGACGCGCCCCGGTACGGCGCGAGGACGGACACCACGGGCAGTTCGATCGAGGGCAGCAGCTGCTGCTTGAGCTGGGGTATCGCGATCGCCCCGAAGGCGAGCGCGATGACGGACACCAGCCCGATCAGGGCGCGTTGCGCGAGGCTGAATCTGGACAGCCAGGACATGGGTCAGGGATCTCTCTTCTGTGAGCGGCAGACGAGCGGCAGAACGGCAGGCAGTAAGGCAGGCAGTACGAAGTGCGGCGCACATCTGAGCGCCCGCCCCTACACCCTGTGCCATCGGTGCGCGGTGATCCGTAGGCCCCAGGTCCATTTCCTTGTACGGCGCATACTCCGCCCGCAGTACGGCCGGGTAGAGCTCACTCCACCCTTGGACGTACCAGCCCGGACTCGTACGCGATCACGACCAGCTGGGCCCGGTCGCGGGCGCCCAGCTTGGCCATGGCCCGGTTGACGTGGGTCTTCACGGTGAGCGGGCTGACCTCGAGGCGTTCGGCTATCTCGTCGTTGGAGTGGCCGCCGGCGACCTGGACCAGGACCTCGCGCTCGCGGACGGTGAGCGCCTCCAGGCGTTCGGCGCGGGCCGGGTCGCGGCCGTCGTCCCCGTCGCCCTGGGCGAGGAAGCGGGCGATCAGGCCCTTGGTGGCGGCCGGGGAGAGCAGGGCCTCGCCGCCGGCCGCGATCCGGATCGCGTTCAGCAGCTCCTCCGGCTCGCTGCCCTTGCCGAGGAAGCCGGAGGCGCCGGCCCGCAGGGACTGCACGACGTAGTCGTCGACCTCGAAGGTGGTCAGGATGACGATGCGGACATGGGCGAGGGTGGGATCGGTGCTGATCATGCGGGTGGCGGCAAGGCCGTCGGTACCGGGCATCCGGATGTCCATCAGCACGACGTCGGCCCGCTCCTCCTTGGCCAGCCGTACCGCCTGAGCGCCGTCCGAGGCCTCGCCGACGACCTCCATGTCGGGCTCGGAGTCGACGAGCACACGGAAGGCGCTGCGCAGCAACGCCTGGTCGTCGGCGAGCAGGACGCGGATGGTCATGCGGTTCCCCCGGGGGTGGCCGTACGGGTCTTGACCGGCAGGATCGCATGGACGCGGAAGCCGCCGCCGTAGCGGGGGCCGGTGGTGAGCGTGCCGCGCAGGGCGGTGACGCGCTCGCGCATGCCGAGCAGGCCGTGGCCGCCGCCGCTGTCGGGTGCGTCGTCCTCGCCGGAGCCGTTGTCCAGGACGGTGATCTCCACGTTCGGGCCCACGCGTACGACGCTGACCTCGGCCTTCGCCTCCGTACCGGCGTGTTTCTGGACGTTGGTGAGGGCTTCCTGGATGACGCGGTACGCGGCCAGGCCGACGGCGGCGGGGAGGGTGGTGCCGTTGTCGGCGCGGGCGACCTCGACATGCAGGCCGGCGCTGCGGAAGGTGCCGACGAGTTCGTCCAGGCGGTCCAGGCCGGGAGCGGGTTCGGTGGGGGCCTCGGGGTCGCCGGACTGGCGCAACAGGCCGACCGTGGCGCGGAGTTCGTTCAGTGCGGAGCGGCTGGCCTCACGGACGTGGGCGAGGGCCTCCTTGGCCTGGTCGGGGCGCTTGTCCATGACGTGCGCGGCGACGCCCGCCTGGACGTTGACCAGGGCGATGTGGTGGGCGACGACGTCGTGCAGATCGCGGGCGATCCGCAGGCGTTCCTCGGCGACCCGGCGGCGGGCCTCCTCCTCACGGGTGCGTTCGGCTTTCTCGGCGCGTTCGCGGATGGCCTGGACGACGGCGCGGCGGCTGCGGACGGCGTCGCCGGCGGTGGCGCCGATGCCGGTCCAGGCGAAGATGGCGAGGTTCTCCTGGGCGTACCACGGCAGGGGCCCGAACAGCATGGAGGCGCCGGTGAGGACCGTCATCGTGAGCAGGCCGAGGCGCCAGGTGGTGGGGCGGTCGGTGCTGGCGGCGACGGTGAAGAGGGCGATGACCGCGGACATCGCGACGGGCGCGCGGGGGTCGCCGACGATGCACTCGACCAGGGAGACGGTGCCGGTGAGGGCGAGGACCGTCCTCGGGGCGCGGCGGCGGAAGACCAGGGCGAGGGCGCCGAGGACCATGAGGACGAGGGCGAGGGTGTCGGGGGTGCGGACGCCCCAGGTGACGCCGTTCTTGCCGTGCGGGTCGACGAAGGAACCGGCCACCATGCAGGTGAGTACGCCGGCCGCCAGGGTTGCGTCCAGCGCGAGGGGGTGCGCCGTCAGGCGACATCTCGTTCGTTCCAGGGTGCCGCTCACGTCTGAACAGTACGGCGTCCCTGCGGGGCCGGGAACGGGGGCCGGTTGCGGCTTTGCTTGGCCTGCACCCGGCGGTGACGTGCCCGCACTGGGGCTGCCGCCCCCAGACCCCCGCTTCGGCCCTTGAGGGGCCTCGTCCTCGAACGCCGGACGGGCTGGATCGTGCCGCCCGGCGCCTCAGACCAGCGCGTACTACCCCGGGATCAAGCCGTCGTCGCGCAGCAGATCCCGGACCTGCTCCAAGGTCGCGTCCTGGGACGGAAGGATCAGTTCCGACGGCTCCAGGGAGTCGTCGGGCAGCGGGTCGCCCAGTTCGCGGACCTTGGCGAGAAGGGCCTCCAGGGTGCGGCGGAAGCCGGGGCCGTCGCCGTTCTCCATTTCCTGCAGGAGTACCTCGTCGAGCTTGTTGAGTTCGGTGAGGTGGCTGTCGGCCAGCCTCACCTGCCCCTCCCCCATGATCCTGACGATCATGTCGCCCATGTCGGCCTCCTAGGCGTGGGCCCTACTGCTTGTCGAAGCGCGGGGTGTCCTGCGGCTGCTGCTGGGACTGAGACTGCCCTGTGCCGCCCTCGATCGCCTGCTGGGACGAGCCTCCGGCCAGCTCCGCCTTCATGCGCTGCAGTTCCAGCTCTACGTCCGTACCACCGGAGAGGCGGTCCAGCTCGGCCTGGATGTCGTCCTTGTGCATGCCGGACTGGTCGTCCAGGGCGCCCGAGGCGAGGAGCTCGTCGATCGCGCCGGCGCGGGCCTGGAGCTGGGCGGTCTTGTCCTCGGCGCGCTGGATCGCAAGGCCCACGTCGCCCATCTCCTCCGAGATGCCGGAGAAGGACTCGGCGATGCGGGTCTGGGCCTGGGCGGCGGTGTACGTCGCCTTGATCGTCTCCTTCTTCGTACGGAAGGCGTCGACCTTGGCCTGGAGCCGCTGGGCCGCCAGGGTGAGCTTCTCCTCCTCGCCCTGGAGCGTCGCGTGCTGCGTCTCGAGGTCGGTGACCTGCTGCTGGAGCGCGGCACGGCGGGACAGCGCCTCGCGGGCCAGGTCCTCACGGCCCAGCGCCAGCGCCTTGCGGCCCTGGTCCTCCAGCTTGGTGGACTGCGACTGCAGCTGGTTCAGCTGGAGCTCCAGGCGCTTGCGGGAGGTCGCCACGTCGGCGACGCCCCGGCGCACCTTCTGGAGCAGCTCCAGCTGCTTCTGGTACGAGTAATCGAGGGTTTCGCGCGGGTCCTCGGCCCGGTCAAGGGCCTTGTTCGCCTTCGCGCGGAAGATCATCCCCATACGCTTCATGACACCGCTCATGGGCTTCGCGCGCCCCCTTCTGACGGACTTCCAGCTCCAGCTCTGCGACAGAACCCACAGTACGGGCCCTGCATCCATTGACGCACTGTTCGGGGACGGATGCGCTCATCCCCAAGGACGACTGCAACCGCTCCCGCTCCGGCGTAGGGAGTAGGTGTCCCCCCAAGGAGACCCCCGCGGACTCCGGGGCCGGAAGCACGTGCAACGTCCCCTCTGTCCCTTACATGACGACTGGTGTTGCCGGATCGTTCCCCACGGGGCTGGGGTCCAACCCCGGCCACCCCGTACCCTTGGGTTTTGTGTTCCGTAGCCGTGCCAAGGAAGAGAAGGCAGCCGTCGTCGACAAGGCGTCGCTGACCGACTCCAAGCAGCCCCGTGACCCGCAGGCGAAGAAGGGTCGGCCCACGCCCAAGCGCAGTGAGGCCCAGTCCCAGCGCCGCAGCGTCGCCAACACCTCGATGACGCGCAAGGACGCCGCCAAGCGCCAGCGCGAGGAGCGCCGTGCCGCGCTGGAGCGTCAGCGCCAGGCGCTGGCCGGCGGTGACGAGCGGTATCTGCCCGCCCGTGACAAGGGTCCGGTGCGCAAGTTCGCCCGCGACTGGATCGACTCGCGGTTCAACGTGGCGGAGTTCTTCCTGCCCATGGCCGTGGTCATCCTGGTGCTGAGCATGGTGCGGGTGGGCGCGCTGCAGAGCATCGCGCTGCTCCTGTGGCTCGTCGTGATCGTGCTGATCGTGCTGGACGCGGTCGTCAGCGCCTTCCGGCTGAAGAAGCAGCTCGCCGAGCGGTTCCCGGACCGGAACACCAAGGGCGCCACCCGGTACGCCCTGATGCGCTCCCTCCAGATGCGCCGGCTCCGGCTGCCGAAGCCGCAGGTCAAACGCGGAGAGCGGCCCTGAGCACTACGTCGTTCTCCGGGGGTGCGGCGGATGCCTGGCTGGGCAAACTGGGCGGTCTGCGCAATGCCGTACGGCAGGAGCTGGTGGCCCGGCAGCTCGACGAGCAGATAGCGGGGCGGTTCCCGGTCGGGCAGCGGCTGCGGGTGCTCGACGTGGGCATGGGCCAGGGCACGCAGGCGCTGCGGCTGGCGCGGGCCGGGCATCAGGTGACCGGGCTCGAGCAGGATCCGACGATGGTCGCGACCGCGCGGGAGGCCCTCTCCGGTGAGCCCGAGGGGATCCGGGAGCGGGTGCGGATCATCGAGGGCGACGGCCGGGACACCGGGGTGCACTTCCTGCCGGGCAGCTTCGACCTGGTGTTGTGCCACGGGGTGCTGATGTACGTCGAGGAGCCGGATCCGCTGCTGGCGGGGCTGGCCCGGATGCTGGCCCACGGCGGGCTGCTGTCGCTGCTCGTGCGCAACGGTGACGCGCTGGCGATGCGGCCGGGTCTGTCCGGGGACTGGGCCGGTGCGCTCGGGGCCTTCGACACCGTGTCGTACACGAACCGGCTGGGGCTCGATGTGCGGGCCGACCGCCTGGAGGCGCTGACCGCCACGCTCGCCGGGATCGCCGCGCCGCTGCACGCCTGGTACGGCGTGCGGGTGTTCACGGACACCGCGGCGGACAGGGCGGAGATCCCCGCCGACATGGAGACCTTGCTCGCGGTCGAGGAGCGGGCCGGGCGGACGGATCCTTATCGGGGGGTGGCGGCGCTGCTGCACCTGTGCGGGGTGCGCGGCTAGCGCCGCGGGCCGTCTCGGTTTGCGGCTGCGCCACGGGGCGCCATTGGCACGCGCCCCTGTGGGACGCTGCCGGAACCGCACTGATTTCGCCGAGGGCGCCCAACTCAGACCGCAGCCCGTTCGGGCGTACAGCGCAAGCCGGACATTCACCCCGAGACGAGACTCAGGGCATGGACATTGCCCGTACCCGTGGCTTTCGGCTGCTCGTTCTCGTCGCCGTGCTCTGCTGTGGGCTCGCGCTCGTCCCGGGGTGCTCCGGATCCGGTTCCTCAGGTGAGCCGGAGAGGACGACCGCGCAGGCCGCGCAGCCCGCACAGGCCGTTGCGCCCATGGCGGGCAGCGACCTGCAGAGCGCCTACCAGAAGGTGATCAAGGACGTTCTGCCGTCGGTCGTGCAGATCCAGGCCGACGGCGATCTTGGGTCGGGGATCGTCTACGACGGCCAGGGGCGCATCGTCACCAACGCGCATGTCGTCGGGAACGCGAAGACCTTCAAGGTGACGACCGCCAACAGCGAGGACGCGCTCACCGCCCGGCTCGTCTACTCGTACCCGGACCAGGACCTCGCCGTCATCAAGCTGGACCAGGTGCCGAGCGGGCTGAAGGCGGCCGCCTTCGCGGACTCCTCGAAGGTGGCGGTCGGGCAGATCGTGCTGGCGATGGGTTCGCCGCTCGGGCTGTCGTCCAGCGTGACGCAGGGCATCGTCTCGGCGACCGGGCGCACCGTGAGCGAGGGCCGTACCGACGGAGGCACGGGCGCCACCATCGCCAACATGGTGCAGACGTCCGCGGCCATCAACCCCGGTAACAGCGGCGGCGCCCTCGTCAACCTCGACGGACAGGTCATCGGCATTCCGACGCTGGCCGCCACCGACCCCGGCCTCGGCAACGGTGCGGCGCCCGGCATCGGGTTCGCGATCCCCTCGTCGATGGTGAAGACGATCGCCGACCAGATCATCAAGAGCGGCAAGGTCACCGACTCGGGGCGGGCCGCGCTCGGCATCACGGGCCGTACGGTCGTCGACAACAGCTACCAGGCCGCCGGGGTCGCCGTGGTCGCCGTGAAGAGCGGCGGGGCGGCCGACAAGGCGGGCATCCGGCCCGGGGACGTCATCATCAGGCTGGGTGACACGGACATCACCACCATCACGTCCATGGCGGAGGCGCTGGCGGCACAGAAGCCGGGTGACAGGACGTCGGTGACGTTCACCCGGAACGGGAGTCGGAAGCAGGTCGATGTGACGCTGGGCGAGCAGTGACGGAAGGAGGGGGAGGGAGCGGCCGGATCGCGGCCGCGCCCTCCCCCTCCGTACCGGCTACGCCTCTTCGGCGTGCAGGCTCATCGGCCCGTAGATCTCCGCGGAGTCCTCGAACAGTCGCACCTGGTCGGCGCCGCCGTCCTGCAGGGCCTTCCAGTGCTCCCCGATCCAGGACTCGGCGTCCCCCTGCGTGGTGAACTCCTCGGGCTGGACCGCGGGCTGGACCTCCGCCCCGTCGGCCTTCTCGAACCGCCACGTCCATGACGCCATCTACGCCTCCCGTGTCTGAGCACCTGCAGAGCAGAAGGCGGATCTTGGTCCGCCTCCTGCCAGAAGCCTAGTCGGATGGGCAGCACCTGCGCAGACACGCGAAAATCACTTCCGTGGAAGTGACTCTGCTCGGCACCGGTGCCCCCGCGGGACTGCCCCGCCCCGACTGTCCCTGTGCTGCCTGTGCGACCGCGCTCGGCGGGGATGCCCGGGCGGCGACCGCGGTGCTCGTGGACGGGACCCTGTTGCTGGATCTGACGCCGGGCGCGGCGTTCGCGGCGGCGCGAGCCGGGCATTCGCTCGCCGGCGTACGGCAGGTGCTGTTGTCGCATCCGCACCGCGGGCCCGTGGTCGAGGTACCGGCGGGGCTGCCGCAGCCCGGGCGGGTGCCGGACGGGCGGGAGTTGGCGCTGCTGACGGGGCATCGGGTGCGGGCGGTGGCGATGGACGGTCCGGGCACCGGGTATGCGGTGACCGGGCCGAACGGGCAGCGGCTGCTGTATCTGCCGCCGGGGGGCGCGCCGGCCGGTCTTGAGCACAACGGGGCCGTGGGGTACGACATGCTGCTGACCGATGTGGTGGGGCGGCCGGACGCGCTGGCCAAGCTGCGGGCGGTCGGCGTCGTCGGCCCGACCACGGATGTCGTCGCCGTCCATCTCGACCACGACGTGCCGCCGGGGCCGGAGTTGCGGCGACGGCTCGCCGCCGCGGGGGCGCGGGCCGTGCCGGACGGGGCGACGCTGACGGTGGGGGTGTACGAGGACGTGCCCGATGTGCCGCGGCGGACGCTGGTGCTGGGCGGTGCGCGGTCCGGGAAGTCGGTGGAGGCCGAACGGCGCCTGGAGGCCTTTCCGGACGTGCTGTACGTGGCGACGGGCGGCTCGCGGAACGGGGACACGGAATGGGCGTCCCGGGTGGCCGTCCACCGGGAGCGCCGGCCGGGGTCCTGGCGGACGGCCGAGACCTGCGACCTGGTGCCGCTGCTGGCGGCCGACGGCCCGCCGCTGCTCATCGACTGTCTGTCGCTGTGGCTGACGGACGCGATGGACTCCGTCGGGGCGTGGGACGACGCCCAGTGGGCCGACGGCGGGGAGCGGGCCCTGCGGGAGCGGGTGCGGGAGCTGACGGAGGCGGTACGGGCGAGCCGGCGGACCGTGGTCGCCGTGTCCAACGAGGTCGGCTCGGGGATCGTGCCGGCCACCGCTTCGGGGCGCCGGTACCGCGATGAACTCGGGCGGCTGAACGCGGCGTTCGCCAAGGAGTGCGAGCAGGTGGTGCTGGTGGTGGCGGGGCAGGCGATGGTGCTACGCGGCTGAGGGTCTGCGGCGCGCGATGATCCGGTGCGTGTACGGGAACTGGCCGAGGAGGTGCCGGCTCGTCGCGAGGACCGTGCAGCCGTGGAAGTCGAGTTGGGTGCGCAGGGCGGGCGACTGCGCCGGCTGGGTCTCCACGAGGAGGAGGCCGCCGCGGCGGACGAGCGTGAGGGCGGCGCGGAGTTCGGCGCGGAGGTCCGAGACCGGTGAGCGGTGCTGGAGGAGTGTGACGACGTCGTAGCGGCCGCGCAGGATCGTGGTGATGTGAGGGTCCGTCACATGCCCTACAAAGGCCTCGTCGACGCGCTCGGCATGGCAGGCGTAGGACACCCGCGGGGTGGGGTCGAGGCCGTCGAAGGAGGTGTAGGGGAACAGTTCGCGTGCCGTGCCGGGGAAGTGGGCGTCGCCCGTGCCCACGTCCAGCCAGCTCTCCGGTTCGGGCAGGAGCCGCAGGACCGCGCGGGCCGCCGAGAGGTGCCGGCGCCGGTCGCGAGCGCTGACATGGGTGCTCGGGTAGGTCATGGCGGCTCCCGGAGACGTAGGACAATCCGCTGCAAAACGGAACGTATGGGATCCATCTCCCGGGGGCAAAGACGTCACGCGCGCGTGGTGCCCCTGGGGCGCTGTCCCGTTCGGCCGGTGCCGGTACTGTTCGGCGAATGAGCTCGCTTAATCTCGACGACTTCACCGATCTGATCGAGCGTCCCGACGGCGGGGTGCGCCGCGACGCCGAGGCGCGCAGGGAGCGTCAGATCGTGCCGCCCGGGTCGCTGGGCCGCCTCGACGACCTGGGTGAGTGGCTGTCGGCGGCCCAGTCCGCCGTGCCGGTGCGGCCGATCGAACGGCCCCGGGTGGTCCTCTTCGCCGGCGACCACGGCGTCGCCGAACTGGGCGTTTCGGCAGGGCCGGCGGGTGGCGCCCACCAGTTGGTGCGGGAGGTCCTGGAGGGCGGCCGTCCGGTGTCGGTGCTCGCCCGGCGGCTCGGCGTGCCGGTGCGGATCGTCGACATGGCGCTGGACTGCGACCCCGACACCTTGCCCGCCGAGGTCGTACGGCACCGGGTGCGGCGCGGCAGCGGACGTATCGACCTCGAGGACGCGCTGACGCTCGAAGAGGCGGAGGCCGCCTTCCGGGCCGGTGTCGCGGTGGCCGACGAGGAGGCCGACTCCGGTACGGATCTGGTGGTGCTCGGCGATGTGAGCGTGGGCGGGACGACCCCGGCCGGGGTGCTGATCGCCGCGCTGTGCGGAACCGACGCGTCCGTGGTCACCGGGCGGGGCGGGCTCGCCATCGACGACCTGGCGTGGATGCGCAAGTGCGCGGCGATCCGGGACGCGCTGCGCCGGGCCCGGCCGGTGCTGGGCGACCAGCTGCAGCTGCTGGCGACCGTCGGCGGGGCGGACCTCGCCGCGATCACGGGGTTCCTGCTGCAGAGCGCGGTGCGCAAGATGCCGGTGATCCTGGACGGGGTCGTGACGGCCGCCTGCGCCCTGGTGGCGCAGCGGATCGCCTTCCGGGCGCCGGACTGGTGGCTGGCCGCACACGACAGCGGGGAGCCGGGGCAGGCCAAGGCGCTGGACCGGATGGCCCTGGAGCCGCTGCTCTCGCACGGGGTGACCGTGGGCGAGGGTGCGGGGGCGCTGCTGGCGCTGCCGCTGGTGCAGGCCGCGGCGGCGCTGTCCGCGGAGCTGCCGGAGAAGCCGCAGGCCTCGGGGGTACCTGAGAAGGATGAACCCGGGGACGAGTCGGCCGAGGACGTCGACACGAAGGAGGAGACCGCATAGGCCGCGGGAGGGCCGAAAGTCGACAGAGCCGCAGACAAAGGATGGATGGGTTCATCAAGGCCTCGCCCATATGATCCTCACTCATGGGAGATGCCCGAATTGCCGCGCGGCGCGCTGCCGCATTCGCCGTCTGGTATTTGCGGGCCGTCGCGTTCGTCAATTTCCTCAGTGCCGTCTGGGTCTCTCTGGGGCAGGACGTGCGGCGGCACAACCAGGAGAACTTCTTCACCCCGTATCTGCTGACCGCCGGTTTCGCCTCCGGGGTGTTCACAGCGTTCCTCGCCGTCACCATGCGGCGCCGCAAGCGCGCCGCATGGATCCTCAACCTCGCGCTGGCCGGTTCGTTCCTCGGGCTGTTCGCTTTCGCGATGTCCTACCCGGAGATCCGGCAGTACGCCCAGAACTGGATCTCGTTGGGCCTCACGGCCCTCTTCGTCCTCGCCCTGCTGGTCGGGCGGCGGGAGTTCTATGCCAAGGGCGACCGCTCGAATCCGAAGCTCGCCGCCGCCGTCGCGGTGGGCGGCACGCTGGTCGCCTCGCTGTTCGCCGCGCTGCTGGTGACGGTCACCAACGAGGCGCCAGACGCGGCCGTTTCGACGTTCCCGGAGCGCTGGCGCTACGGCACCCTGCGGCTCGTCTCGGTAGCCGTCGACGAGTCCCGCTTCCCCGGCGTCGACGCGCCGAACTGGGTGAACGTCGCCATCAACGTGCTCAGCACGATCCTCGTCCTCGCCGTCTTGTACGCCGCCTTCCGCTCCCGGCGGGCCGTCGACCCGCTCACCGAGGACGACGAGAAGCGGCTGCGGGAGCTGCTGGGGCGGCACGGCGAGCGGGACTCGCTCGGGTATTTCGCGCTGCGCCGGGAGAAGAGCGTGGTGTGGTCGCCGACCGGCAAGGCGGCCGTCGCGTACCGGGTCGTCGGGGGTGTCTCGCTGGCGTCCGGTGATCCGATCGGGGACCCGGAGGCCTGGCCGGGCGCCATCGAACCGTGGCTCGCCGAGGCCCGCGCGCACGGGTGGATCCCGGCCGTGATGGGGGCGAGCGAGGAGGCCGGCACGGTGTATGCGCGGCACGGGCTGGACGCCCTGGAGCTCGGCGACGAGGCTTTGGTGGAGGTGGCCGACTTCACCCTGGACGGACGGGCCATGCGCACCGTGCGGCAGGCCTACAACCGGGTGAAGCGGGCTGGGTACACGGTGTGCATCCGGCGGCACGAGGACATTCCGGCAGAGGAAATGACGTATCTGCTCAAGCGGGCGGACGACTGGCGCGACGGGGCTACCGAGCGCGGGTTCAGCATGGCGCTGGGCCGGCTCGGGGACCCCGAGGACGGGCGGTGCGTGATGCTCGAGTGCAGGGACAGCCGCGCCGGGGAAGGCGCGGGTGAGCTGAGGGCGCTTCTCTCCTTCGTGCCGTGGGGTCCGCACGGGCTCTCCCTCGACCTGATGCGCCGGGACCGCGCATCCGACAACGGCCTGATGGAGTTCATGGTCATCGAGCTGCTGCGGCGGGCCCGCGAGATCGAGATCACGCAGGTCTCGCTCAACTTCGCGATGTTCCGTTCGGTCTTTGAACGTGGCGCACGCCTCGGTGCCGGGCCGGTGCTGAGGCTGTGGCGCTCGCTGCTCAGCTTCTTCTCGCGCTGGTGGCAGATCGAGTCGCTGTACCGCGCCAACGCCAAGTACCGGCCCATCTGGGAGCCGCGGTTCCTGCTCTTCGAGAAGAGCGCGGACCTGCCGCGCATCGGCATCGCCTCGGCGCGCGCGGAGGGGTTCCTGGAGGCACCGGGGCTGCCGAAGTGGCTGCACCGCACGCACCTGGAGACGCACAGATGAGGACCGACGGATGAACAGGCTCGCCCGCTGGGCCCGTGCCGAATGGGGGCTCCTGTTCGTCACGGCGCGTGAGTCGCTGATGAAGCGGCGCTGGCGGGCGATCCCGATGACTCTCGGGGCGGTGGTGCTGACGACGGTCATACAGGTCGTGCAGAACCAGTCGTGGGGTTATCGGTTCGTGGAGAACACGGGGGGAGTGCGCGCCGAGGACCCGTTGTGGCTGTCGCTGCTGCGCACTCCGCTGTCGCTGTTCGTCCCGGCTCTCGACCTGCCCGTGTGGGGTGCGCTCGCACAGGTCCTGTTCGTGTTCGGCGTCGCGGAGATCTGCCTCGGCCGCTGGCGCACCCTCGTCATCGCCTACTCCGCCACGCTCGCCGGCACGCTCTACGCCCGCCTGGGCATCTGGCTGGGCTTCGACAACGCCTTCGGACTGCCCTCCTCGGACGCCTCGGTCGTGGACACCGGCCCGTCGGCGGCGGTGGTGGGCCTCGCGGTGTTCCTCGGCTGGCGCTACGGCGCGTATGTCACGGCGTGTGCGGTGACGGCGGCGATGGCGGTGGAGGTACTGCTGAAGGGAAATCTCGCCGGCAAGGAGCACATGGCGGCGATCGCGGCGGTGGGGGTGCTGTGTCTGATCTCGGCGGTGCGGCACCGGCACCGTCCGATGGCGCGGATCGAGTCCAGGTCGGGATTTCCTCAGGCCAGATCCTGACCGCTGCGCCGTCGTGGCCGCGCGCCCCTAAGGGGCACGCGGCGGCACTGGGTCGGGCTTGCCGCCCAGCAGGTCCTGGAGTTTACGGCGGGGACCCGCCCACCGGCGGTCGTGGCGATACGCCCGCAGCGCGGACTTGGCCCTGGCGCGCGGGCGGCGGCGGTAGAAACGTCTGGCCCAGGGCGAGCCGGGGCGGGCCAGGCGGATCAGACCGATCAGGCCGATGAGCGGGACGATCACGCTGAAGATCGCCATCCGTGCCTTGCCCTTGCTGAGGACGGCCAGCGAGAACAGGAAGTTGACCACGACGGTCGAGATCACGTCGCCACGGCTGTGCAGTTCCTCCTGGCTCATGTCGTTGACGCCGAACGGCGAGAACCCCGAGAGCAGCAGCCCGACCAGGGCCGCCGTGAGGACGACGACCTCGACGCTCTTGCGGCCCTCCTCGGTCCAGTACACGTCGTCGAGGTGCAGGATCAGCGCGAACTCGTCGAGGACGAGTCCCGCCCCCATGCCGAACAGGACGGCGCAGATGGCCGCGCCGAAGCCGTGCCGGCCGCTGGCCACCGCCCCGAAGCCGCCGACGACGATGAGGACGACGCCGGGCACGACGTGATGGATGTGCAGCCCGCCCGCCTTCACGTTCCCGAAGGGCCCCTTGCCGGCCCGGATGAGGCGGGTGACGAGCCGGGTGATCAGGAACGTCAGCACGAACGCGGTGAGGGCGAGCAACAGCGGCAGCTTGCCGGGCTCGATGATGTTGCGCTGCAACCAATGTCCCATATGCGCACTGTATCCACGGCCGCCTCGGCCCTCCTGCGCACCGCGGTGCGGACATCGCGAGGGAGCCCGGGTAACCTGCGCCGATGCCCGACCCCTCCAAGACCCCCTGGCCGGACGGCCTCCGTTTCGCCTTCGGCACTCTCACCGTGCTGCCGGTGAAGGTGACCCGCTGGGACCGGGACGCAGCGCGCGGCGGCATGCTCTGCGCGCCGCTCGCCGGGCTGGTCGTCGGCGGGTGCGCGGCACTGGCCGGTGTGGTGCTGCTGGCGCTGGGTGCGGACGCGCTGCTCGCCGCCGTCGCCTCCGCCGCCGTACCCGCCGTCCTCACCCGGGGTCTGCATCTCGACGGGCTCGCGGACACCGCGGACGGGCTCGGCAGCGGCAAGCCCGCCGAGGACGCGCTGCGGATCATGAAGCAGTCGGACATCGGGCCGTTCGGGGTGATCACGCTCGTCCTCGTCCTGCTGGCGCAGGTCGCGGCGTTGGCTCAGGCGTACGGCGACTCGTGGGCCCGGGGTGCGCTCGCCGCGGTCGTCTCCGCGACGGCCGCCCGGCTGGCGCTCACCCTGGCCGCGCGGGCCGGGGTGCCGGCCGCCCGGCCCGAGGGGCTGGGGGCGGCGGTCGCGGGCGTGGTGCCGGTGCGGGCGGCGGCGGTGGCGGCGGTCGTGGTGGCCGGTGCGGCGGCCGCCGGGGGTGCGCTCGTGGGGACGTACGACGTGGTCCGTACGGCGGTCGCGGTCGTCGCCGCCCTCGCCGTGGCCGAACTCCTGCTGCGGCACTGCATGCGCCGCTTCGGCGGGGTCACCGGTGATGTGTTCGGGGGGCTTGCCGAGACGGCTGCGACGGTTTCGCTCCTGGTGCTTTCGCTGGGGCAGTAGTCTCTTGCGCCGTACACGGACAAGTGATCGTGATCGGGGGATGTTCGTGCCGAAGCTTCGTCGTGCCGTGGCCTGGTTCATCGACTTCGCGCTGGTGCTCACGCTGGCGTATCTGCTCGCCGTGCTGACCTTCCACCGGATAGCCGGGCTGCTCACCGACGCGCCGGATCTCGCCGTCCACGGCGGCTTCGACCTGCTGACCTCGCAGGGCGACGTCGTCGGCGCCTCGGAGACCCTCGGGCTGTCGCTGTGGCACAAGGCCGTGCTCGACGTGGAGGAGGGCTTCGGGATGCTGGTCGTGGCGACGTTCCTCTACCAGTGGGGCTGCCTCGCCCTCGCCGGCCGGACCCTGGGCAAGGGGCTGCTCGGGCTGCAGGTCAGCCCGTGCGCCCCCTCCCGGGCCGCGGTGCGTGCCGCGGTCACCACGGCCGCCGACATCGCCGTCTACGCCGTCGCCTGCATCCTGCTGGTGGAGGGGCAGTTCGTGGCCTCGGTGCTGGTGTGGGCGCTGGCCGTGGTGATCTTCCTGCTCAACGCACTGCCGGTCTTCTCCCCCACCTGCCGCTCCCTCGCCGACCGGCTGGCGGGCACGGCGGTCACCGTGCTCGGGGTCAGCACGCCCGGCGCCACACCCCCAGTTCGTACTTTTTGAGCATCGAGCTGAGCTTCAACCGGCGGGACTCGGCGCAGAAGCGGCTGGTCGGCAGCTCGTACTCGACGTGGAAGACGGCCTTGCCTGCCTTGATGAAGGGCTTCTCGGCGGCGCACTCGCCGTACTGGGCGCACTGTTCGTTGACCGCGAAGTCGAAGTCCCCGACCAACTGCGGGATCTGGTCCAGGTCGTTCTTCAGGCCGACCGCCATGCCCCGGTCGTGGGCCAGCTTCGCGATCAGGCGGTTGTAGCGGAGCTGGTCGGCGGCCTTGAGCGGGAAGCCGGTGGTGTTCTTGTAGCCGTCCATGTTGTCGGGCTCCACCGCGTCGAAGCCCTTCTTGCGGCACATGTCGAAGCGGGCCGCCATCAGCGGCTCCAATACGTCGGTGCGGCGGATGTCGAACCAGCGCTCGCCCTTCCAGCCGTTGCCCTTGCCGAGCACCGACTCGGGAAACTTCTTCGCGTCGGGGCGCCAGTCCTCCCAGGCGCCGGTGGAGAGGTAGCAGATGACCTTGCGGCCCTTGTCGTGCAGCGTGGTGACGGTGGCCTTCGGCTGGTCGAAGCCGTCGATGTCGTAGACCGGCGCGTCGACGGAGGTGTCGACGCGGCCGCTGAGCTGCCACTGCCAGGCCACGCCGGGGCGCGGCTGCCAACGGCCGCCGGACGTCTGGGAGTCGGGCGCGCTGCCGCAGCCTGCCGTGAGCACGAGCAGCGCGAGCAGGGCAAGCAGGCGTATCGGACGTTTCAACGAACGGGCTCCAGGGTGCGTAGAAGTGTTCCCCACGGATGATCTCCGATGCCGGGCACTGCGTACGCCCGGAGGAATGAGTGAAGGCGCACACACGCGTAGGCTCATCCCGAGTGTTCGCCGTACCGGGGAAGGCCCCGCTGAGACCGCACCCTGAGGCCGGTTCTAGGGTCGGCTGTCGGGCCCGGTCGACCCACACAGATCGACCACAGAAACTTCACATTGGAAGCGAGAATTCACCACCGTGACTGCTCTCACTCTCAGCACCGCCGCGGCGCCCGGTCTTCGGGCCGACGCGATCGTGATCGGTGTGGCCAAGGGCACTGGCTCCAGGTCTGGGGACCTGGTCGTCGCACCCGGCGCCGAGGCCGTGGACAAGGCCTACGACGGCAGGCTCGCCGGCGTCCTGGAGACCCTCGGTGCCTCCGGTGCCGAGGGCGAGGTGACGAAGCTGCCGGCGCCGGCCGGCTTCAAGGCCCCGCTCGTGGTGGCGGTGGGCCTGGGCGCGGAGCCCGAGAAGGACTCCCGCTATGACGGCGAGGCGCTGCGCAAGGCCGCCGGTGCCGCGGCCCGCACCCTCACCGGCGCCAAGAAGGCCGCCTTCGCCCTGCCCGTCCAGGACGCCTCGGACGTCGGCGCGATCGGCGAGGGCGTGCTGCTCGGCGCGTACTCCTTCGACGCCTACAAGAACAACGGCAAGGACCCGAAGGCCAAGAACGGCAAGGCCCCCCTCGCCGAGGCCTCCGTCCTGGGCGCCAGGCCCCGCGACAAGGAGCACAAGGCGGCCGTCGAGCGCGCCACCGCCGTCGCCGAGGAGCTCAACCGCGCCCGCGACCTGATCAACACCCCGCCGAACGACCTGAACCCGGAGGCGTTCGCCGCCGTCGCGCAGGCCGCGGCCAAGGAGCACGGCATCAAGGTGCAGGTGCTCGACGTGAAGGCCCTGGAGAAGGGCGGCTACGGCGGCATCCTCGGCGTCGGCGCGGGCTCCGCGTCCGGTCCGCGGCTGGTGAAGCTGTCGTACACCTCCGCCAAGGCGAAGAAGCACCTCGCGTTCGTCGGCAAGGGCATCACCTACGACTCGGGCGGCATCTCGCTGAAGCCGGCCGGCCACAACGAGACGATGAAGTGCGACATGAGCGGCGCGGCGGCCGTCTTCGCCGCCGTGGTCGCCGCCGCGCGTCTCGGCCTGGAGGTGAACGTCACCGGCTGGCTGGCGCTGGCGGAGAACATGCCGTCGGGTTCCGCGACCCGTCCCGGTGACGTGCTGCGCATGTACAGCGGCAAGACGGTCGAGGTCCTCAACACCGACGCCGAGGGCCGGCTGGTCCTCGCGGACGCGCTGTGGGCCGCCTCCCAGGAGAAGCCGGACGCGATCGTGGACGTCGCGACGCTGACCGGCGCGATGATGCTGGCGCTGGGCAGCCGGACCTTCGGGATCATGGCGAACGACGACGCGTTCCGCTCCGCTGTGCACGAGGCGGCCGAGGAGGTCGGCGAGCCGGCCTGGCCGATGCCGCTGCCGGAGCACCTGCGCAAGGGCATGGACTCCCCCACCGCCGACATCGCCAACATGGGCGAGCGGATGGGCGGCGGCCTGGTCGCCGGTCTCTTCCTGCGCGAGTTCGTGGGCGAGGGCATCACCTGGGCGCACCTGGACATCGCGGGTCCGGCCTTCAACGAGGGCGGACCGTTCGGCTACACGCCGAAGGGCGGCACGGGCACGGCGGTGCGGACGCTGGTACGGCTGGCGGAGCTCACCGCGGCAGGCGACCTCGGGTGAGGTTGCTCTGAGGACGAGGGGGCTCCGCGCGCGGGTAGGGCGGAGCCCCCTCGTTCATACGCCTCGCCCATCCGCTCAACTGAACGTGGGACGTCTCACACACCGGCCCGGCGTCTCGTTGGCCCTCGACAAGTGCGAAGATGGGGCACGGCAGGACAGGGCCCCCACCACAGGGCCGAAGAAAGAGCGGCCGGACACCAGCCGCCGACCGGTCACGGACGACCGGCGTGGCGCACATGCATGGAGGACGTGACGTGGCGAACGACGCCAGCACCGTTTTCGACCTAGTGATCCTCGGCGGTGGTAGCGGTGGTTACGCCGCGGCGCTGCGCGGGGCCCAGCTGGGCCTGGACGTCGCCCTGATCGAGAAGGACAAGGTCGGCGGTACCTGCCTGCACCGGGGGTGCATCCCCACCAAGGCCCTGCTGCACGCGGGCGAGATCGCCGACCAGGCCCGCGAGAGCGAGCAGTTCGGCGTCAAGGCCACCTTCGAGGGCATCGACGTGGCCGCCGTCCACAAGTACAAGGACGGTGTCATCTCCGGCCTGTACAAGGGTCTGCAGGGTCTCATCGCGTCCCGCAAGGTGACGTACATCGAGGGTGAGGGCCGCCTGTCCTCCCCGACCTCCGTCGACGTCAACGGCCAGCGCATCCAGGGCCGTCACGTCCTGCTGGCGACCGGCTCCGTGCCGAAGTCGCTGCCGGGCCTGGAGATCGACGGCAACCGCATCATCTCCTCGGACCACGCCCTCGTCCTGGACCGCGTGCCGAAGTCGGCGATCGTCCTCGGCGGCGGTGTCATCGGCGTCGAGTTCGCCTCCGCCTGGAAGTCCTTCGGTACGGACGTCACGGTCATCGAGGGCCTCAAGCACCTCGTCCCGGTCGAGGACGAGAACTCCTCCAAGCTTCTTGAGCGCGCGTTCCGCAAGCGCGGCATCAAGTTCAACCTGGGCACCTTCTTCTCGAAGGCCGAGTACACCGCCGACGGCGTCAAGGTCACCCTGGCCGACGGCAAGGAGTTCGAGGCCGAACTCCTGCTGGTCGCGGTCGGCCGCGGCCCGGTCTCGCAGGGTCTCGGTTACGAGGAGCAGGGCGTCGCGATGGACCGCGGCTACGTCCTGGTCGACGAGTACATGCGGACGAACGTCCCGACCATCTCTGCCGTCGGTGACCTGGTCCCGACGCTCCAGCTCGCGCACGTCGGCTTCGCCGAGGGCATCCTGGTGGCGGAGCGTCTGGCCGGTCTCAAGACCGTCCCGATCGACTACGACGGCGTGCCCCGGGTGACGTACTGCCACCCCGAGGTCGCCTCCGTGGGCATCACCGAGGCCAAGGCCAAGGAGATCTACGGTGCGGACAAGGTCGTCGCTCTGAAGTACAACCTCGCGGGCAACGGCAAGAGCAAGATCCTGAACACCTCGGGCGAGATCAAGCTCGTCCAGGTCAAGGACGGTGCCGTGGTCGGCGTCCACATGGTCGGCGACCGCATGGGCGAGCAGGTCGGCGAGGCCCAGCTGATCTACAACTGGGAAGCGCTGCCCGCCGAGGTCGCCCAGCTCATCCACGCCCACCCGACCCAGAACGAGGCGATGGGCGAGGCCCACCTGGCTCTGGCCGGCAAGCCCCTTCACTCGCACGACTGATCCCTCGGTCGACGAAGCGACGACACAGACTTCCGCACTTTCCGTAAGGAGCAACCGAAACCATGGCGGTTTCCGTAACCCTTCCGGCGCTCGGCGAGAGCGTCACCGAGGGCACTGTCACTCGTTGGCTGAAGGCCGAGGGCGAGCGTGTCGAGGCCGACGAGCCGCTGCTCGAGGTCTCGACCGACAAGGTCGACACCGAGATCCCCTCCCCTGCCGCCGGCGTCCTGGCGTCCATCAAGGTCGCCGAGGACGAGACCGTCGAGGTCGGCGCCGAGCTGGCCGTCATCGACGACGGCACGGGCGCCCCCGCTGCCGCCCCGGCCCCCGCCGCCGCCGAGGCCCCGGCCCCGGCCGCCGAGGCCCCCGCTCCGGCGCCGGCCGCCCAGCCCTCCACCGAGCAGGCGGCGCCTGCCCCGGCTCCCACCCCCGAGGCCACCGCCGGCGCGTCCGGCGCCCAGGGCACCGACGTGGTCCTGCCCGCGCTCGGCGAGTCCGTCACCGAGGGCACCGTCACCCGCTGGCTGAAGTCGGTCGGCGACTCCGTCGAGGCCGACGAGCCGCTGCTCGAGGTCTCCACGGACAAGGTCGACACCGAGATCCCGGCGCCCACCTCCGGTGTGCTGCTCGAGATCACCGTCGGCGAGGACGAGACCGCCGAGGTCGGCGCCAAGCTCGCCGTCATCGGCGCCCCCGGTGCCGCTCCGGCGGCCGCCCCGGCCCCCGCCGCTCCGGCTCCGGCGCCCGCCGCCGCTGCCCCGGCCCCGGCCCCGGCAGCCCCGGTAGCTCCGCCGGCCCCCGCGCCGACCCCGGCCCCGGCTCCTGCCGCACCGGCTCCCGCG
>NZ_BAAASG010000022.1:0-37661 GCF_039532765.1 Streptomyces longisporus
AAGCCTTACAGCGCCGATGGTACTGCAGGGGGGACCCTGTGGGAGAGTAGGACGCCGCCGAACTCCTTTTAGAGCTCTGGCTCTTGGGCATCAGCCCAAGAGCCAGAGCTTTTTTGCGTTGAGGTAAGGTCAGGGGGCATCGTTGGCACGTTTCCCACAGGAGGCCCTCGGGTGGAGGTCCAGGAGACCCGCGTCCAGACGGACCGGGTCCTCACCATCCCCAACATCCTCAGCATGGCGCGTCTCGTCGGCGTGCCGGTCTTTCTGTGGCTGATCCTCAGGCCTGAGTTCGGGGGCCCCAAGAGTGACACGTGGGCGCTGCTGGTGCTGGCTCTGAGCGGAGTCAGTGACTACCTGGACGGCAAGCTCGCGCGGCGTTGGAACCAGATCAGCAGCCTCGGCCGGCTGCTCGACCCCGCCGCCGACCGGCTCTACATTCTCTCGACGTTGGTCGGACTCACCTGGCGCGAGATTCTGCCGTTCTGGTTGACCGCTGTACTTCTTGCGCGCGAGCTCGTCCTGCTGGTGATGGTGGGCATCCTCCGGCGGCACGGCTATCCGCCGCCGCAGGTGAACTTCCTGGGGAAGGCGGCCACCTTCAACCTGATGTACGCCTTCCCCTTGCTCCTGCTCAGTGACGGAACTGGATGGATCTCGTCACTCGCTGCTATTTTCGGATGGGCGTTCGCTGGATGGGGTACAACGCTCTACTGGTGGGCAGGAGTCCTCTACGTGGTACAAGTCCGCCGCCTCGTCCGCGCGGACGCCATGGCCGATTGAACTCGCCGATTGCTGCGGCCGTAGTGCCTGGATGGCCCTCGGCGGAAAAGTGCGGGACAATCTGGGCGGGTGAAGTCGGCTAGACCGTCGTCTTTTTGAGGAGGACGCTTCCGACATGAAGGCCGTCGTGATGGCCGGAGGTGAAGGCACACGCCTTCGCCCCATGACCTCAAGCATGCCCAAGCCGCTCCTGCCCGTGGCCAACCGCCCGATCATGGAGCATGTGCTACGGCTGCTCAAAAGGCATGGGCTGAACGAGACCGTCGTAACTGTCCAGTTCCTGGCCTCATTGGTCAAGAACTACTTCGGTGACGGCGAAGAGCTCGGAATGGAGCTCTCCTATGCCAACGAGGAGAAGCCACTCGGTACCGCAGGAAGCGTCAAGAACGCCGAAGAGGCGTTGAAGGACGATGCCTTCCTCGTCATCTCCGGTGATGCCCTGACCGACTTCGACCTCACCGAGCTGATCAATTTCCACAAGGAAAAGGGTGCGCTCGTCACCGTCTGCCTGACGCGTGTGCCGAACCCGCTGGAATTCGGCATCACGATCGTCGACGAAGAGGGAAAGGTCGAGCGCTTCCTCGAGAAGCCCACCTGGGGCCAGGTCTTCTCCGACACGGTGAACACGGGCATCTATGTGATGGAGCCCGAAGTCTTCGACTATGTCGAGCCCGATGTGCCCGTGGACTGGTCCGGAGACGTCTTCCCGCAGCTGATGAAGGAAGGCAAGCCGATCTACGGCTATGTCGCGGAAGGCTACTGGGAGGACGTCGGTACGCACGAGAGCTACGTGAAGGCGCAGGCCGACGTTCTCGAGGGCAGGGTCGACGTCGAGATCGACGGCTTCGAGATGTCCCCGGGGGTGTGGGTGGCCGAGGGTGCCGAGGTGCATCCCGATGCCGTGCTGCGCGGCCCGCTCTACATCGGCGACTACGCCAAGGTCGAATCCGGCGCCGAAATTCGTGAGCACACCGTCGTCGGCTCGAACGTCGTGGTGAAGAGCGGTGCGTTTCTGCACAAGGCCGTTGTGCACGACAACGTGTACGTGGGGCAGCACAGCAATCTGCGTGGCTGCGTCGTCGGAAAGAACACCGACATCATGCGGGCCGCTCGAATCGAGGACGGCGCGGTCATCGGCGATGAGTGCCTCATCGGTGAAGAATCGATCGTTCAGGGCAATGTGCGGGTCTACCCGTTCAAGACCATCGAGGCCGGCGCCTTCGTCAACACCTCGGTCATCTGGGAGTCCAGGGGGCAGGCGCATCTGTTCGGTGCTCGCGGGGTGTCCGGCATCCTGAACGTGGAGATCACGCCCGAGCTCGCGGTGCGTCTGGCCGGCGCCTATGCGACGACCCTGAAGAAGGGCTCCACTGTCACCACCGCCCGCGACCACTCCCGTGGTGCCCGTGCGCTGAAGCGGGCGGTCATCTCCGCCCTGCAGGCCAGTGCCATCGACGTACGGGACCTGGAGAACGTACCGCTGCCCGTCGCCCGGCAGCAGACGGCGCGGGGCAGCGCCGGCGGGATCATGATCCGCACCACGCCCGGGGTGCCGGACTCCGTGGACATCATGTTCTTCGACGGGAACGGCGCCGATCTCTCGCAGGGCAGCCAGCGAAAGCTGGACCGGGTGTTCGCGCGGCAGGAGTACCGGCGCGCGTTCCCCGGGGAGATCGGAGATCTGCACTTCCCTGCCAGCGTCTTCGACTCGTACACCGGCTCGCTGTTGCGCAATGTCGACACGACCGGGATCAGCGAGTCCGGGCTCAAGGTCGTCGTCGACGCGTCGAACGGCAGCGCCGGGCTTGTCCTGCCCAGCTTGCTGGGCAAGCTCGGTGTGGACTCGCTGACCATCAATCCCGGGCTCGACGAGTCGCGGCCCACGGAGTCCGCCGATGTGCGGCGGTCGGGGCTGGTGCGGCTCGGTGAGATCGTGGCGTCGTCGCGGGCCGCTTTCGGGGTGCGGTTCGACCCGGTGGGCGAGCGGTTGTCGCTGGTCGACGAGAAGGGGCGGATCGTCGAGGACGACCGGGCGCTGCTCGTCATGCTGGATCTGGTGGCGGCGGAGCGGCGCAGTGGGCGAGTGGCGCTGCCGGTGACCACGACGAGGATCGCCGAGCAGGTCGCGGCGTACCACGGGACGCAGGTGGAGTGGACGACGACCTCGCCCGACGACCTGACCAGGGTCGGAGGCGACGACTCGACCATCTTCGGCGGTGACGGCAAGGGCGGCTTCATCGTCCCGGAGTTCAGCAGCGTCTTCGACGGTACGGCGGCCTTCGTACGGTTGATCGGGCTGGTGGCGCGGACGCAGCTCACCCTCAGCCAGATCGACGCCCGGATTCCGCGGGCACACGTCCTCAAGCGGGATCTTGCGACTCCCTGGGCCGTCAAGGGACTTGTGATGCGGCGTGTGGTCGAGGCGGCCGGAGACCGCTTCGTGGACACCACCGACGGTGTGCGGGTGGTGGAGACGGACGGGCGCTGGGTGATGGTGCTGCCCGACCCGGCCGAGGCGGTCACCCACCTGTGGGCGGAGGGGCCGGACGACGCCTCAGCCCAGGCCCTGCTCGACGAATGGTCGGCGGTCGTGGACAGCGCCGGCCGCTGAAAAACGCAGCACACGCGCGTGCCGGACAGGTGTCCCCAAGGGGGCCCGTCCGGCACGCCGGTGGGGCCATTCGGAGGTAGTGGTCGCGACATGCGACGATGTGCGGCATGCCGCAGCAGCCCCCCGTTCGGAGCACACCCACGCGACCCTCGCGTCCGGACGCTTCCATGTCGCTGCTCACCAACGTCATGGACCACAGCCTGGACGACGGCTACGCCGAGGCGGCCGCCAGGAAGAAGGCCGCGGGCGACGGCGCTCTGCCGAAGACCCTTCGGGCCAGGCTCGGCCTGGCCGCCGGGCTGGTGCTCGCGGCCCTCGTCGTGACCGTAGGAGCGGCACAGGCTCGGGTGGCGGCTCCCGTCGTCGCCAAGGAGCGCGAGGAACTGATCAATCGCATCGACCGGGAGACCACGACGGCGGACAAGCTGGAAGGCTCCGTCGACAAGCTGCGCGACGAGGTGAGCGCGCGCCAGCGGGAGGCTCTCAAGAAGAGCGGCAGTGGAGATCAGTCGGAGCTGGTGGGGATTTTGTCGGGCGCCGTCGAAGTGCACGGCCCCGGCGTGAAACTGGTCGTGAACGACGCCAAGGAAGCAACCAGCGGTGGCAACGGCAATCCGCGCGAGACCTCGGACTTCTCCGACACCGGTCGAGTGCGGGACCGCGACATGCAGCGTGTGGTCAACGGGCTGTGGGAGTCGGGGGCCGAGGCCGTTTCGATCAATGGGCAGCGACTGACGGCGCTTTCGGCGATCAGGGCCGCCGGGGACGCGATACTGGTCGACAACAAGCCGCTGGTTCCCCCTTATACGGTGCTGGCCGTGGGGAACGGCAAGCAGCTGAGCAGCAGGTTCCAGAACAGCGCCGACGGGCTGTATCTGCACGCCCTGCAGGAGACCTACGGCATCCGGACCAGCATCTCCGTGGAAGGCGACCTCCGGCTGCCTGCCGCACCGAGTGTGATCGTACGTACAGCACAGCCGACAACCGAGAAGACTGAGAAGGGCACATCGTGATCGCCGTACTGGGCCTCGTAGTGGGAGTCGTGGCCGGCCTGTTGGTCCGGCCTGAGGTTCCGGCGGTCGTCGAGCCTTACCTGCCGATCGCCGTCGTCGCGGCGCTCGACGCCGTCTTCGGTGGACTTCGGGCCATGCTCGACGGGATCTTCGACGACAAGGTCTTCGTGGTGTCGTTCCTGTCCAATGTGGTCGTTGCCGCGTTGATCGTGTTCCTGGGTGACAAGTTGGGTGTGGGCGCCCAGCTGTCCACCGGTGTCGTCGTGGTCCTCGGGATCCGCATCTTCTCGAACGCCGCGGCGATCCGCCGGCACGTGTTCCGGGCGTGAGGCCGATGAGCGACAACGAAGAGACGCCGGAGAACAGGCTGCGCAAGGAACTTCCGGAGGAGGTTCCCGCGCCGGAGCCCGACGTGACGGCGGCAGCTCCCGAGGAGAAGCAGCCCTCTGAGGAGAAGCAGCCCTCTCTCACCGGGCGGCAGCGGCTGGTGCAGGGCCTGTGGCCGCCGCGCCTGACCCGCGCCCAACTCATCGTCGCCGTCCTGCTGTTCGGCCTCGGCTTCGGCCTGGCCGTCCAGGTGGCATCGAACAGCAACAGCGACAGCGCCCTGCGCGGCGCGCGTCAGGAAGATCTCGTTCGCATCCTGGATGAACTCGACGCCCGTACCCAGCGTCTTGAGGACGAGAAGCAGGGACTGGAGAAGCAGCGCGACGAGCTGGAGAACAGCTCCAACCAGGCCGAGGAGGCCCGCAAGCAGACCGTCGAGAAGGAGAAGCAACTCGGCATCCTGGCGGGCACGGTGGCCGCACAGGGGCCCGGCATCACGATGACCATCGAGGACACGAAGGGGACGGTCCAGGCGGACATGCTGCTCGACGCGATCCAGGAGCTGCGTGCGGCCGGGGCCGAGGCGATCCAGGTGAACGACGTACGTGTCGTCGCCAATACCTACCTCACCGACTCGGGCAAGAGCGTGAGCGTCGACGGGAACAAGATCAACGCTCCCTATCGTTTCAAGGTCATCGGCAAGCCGGCGGACCTCGAACCGGCGCTCAACATCCCTGGAGGCGTGGTGCAGACTCTTGAGAAGGAGCAGGCCACCGTTGCCGTCGAGCGGTCGAACAAGATCATTGTGGACGCCTTGCGAGCTGCGAAGCGGCCTGACTACGCTCGGTCGTCCTCCCAGTGAACAGGCGGTGCATGGCCGACGTCCGGCGGGGGCATGAGGTTGCGGGGGGTCGGCGCACCGAATGGTGGTGCGTGGTGGAAACTGTCTGGTGGATACGGACGTTGTGAGGATGTCCGGGTCGGCCGGTGTATGCAATCAGGGTTCGTCCTGCCCCACGGGCGGGTCTGTTTCGGTCAAGGGGAATCGCCCGTGAAGTTGTTTGCGAAGTTGTTCGGCAAGAGCGCGCGAGAGGGTAGCGACAACGCGACCGCTCGGCATCGCGCACAGCCCGATGCAGAGGGCCAGCGCCCACTGTTCCGGGACCAGGTCCCTGGGCCGGGTGGTGACATTCCCGGAGGTCAGGGCGCGCCGTCTGTTGACCCTGCGCAGTCCGGCGGCATAGGTTTCGGGCAACCGTCAACCTCAAGTACGGGTGGAGGGTTTTCCCCTATGTCGGCCCTGGTGTGTACGAGGTGCGGTAACCGCAACGCGGAGAACAGCCGCTTCTGCTCCAACTGTGGCGCCCCGCTGCGGGCCGGCGGCGCGGCCGAGCGGCCGTCCGAGACGACGTCGACGATCTCGATTTCCGGCATCGAGGCCTACGACGCCGAGGTCACCGGTCAGACGCAGATGCCGGCGCTCTCTCCCGAGGCGCAGGCGGCCGTCGACGCGCTGCCGCTCGGCTCCGCGCTTCTGGTCGTGCGCCGCGGTCCGAACTCGGGCAGCCGCTTCCTGCTGGACGGCGACCTGACCACGGCCGGGCGTCATCCGCAGAGCGACATCTTCCTGGACGACGTGACGGTCTCGCGCCGGCACGTGGAGTTCCGCCGTGGTGCGGACGGCTCGTTCACGGTGGCCGACGTGGGCAGTCTGAACGGCACATACGTCAACCGCGAGCGGATCGACCAGGTCGCTCTGAACAACGGTGACGAGGTGCAGATCGGAAAGTACCGGCTGGTCTTCTACGCAAGCCAGCGGGGCTACTGACCCTTCCCCCAGACCCCCTCCGGGGCACCCCAAGGGAATGTCCATGCTTCGAACACCGAGCGGCGGTGCCGGGCACGGCACCGCCGGCACGGACAGCGGTCTGATGAGCATCGGCACGGTGCTGAACGTGCTGCGCGACGAGTTCCCCGAAGTCACCATCTCCAAGATCCGTTTCCTGGAGTCGGAGGGGCTCATCGAGCCGCAGCGCACCCCGTCGGGGTATCGCAAGTTCAGCGCGGACGACGTCGAGCGCCTCAGCCATGTGCTGAGGATGCAGCGGGACCACTATCTGCCCCTCAAGGTGATCCGGGAGCATCTGGACGCCGTGGAGCGCGGTGAGGCGGCCCCGCTGCCCGTCGTGGGACGCCAGCGGGACGGCGAGTCCCTCCTCGAGGCGCCCGAGGGGCCCACAGCGGCTCGGATCGGGCGGGCCGAGCTGCTCGCGGCCGCCGGGATCGGCGAGCGGGAACTCGAGGAGTGGGAATCGTACGGCCTGGTGGCGCCGCTGCCGGACGGGGCGTACGACGCGGAGACGGTGACCGTGGCATCGCTCGTCGTGGAGCTCGGGCAGTTCGGCATCGAACCGCGGCACCTCAGGGCCATGAAAGCCGCCGCCGAGCGTGAGGCGGGGCTGGTGGAGCAGGTGGTTGCCCCGCTGAAACGCCACCGCAATCCGCAGACCAGGGCGCATGCCGAGGCGCGTACGAAGGAGCTGGCGGCGCTCACGGTGAAGCTGCACGCCGCCCTTGTGCAGATCGCGCTCGGTGTGCGACTGCCCTGAGTCCGGCGCGTTCGCGGAGGCCGGATCGGCCTCCCGTTCTCGGCTCGACTACCCAAACGTCCCGGGCAGGTCCTAGGGTTGCTGTGTGAACGAGCTCGATGTCGTAGGTGTCCGGGTCGAAATGCCCTCCAACCAACCGATCGTGCTCCTGCGTGAAGTGGGAGGCGACCGTTACCTCCCCATCTGGATCGGGCCGGGGGAGGCGACCGCCATTGCCTTCGCCCAGCAGGGCATGGCCCCCGCACGACCGCTGACCCACGACCTGTTCAAGGACGTGCTGGAGGCCGTCGGTCAGGAGCTGACCGAAGTGCGCATCACGGATCTGCGGGAGGGCGTCTTCTACGCGGAGCTGGTCTTCGCCAGCGGGGTCGAAGTCAGTGCCCGTCCGTCCGACGCCATAGCGCTGGCCCTGCGCACCGGAACGCCGATCTACGGCAGCGACGGTGTGCTCGACGACGCAGGCATCGCGATTCCGGATGAGCAGGAGGACGAGGTGGAGAAGTTCCGCGAGTTCCTCGACCAGATCTCGCCGGAGGACTTCGGGACAAGCAGCCAGTGAGTCTCGAACGCCGGCAAGTGCCAACGGCGAGTGAGAGCGTCCTGCGGCCCCCTCCGAGCGCATTCGGCTAGCCTTTCCCCGCGGTGGGGTGCGGGAAACCACTCTTAGGGTGATTATCACTCGGCGTGCCGAGTGTGGCGATCGTTGACGCACCCCTGGTGACTGCCTACCGTCGAGATGGCAGGTCAAGGACGGAGGTCGGCGTGAGAAGCAGCGGCGACGGTACGGCTGGGGGTGGCCCCGGACGCAGTCTCGGGGAGAGCGGTCCGTACCCTCCCCCAAGCTCTCAACTTCGTTCGAGGTGGGGGGACCCCCATACCGGCAGCGCGGCCGATCACGCTCCGCAGCGACCGGCGGCCGTGCCGAGCAGCGGAGGGGCGGCGTCCATGGCGTCCGAGCAGATCGGCTATCGCGGTCCGACGGCCTGCGCGGCCGCCGGCATCACCTACCGGCAACTGGACTACTGGGCCCGTACCGGGCTCGTCGAGCCGAGCGTGCGGCCCGCCTACGGCTCGGGCACGCAGCGGCTGTACAGCTTCCGGGACGTCGTCGTCCTGAAGATCGTCAAGCGGTTCCTGGACACCGGGGTGTCGCTGCAGAACATCCGTACCGCGGTGGTGCACCTGCGGGAGCGGGGCTTCCGGGACCTGGAGCGCATGACGCTGATGAGCGACGGCGCCACGGTCTACGAGTGCACCTCGCCCGACGAGGTCCATGCGCTGCTCCAGGGCGGCCAGGGCATCTTCGGCATCGCCGTCGGTGTGGTGTGGCGGGACGTCGACAGTGCGCTCTCGCAGCTGCACGGCGAGCGGATCGACACCGGTGAGACCCTGGTCGGGCACAACCCGGCGGACGAGCTGGCACGACGGCGGAACCGGGCGGTCTGACCGCGTTCTCTGCGGCTTCTGCCGAGCCCTTCGGCGGTCGTAGGGCGGCATTGTCAGTGGCGTAGGGCAGCATCGGAGATGTGAGAAACGCGCCCACGATCCTGCATCTCGACATGGATGCCTTCTACGCCTCGGCGGAGCAGGCATCCAAGCCGAGTCTGCGCGGGAAGGCCGTGATCGTGGGTGGGCTCGGGCCGCGCGGGGTGGTCGCCACCGCTTCGTACGAGGCGCGGGTCTTCGGGGTGCGGTCGGCGATGCCGATGGCACAGGCGCGGCGGCTGGCACCGAACGCCGCGTATCTGGTGCCGCGCTTCGGGTTCTACCGGTCGATCAGCGAGCAGGTCATGGGGCTGCTGCACTCGCTGTCGCCGCTGGTGGAGCCTCTGAGCCTGGATGAGGCCTTCGTGGACCTGGAGGCCGGGGAGGCGGCCTGGGACGCGGCGTCGGCGCGGCTGGTGGGGGAGAAGCTGCGCGCTGACATACGGGCGGACACGGGGCTCACCGGGTCAGTGGGCCTTGCCGCCTGCAAGATGCTCGCGAAGATCGCCTCCGAGGAGGCCAAGCCGAACGGGCTGGTGCTGGTCGAGCCCGGGACCGAGCGGGCCAAGCTCGGACCGATGTCGGTGCGGATGCTGCCAGGCGTGGGGCCGGCCACGGGGGACCATCTGCGGCGGGCCGGCATCACCACGGTCGACGAGATCGCCGAGGCCGGTGAGGACGAGCTCGTCCGGCTGCTGGGCAAGGCCCATGGGCATGCGTTGTACGCCATGGCGCTGGCGCACGACGACCGGCCCGTGGTGGCCGAGCGGGAGGCCAAGTCGGTATCGGTCGAGGACACGTACGACGTGGACATCCACGACCGGGTGAGGGTGGGGCTGGAGGTGCAGCGGCTGGCCGACCGGTGTGTTCGGCGGCTGCGAGGTGCGGGTCTTTCGGGGCGGACCATCGTGCTGAAGGTACGGCGCTACGACTTCTCGACGCTGACGCGTTCCGAGACGTTGCGCGGGCCCACGGACGATCCGGGGGTGGTGCGCGAGGCCGCCGCCCGGCTGCTGGATTCGGTGGACACGACGGGGGGTGTGCGATTGCTGGGGGTCGGGGTGAGCGGGCTGGCCGACTACACGCAGGAGGATCTGTTCGCGCAGGCCGCGGGGGACGGCGCGGAACATTTGGCGGACGAGGCGGACGAGGAGCCCGCCGAGGAGCAGAAGGCGACTGTGGAGCGGCGGTGGCCCGCCGGGCACGATGTGCGACATGTCGAGTTCGGGCACGGGTGGGTGCAGGGAAGCGGGCTCGGGCGGGTGACCGTGCGGTTCGAGACGCCGGATTCGGAGCCGGGGCGCGTGCGGACGTTTCGCACGGATGACCCGGACCTGGAGCCGGCGGACCCGTTGCCGTTGGTGGCGCAGAGACCCGGGGCCTCCGTGCACGGGGTCGGCGCCTGACCGGGGAGGGTGCTGATCCGCGCGGGGGCCGGGAGGGGTGGGCTAGGCGTCCGCGTCCTCCGTGCCGGCGAGCTTGCCGAAGTCGTGGTCCGGGAAGGGGGAAGGGGCGGGGATGTCCAGGCCGTAGTGGTGGTAGAGCTGGAGCTCCTGTTCGGGGGAGAGGTGGCGGCCGACGCCGAAGTCGGGGGCGTCCTTGATGAGGGACCGGTCGAAGGGGACGTGGAGGGTGCCCTCGATCAGTTCGCTGGGCTCCAGGGGGACGAAGGCGTCCCGGGAGAACAGACCGGTGCGTATGGCCGCCCACTCCGGCACGCCGGTCGCGTCGTCGAGGTAGACCTCGTCGATCGTGCCGAGCTTGGTGCCGTTGCGGTCGAACGCCTTGCGGCCGATCAGGTTGCGCGGATCGATGTCGGTCTGCACGGGCCCTCCACTTGGTCGCAACTCATCCGTAAGCACTACAAAAGAGCAGATTGGTGATGACGGCCACTCGAAGGATCGGATGGTGTGCTCGCTGGTAGGCTGACAGCGGCTGCTGACCCCGTGCGGGAGAGTCCTCCAGACATCATCGGAGGCGCCGAAGGAGCAAATCCTCCCCGGAATCTCTCAGGCCCACGTACCGCGCGGACGAGGTCACTCTGGAAAGCAGGGCGGGTGTCGATGGCTTCCGCTCTCACCGACGGTGAAAGCCGGGCGCCCTCGGGGGTTCCGGTGAAGCTCTCAGGTTGAGATGACAGAGGGGGAGGCCGTCCGGGTACCCGTGCCGTGGTGCCCCTCGAAGGTCGTGTCAGACCAGGAGGCCTCCGCAATGACCGCCCATCGCATTCCGCTCTCCGAGCTCGAACAGGGAATCCCGTTCGAGCAGCGCCATATAGGGCCTGATCATGAGGCGCGGGCCAAGATGCTCGCGCACGTCGGATACGGCTCGCTGGACGAGCTGACCGCCGCCGCGGTGCCCGATGTGATCAAGAACTCGGATGCCCTGGAGCTGCCGGGTGCGCGTACCGAGGCGGAGGTGCTGGCCGAGCTGCGGTCGCTCGCCGACCGGAACCAGGTGCTCGACTCCATGATCGGGCTCGGGTACTACGGGACCTTCACCCCTCCCGTCATCCTGCGCAATGTGATGGAGAATCCCGCCTGGTACACGGCCTACACGCCCTACCAGCCCGAGATCTCCCAGGGGCGGCTCGAGGCCCTGCTCAATTTCCAGACCATGGTCGCCGACCTGACCGGGCTGCCCACCTCCGGTGCCTCGCTGCTCGACGAGGGGACGGCCGCCGCCGAGGCGATGGCGCTGTCCCGGCGCATGGGGAGGAACAAGAAGGGCCTGTTCCTGATCGACGCGGACGTGCTGCCGCAGACCATTGCCGTGATCGAGACGCGTGCCGAGCCGACCGGTGTGGAGATCGTGGTCGCCGACCTCAGCGACGGCATTCCCGCCGAGGTCGCCGGGCGTGAGATCAATGGCGTGCTCGTCCAGTACCCCGGCGCCTCCGGTGCCGTACGCGATCTCAAGCCGGTCATCGACCAGGCGCACGAACTCGGTGCGCTCGTCACCGTCGCCGCCGATCTGCTGGCGCTGACGCTGCTGAAGTCGCCCGGGGAGCTCGGCGCGGACATCGCGGTCGGTACCACGCAGCGCTTCGGTGTCCCGATGGGCTTCGGCGGGCCGCACGCGGGCTACATGGCGGTGCACGAGAAGTTCGCGCGCAGCCTGCCCGGACGGCTGGTGGGCGTCTCCGTGGATGCGGACGGGCACAAGGCCTACCGGCTCGCGCTGCAGACGCGTGAGCAGCACATCCGGCGGGAGAAGGCCACCAGCAACATCTGCACGGCCCAGGTGCTGCTCGCCGTCATGGCGGGGATGTACGCCGTCTACCACGGGCCGGAGGGGCTCAAGGCGATCGCGCGGCGCACCCACCGGTACGCCACGATCCTTGCCGCGGGGCTTCAGGCCGGTGGTGTCGAGGTCGTGCACGGCTCCTACTTCGACACGCTCACCGTGCGGGTGCCGGGCCGCGCCACCGAGGTGGTGGCCGCCGCGCGGGAGAACGGAGTCAACCTTCACCTGGTCGACGCCGACCACCTGTCGATCGCCTGTGACGAGACCACCGCGCGGGCCCAACTCGGCGCCGTGTGGGCCGCTTTCGGGCTCGAGGGCGACATCGAGGCGCTGGACGCGGCGACCGAGGACCGTCTGCCCGCAGGACTGCTGCGCACCGACGACTACCTCACCCACCCGGTCTTCCAGGAGCACCGCTCCGAGACCGCGATGCTGCGCTACCTGCGCAGGCTTGCCGACCGTGACTACGCGCTCGACCGGGGCATGATCCCGCTGGGCTCCTGCACCATGAAGCTCAACGCGACCACCGAGATGGAGCCGGTCACCTGGCCCGAGTTCGGGCAGCTGCACCCCTTCGCGCCGGCCGAGCAGGCGCAGGGCTATCTCACGCTCATCCGTGAGCTGGAGGAGCGGCTCGCCGAGGTCACCGGGTACGACAAGGTGTCCCTGCAGCCCAACGCCGGATCGCAGGGCGAGCTGGCCGGACTGCTCGCGGTACGCGGCTATCACCGGGCCAACGGGGACGAGCAGCGGACCGTGTGTCTGATTCCGTCGTCCGCGCACGGTACGAACGCCGCCAGCGCCGTGATGGCCGGGATGAAGGTCGTCGTCGTGAAGACCGCCGAGGACGGCGAGATCGACGTCGAGGACCTGCGGGCGAAGATCGAGCAGTACCGCGACGAGCTGGCGGTCCTGATGATCACGTACCCCTCCACGCACGGTGTCTTCGAGGAGCACGTCGCCGACATCTGCGCGCAGGTGCACGAGGCCGGCGGGCAGGTGTACGTCGACGGTGCCAACCTCAACGCCCTTGTGGGGCTTGCCAAGCCGGGGCACTTCGGCGGTGACGTCTCGCACCTCAACCTGCACAAGACCTTCTGCATCCCGCACGGCGGCGGCGGGCCGGGCGTCGGGCCGGTCGGTGTGCGGGCGCACCTGGCGCCGTATCTGCCGAACCACCCGATGCAGCCGGCCGCAGGTCCGGCGACGGGTGTCGGGCCGATCTCCGCGGCCCCCTGGGGTTCCGCGGGCATCCTGCCGATCTCGTGGGCGTACGTCCGGCTCATGGGCGGCGAGGGGCTGAAGCGGGCCACGCAGGTGGCCGTGCTGAGCGCCAACTACATCGCCAAGCGGCTGGAGCCGCACTACCCCGTGCTCTACACCGGCCCGGGCGGGCTGGTCGCGCACGAGTGCATCATCGATCTGCGGCCGCTGACCAAGGCGACCGGCGTGAGCGTCGACGACGTCGCCAAGCGGCTCATCGACTACGGCTTCCACGCGCCGACGATGTCGTTCCCGGTGGCCGGCACGCTGATGATCGAGCCGACCGAGTCCGAGGACCTGATCGAGCTGGACCGGTTCTGCGAGGCGATGATCGCCATCCGTGCGGAGATCGAGAAGGTCGGGGCGGGCGAGTGGCCGGCCGAGGACAACCCGCTCCGGGGTGCGCCGCACACCGCCGCCGCGCTCGGTGGGGAGTGGGAGCACGCGTACTCGCGTGAGGAGGCCGTCTTCCCTGCCGGGGTGTCGGCCGCCGACAAGTACTGGCCGCCGGTGCGCCGGATCGACCAGGCCTTCGGCGACCGGAACCTGGTGTGCTCGTGCCCGCCGCTGGATGCGTACGACGACTGACGTAGTGGTCGTGAGGGGGCCCCGCTTCGGCGGGGCCCTTTCCCGTTACGCCGTCGCCAGTGAGATCTCCGTCGACTTGATCAGGGCCACGACGGGTGTGCCGGTGGTCAGGGCGAGGTCCGTGACGGCGTCCTTGGTGATCGCGGAGGTCAGTTCGCCGCCGTCGACGGCGACCTTCACGGATGCCATCGCACCGCCGGTGGCCACCGCGGTGACCGTGCCCGGCAGCTGGTTGCGGATGGACAGGCCCTCGACCGGGGCGGTGGCCAGGGAGACCTCGGTCGACTTCACCAGAGCGCGTACGGCGGTGCCCGCGGCGAGGCCGAGTTCCTCGGCGGACTCGAGGGTGATCGCGGCGGTGATCTCCTGGCCGCCGGTGAGGCGGACCTTGACGGTGGCCATGACCTCGCCGGGGGTGAGGGCGGTGACCGTGCCGGGGAGCTGGTTGCGGATGCTCAGGCTCATGGGGCTCATGGGGAACGCCTCGCAGGGGGTGGGGGATTGGGGGCTTTGTGCCCGGGCCCACCGTAGCCCCAGCGGGGTGTTATGCCGGGTACGCTCGTGTTTGCGTCGCCTTGGCCGTTGCCCGGACCGTGGCGCCCGGGTGCGGGTTCGCATGCGCCGGGGCTCGCCGTAGGGGAGTTGTTCCAGGATCAGGTGCGGTCGATGTGCACATTGGTCGACTTCACGCGCGCGGTGGCCTCCATGCCGACCTCGAGGCCGAGCTCCTCCACGGCCTCGCGGGTCAGCAGTGAGACCAGACGGTGCGGGCCGGCCTGGATCTCGACCTGGGCCGCCACGTCGCCGAGCTTGATCGCGGTGACGATGCCGGGGAAGGCGTTGCGGACCGAGGTGTAGGAGGTCTCCTCCTCGGCGCCGCCCGCCTTGGCGAGTTCCACGGAGAAGGCGGCCAGGTCCCGGCCGTCGATGAGGCGTCGGCCACCCTCGTCGCGGTGGGTCGCCACCCGGCCGGCGTCGGCCCAGCGGCGTGCGGTGTCCGGACTCACGCCGAGCAGTCGTGCGGCCTGGCCGATGGTGTAGCTCTGCATGCGGTCACGATAGGGCCGGGAACGGGCCCTGGTGGACGTGGGGCATGCGGGCCGGGACCGGGTCGTGGGGGTGCTGCGTGTCGTGGCCGGGGACGGTCGGCTGACCGGGAGGAGCTGGATGTGCGGGTGGCGGCGGCCTTGGCCGCCCGCACGCGCGAACTCGCCGTTCTGACGGTGCACCTGCCGGGATCGGCCGCGGAGGCCGCCGGCAAGGACGTCGACCGCATCGAGCAACGCGGCGCTTTCGCGTGGCGGGGGGCGAGGTGACGCTCGACTTCACCGACGCGGTGATCACGCACGGCACCCCGCAGATCGACGTCGGTGTGCGGCTCCGCCGCGGGGTGCCCCGATCTTCTGTTTACCGTCTGCCGCGCCGTCGTGGCTGGTCGCGCAGCTCCCCGCGCCCCTTCAGGGCGCCTTCGTGGCGCGGTCGTGCGGAGATCCCGGCCGTAGGAGCTGCTCGGGCGTCCTTCAGGGCGCCTGTGCCGCGGCGGAGCCAGGGGCTCAGCCCGTGTGGACCCGCGGCCTGCGGATGCGGTCCGGTTCTGCTTCGCGCAGGACCTCTCGGGTGACCGGGGCGACCTCGCCCTGGCCGAAGAGGAAGAAGCGCAGGAAGTTGGCGAAGGGGCTGCCCTCGGTCCACTCGAAGTAGATGTGCGGGGTGCACTGGGTGGTGTCGCGGACGTGCAGGAGCAGGGCGGCCAGTGCGTTCGGGATGGAGGAGGACTCCAGGGTCAGCACCCGGTAGCGGTCGTGCAGGACCTCGCCGCGCACCGTCAGGCCCGCTTCGAACTCGGAGGGGTCGACGACCGTGACCTCCACGAAGACGAAGTCCTCGCCGGGGATGTCGTTGTCGTTCTGGATCTGCTCGATCTTGTCGCGGTACTCGGCCTTGTCCCGCTGGTCCGGCTCGTTGGCGATGAAGCGGATCTTGCGGCTGGCCATGTCCCGGATGAAACGTTCCGCCATATCGTCCAGCGTCACGCTCGTCACCCGGAGCTCGAAGGCGCGGGCCAGCCGGGAGAGCAGGGAGACCAGGATGATGCCCGCGATGAAGCAGGCGCCGATCTTGACGCCGTCCGGGCGCTCGATGACGTTGGCGACGGTGACGTAGAGGAGGACCGCCGAGACGACTCCGAAGCCGATGGTCCAGCCCCGCTGCTGGGCACGGCGGGCGGCGATGGTCACCGCGATCGCGGCCGAGGACATCAGGACCAGCACGCCGGTGGCATACGCGCCGCCCTGGGCGTCGACGTCGGCGTTGAAGATCCAGGTGACCAGGAAGCCGATCAGGGTGAAGACGATCACCATCGGGCGCACGGCGCGGGCCCAGTGCGGTGCCATGCCGTAGCGGGGCAGATAGCGGGGCATCAGGTTGAGCAGACCGGCCATGGCGGAGGCGCCGGCGAACCACAGGATGGCGATGGTCGAGATGTCGTAGACCGTGCCGAAGGCGTTGCCCAGATACTCGTGCGAGAGGTAGGCGAGGGCGCGTCCGTTGGCCTGGCCGCCGGACTTGAACTCCTTCTCCGGGATCAGCACGGTGGTGATGAAGCTCGTCGCGATCAGGAACACGCTCATGATCAGAGCGGCGGCCGTGAGGAGCTTCTTCGTGTCGCGGATGCGGCCCTGCGGGTTCTCCTCGGTGTCGCCCGGGTCGCCCTGGACGTGCGGCATGACCGCGACGCCGGTCTCGAAGCCGGAGAGGCCGAGTGCCAGCTTGGGGAAGACCAGCAGGGAGACGCCGATCATGGCGAAGATGTTGCCGTGTTCCGTGGTCAGGGCACCGGCCCAGTCGGTGACGAGATGGCCCGCGGTGATCACGTGGTACATGCCCACGGCCACGACGACGACGTTGAGACCGAGGTAGACCACCACCAGCGCGACCGCGACGCCGATCGCCTCCAGGAAGCCCTTGAGGAACACCGCGCCGAGCAGGGCGACCAGGATGAGCGTGATCAGCATCTGCTGCCCGTGCAGGGCGCTGGTGAGGTGGGGGTTCTCGACGAGGTGGGTCGAGGCGTCCGCCGCCGACAGGGTGATGGTGATCAGGAAGTCGGTGGCGGCGAAACCGAGCAGGGTCAGGACGAACAGCTTGCCCTTCCAGAACGACAGCAGCCGCTCCAGCATCGCGATCGAGCCTTCGCCGCGCGGGCTCTCCTCGGCCACCCGGCGGTAGACCGGCAGCGCACCGGCGAGCGTCACGATCACGAGGACGATGGTCGCCACCGGCGACAGGAGGCCGGCGGCCAGCGCCGCGATGCCGGGCTGGTAGCCGAGGGTCGAGAAGTAGTCGACGCCGGTCAGGCACATCACCCGGTACCAGCGCTGCCCCTTGTGCGCGGGCTCCGGCTGAGCGTGCGGCGCCTGCTGGATGCCCTTGCCCATGTCGGACAGGCCCTCCAGCATCCAGGCGCGCAGGCGACTGGGAGGCGGGTGCTCGGTCGTGGCCATCGGCGTGCTCCTGAGGTGCGGCTCAGCGTGTGGATTCCGGCCATCACGCGGACGGCGGCACCAGCGTAAGCGGAGAGTGACGCACGGGCCCACGGATGAGGGGGGTGACGGCGTCAAGCTTCCGTTAAGACTCGCTGCTTGGCCGAAGCGGCGCCCAGGAAGGGAGGTTCTGTGGCGATTAGCGGTTGTTTGGGCCGTCCGAGGGGAGGGGGCTCGACGATCGGGACCGGATACCCAGCGTCATGGCGCATGGATGACGACATCGGTGCCCTGGTCGATCGCGCGGCTGTCGTGGCTCAGATGTCCGTCAGACGGGCTTCCTCCAGGTCCAACGACCGCTGCAGCCTCCTGCGCGTCGTGTCGCTGATGGCGTGTTCGTCGTACAGGCGCTGCAGTTCCACTGCCTCGAAGGCGATGACGTCGCGGCGCAGCTGGCGGTAGAGCAGGTCGGCGGATTCGACGGGGGCGTTTTGGCCGGTGTGGTCGGTGAGGCGGTCGCGGGCGTCGTCGAGACGGGCGGTGAGCCCGCGGCGGAGGCGGTCGAGAACGACCTCGGGGACGGCCTGCAGCTCGGAGAGTTCCTCCAGGCGGCGGATGCCTGCGTCGGCGAGGCGGCAGCGGGCCGCGGCCTCCTCGCGCTCGGTGTGGTCGGGTTCGAGGGCGATGCCGGAGCGGCGGACCACCGGGGCCAGACTGAAGCCCTGCACGACGAGGGTGACGACCACGACCGAGGTGGTCAGGACCAGCACCAGGGGGCGGTCCGCGAGCGCCGCGCCGCCTTTGGTGGTCTCCGGGATGGAGAGTGCCGCGGCCAGGGGGACGACGCCCCGGGTGCCCGCCCAGGTCAGCACCATCGGGACCCGCCAGTTCATGGGACGGATGCCGCCCTTGCGCTGTACCACCGCCGACAGCGGTGCCAGCCACAGCAGCCGCACGGCGATCAGGGTGCCGGCGACCGCGAGCGCGTACAGCGGCCACGCCCGGTCGTTGTGGGACAGCGCCCGCACCTGGGCAGGCAGGGCCAGGCCGATCAGCGAGAACACCACGCTCTCCAGCAGGAACACCACGGTGCCGTACACCGCGTGCAGCTGGAGCCGGATGTGGGCGTTGGTGAGCTTCTCGCCCCGTCCGCCCAGAACGACACCGGCGACCACCACCGAGGTGACGCCGGAGGTGTGCGCCGCCTCGGCCAGGACATAGGCGGCGTACGGCGTGACCAGGGCGATCACCGTTTCCAGGACGGGGTCCGCGGTGCGCCGCCGGATGAGTGTGACGACATGGGCCACGGCCGCGCCGATCAGTGTGCCGCCGCCCGCCAGTACGGCGAACTCGTCGCCCGCCGCGCCCCAGTTCGCCGCCGCGGACGCCACGGCCACGCTCACGGCGACCCGGAACAGCACCAGCGAGGTGGCGTCGTTGAACAGGCTCTCCGCCTGGACCAGGACCTGGACCCTGGGCGGCAGGGCGAGGCGTCTGCCCAGTGCCGTGACCGCCACCGGGTCGGTGCTGGCCAGGACCGCGCCCAGCACCAACGCCATCCGCCACGACAGCGGCGTCACCAGCGAGGCCACCACGCCGACCGCCGCCGCCGACGCCAGGACCAGTCCGATCGCGAGGATCCCGACCGGCTTCCACACCGCGCGCAGCTCACGCCAGGACAGCTCCTCCGCGCTCGCGTACAGCAGCGGGGGGAGCACGACCAGGCCGATGATCTCGGGGCTGGCCTGGATCTCGGGGGTGCCCGGCAGCAGGGCCACGGCGAGGCCGGCGACGACCAGGAGGGACGGTGCGGGGATGCGCCGGCGGTGGGCGAAGGTGGCCACGACGGTGGCCAGTACGACCAGTGCGAGTACCGTCCCTACGCCGCGCATGCCGTCCCCCTGGAGCCTTCACGGGAGCCACCGTGGCTCCCGGCCGACCAGACTTCCCGGCACACCGCTTTCACCCTAGCCGCCGCCCGGACGTCAAGACAGTGCCAACGCTCTTGACGTGGGCCGTGGCGGCTGACCGGGTCGTTCGGCGGGGAGGGGGCGGATGGTGTTGGCATGTTCTTGGCGAAATCTTGGATCCTGGGCGGTGCACCGCCGGAACTGCCCCCGCGAGCTGCGGCGTTCTGCCTGGTGTGACGTCGACTCTCCCCCTCCGCATACCGCCCGGCCAGAGATCGCAGCACATGGTGATCTGCGGCGACGACGCTCTTGCGCACCGGCTGGCCGTTGAACTTGACGCCGTGTGCGGCGAGGTCGTCACCGTCGTGCTGCCGTCCGCGAGCGACGAGCGCGGCGCGGAGATCGCAGCGTTGCACGACGACCCGCACTCCCCGGTCGAGCTGCACCTCTCCGTGCGCCCCGACGAGCGCGCCCTGCGGGCGGCGGGTGTCGAGCGGGCCGCCGCGCTCGCCCTGACCTACCGGGACGACCAGGTCAACATGACCGCGGCGCTGCTCGCCCGGACGATCAACCCCTCGGTGCGGCTGGTCGTCCGCATGTTCAACCGCGAGCGCGGACGCCATCTGGAGCGGCTGCTGGACCGGGCGGCGGGACTGTGCGAGGACTCCGGCCAGGACACCTCCACGACGGTGCTCTCCGACGCCGACACCGCCGTACCGGAGCTGGTGGCGGCCGCCGCCGTGGGCCACGGGCACACCCTCCAGGTCGAGGGCAAGGTGTTCCGCGGTGTCGTACGGCCCGCGGGGTCCCCGTCGAACGGCACCGACCTGGCCACGCTGGCCGTGCTGTCCGGCGCCCACCAGGACGACCCGGCCAGCCAGGACAGCGCCGAAACGCCCGGCGAGGAGGGCACCCAGCTGCTGCCCGACAGCCGGACCGCCCACCACCGGCAGTTCACGCACGGCCGGCTGATGCTCGAGGAGGTCACCCACCACGCCTGTGAGGCGACCGCCCGCGCCCGGCGCCTGCACCCCCGACGGTGGCTTCGGGCACGGCTCGCGCATCTGCCGTGGAAGGTCTTCGTATCCCATCAACTGGCAGCCGTCTACGGGGCGTTGACGGCTGTCGTCCTCGCGCTGGCGACCGCCACCGCGCTCTTCGCCGACGAGCATCCGTGGTGGAAGAACTTCTATCTGCCGCTGCTGGACATCTTCACCATGGGCGACCCGGCCACCGAGGAGTCGGTCGCCCGGCGGGTGCTCCAACTCCTGGCCGGTTTCGTGGGGCTGGCCGTCCTCCCGCTCGTGGTCGCCGCGACGATGAACGCCACCGAGGCTTTCCGCACCGCCTCGGCGAGCCATCCGCCCGACGACGGCGTGCACGGCCACATCGTGCTGGTCGGTCTGGGAATGGTCGGCACCCGGGTGCTGGACCGGCTGCGCGCCACCGACCACCAGGTGGTGGCCATCGAACGCGACCCGCGCGCCCGCGGCGTCGCCCTCGCCCGCCAACTCGGCACACCGCTGATCCTGGACGACGCCACGGCCCCGGGTGTGCTCGAACTGGCCCGCGTCCGGCAGAGCGGCTCGCTGCTCGTCCTCACCCGTGACGACGGCCAGAACCTCGACATCGTCATGGCCGTACGAGAGACCAACCCCGCCGTGCGGGTGGTGACGCGCCTGTACGACGACGCCTTCGCGGCCACCGTCCAGCGCACCCTGCGCGCCTCCTACCCGGACGCCCTCACCCGGAGCAGAAGCGTTTCCGCCCTGGCGGCGCCCTCGTTCGCCGCCGCGATGATGGGGCGCCATGTGCTGGGGGTGATGCCGGTGGAGCGGGGCTCGCTGCTGTTCACCTGCGTGGACGTGGCCGGGCACCCGGAGTTGGAGGGACGCTCCGTGCACGAGGCGTTCCGGGAGAACGCATGGCGGGTGCTGGCCGTGGGGACCGCCGCCGGGCCGCTCCCCGCGGCTCAGGCCGTGGACGGCCTGACCGGACCGCATTCCGGCCGGACGGGCTTCGACTGGCGTCCCGCGCAGGGACGGATCCTGCGGGCGGGTGACCGTGTCGTCCTGGCGACGACGCGGCGCGGCCTGGACATCCTGATGACGGGGGTGCAGCCGCATTCCGCGGACCGGCGGCAGTAGTCCGGCCAGGCGCTGTACGGCGATGCGCCGTCTCCTATGGGCGGCATCGTCGTGGCCGGTCGCGCTCCGCGGCGAAGCCGCACATCGACCTGACCCGCTCGGGGAACCGTCACCTCAGGTCGGAGACCCTGAACACCGTCGCGGCCGTCTCGCGCTCCACCCGCTCGGAGATCCGCTCCAGCGCGGCGGGCCCGCACAGCAGGGTGCCGAGGGCCAGTGACCTGCGGGCGTCCTCGTGGAGCCGGTACCAGAGGTCGGGATTGTCCAGCAGGACCTGGAGGTCGAGCTCGACGCGTTCACCGAGGGCGTCCCGGAGCACGAGCCGCCGGGCGATCCCGTCGGGGGAGCGCACCGAGACCAGCCGGTCGGTGCGGATCCTTCGGGTGCGCAGCAGCCGGCGTGAGGTCAGCCAGCCCTCGCCGGCGCGGATGCGGTCGGGGCAGAGCAGGAGGAAGAGCAGCACCGCGAGCGCGGACCACAGCGCACAGCGCCCGAGGGAGAGCGTGTCCGCACTCCAGTCGATCAGGAGCAGCAGGCCGAGGAGTACGACAGCGCAGCGGATCGCGCTGATCAAGTCCCCCGCCCAGCGGCGATCGTGGAGCACGGCGCCGGACTCCGGTTCGGAGGCGCTGGATCCGTGTCCTCGCGCGTCGTCGCGGTGTCCCATACGCCAGACGGTAGGAGACCCGAGACGCGGATGAACGGGCCTTGACGGGACTCATACGGCGTCGCGGGCCTTTTTGACGGCACAGCAACGCGCGTGCGCCGTGGCCCGGGTCACACCTGCATCAAGGGCGCGTCAAAGACGGTGTGTTCGACGCGAAGAACGCGCAAGGGAGGCTCAGCGGCCGGCGCTCCGGGACACAACCTTGGTGCATCGGAGGCGACGGTCGCGCACGGCCGTCCGCCCCGCCCGCAGGTCGCACCAAGGAGCACGCACCCATGTCCGTACTGACCACCGAAGCCGGCGCCGATCCCGCCGATGAGGAGCCGCCCGATACCGGCGAGCGGCACCGGCTCACCGCCGTCACCGGCCTCGCCGCGCTCTCACTGGACGCGGTGGCTTCGGTGGCGTACGGGCCGGAGGCGATCGTGCTGGTGCTGGCCGCGGCGGGCGCCCACGGGCTGGGTTTCACCGTGCCGGTGACGCTGGCCATCGCGGGCCTGCTCGCGGTGCTGGTCGCCTCGTACCGGCAGGTGATCGCGGCCTTCCCGGACGGCGGTGGTTCGTACGGTGTGGCGAAGACGCATCTGGGTGCGCGCACCAGCCTGGTGGCGGCGGCCTCCCTCGTACTGGACTACGTGCTCAACGTCGCCGTCGCGGTGACGGCGGGAGTTGCGGCCCTGACATCGGCCTTCCCCGCGCTGTACGGCGACCGGCTGTGGCTGTGCCTGCTGGTCCTCCTGCTCATCACCGGGGTCAACCTGCGCGGCATGGTCGAGTCCGCGAAGGCGTTCATCGTGCCGACCGTCGTGTTCGTCGGCTCGGTCTTCGTACTCATCGTCGTCGGCCTGTTCCGTTCCGAGCCGGTGAGCACGGCCGCCGCGGACGGTCACGCCTCGGCTCTCGCCGACAACGGCACCACCGTGGGCGCCCTCCTTCTGCTGAAGGCCTTCGCTTCCGGGTGCAGTGCCCTGACCGGTGTCGAGGCCATCGCCAACGCCGTGCCCTCCTTCCGCGTCCCACGCGTCAAGCGCGCCCAGCGGGCGGAGATCGCCCTCGGCGCCGTCCTCGGCGTGATGCTGATCGGGCTTGCGGTGCTGATCTCCCGCTTCCACCTCCAGCCGGTCGCGGGCGTCACCGTCCTCGCCCAGCTCGCGGACGCCTCGCTCGGCCACAACTGGACGTTCTACGTCATCCAGTTCGCGACGATGATCCTGCTGGCGCTGTCCGCGAACACGTCGTTCGGCGGTCTGCCCGTGCTGCTGAAGCTGCTGGCCCGGGACAACTACGCGCCGCACGTCTTCGCGCTGAGGGCCGACCGCCAGGTGCACCGGCACGGTGTACTGGCTCTGGCCGCCGTCTCCGGCGCACTGCTGGTCTTCTCCGGCGGCGACACCAACACGCTGGTGCCGCTGTTCGCGATCGGCGTCTTCGTGGGGTTCACCGTCGCGCAGGCCGGCATGGTCCGGCACTGGCGGTCGGCGCGCGGGCCGGGCCGGCGCGGCAAGGCGCTGCTCAACGGGTTCGGCGCCGTCCTCACCGGCATCGCCGCGGTCGTCGTCACGGCGTCGAAGTTCGAGGAGGGTGCCTGGCTGATCGTGATCGCCCTGCCCCTGCTGGTCGCGGTCTTCGAGACCGTGCACCGCGCCTACGCCCGCATCGGCGAGCGGCTCGGCCTCGGCCGGATTCCCGAGCACCCGCACCGCGACCGCTCGGTCGTGATCGTGCCGGTGTCCTCCCTCTCCCGTCTCACCTCGGAGGCCCTGACGGCCGCCGCCTCCCTCGGCGACGAGGTCCGCGCCGTCACCGTCTGCTACCCCGACCCCGAGGACCGGGCGCAGTTGCACGCCCTGGAGCGGGCGTGGGCGCAGTGGGATCCCGGCGTGCCCCTGGTCCGGCTGACCTGCGGGCGGCGCAGTCTGGGCCGCCCCATCGCCGCCTACGTCCGCGAGGTGTCGTCGGCGGAGCCGGCCACCCGGGTCACCGTGCTGATCCCCGAGGCGGAACCCGAGCGGCTGTGGCAGCGGCTGCTGCAGAACCAGCGGGGCGCGGTCGTCGCCCATGCCGTGCGCAAGGAGACCGATGCGGTGATCTGCCGTCTGCGCTTCCGCCTGTTCTGACCGGAGACCCCTCCGACCTGCGGCGATCGTACAGCCGTAAGGGTTCCGTCAAAGGCGTGCGGAGCGCCGTATGGGAGCCGTCAACGGAGCGGGTTCCCGGCCGGAAAGGCTGTTTTCTCGAACCGTCCCTGTCCGACCGAACCCCTCCAGGAGTTCACGATGGCCGATCTGGCCTTCGTCGTCACCACGATCGCCTGCTTCGCGCTGGTGGCCCTCGTCGCCAAGGGGGTGACGAAGCTGTGACCGCCGAGACCGTCGTCGGCCTGGTCGTGGCCGTCGCCCTGCTGGGCTATCTCGTCCTCGCCCTGATCTTCCCGGAGAGGTTCTGAGCCACCACATGGGTCCCGTACTCGCGGGCGTTCTCCAACTGCTCGCCCTCATCGGCGCGTTGGCACTCGCCTACGTCCCCCTCGGCAACTACATGGCCAGGGTCTACTCCTCCGACAAGCACTGGCGGGTCGAGAAGTGGATCTACCGCGGCATCGGCGCCGACCCTGGCACCGAGATGCGCTGGCCCGCGTACCTGCGCGGTGTGCTCGCGTTCTCGGCGGTGGGCGTTCTCTTCCTCTACCTGCTGCAGCGCGTCCAGGGCGTCCTGCCGCTGTCGCTCGGCTTCAAGGCCATCGACCCGGACCAGGCGTTCAACACCGCCGCGTCCTTCGTGACCAACACCAACTGGCAGTCGTACTACGGCGAGCAGGCCATGGGCCACGTCGTGCAGACCGCCGGGCTGGCCGTGCAGAACTTCGTGTCGGCCGCGGTCGGCATCGCCGTCGCGGTGGCCCTCGTGCGGGGCTTCGCGCGCTCGCGCACCGGTGCACTCGGCAACTTCTGGTCCGACATGGTGCGTGGTGTGACCCGGATTCTGCTGCCGGGTGCGTTCATCGCGGCGATCGTGCTGGTGGCGTGCGGTGCGATCCAGAACTTCTCCGGCATCCACGAAGTCGGTCAGTTCATGGGCGGGCAACAGCAGTGGAACGGCGGTGCGGTCGCCTCGCAGGAAGCCATCAAGGAGCTCGGCACCAACGGCGGCGGGTACTTCAACGCCAACTCCGCCCACCCGTTCGAGAATCCGACGCCCTTCACCAACCTCTTCGAGATCTTCCTGCTGCTCGTCATCCCGTTCTCGCTCACCCGGACGTTCGGCGTGATGGTCGGGAGCGTGAAGCAGGGTTACGCGATCCTCGCCACCATGGCCACCGTCTGGGTCGGCTTCGTCGCCCTGATGATGTGGGCCGAGTTCGCCCACCACGGCCCGGCGTTCCAGCTCGCGCACGGTGCGATGGAGGGCAAGGAGGTCCGCTTCGGCGTCGGCTCCTCGTCGATCTTCGCGGTGTCGACCACGCTCACCTCGACCGGCGCGGTGGACTCCTTCCACTCCTCCTTCACCGGCCTCGGCGGCGGCCTCACCCTGCTCGGCATGATGCTGGGCGAGATCGCGCCCGGCGGTACCGGCTCCGGCCTCTACGGCATGCTGATCATGGCGGTCATCGCGGTGTTCATCGCCGGTCTGATGGTCGGCCGTACACCCGAGTACCTGGGCAAGAAGATCGGCTCCCGCGAGATCAAGCTCGCCGCCTGCTACATCCTCATCACCCCGGCGCTGGTGCTCGTCTTCACCGCGTTCGCGATGGCCCTGCCGACCCCGTCCCACTCGATGACCAACAGCGGGGCGCACGGCTTCTCCGAGATCCTCTACGCGTATACGTCCGCGTCGAACAACAACGGCTCGGCGTTCGCCGGTCTGAACGCGGACACCCAGTGGTTCAACAGCACCCTGGGTCTGGCCATGATCCTCGGCCGCTTCCTGCCGATGGTGTTCGTGCTGGCGCTGGCCGGCTCGCTCGCCGAGCAGACGCCGGTACCGGCCACCGCGGGCACCCTGCGCACGGAAAAGCCGCTGTTCACCGGGTTGTTGGTGGGCGCGATCCTCATCATCACCGGTTTGACCTACTTCCCCGCCCTGGCGCTGGGACCGCTGGCCGAGGGGCTGGCGTCATGACCACCGACGCAACGACGCAAGAGGACTCGATGTCCACAGCCACTCCGACCCGGGCGCCGCACAGCGATGTGCCCACCGGGCAGAAGTCCCCCGAGGGCCGTGTCGGCGCGGGCCTCTTCGACCCCAAGCAGCTGCTCAGGTCGCTGCCGGACGCCTTGCGCAAACTCGACCCGCGGGTGATGGTCAAGTCCCCCGTGATGTTCGTGGTGTGGGTCGGCTCCGTCCTGACCACCGTCTTCTCCTTCAAGGACCCGGGCGACTGGTTCGGCTGGGCGATCAGCGCCTGGCTGTGGCTGACCGTGATCTTCGCCAATCTGGCGGAGGCCGTCGCCGAAGGCCGCGGCAAGGCGCAGGCGGAGACCCTGCGCAAGGCAAAGACCGACACCGTGGCGCGCCGTCTGGTGGGCGACCGCGAGGAGCAGGTGCCCGGCACCGATCTGAAGATCGGCGACCTGGTCCGCTGCGAGGCCGGGGACGTGATTCCCGGTGACGGCGATGTCGTCGAGGGCGTCGCCTCGGTCGACGAGTCGGCGATCACGGGCGAGTCGGCCCCGGTCATCCGCGAGTCCGGCGGCGATCGGTCGGCCGTCACCGGCGGCACGAAGGTGCTGTCCGACCGCATCGTCATCAGGATCACGACGAAGCCCGGCGAGACCTTCATCGACCGGATGATCAACCTCGTCGAGGGCGCCGCCCGGCAGAAGACGCCGAACGAGATCGCGCTGAACATCCTCCTCGCGTCCTTGACGATCGTCTTCCTGCTGGCCGTGGCCACGCTGCCGCCGTTCGCGGACTACGCGGGCACCCGTCTGACGATGGTCGTGCTGGTCGCCCTGCTGGTCTGTCTGATCCCGACCACGATCGGGGCGCTGCTCTCCGCGATCGGCATCGCGGGCATGGACCGACTGGTGCAGCGCAACGTACTCGCCATGTCCGGCAGGGCGGTCGAGGCCGCCGGTGACGTGTCGACGCTGCTGCTCGACAAGACGGGCACCATCACCCTCGGCAATCGCCGGGCCGCGGAGTTCGTGCCGGTGTCCGGCACCACGGAGGCCGAGCTCGCGGACGCCGCCCAGCTGTCGTCGCTGGCCGACGAGACGCCCGAGGGCCGCTCGGTCGTCGTACTGGCGAAGGAGAAGTACGGGCTGCGCGAGCGCCACCGGGGAGAGCTGACCGGGGCCGAGTGGATCGCCTTCACCGCACAGACCCGTATGTCGGGTGTGGACGTCGACGGACGCAGGATCCGCAAGGGCGCGGCCGGTTCGGTCATCGCCTGGGTGGGGGAGCGGGGCGGCGAAGTCGCGGGGGACGCGCGGGAGTTGACCGACCGGATCTCGCAGGCGGGCGGCACTCCGCTGCTGGTCGCCGTCGAGGACGACGGGGGCGCTCGCATCCTCGGTGTCATCCACCTCAAGGACGTCGTCAAGGACGGTATGCGGGAGCGGTTCGACGAGCTGCGGCGCATGGGCATCAAGACCGTCATGATCACGGGGGACAACCCGCTGACGGCCAAGGCGATCGCCGAGGAGGCGGGCGTCGACGACTTCCTTGCGGAGGCCACGCCCGAGGACAAGATGGCGCTCATCAAGCGGGAGCAGGCGGGCGGCAAGCTCGTCGCGATGACCGGTGACGGCACGAACGACGCGCCCGCGCTGGCCCAGGCGGACGTGGGCGTGGCGATGAACACCGGTACGTCGGCCGCCAAGGAGGCCGGCAACATGGTCGACCTCGACTCCGACCCGACCAAGCTCATCGAGATCGTCGAGATCGGGAAACAGCTGCTGATCACGCGCGGCGCGCTCACGACCTTCTCCATCGCCAACGATGTCGCGAAGTACTTCGCGATCATCCCGGCGCTGTTCGCGGCCGTCTATCCGGGCCTGGACAAGCTCAACATCATGGGTCTGTCCTCGCCGGACTCCGCGATCCTGTCGGCGGTCGTCTTCAACGCGCTGATCATCATCGCGCTGGTGCCGCTCTCCCTGAAGGGCGTGCGGTACCGGCCGATGAGCGCCGACAAGATGCTGCGGCGCAATCTGACGATCTACGGGATCGGCGGGCTGATCGCCCCGTTCATCGGCATCAAGATCATCGACCTGCTCATCTCGCTCGTCCCCGGGCTGTAACTCTTCAAAGGCGTGGTGAAGGACATGAACAACCCCGTTGTGAACACGGCTCGGTTGCTGGGGGCGGGTCTGCGTGCGGTGCTTGTGTTGACCGTGCTCACAGGCATCGTCTATCCGCTGGCCGTCACAGGTGTGGCGCAGGCGCTGTTCACCAACAAGGCGAACGGCTCCGAGATCAAGGCGGACGGCAAGGTCGTCGGCTCCTCCCTGATCGGACAACAGGGCTACAGTCTGGACTACTTCCAGCCACGCCCTGCCAACGGCCTGGGTGTGAACTCGGTCAACACCCAGTACCGGCTGATCCTTTCCGGTGCCACGAACCGCTCCGGCGACAACCCCGAACTCGTCAAGTGGGTCGAGGAGGCGAAGGCGAAGGTCGTCAAGGACAACTCCGTCCCCGGCTACACCGTCAGGTCCTCCCAGGTCCCCGCGGACGCGGTGACGTCCTCCGGCTCCGGCCTGGACCCGGACATCTCTCCCCAGTACGCCGACCTCCAGGTGCACCGGGTCGCCGAGCGCAACGGCCTGTCCGTCGCCCAGGTCGAGAAGCTCGTGAAGGACCACACCGAGGGCCGCACGCTCGGCTTCATCGGCGAGCCCCGCGTGAACGTCCTGGAACTCAACCTCGCGCTCAGGTCCCTTGAAGCGTGAAACTCAAGTCCCTTGAAACTAGCCCTCCTCCCCCGAAGACCCTGCCGACGGCAGCCGATCGCGGATGTCGTCCATCACCGAGGAGTCGGTGAGGGTGGTGACGTCGCCGAGCTGACGGTTCTCCGCCACGTCCCGCAGCAGGCGTCGCATGATCTTTCCCGAGCGGGTCTTGGGGAGCTCGGTGACGACCAGGATCTGCCGGGGCCGGGCGATCGGGCCGATCTCCTTGGCGACGTGGGCGCGCAGCTCGGTGGCCACCTCGTCCGCGCCGGCCGCCCCCTCCTGCTCGGCATCGCCGCGCAGGATGACGAAGGCGACGACGCCCTGCCCGGTCGTCGGGTCGGTCGCGCCGACCACGGCGGCCTCGGCGACCAGCGGATGCGAGACCAGGGCGGACTCGACCTCCGTGGTCGAGATGCGGTGGCCGGAGACGTTCATGACGTCGTCGACCCTGCCCAGCAGCCAGATGTCGCCGTCCTCGTCCTTCTTCGCCCCGTCCCCGGCGAAGTACATGCCAGGGAAGCGGGACCAGTAGGTGTCGACATACCGTTTCTCGTCGCCCCAGATCGTGCGCAGCATCGCCGGCCACGGATCCGTGAGGACCAGATAGCCGCCCGAGCCGTTCGGCACCGGCTTGCCCGTGTCGTCGACGACCTCCGCCCGCACCCCCGGCAGCGGCCGCAGGGCCGAACCGGGCTTGCAGGTGCTCACGCCGGGCAACGGGCTGATCAGCTGGGCGCCGGTCTCCGTCTGCCACCAGGTGTCGACCACGGGGCACCGGTCCTGGCCGATGTTGCGGCGGTACCAGATCCAGGCCTCGGGGTTGATGGGTTCGCCGACCGAGCCCAGCAGCCGCAGCGAGGACAGATCGAAGCGTGCCGGGAACTCGTCACCCCACTTCATGAAGGTGCGGATCGCGGTCGGGGCGCAGTAAAGGATCGTCACCCGGTACTTCTCGACGATCTCCCACCAGCGGCCCTTGTGCGGGGTGTCCGGTGTGCCCTCGTACAGCACCGAGGTCACGCCGTTGGCGAGCGGCCCGTAGACGATGTATGAGTGCCCGGTCACCCAGCCGATGTCCGCCGCCGTCCAGAACACGTCCCGCTCCGGCTTGACGTCGAACACCGCCCAGTGCGTCCACGCCACCTGTGTGAGATAGCCGCCGGTGGTGTGCAGGATGCCCTTCGGGCGGGCCGTCGTACCGGAGGTGTACATGATGTACAGCGGGTGCTCGCTGTCGAACGCCTCCGCCTCGTGCTCGGCCGGCTGCCCGGCGACCAGATCGTGCCACCACACGTCCCGGCCGTCGGTCCAGTCGACCTCCTGCCCGGTGCGCCGCACCACCAGCACGCTGCGCACATCGGGACACTCGCGCACCGCCTCGTCGACGGCGGGCTTGAGCGCGGAGGGTTTCCCCCGGCGATAGCCGCCGTCCGAGGTGATCACCACACGCGCGTCGCAGTCCAGGATCCGGCCGCGCAGCGCCTCCGCGGAGAAGCCGCCGAAGACCACGGTGTGCGGGGCGCCGATGCGGGCGCAGGCCAGCATCGCCACCACCGTCTCCGGGATCATCGGCATGTAGATGGCCACCCGGTCGCCGGTGTGCACGCCGAGGGCCTGCAGGGCGTTGGCCGCCCGGCAGACCTCCTCGGTCAGCTCGGCGTAGGTGATGGTGCGGGTGTCGCCCGGCTCGCCCTCCCAGTGGAAGGCGACCCGGTCGCCGTGACCGGCCGCGACATGCCGGTCCAGGCAGTTGTACGCCGCGTTGAGCCGCCCGCCGGTGAACCACCGGGCGAACGGTGCGCCGCTCCAGTCGAGCACCTGTTCCCAGGGCTGGGCCCAGTCCAGCCGCGCCGCCGCCGTGGCCCAGAAGGTCTGGCTGTCGGCGTCGGCCCGCTCGTAGTCCGCCGCGGTGGCGTTGGCCGCGGCGGCCAGCTCGGGAGGCGGCGGGAACCGCCGCTCCTCCCGCAGCAGGTTGGAGAGTGTCTCGCCGGCCGGCTCAGTCATGTGTGGGCTCCGGCGAACGGGCCGCCGCGGTGGGTCCGGTGCGGCATCAGATGCGCGCCGATGTTCGGGAAGACCGGCACGACGGGGCGCTGATAGGTGGAGTTGGTGACGCCCGCGAACGACGCGTACCAGGCGCACGCGGCGGTCACCAGGCCGAGCCAGCCGCCGGCCTTGGTGGTGTTCGGGGACTGGGCGAATTCGCCGATGCACAGCACGATGAACGTCGCCGACAGGGTCACGAACACGGCCAGCACCGCGCCCGTGGTGCGGGTGGCGGCGATGGTCATGTACACCGTGAAGACGGCCCAGGCCAGCAGGAACAGACCGGTCGCCTGATGCGCGGTGGCGACGGGCAGGGTGCCCGCGACGAACTTCGCGTAGGCCGCGTACGCCAGCCAGAAGGAGCCGAAGGAGGCGAATGCGGTGGCGGCGAAGGTGTTGCCCTTGCGGAACTCCCACATGCCGGCCAGCAGCTGGGCGAGCCCGCCGTAGAAGAGAGCGAGGGGCAGGACCACGGCGGCCAGTTTCTTGTCGGTGATCAGGTCCGCGTTGAAGACACTGAGGACGAACGTCGTCAGTGCGAAGGCGCCGAGACCGAGCGGGCCGGCGTCGGCGATGGGTTCTGGGTTCGAGGTTGGTGTGCTCATCTCCGCTTCCCTCTGTGATATGGATCACATGGATGCGTGATCAGTGATGAACCACGAGTGCCCCTTTCGAGGCCGGTGGACGCATGTATCTACGAACGGTGTGCCCCGTGCACTGAACGCTCCCGGTTGCTTCGTAAGGTTCGCGACGAATGCCGAATGTTTCGTGCGTCCTGGATGCGGAGTGCAGGCAGCGGGGATCAATGCATCGCCATGCCAAAGGGGTTGCCCGCAGATTCACCGCGTACAAGGGGTTGCCACCGTTTGGGAGCTGTCTCTAGGGTGCGGCAACAACGCAGCTTTCTGGATCATCTCCGAAACTTTCGGTCCCAGCGGACGGTCGTGGACGCGCCGTCCCTACCCAAGGAGCGCATGATGGGCGACCGGGCACTGTCCCGCCGCGGCTTCCTGGCGGCCTCCGCCGCGGCCGGTCTGGGCATGACGGCACTGAGCGGATGCGGCGGAAACTCGGACGGAGGGTCGTCGGACGGGACGACCACCATCGAGTGGTGGAACATCTCCACCACCGAACCGGCGAAGACCGTGTGGGCCGCTCTGGCCAAGAAGTTCGAGGCCCAGAACCCCAAGGTCAAGGTAAAGATCGTCCAGCTGGAGAACGACGCCTACAAGTCGAAGATGACGGCGCTGACCGCCTCCGGGAAGCTCCCCGACATCTTCCACACCTGGGGCGGCGGCGTCCTCAAGCAGCAGGTCGACGCCGGGCTCGTCGAGGACCTCACCGACAAGACCAAGCCCTGGGCCGACGGCATGCTGCCGGTCGCCAAGAAGCCGTACATCCTCGACGACAAGACGTACGCGATCCCGTTCGACATCGGCATGGTCGGCTTCTGGTACAACAAGGCGCTCTTCCAGCAGGCCGGCGTCAGCACGCCCCCGACCACCTGGAGCGGCTTCCTCGACGCCGTGCGCAAGCTGAAGGCCAAGGGCATCACGCCGATCGCCCTCGCGGGCAAGGAGAAGTGGCCCGGCATGTACTACTGGGCCTATCTCTCGATGCGCACCGCCGGCATCGACGCGCTGCAGAAGGCCAGCGACACCAAGGACTTCACCGGCCCGGGGTTCGTCCAGGCGGGGCAGCACCTCAAGGACCTGGTCCAACTACAGCCGTTCCAGAGGGGGTTCCTCGGCGCGGCCTACTCCACGCCCACCGGAGAAGCCGCCACCGTCGGCAACGGCAAGGCGGCCATGGAGCTGATGGGCCAGTGGGCCCCGAGCGTGCAGGCGGACCAGGGCAAGGGACTCGGCAAGGACCTCGGCTTCTTCCCGTTCCCCGCGGTCGAGGGCGGAAAGGGCTCCCTCACCGAGGTGTTCGGCGGGGGCGGCGGACACGCCCTGCGCAAGGGCGCACCGCAGGCGGCCGTCGACTTCCTGAAGTTCTTCGCCTCCAACGCCACCGACATCGAACTGGTCAAGAAGACCAACACCATCCCGGTCGTCCCGGCCGCGGAGAGCGCCCTGTCCGACCCCAACATCAAGGCCGTGGAGGCACAGTTGAAGGCCGCCACCGGCTTCCAGCTCTTCCTCGACCAGGCGTACGCCCCCGCCGTCGGCCAGGAGGTCAACGACAGCGTCGCCGCGCTCATCGCCGGATCCAAGTCCCCCGAGCAGGTCACGCAGTCGATCACGAAGACCGCGAAGGAAGAGCAGTAACCGGCGATGACCTCCACGTCCTCCACGTTCCTTCCGGACAAGCGGAGCGGACCGAGCGTCGAACTCCCGCCTCCCGCCGCGGACTTCGCGCGGGGGCGGGCCCGGCGGCGCCTGCTCAACTGGCTCACCGCGGTCGGCTTCCAGGTGCCCGCCCTGGTGCTGTTCATCGGGCTGGTCCTGCTGCCCATGCTGTTCGCCCTGTACACGGCCTTCTTCCGGTGGGGCGGCTTCGGAATGCCCTCCGACTACGCGGGCACGGACAACTTCACCCGGCTCTTCCAGGACGACGTCTTCCTGGGCGACCTGTGGCGCTGCCTGCTCCTGGTCGTGCTGTCGCTCGCACTGCAGCTGCCGTTCGCGCTCGCCATGGCCGTGGCGCTCAACCAGCGGCTGCGCGGCCGGGCCGTGTACCGGATGCTGTTCTTCGCGCCCTACGTCCTGTCCGAGGCCATCACCGGCGTGCTGTTCAGCATGGTCTTCGCGCCGGGCGACGGACTCGCCGACCACGTCCTGGGCGCCGTCGGCCTCGACGGACTGGGCGGGGAGTGGTTCGCCGACCCCTCCTACGTCATGGCGACCCTGTTCCTGGTCATGACCTGGAAGTACTTCGGCTTCCACATGATGCTCTACCTGGCCGGACTCCAGTCCATCCCGGCGGAGTTGACGGAGGCGGCGCTGATCGACGGCGCCGGGCCATGGCAGCGCTTCCGCAACGTCACCCTGCCGCTGCTCGCGCCCACCCTGCGCATCAGCATCTTCCTCTCCGTGATCGGGGCCATCCAGCTCTTCGACCTGGTGTGGGTGATCACCCAGGGCGGCCCCGACCACCACTCCGAGACGATGGCCGTGACCATGTTCCAGTACGGCTTCAAGCGCTATCAGGTCGGCTACGCCAGCGCGATCAGCGTGGTCATGTTCGGCATCTGCCTCGTCTTCGCCCTCGCCTACCAGCGGTTCGTGCTCCGCCGCGACCTCGAAGGTGCCACCACGAACATGAGGGGAGACGGCACGTGAAGACCCTGCGCCAACTGCCGCTGCACATCGTCCTGGTCGCCGTCGGCGCGGTGATGGTCGTCCCTCTGCTGTACGCCGTGCTGTCCGGCTTCAAATCGACCGCCGAGCTGTCCCGCAACCCGTTCGGGCTGCCCGAGCACTGGCTGACCGGCAACTACACCGACATCCTCGGCGGCGGCGACTTCTGGCGGCTGCTGGGCAACAGCACCCTGGTCGCGGTGGCGACAACGGTGCTGGTGGTCACGGTGTCCGCGCTCGCGGCCTTCTCTTTCGCGCGGTTCGCCTTCCGTGGCCGCGAGGTGCTGTTCACCTTCTTCACGATGGGGTTGATGTTCCCCTTCGCGGTGGCCGCACTGCCGCTGTTCCTCCTCCTGCGCTATCTCGGCCTGCTGGACAACCCGCTCGGCGTGATCCTTCCGCAGGCCGCCTTCGCGCTGCCGATGACGATCATCATCCTGCGCGGCTTCTTCCGGCAGATCCCGGGCGAGCTGGAGGAGGCGGCCACCCTCGACGGGTGCAGCGCCTTCGGGTTCTTCTGGCGGGTGCTGCTGCCGATGGCACGGCCGGCCCTCGGCACGGTCTCGGTCCTCGCCGTGGTCGCCAGCTGGAACAACTTCATGCTGCCGCTGCTGGTGTTCACCGACTCCAAGTGGTGGACGCTGCCCCTCGGCGTCGCGCAGTTCCAGGGCCAGTACTCGTCGGAATACGCGCGTGTCTTCGCCTATCTCGTCCTCGCGATGGTTCCCGCCCTCGCCTTCTACTCGGTCGCCGAGCGGCAGCTCGTCGGCGGCCTCACCGCCGGTGCCACCAAGGGATGAGGCGCACCGGCGTCCGTACGGCCCCGCACCCCACACCGTGAGGAGTCGCACCATGCGCAAGACCACCCGTCTCAGACTCGCCGGAGGCCTCGCCGCCGTCCTGGTCGCCGCCGGGATCGCCACCGGCCCCGCGGCCCAGGCGAGCCCGAAGCAGCCGACGCTCGCGGAACTGGCCCAGCGCCACGGCCGCTACTTCGGCAGCGCCACCGACAACCCCGAACTCACCGACACCGCCTACACGGCCGTGCTCGGCAGCGAGTTCGACATGATTACGCCCGGCAACGGCATGAAGTGGTACGCCACCGAGCCCCAACAGGGCGTCTTCGACTGGACGAACGGCGACCAGATCGTCAACCTGGCCCGCAAGAACCATCAGCGGGTCCGCGCCCACACCCTGGTCTGGCACAGCCAGCTGCCCGACTGGCTCACCGGGCGCCAGTGGACAGCGGACGAGCTCAGGGCCGTACTGAAGAAGCACATCCAGACCGAAGTACGGCACTACCGCGGCAAGGTCTACTCCTGGGACGTCGTCAACGAGGCGTTCAACGAGGACGGCACCTACCGCGAGACCCTCTGGTACAAGACGCTCGGCCCCGGCTACATCGCCGACGCCCTGCGCTGGGCCCACCAGGCCGACCCGCACGCCAGGCTCTACCTCAACGACTACAACATCGAGGCCGTCGGCCCGAAGAGCGACGCCTACTACCAGCTGGCGAAGGACCTCAAGGCCCACAAGGTCCCGCTCGACGGCATCGGACTCCAGGCCCATCTGGCCCTCCAGTACGGCTATCCGACGACCCTGGAGGACAACCTGCGCCGCTTCTCGCGGCTCGGCCTCGACACCGCGCTCACCGAGGTCGACGTGCGGATGATCCTGCCCGCGACCGACGAGAAGCTGGCGCAGCAGGCCCAGTGGTACCGGGACCTGACCGAGGCATGCCTCGCAGTGCGGCGGTGCGTGGGCATCACCATCTGGGACTACACCGACAAGTACTCCTGGATCCCGGCGTTCTTCCCCGGTGAGGGCGCTGCGCTCCCCTGGGACGAGCAACTGCTGCCCAAGCCCGCCTACTTCGCGATCAGGACGGCGCTCGGCGGCAAGTAGAGAACGCCCCGGCGGTGCAGTGGGGAGCACCGCCGGGGTCCGGCACCCCCGGCTCAGGGCGCCGGGGGTGCCGTGCTCGACCGCACCACCAGCTCCGTGCCCAGCTCCACCCGCGGTGAGTCGGGCTGTTCCCCGCGGGCCAGGCGCAGCACCGTGCCGACGGCCAGCTTGCCCATGCCGGCCAGCGGCTGGCGCACCGTCGTCAGCGGCGGGGCCGACCAGCGCACCTCCGGAAGGTCGTCGAAACCGACCACGCTCATGTCCTGCGGCACTCTGAGGCCCCGCCGGCGCAGTGCCTCGATCGCGCCGAGTGCCATCTGGTCGCTGGCCGCGAACACCGCCGTCGGCGGTTCGGGCAGGTCGAGGAAGGTGTTGCAGCCCGTGAAGCCGGACTCGGGGTGGAAGTCGCCCGGCACGACGAGGGTTTCGTCGACCGAGAGCCCCGCGCCCTCCAGCGCGGCGCGGTGGCCGTCGAAGCGGGCCCTTGAGCACAGCAGCCTGGGCGGGCCCGCGATGAGGCCGATCCTGCGGTGGCCCAGGGACAACAGGTGCCGGGTGGCCGCCATGCCGCCCGACCAGTTGGCGGCACCGATGGTGGGGACGTCGAGGGCAGGGGAGCCCGCCGGGTCGACGACCACCAGGGGAACGCCGAGGGCGCGCAACTCCTCGTGCAGCACCGGTTCCAGCGCCGAGGTGACCAGGACGACGCCGTCGGAGGCGCGGGCCCGCAGATTGCGCATCCACTCGCGGGCGTCACCGGAGCGGCCGTGGATCGCCGACACCACGGTGCCGACCCCGGCCGCGTGCGCTGCCTCCTCGACGCCCCGGATGATCTCCACCGCCCAAGGGCTGTCGAGGTCGTTGAAGACCAGGTCGAGCAGGGCGGCACCGGACGCGGGAGCGGCGGCGCGCCTGCGGTGGCCGTGCCGCAGCAGCAGGTCCTCGATCCGGGCGCGGGTCTGCGGCGAGACGTCCAAGCGGCCGTTGACGACCCGGGACACGGTCGGCACCGAGACCCCGGCCTGCCGGGCGATCTCCGTGATCGTGACCTTGCCGCGCACCTCGGACAGCCCCTCGGCCCCGACCTCGTCCGTCGTCAATTCCCCACCTCCGTCGACGTGACCGGCACACGCCACTACGCGCTGTGATCGCCCCCGCACATGCGTCGGGGCCGGTTCGCAGGGTGTCCTTGCGACCGGCCCCTCAAGTCTCCGGGCGGTGTGGCGCGCCGCCCGGTGCCGCTCAGGCGGCCGTCATCACCTGGCCGGCGCCCAGCGGGCGGTGCGGCGCGATGATCTGGCCGTCGGGCAGGAGCTCACCGGTGTCGTCGACTATGCCGATCAGTCTTCCGGGTGTCTTTGATGTCCAACTCGCTGTC
>NZ_BAAASG010000023.1:0-296950 GCF_039532765.1 Streptomyces longisporus
CCCCGGAGCCCGCGGCCGCCGCTCCGGCGCCCGCCCCCGCGAAGGCCGCCGCCCCGGCTCCGGCTCCCGCGAAGCCCGCCGCCAAGGCCGCCCCCGCGACCGAGGCCGCCGACGGCCCCGAGCTGGTGACCCTGCGCGGTCCCGCCGCCGCCGTCGCGAAGAACATGAACGCCTCCCTGGAGCTGCCCACGGCCACGTCCGTGCGCGCGGTCCCGGTGAAGCTGCTGTTCGACAACCGCATCGTCATCAACAACCACCTCAAGCGCGCCCGGGGCGGGAAGATCTCCTTCACGCACCTGATCGGCTACGCGATGGTGCAGGCCATCAAGACGATGCCGTCGATGAACTGGCACTACGCGGAGAAGGACGGGAAGCCCACCCTCGTCAAGCCGCCGCACGTCAACTTCGGCCTCGCCATCGACCTGGTGAAGCCCAACGGCGACCGCCAGCTGGTCGTCGCGGGCATCAAGAAGGCCGAGACGCTGAACTTCTTCGAGTTCTGGCAGGCCTACGAGGACATCGTCCGCCGCGCCCGCGACGGCAAGCTGACGATGGACGACTTCACCGGCGTCACGGTCTCCCTGACCAACCCCGGCGGCCTCGGCACCGTCCACTCGGTCCCGCGTCTGATGCCCGGCCAGTCGGTCATCATGGGCGTCGGCTCCATGGACTACCCGGCGGAGTTCCAGGGCACCAGCCAGGACACTCTGAACAAGCTCGGCATCTCGAAGGTCATGACGCTCACGTCGACCTACGACCACCGGGTCATCCAGGGCGCCGCCTCCGGCGAGTTCCTGCGGATCGTCGCCAACCTCCTCCTCGGCGAGAACGGCTTCTTCGACGAGATCTTCGAGGCCCTGCGCATCCCCTACGAGCCGGTCCGCTGGCTCAAGGACATCGACGCCTCGCACGACGACGACGTCACCAAGGCCGCCCGGGTCTTCGAGCTGATCCACTCCTACCGGGTCCGCGGCCACGTCATGGCCGACACCGACCCGCTGGAGTACCGCCAGCGCAAGCACCCCGACCTGGACATCACCGAGCACGGCCTCACCCTGTGGGACCTGGAGCGCGAGTTCGCCGTCGGCGGCTTCGCCGGCAAGTCGATGATGAAGCTGCGCGACATCCTCGGGGTGCTGCGCGACTCGTACTGCCGCACCACCGGCATCGAGTTCATGCACATCCAGGACCCCAAGCAGCGCAAGTGGATCCAGGACCGGGTGGAGCGCCCGCACTCCAAGCCGGAGCGCGAGGAGCAGCTGCGCATCCTGCGCCGGCTGAACGCGGCTGAGGCCTTCGAGACCTTCCTGCAGACGAAGTACGTCGGCCAGAAGCGCTTCTCCCTGGAGGGCGGCGAGTCCGTCATCCCGCTGCTCGACGCGGTCATCGACTCCGCCGCCGAGTCGCGTCTGGACGAGGTCGTCATCGGCATGGCCCACCGCGGCCGCCTGAACGTGCTCGCCAACATCGTCGGCAAGTCGTACGCGCAGATCTTCCGCGAGTTCGAGGGCAACCTCGACCCGAAGTCGATGCACGGCTCCGGCGACGTGAAGTACCACCTGGGCGCCCAGGGCACCTTCACCGGCCTGGACGGCGAGCAGATCACGGTCTCGCTGGCCGCGAACCCCTCCCACCTGGAGACGGTCGACCCGGTCATCGAGGGCATCACCCGCGCCAAGCAGGACATCATCAACAAGGGCGGCACGGACTTCACGGTCCTGCCGGTCGCCCTGCACGGTGACGCGGCCTTCGCGGGCCAGGGCGTGGTGGCCGAGACCCTGAACATGTCGCAGCTGCGCGGCTACCGCACCGGCGGCACGGTCCACATCGTCATCAACAACCAGGTCGGCTTCACCGCGGCCCCCGAGTCCTCGCGTTCCTCCATGTACGCGACGGACGTGGCCCGCATGATCGAGGCCCCGATCTTCCACGTGAACGGCGACGACCCGGAGGCCGTGGTCCGCGTCGCGCGGCTGGCCTTCGAGTTCCGCCAGGCGTTCAACAAGGACGTGGTGATCGACCTCATCTGCTACCGCCGCCGCGGTCACAACGAGTCCGACAACCCGGCCTTCACCCAGCCGCTGATGTACGACCTGATCGACAAGAAGCGCTCGGTGCGCAAGCTGTACACCGAGTCCCTGATCGGTCGCGGCGACATCACCCTGGAAGAGGCCGAGCAGGCCCTGCAGGACTACCAGGGCCAGCTGGAGAAGGTCTTCACGGAGGTCCGCGAGGCCACCTCGCAGCCGGGTGCCGCCCCGGTCTCGGACCCGCAGGCCGAGTTCCCGGTCCCGGTGAACACCGCGATCACCTCGGAGGTCGTGAAGCGGATCGCCGAGTCCCAGGTCAACATCCCCGACCACTTCCACGTCCACCCGCGTCTGCTGCCGCAGCTGCAGCGCCGGGCGACGATGGTCGAGGACGGCACGATCGACTGGGGCATGGGCGAGACGCTGGCCGTCGGCTCCCTCCTCCTCGAGGGCACCCCGGTGCGCCTGTCCGGCCAGGACTCCCAGCGCGGCACCTTCGGCCAGCGCCACGCGGTCCTCATCGACCGCGAGACGGGCGAGGAGCACACCCCGCTCCAGTACCTCGCCGAGGAGCAGGCCCGCTACAACGTCTACAACTCGCTGCTCTCCGAGTACGCCGTCATGGGCTTCGAGTACGGCTACTCGCTGGCCCGTCCCGACGCGCTCGTGATGTGGGAGGCCCAGTTCGGCGACTTCGTCAACGGCGCGCAGACGGTGGTCGACGAGTACATCTCGGCGGCCGAGCAGAAGTGGGGCCAGACGTCCGGCGTCACCCTGCTCCTCCCGCACGGCTACGAGGGCCAGGGCCCGGACCACTCCTCGGCCCGCGTCGAGCGCTTCCTCCAGCTGTGCGCGCAGAACAACATGACGGTCGCGATGCCGACCCTCCCGTCGAACTACTTCCACCTCCTGCGGTGGCAGGTGCACAACCCGCACCACAAGCCGCTGGTGGTCTTCACCCCGAAGTCGATGCTGCGCCTGAAGGCCGCCGCGTCGAAGACGGAGGAGTTCACCTCGGGTCAGTTCCGCCCGGTCATCGGCGACTCCACGGTCGACCCGGCCGCGGTCCGCAAGGTCGTGTTCGTCGCGGGCAAGCTGTACTACGACCTGGAGGCCGAGCGCACCAAGCGCGGCGCCACGGACATCGCGATCGTCCGTGTCGAGCGGCTGTACCCGCTGCCGGGTGCCGAGCTCCAGGCGGAGATCGCCAAGTACCCGAACGTCGAGAAGTACCTGTGGGCCCAGGAGGAGCCGGCGAACCAGGGCGCCTGGCCGTTCATCGCCCTCAACCTGATCGACCACCTGGACCTGGCGGTCGGCGCGGACGTCCCGCACGGCGAGCGCCTGCGCCGCATCTCGCGCCCGCACTCGTCGTCTCCGGCGGTCGGTTCCGCGAAGCGGCACCAGGCGGAGCAGGAGCAGCTGGTGCGTGAGGTGTTCGAGGCGTAGGTCTCGGCAGCAGTGCCGAAGGGCCCGGTCCCCTCGGGGGGCCGGGCCCTTCGGCGCTCCGGCGCGGTCAGATCGGCTGGGGTTCGAAGTCCCAGTAGGGACGGGTACGTCGGCGAGCTGCGACAGTGTGCGAGTGCTGGGCTCCGAAGGTGCGGGTAAGTCCGAGCAGACCGTTCTCCTCGTGCTTACCTGCCTCCTCCATCTCCTGCGCCGCCCGCAGGTCCGCGGCCAGTGCCACCTGGCAGGACAACGTGAGCGGATGTTCGTCGCCCAGTACGGACCGGGCCCGGCGCAGAGTGTCCCGGCTCAGCTCGACGGCTTCCCGGACACGGCCGTTGGCGTTCCGGGCGCCGGCCGCGTTCAGGGCGCAGCCCAAGGCCCAGGGATGGTCGGGGCCCAGGTTGGCGGTGAGACCGGCCAGGGCAGCCTCGAACATCGACATGGCCTCGGCGCGCTCGCCGATGGTCTGCATGACCAGGCCGATGTTGGAAAGCATGCCGGTGGCGACGGGGTGGGCGGGACCGAGGAGGGTACGGTAGCCGGCTTCGGCCTCGTCGATCAGCTCGCCAGCGTGGCTCAGGTCGCCGTACTCCCGCAGGTAGTTGCCGTAAACGGTGAGGAAGGACAACGTACGGTGGTGCTCCCGGCCGTGCCGTTGCCGTATCTGTTCCAGGAGGCCGGCCATCGAGGTTCCGAAGTCCGGGGCTCCGTCGTTCTCCCAGCGACGGGCCATGACCAGCTGGGCCCGGGCCGCCAGAGTCTGCTGGTGTTGCGGGCCGAGCACCTGGACGTGCAGCCGGACGAGCGGCTCCTGCCGGGCCAGTGCGTCACGATAGCGGCCGAGGAGCATCAAGTTCTGGCTGACGGCGTTGCCCGAGTCGAGCGTGCTGATGTGCCGGGCGCGGAGGACGTCCTCCCGCCGAGCCAGGGTGTCCAGGTCGAGTTCGTACGCCTGCGCGTACCTGCCGAGGAGTCGCAGGCTGGCACCCAGGTCGTGCTGCCGCTGGCACGGAGGAGGGAGCCCCTCCGAACGCCGGAAGGCCGGAACCTCGAGGGCGTCGGTGTACTCGCTCCAGGCGCGGTTGCGGGAGGTGAGCAGAACATGTCCGGGGCCCAAGGCGTTCGAGCACGCCGACGTCCTCGTATGCGAAGTCGTCGTCCAGACCCTCGGGAATCTCGTCCGGCTCGAGCACACCGACCCGGGCCAGAACCATCTGCCCGCCCGGCAGCTCGACCTCCTGGATCCTACGCTCCATGGCTCCCCCGTACCGCCTTGTCACAGGCAAGTTCCGCGCTCCCGAGGCATGTTGGAGCGCACGGTCATTGTGCCCGCCCAGGCAGGTGTCACGCAGGGCTTGTGCAAAGAGGATCGGTGTCGAGGGAGGGAAACGAGCACATACCCTGGACAGGAGACATCCCAGGCCAGGAGCGCAGCATGTACTTCACCGACCGAGGCATCGAAGAACTGGAGAAGCGGCGCGGCGAGGAGGAGGTCACCTTCGAGTGGCTTGCCGAGCAGCTGCGTACGTTCGTCGACCTCAACCCGGACTTCGAGGTGCCGGTGGAGCGGCTGGCGACGTGGCTGGCGCGGCTGGACGACGAGGACGACGAGTAGGAGCCCGGGGAGTCCGGCTGCCGGGGTGTCCGCGTGGCGCCCCTCTTTTTGTGGGTTTGGGCCCCAGCGCTTACGTCCCCCTCAGTCCCAAGGCCACACCAGGTCGTACGCCAGTCCGACCGCTCCGTGCGCCAGCAGCAGCGCCCCCGCCGTCGTCCAGCCGCCGCTGCGGCGTCGTAGCCCCCAGGCCGTGAGCGGGAGCCCGGCCGCGACCTGGGCCAGGGCCAGAGCCCGCGCCCGCGGTGTCCCCGACCAGGGCAGCCACGGGCCCAGGTGGCTGCTCTCGGCGGCGTCGAGTTCCGCCCGTACCGCCTCGCGCCCGCCCGGCCACTCCGCCGGGCGGGCGTCCGGCAGGGCGTGTGCGGCCTCGCGGAGGCGGTCGGCGGGTTCACCCGGGGTGATGCCCTCGGGAAGTGCGACGCCCGCGCGCGTGAGGACCGCGATCAGGGCGCGCAGCCGGGCGCGCGCGTCGGTCCCGGGGTCGGGTTTCGTGAGGTGGTCCAGGTCCTGCACGTCGAGCACCGGGTCCAGGCCCAGGCGGTCGGCGAACGCGCGCATGGCCTCGTCCTCCGCGGCCGGGGTGCCGTTCGCGAGCCAGACATAGCCCACCGGGCGGCGGAAGCCCGACGCCAGAGTGAAGCCGGCGCGGTCGGCGTCCCACCACAGGGCGAGTACGGGCCAGGGGGCGCCGACAGCGAGAGCGGTGGCCCAGCCGGTCAGGACGCGGTCGACGGGTTCGCCGCCGTGCAGCCAGGGCCCGCCCTCGGGAAGGAGCACGCTCCAGGCGTCGCCTGCCGGGGCGAGCAGCATGCGGTCGCGCAGCAGATGGGCGGCGGGGGCGACGGACTCGGGCTGCGCCCGGCACAGGAGCAGGGCACCGGCGTTCGACATGCTCACACGCTAGGGCGATTCGACCACTCCGGTCATTTCGGAGCCCGCGCAGATCACCAGAACGAGTGCCTTGACTTTCGCCGCCCGCGATATATCGTGAATTGCAGGAGACGCGATATGGCGCGTTGCGACGGGGAGGTCTGCACCATGTCCGAGTGGTCTGTCGGTGAGCCGCGGAAGCTCACCTTCGACAAGCCCGTCCGCGAACTCCACGTACGCATCGTCAACGGAACGGTGAACGTGGTGGGCACGGACGAAGATTCCGCCCGACTGGAGGTCTCCGAGATCGAGGGACCACCGCTGCTGGTGAGCCAGCAGGGCGGCACGCTCACCGTCGCGTACGACGACCTGCCGTGGAAGGGCTTCCTCAAGTGGCTCGACCGCAAGGGATGGCGGCGCAGCGCCGTCGTCTCCCTCGCCGTCCCGGCCGACACGCGCGTGGAGGTGGGCGTGGTCGGCGCCGCGGCGGTCGTCTCCGGGATCGACGGGCGTACGGAGGTGAAGGGCGTCACCGGGGACACCACCCTGGTGGGGCTGACGGGCCCGGTGCGCGCCGACACCGTCTCGGGGAATCTGGAGGCGCAGGCCCTGCGCGGCGACCTCCGCTTCAACTCGGTCTCCGGGGACCTGACCGTGGTCGAGGCGGGCTCCTCGGTCAAGGCGGACTCGGTGAGCGGCTCGATGATCGTCGACCTCGATCCGGCGAGCCGCCCGACGAACATCGTCCTGGCGAACGTCTCCGGCGAGATCGCCATCCGGCTGCCCCACCCGGCGGATGCGGAGGTGGAGGCGAACACGGCGAGCGGGACGGTGTCCAGTGCCTTCGAGGACCTGCGGGTCAGCGGCCAGTGGGGCGCCAAGAGGATCACCGGGCGGCTCGGCTCGGGCAGCGGAAGCCTGAAGGCGACGACCGTCTCGGGCTCGATCGCCCTGCTGCGGCGGCCCCCGGCGGAGGACGAGCCGTGGGACGTGGCGCCGGAGGACATCGGCCCCCTGATCGAGGACACGCCTCCGGCGGGTGCGGAGCCGGCCGCGCAGACCGCACCGGCCAGCACCCCGGCGGACGGACCACGCAACGACTCGGGGGACAATTCCGTTTCCGGCCAGGACGACGGCTCGACCGACGACCCTGCCGACGGCACGACCGACAAGAAGGTGCTCTGACATGCCTCCCGTCTTCGCCCACGGCCGCCTACGCCTCTATCTGCTGAAGCTCCTGGACGAGGCCCCGCGCCACGGCTACGAGGTGATCCGCCTCCTGGAGGAGCGCTTCCAGGGGCTGTACGCACCGTCGGCGGGCACGGTCTACCCCCGCCTGGCCAAGCTGGAGGCCGAGGGCCTGGTCACCCACACCACCGAGGGCGGCCGCAAGGTGTACGCGATCACGGACGCGGGCCGCGCCGAACTGGCCGACCGCAGCGGCGAGCTGGCCGACCTGGAGCTGGAGATCCGCGAGTCGGTCGCGGAACTGGCCGCCGAGATCCGGGCCGATGTGCGCGGCGCGGCGGGCGATCTGCGGCGCGAGATGCGGGCCGCGGCCACGGAGGCCCGGCGGGGCGCCGCCGGCAAGGGGCGCGGCGAAGGTGACGGCTCCCTCGGTGACTTCGGGGAGTACGGCGACAAGGAGTCCTGGCGTGCCGCGAAGGAGGAGATGCGGCGCGTCAAGCAGGAGTGGAAGGAGCAGGCCCGGCGCGCCAAGGACGAGAGCCGCCGGGCCCGCGAGGAGGCCCAGCGGGCCCGGCGCCAGGCCAAGGAGGCGCAGGAGCAGGCCCGGGCCCAGGCCCAGGAGGAGCTGCAGCGCATCGCCAAGCGGGTGCAGGAGCAGGTACAGGACCACTTCGCGCGGGGCGACTGGCCGACGGGGGTGCGCGAGGGCCTGACCGAACTGGCCAAGGAGTTCGGGGATTTCGGGAAGGACTTCGGCCGGGAGTTCGGAAAGGACCTCGGGTTCGGACGGGCCGGTACCGGCACCGCGGCTCCGCGGCCGGAGTACTCGCACACCAAGGAGGACTTCCCCGCGGAGTACGAACCGTCGTGGGCGCACGAGGCCACCACCGGAGACCCGTCCCGCGACCTCGACCGCCTGCTGGACCGCTTCCGGGACGACATCCGTGACGCGGCCCGGGACCACGGCGTCACGGACGAACAGCTCCGCGACGCCCGCCGCCATCTGTCGACGGCGGCGGCACACATCGGAGCGATACTGCGCACACCGAGGGTGTAGCAGCCGGCGGGCCGCTTGCCGCGGAGGCGGAGGCGGAGGCAGTCGTCAGGTGCACTGCCAGAGGAAGCGGCCCTCCTTGCCGTCCGGCGAGAGAAAGGCGTAACCCACGCCTGCGTCGCCGAAGTTGACGTCGAAGGGCAGCTTCCCGGAGTCGAGCTGGACCACCAGTTGCCATCCGTCGCCGGGTGTCTCGTCGCCCTGGAGCCAGTGCGGTTCGACCCCGGGCCCACCGAGGAACTGCCAGGGCCTGCGGTCCTCTTCCTCGTTGGAATGCTCACCGGAGTGCTCTGCGGAGTCGATGTGCCGCGGCAGATGGTCGGGCCCCGCGCTCGGCCCCTCCGCCCGACGCTCGACGGTCACGAAGTCAGGGACGCGGCCGCCGGGTTGGATCACCAGGGCGTTCTCCCCGCCCTCCGGCTCCCAGGTGCCGTCGACGTACTCCCCCTCGTCCCCGGTCATGAACAGAAGGGCGAGCCGGCCGCCCTCCAGGGCGAACTGGCCCAGGAACTCCATCGGCCGGCCCGTCTCGCGCGACAGCGGCCACTGCGGCTCCTCCAGCCACACGGGCTGCCCGCCCACCTTGGTCACCGCCTCCCGCACGGCCCCGTCCGCAGGGACGAACACGAGCGGCACGGGCTCGGACACGGTCATGAGAGCTCCTTCGAAGGACCAGGCCAACCTCGGCAGGCTCCACCCTAGGACCCACCACGGACACCCCCGGCCCAGCACACCCGCCTTCCGAGCCCGTCACGTGCGCCCGGTCATCCGGCCTTCGCCTCACCGCCCCCGCCGAACAGCACCCGTATCAGCGACTCGTATGTCACCCCGCGGTCCGCGAGGATCTCGGCGGGGATGCCCGGGCGGGCGGTCAGCGCCAGGAGGATGTGCTCGTCGCCGATGTGCCGGTCGCCGTGGGCGACGGCGGTGCGCAGCGACGTCTCCAGGATCTGCTTGGCGCTCCGGCCGAAGCTGCGGCGCCCCGACCACCAGCTCTTGTCCCTGCGGTCGCCGGACATCGCGCCGATGCCGTGCACCGCCTCGACGCGGGCGACGATCTCCGCCACGTCGATCCCCAGCCCGGCGAGAGCGTCGGCCTCGGACCGGGACAGCCCGGCCCGCCGACGGGCCTCGGCCACCGCCTCCCGTATCGACTCCTTGCGTTCAGCGGTCACCCCGAGGGAGGTGAACGCGAACCAGGCGCGGCTGCCCTCGCGGTCGAGCAGCGCGAGCAGCATGTGCTCGGCGTCGACGGACGGCGCCCCTGTCCGTTCCGCGTGCTCGACCGCCGCCTGCACCACCCCACGGGCGTCCTTTGTGAACCGCTCGAACATCAATGCCTCCCGTACTTCTTGTGCACGGCCTGCCTGCTGACTCCGAGTTCCGCGGCGATCTCCTGCCACGACCAGCCCTGATGGCGCGCACTGCGCACCTGCACCGCCTCCAGCTGCTCCAGCAGCCTGCGCAGTGCGGCGACGGCACGCAGTCCGACCCGTGGATCGCGGTCGCCCGCGCGCTCGGCGAGATCCGTTGCTTCGGTCATAATGTCAACCTACGTTGACATGCCGACCCCGTCAACCCCGGTTGACAAATGCCGACGGCCGGCCCGAAGCCGGGCCGGCCGTCACACGCGCGGACAGGAGATGTCAGTCGTGGGTGAGCACGATCTTCCCGAACTGCTCGCCGGACGCCATCCGTTCGAAGCCCTCCCGGGCCCGGTCCATCGGCAGCACCTCGTCGATGACCGGACGTACGCCGGTCGCGGCGCAGAAGGAGAGCAGGTCCTCCAGCTCGTCCTTGGTGCCCATCGTGGAGCCGACGACCTTGAGTTCGAGGAAGAAAATCCGGGTCAGCTCGGCATGCGAGGGCCGGTCACCGCTCGTCGCGCCCGAGATGACCAGCGTGCCCCCCGGCCTCAGCGACTTCACCGAGTGCGACCAGGTGGCGGCGCCTACGGTCTCGATGACGGCATCGACGCGCTGCGGCAGCCGCGCCCCCGACTCCAGCGCCTCGACGGCACCCAGCTCCACGGCCCGCTTCCGCTTGGCCTCGTCCCGGCTGGTGGCGAAGACCCGCAGCCCGGCCGCCTTCCCGAGCACGATCGCGGCCGTCGCGACCCCGCCGCCGGCACCCTGCACGAGGACCGAATCGCCGGGACGTACGCCCGCGTTGGTGAAGAGCATGCGGTACGCCGTCAGCCAGGCCGTCGGCAGACAGGCGGCCTCCGCGAAGGAGAGCTCCTTGGGCTTGGGCAGGATGTTCCAGGTCGGCACGGCGACCCGCTCGGCGAAGGTGCCCTGGTAGTGCTCGGTGAGGATGGAACGGGGCTCCCGGGGGCCGACGCCGTGACCGCTCTGTCCGATCACGGAGTGCAGGACGACCTCGTTGCCGTCCTCGTCGACACCGGCGGCGTCGCAGCCGAGGATCATCGGCAGTTTGTCCTCGGACAGGCCCACGCCCCTCAGGGACCAGAGGTCGTGGTGATTCAGGGAGGCGGCCCTGACGTCGACGACACTCCAGCCGGGCCGGGCCTCAGGAGCGGGCCGGTCCCCCAACTCGAGGCCGTTCAGTGGCTGGTCACGGTCGATTCGGGCGGCGTAGACGGCGAACATGACCTTGACGATAGGCGGCACACCGGCGCGGCGGAACCGCAGAGCTCTGTGACACACACCCTCTTGCACTACCGGCCCCGACGTACCCGCCCTCGCCGACGGAGACCCCACGCACGGGAAACGCTCAGCCCTTGAACCACCCGAACGGGTGGGCGAGCGGGAAAGGAAATGGCCCCGCCCAACCGGGCGGGGCCATCAAAGCCGACGGCACGTCAGCGCCGGGCGACACCCTCCGCACGGGCCGCCGCAGCGACAGCCGCCGTGACAGCCGGAGCCACCCGCTCGTCGAACGGCGACGGAATCACGTAGTCCGCAGCAAGGTCGTCCCCGACGACCCCCGCCAGCGCCTCGGCCGCCGCGATCTTCATCCCCTCCGTGATCCGGGAGGCACGAACCTGCAGCGCGCCCGCGAAGATGCCCGGGAACGCCAGCACGTTGTTGATCTGGTTCGGGAAGTCCGACCGCCCGGTCGCCACCACCGCCGCGTACTTGTGCGCGACGTCGGGGTGCACCTCGGGGTTCGGGTTGGCCATCGCGAACACGAACGCGCCCTCGGCCATCGAAGCCACCGCGGACTCCGCGACCGTACCGCCGGAGACGCCGATGAAGACGTCCGCACCCTCCAGAGCCGCCTCCAGCGGCCCGGTGATGCCGGCCTTGTTGGTGAAGGAGGCGAGCTCCCGCTTGACGTCCGTCAGGTCGTCCCGGTCCGCCGACACGATGCCCTTGCGGTCGGCCACCGCGACATCCCCGATACCGGCCTCGACCAGCATCTTGGCGATGGCGACACCGGCCGCACCGGCACCCGAGATGACGGCCCGCAGATCCCCGATGGCCCGCCCGCTCAGCCGCGCGGCGTTGCGCAGGGCCGCCAGCGTCACGACCGCCGTACCGTGCTGGTCGTCGTGGAAGACCGGAATGTCCAGCCGCTCCTGCAGCTTCCGCTCGATCTCGAAGCACCGCGGCGCCGAGATGTCCTCCAAGTTGACGCCGCCGAAGGACGGCGCGAGCCGCACCACGGTCTCGACGATCTCGTCGACACCGGTGCAGTCGAGCGCGATCGGAACGGCGTCGACGCCACCGAACTGCTTGAACAGAATCGCCTTGCCTTCCATCACCGGAAGGGAGGCCTCGGGGCCGATGTCCCCGAGTCCGAGCACGGCCGTGCCGTCGGTGACCACGGCCACGACGGACGACTTCCACGTGTAGTCGTGGACGAGTTCCGGCTGCTCGGCGATGGCGCTGCACACCTTCGCAACGCCGGGCGTGTACGCCAAGGACAGGTCGTCCTTGTCACGGACCGGCACGGTGGCCTGCACGGCCATCTTGCCGCCGCGGTGCAGCGCGAACGCCGGATCGAAGGAATCGAGGGGCTCGGCCCCGCCGTCCTGATCCGTACTGCTGTCGCTGCGAGGATTGACGATCTCCGCTGCCACTTTGTTTTACCCCTTAAGTCTTCATTGGTTGAGGGTGGCCACTCCTGGTGAGGGGTGGGCGGGCACCGCGTCAGTCCCGGTCGGTGTTGCGTACGGGTCCTGCGCGACGGGCGCGCCGCACACGCGCCCTGAGCCCCGGATGAGGGGTGTAAAGAACCTTCTTACCGGACGCACCGGGCCAAGGACGAGTCCAATAAGGGCAAGGTCACATCGCGGAACCCGAAGGTCACATCTCGGCCACAAGGTTCGTCCCGAAATATAGGGACACGCCCTCGACGAATCCTCGACGGTCCCTTGACCGGCGGCCGAACAGTGATCAACGCCTCGGAGTGCAGGTCCGCATCCCGAGATGCGTCGAAGATCTTCCGGCCGGAAGGCCGGATTCCCGCAGATGGTCCGGCCATGTTGTACCGGCCTGGTGCGGTTCGGGGGTCACCCGTTATCCGATTTTGACATGACGGGTCCCCTGAACGGCTTAGTCCGAATGGCAAGATGCCGTAAACCCGCGAGGTCGCGACACCCGAAGGTGTGTGTGCTCGTCGACCCGTCGGCAACTCCACCCATCCGCCGGAGGAACCCAACATGACCGCAAGCTCCACCCCTCGTACGACCGCGGCACGCACCCGTCTGGCAGCGGTCGGTGCGATCGCGGTCGCAGGCGCCCTGGTCCTCACCGGCTGCGGTGACCACACGGACAAGGGCAGCAACGGCTCGGGGACGTCCTCGTCCTCGGCTCCCCTCGCCTCCAAGCTCCCTGCCGACATCCGCAAGGCAGGCGTCATCAAGGTGGGCTCGGACATCGCCTACCCGCCGGTCGAGTTCGTCCAGAACGGCAGCACCGCCGGCATCGACCCGGACATCGCGGATGCCCTCGGCAAGCAGCTCGGCGTGAAGTTCGAGTTCCAGAACGGCAAGTTCGACAACCTGATCGTGGGCCTGCAGGCCAACCGCTTCCAGGTGATCATGTCGGCGATGAGCGACACCAAGGACCGCCAGAACGGCATCAACTCCGACAACGGCCAGAAGGTCGGCAACGGAGTCGACTTCGTCGACTACTTCACCGCCGGTACCTCGATCCTGGTGCAGAAGGGCAACCCGAAGGGCATCAAGTCGCTCGACGACCTGTGCGGCAAGGTCGTGGCCCTGCAGAAGGGCACCACCTCCGAGGGCATCGCCAAGACACAGAGCAAGAAGTGCACCAAGGACGGCAAGAAGGCCATCGACCTGCAGACCTTCGACACCGACCCCGAGGCGCTGCTCCGTCTGAAGCAGGGCGCCTCCGTCGCCGACCTGAACGACTTCCCGGTCGCGGCGTACAACGCGAAGACCTCCGGCGGCGGCAAGGACTTCGAGGTCACCGGCGACCAGATCGAGGCGGGCCCGTACGGCATCGCCGTCAGCAAGAGCAACACACAGCTGCGTGACGCCCTCCAGGCCGCGATGAGCGCGATCATCAAGAACGGCGACTACACCAAGATCCTGCAGAAGTGGAACGTCACGGACGGCGCGGTGACCGAGGCGAAGATCAACGGCGGCTCCTGAGCCACGCGCAGCACTGAAAGGCAGTCACCGTGACTGACACGCTCGACAAGGCTCCGGCGGCCGTGCCGCCGGAGCAGATCAAGGCCATACCGGTGCGCCACTACGGGCGCTGGGTGGCCGGCGTCCTGGTCATCGCGGTCCTGGCGCTGATCGGGGTCGCCTTCTCCAACGCGAAGATCAACTACAGCATCATCCCGGACTACCTGTTCGACAAGGGCATCATGAGCGGTGCCTGGACGACGCTGTACATATCCGTGCTGGCCATGGTGCTGGGTGTCGCCCTCGGCATCGTCCTGGCCGTGATGCGGCTGTCCTCGAACCCGGTCACCAGCACCGTGGCCTGGTTCTACATCTGGTTCTTCCGCGGCACCCCGGTCCTGGTGCAGCTGCTGCTCTGGTACAACATCTCGCTCGTCTTCCCCATCCTGAACCTGGGGTTCTACAAGAACGAGATGAACCAGGTGATGACGCCGGTCCTGACGGCCCTGCTGGGGCTCGGCCTGAACGAGGCCGCGTACATGTCGGAGATCGTCCGGGCCGGCATCCAGTCGGTCGACGAGGGTCAGACGGAGGCCTCGCACGCCCTGGGCATGACCCACGGCCAGACGCTGCGGCGTGTGATCCTCCCGCAGGCCATGCGGGTCATCGTCCCGCCGACCGGCAACGAGTACATCAACATGCTGAAGACCTCGTCGCTGGCGTACGCGGTCCAGCTCCCCGAGCTGATCAAGAAGGCCACGGACATCTCCAGCACCTCGCTGGCGGTGGTGGAGATGTACTTCGTGGCCTGCATCTGGTACCTGTTCCTGACCACGATCTTCAGCATCGTGCAGTACTACGTCGAACGCCGTTACGCCCGCGGTTCGACCCGCAACTTGCCGGCGACGCCGTTGCAGAAGGTCAGGACCAACCTGGCCAAGATGAACATGCTCTCCCTCTCCAGCTGGCGGCGGTAACCCATGAACGCAATGGTGAAGGCCGAGGGCGTGCACAAGTCCTTCGGTCTCGCGCACATCCTCAAGGGCATCGACCTGGAGGTGAACCCGCGCGAGGTGTTCTGCCTGATCGGCCCGTCCGGTTCCGGCAAGTCCACGTTCCTGCGGTGCATCAACCACCTGGAGAAGATCAGCGCCGGACGGCTGTACGTCGACGGCCAGCTGGTCGGCTACCGGCAGAGCGGCGACAAGCTCTACGAGCTGAAGGAGAAGGAGGTCGCCGCGCAGCGGCGGGACATCGGCATGGTGTTCCAGCGCTTCAACCTCTTCCCGCACATGACGGCGCTGGAGAACGTCATGGAGGCGCCGGTCCAGGTCAAGCGCGAGTCGAAGGCGGTCGCCCGGGAGCGCGCGGCGCGGCTGCTGGACCGGGTCGGTCTCGGCGACAAGACCGGCCACTACCCGTCCCAGCTCTCCGGCGGTCAGCAGCAGCGCGTCGCCATCGCCCGGGCGCTGGCGATGGAGCCCAAGCTGATGCTCTTCGACGAGCCGACCTCGGCCCTCGACCCGGAGCTGGTCGGCGAGGTCCTGGACGTGATGCGGGACCTCGCCGAGGACGGCATGACGATGATCGTCGTCACCCACGAGATGGGCTTCGCCCGCGAGGTCGGCGACTCGCTCGTCTTCATGGACGACGGCGTGGTGGTCGAGTCCGGCCACCCGCGCGAGGTGCTGACGAACCCGCAGCACGAGCGCACGAAGTCGTTCCTGTCGAAGGTGCTGTAGCGGTACGACGGGAAAGGGGCGGTACGGGACATCCCGTACCGCCCCTTCTCAGTTCGGAGCCGCCGATGTCACTTCAGCGCCAGCAGCAAGGTGTCCGCGGGCGAACACCACACCGCCCGGGCCTCCCCGAACCCCTTCTCCCGCAGCACGCGCGCGTGCCACTGCGGCGAGGGCATGTCGCCGTCCGCGTGGTCGCCGTAGATCTCGAAGCGGCGGGCGGTCGGGCCCGCCAGGGCGGGGTCCTTCGCGGCGAGCTGCCACCACTGCGCCCAGTCCAGGGCACCGTCCCGCGTGGCCTGATCCATGCGGGCGTGGCGCAGGCCGCGCTCGGCCGCGTTGATCCGGGGCGTGGTCTCGTCGATCATGTGGTCGGCGTTCATGAAGACGCCGCCGTGGCGGACCAGCCCGGCGATCCGGCCGTACAGGGCCGCGAGGGGGGCGCTGTGCAGCCAGTGGAGGGCGGTGGCGGTGAGCACCGCGTCGTACGTCTCGTACGGCAGCCGCGCCGGCCAGTCGGGGTCCTTGAGGTCGGCCTCGACGAAGGTGACCCGGTCGTCGCCGTCGAAGGTGCCACGGGCGATGGCCAGGAGCGCGGGGTCGAGGTCGATGCCGGTGCTGGTGGCGCCCGGGAAGCGGGCGAGCAGCCGGGCCGTGATGCTGCCGGTGCCGCAGGCGAGGTCGAGGATGCGCGGCTCGGTCCCGACGCAGGCCTCGACCATGTCGAGCATGATGCGGAACCGCTCCTCGCGGTCCGGCATGTACCACTCCTGCTGGCGGTCCCAGCTCTCCTGCCAGGCCTGCCAGTCGGTTCCCGCCGTACCGGTTCCGGTTGCCGTGGTTCCTGTCATGGAATCCCTCTCCCCTCACCCGCGTAATACCCTGGAAGTACAGGCAGTCGTTACCTCTTCGCACCCACGACCATAGAGCCCCTCCGTAAGGACCACAAGTGGAACTGGCCTATTACTCGGACTACGCCGTACGACTCGTCAACAGCGAGGAACCGGCCCGGGGCAAGGACAACCTGACCTCCGTCGAGGCCGTGCGCGACCTGTTCGGCGGCAACGCGTCTGCGGCCCGCCGCGCCACCGACGCCGACGTCACCCGCTTCCGCTCGGTCAGGGCCCGGCTGCGCGCCGTCTTCGAGGCCGCCGACAAGGGCGACGAGACACTCGCGGTGGACCTGCTGAACTCACTCCTGCTGGAGTTCCCGGTCAGCCCGCAGATCTCGGGCCACGACTTCCGGGACGACGACGGCCGCCCGCTGTGGCACATGCACCTGGCCGACCACCCCTCGAACGCGACCGCCGGCTACGCGGCCATCGCGGCGATGGGCCTGGCCTTCCACCTGACCGAGTACGGCGTCGACCGGCTGGGCCTGTGCGAGGCGGCGCCGTGCCGCAACGCCTATCTGGACACCTCCACGAACCGCTCGCGGCGCTACTGCTCCGACCGCTGCGCGACCCGCGCCAACGTGGCCGCCTACCGCGCCCGCAAACGCCTGGAGGCCGACCGGTCCGACAGCACTGGCCTCGCGGCCGACAGCGCCCAGCGCGCCAGCGCGAACGGCGAGCGCTGATCCGCCCTCAGCGGCCGGTACCGAAAGCGCACCTTGCCGAGGACCAGGTCCTCCGGGACGGTGCCGTAGTCGGTGCTGTCACCGCCCGCGTAGGCGTTGTCGCCGAGCACCCACCAGCCGCCGTCGCGGCGCTCAGCGGCCCGCTTCACGACCAGCAGGTCCTGCTGGAACGGATGCCGCAGGACGACCACGTCTCCTGGCCTGATCCGGGCGCCGTACTGCACCACGAGCCGGTCCCCGTGGTGGAGCGTGGGCACCATGGACGGACCGGTCACCTCTGCCGCCCCGAAGGGCAGCAGCGCCCGCCCGCGCTCGATCTCCTGCGACAGCTCCGGCATGCCCGGCACCTCCCCGGTACGTTCCTCCACCAGTCTCAGTCTGACCCCGGACTTTTGTCCTAAGCCCATGGGGGCACCCGCGAAATCCCCTCCCCCAGGGAGTAATGTCCCACCTGAGAAGACGATCACGAGGAAGGAATGCTCCATGCTTTCCCGCCTGTTTGCCCCCAAGGTCAAGGTCAGCGCGCACTGCGACCTGCCCTGCGGTGTGTACGACCCGGCCCAGGCCCGCATCGAGGCGGAGTCCGTGAAGGCCGTCCAGGAAAAGATGGCCGCCAACGACGACCCGCACTTCCAGGCTCGCGCCACCGTCATCAAGGAGCAGCGCGCCGAGCTTGCGAAGCACCACGTCTCCGTGCTCTGGAGCGACTACTTCAAGCCCCCGCACTTCGAGAAGTACCCGGAGCTGCACCAGCTGGTCAACGACACCCTGAAGGCCCTCTCGGCCGCCAAGGGCTCGACCGACCCGGCCACGGGCCAGAAGGCTCTGGACTACATCGCCCAGATCGACAAGATCTTCTGGGAGACCAAGAAGGCTTGATCTTCGATCATGCCCTCTGACCTGCGATTTCCTTGGTTGCAGTGTCTCCGAGTCCGCACCCGGTCCGCAGGCCGCCGAGAACGGCGTCCATGACGGTCCGGGTGCGGTCTTCTTCGCCCGGCCACAGGTGCGCGTAGATCCGCAGCGTGATGACGGCGGACGCGTGGCCGAGGACCAGCTGAACCTGCTTGACGCTCGCTCCGCCGGCGATGAGGGCGGAGGCGTAGAAGTGCCGCAGGTCGTGGGTCACCATGTGCGGCAGCTCGACGGGCTTGCGGCCCTCGCGCTCGGCCGCCTCGTTCTCCGCCTTCTGCAGCTCCTTACGAGCGCAGTTCCATTCGGTCTTCCAGCGGCGGTAGTTGAGCGGCTCGCCCTCCTCCATCGTGAACAGCCAGTCCTTGGAGGGGCGTGCGGCCAGGTGCGTGAGGAGTGCGTCGGTGACGACCTCTCCGACCGGGACGGTGCGCCGGGACTTGGCGGTCTTCGGCGGGCCGATCTTCCCGGACTGGAGGCGCTGGCGCTCGACGCGGATGGTGCCGGCCTTGAAGTCGACGTCCGACACCTTGAGGCCGAGCAACTCGCCTATCCGCAAGCCTGATCCGGCGAGCGTGACGATCGCCGCGCGAATGTACGGCGGCATCACGCGGGCCATGGCCTCGACTTGCGCGACCGTGGGCGGGGTGACCTCCTCGTCCGGCATGGGCGGGAGGGTGATCCGGCGGCACGGGCTGGAGGCGATGACCTTGTCCTCGACGGCCGCGGTCATGAGGCGTACGAGGACGTCGTAGACGTTGCGCACACTGCCAGGCCCGAGCAGCTCCGACAGGTTCTTGAAGAGCACCTGGAGGTCGTTGCGGCGTATCGCCGCCATGGCTCGGGAGCCGAGCGCCGGGACGAGGTGGAGCCGGAGCGCGTTGTCGGTGATGCGCTCGCCCGCCTCGCTGGCGATGAGTGACTCCTCCCACTTCTTCGCGTACTTCTCGAACGTGATCCGTCCGGCACGAGGGTCGACGTACTGGCCCGTGACGATGCTGGCCGTGACCTCGTCGAGCCAGCGCTGGGCGTCGATCTTGCGGTCGAAGTGGCGGGCGTGCTCCTTGCCGTCGAGGTCTCGGTAGCGGGCCCGCCATTTGCCATTGGGGCGCTTCTGAATGTTCGCCAAGTGGCTTCTCCCTTGGGTTGGTTATCGGTGGTAGCCGCCGCCCTCGATGTGCTGGGTGAGGGTGCGGGCGTCGCGCTCATCACCCATGAGGCGAAGGCACTGCTCGTGGATGGCCCGTGAGCTGTCGGGGTGGGTCTGGATGTACTCGGCGATGCCGACGACCGCGTGGTGCAGGCGGTCCTCGGCGTCGCGTGTCTCGTAGTACGCCTCGACGGCTTCCTGGACGAGCCGTCTGCTGTCGAGGTCCAGCCCTTCCAACGGCGGGGACATCAGCTCTTCGAGGGGCAGTTCGAAGACGCGGGCGAAGGCGAGGGCCTCGTCGACGTTGATACGGCGACGTGGGGTGCCGTTCTCGATGCGCCAGACCGCGGTCTGGTTCATCTTGACGCCGGCCTTGGACACCCGGTCCGCCAACTCGATCGTGCTCCACCCCCTGACCTCGCGCTCCAGCGCCACCCGCGCGGCGATGTTGCCCTCGCTGTAGAGCAGCGGCACCTCACCGCCGTCGGACTTGTCGCCCGTCATCGGACCTCCATCCTGACCATCACTTTCCCAATTGAAACACACGCTTGCCAATTTGGCTGACCGGCGATCGTCGGGTACAACCTATGCAGACCGGATTGCCACCTAGTCGATTGGGAATGCATGCGATACCTGACCACCGCCGAGGTCGCCGAGCGCTACCGCACAGCGGAGAGCACCGTCCGCTACTGGCGCCAGATCGAGAAGGGCCCGCGCGGCATCAAGATCGGCAAGCGTGTGCTGTACCCCGAGGCCGAACTGCTGCGCTACGAGCGGGCGCTGATCGAGGGCCGAGACGAGTGGGGTCTGGCCTCCTGAGCCGCCGGAGGCCCGGGACACGGAAACGGCCCTCGGCGCGCCAACGCCGAAGGCCGGAGAGTCCCCCGCACACCGCCCATCCCTGAGCGAACAAGCCGACGAGGTGTTGGACCTTGCCCGTCCTTCCCCTCGTCTGAGAGGAACGTCTATGGAGGACTCTACGTCCCCCACCAACCCGAACACGGTCCCCAAGGTCAGCTGGCCCGAGGTCGCGGTCCCCGGCCAAGGTGTCCCCGGACGCCGCGGGGACGAGCATTCTGCTGCTGCGGTATCAGGGGACCGTCCCCTCGATACATCCGGTCCCCTGGCGGCGCGAGCTACGGTCCCCATACCCACATCCGTTGGAGACGTGCAGGTCAGCGGCACTGGCGCGCCAACGGGGACCGGTCCCCAAGACTCTGGAGTTGCACCAGGGGACCGCAGTGGGGACCGAGACAGCGGCCGTCACCTGTCGCCGGGGACGGACGTCCCCGTGGAGCGGGCCGAGCAACAAGAGATCGCAGCCACCGATGGCGGGACACGCGCTGGCAGCCATGAAGGCGCCGGTGCTCAGGTAGGCGCTGACGGGGTCGCGCTGCTGGACGAGTTGAGGGCAGCGATCGGCAAGTACGTGGTGCTGCCCAGCGAGGAGGCGCTGACCGCGGTCACCCTGTGGGTGGCGGCCACGCACATCCAGACGGCACTGCAGCACGCGCCGCGTCTCGCGGTGGTAAGCCCGACGAAGGGCTGCGGCAAGTCCCGGGTTCTGGACGTGCTCCACGAGACCGTGCACCAGCCGATGATGACGGTGAACACTTCACCGGCGGTCGTCTTCCGGGTCATCGGCAAGAACCCGCCCACCCTGCTGGTGGACGAGGCGGACACCATCTTCGGCCCCAAGGCGAGTGGTGACAGTGAGATCCTGCGCGGCCTGCTGAATGCCGGGCACCAGCGCAACCGGCCCGCCTGGCGGATCTCTGGTCCGGAGCACAAGCCGACCCCATTCCCCACCTTCGCCATGGCCGCCATCGCGGGGATCGGCGACCTGCCGGACACGGTCATGGACCGGGCGGTCGTGCTGCGGATGCAGAAGCGCAAGCCGGGCGAGAAGGTCACCCCCTTCCGCTCCCGGTATTCGGTGCCCGCACTCAACGCGCTGCGTGACCGGCTGGCCGCCTGGTTGGGTCCGCTGCGCGGGCAGGCCGCCCGCACGGTGCCGCAGATGCCGGTGGAGGACCGGGCAGCGGACACCTGGGAGCCGCTGGTCATCATCGCCGACCTCGCCGGCGGCCAGTGGCCCGCCCAGGCCCGTGCCGCCTGCCTGGCCATGACCCGCCACGAGGCGGCCCAGGACGAGCAGAGCAGCCTGAAGACGCGGCTCCTGCGCGACATCCACCGCATCTTCGCGCAGGCGGACAACCCCGAGGCCCTGGCCACTCAGGATCTGGTCGCCTCGCTGCTCCAGGACGCTGAGGCCCCGTGGGCGGAGTACGGCACCAAAGGGCTGAACGCGTACCACCTGAGCAACCTGCTGCGGGACTTCAACATCAGCCCGGCCAACTACCGGTTCGACAAGGGCAGGCAGGCCAAGGCGTACATGCGGAACCGGTTCCTGGACGCCTGGGCCCGCAACTGCCCGGACCTCGTCGAGGCGGCACCCGAGCCCGAACACGGCGCCGCCCCCGCCCGCATGCCGCGGGGCAGGCCGCCCGCTGCCCCGGCGGGGACACTGCCTGTCGGCCCGCCTGGTGGCCCCGCCGGGCCGAAGCACGCTCTCTGATCCCACCGGGGTCCGTATCACTTCGTCGCATCCGTCCCCGCGCAGGTCAGCGCGGGGACGGACTCTGTCGCCGGGACGGAGTTCTCCGTACCTACCCGCGTCTCCGTACCTGTGTTGACCAGGCATGCGACGGATGCGACGGACGTGACACAGCCCGTGCCCCCTCTCCTTCGGAGCACCACCATGCACACCGAGAACGACACGAACCACTCTTCTTCCCGCCGCTGGGGTTGGTTCAGCCGGGACCGACGAACAGCAGCAAGCTGGAGCGAACGAGCCCCTAAAGAGGCTTCGTCCGCGCTTGCCCCCGCCCCTGGGGTGGCGGAGGGAGAGGGGGCCGGGCGCCAGCGGGCGCCCGAGCCTGAGGAGGGGGTGAACGAGCCCCGCACCGCGTCTCCCGCCGACAGCGCCGAGCAGCCCGTCGCCGACTCCAACAGCCCGCTCGCCGAGCCGTCTGCCCGTCAAGCGCCCGCCGCCGTTGAGCAGCTCTCGTGGCGTGAGCCCGACGCCCCCACACTGCCCGCGCGGATGAACCGCAAGCGCACCATCGAGAAACGCGACCAGGAGAAGAAGATCCGCTTTACCCCGACCGCGGTCCGCCTCATCGATGCCGAGGCCAGGCGGCGCCACCAGAAGTTCGCCAGCTTCGTAGGCGATGCCGCCCTCGCCGTCGCGCTCGGCAAGGCGGGCATGGTCGGCAGCCCAGAGGACGACCCCATCCGCCCTCTGGTGGAGGCCATCGAAGCGCACACCAAGGCGTTGAATCGGATCGGCACCAACCTCAACCAGGTCACGACAGCCGTCCACTCCGGTGCGATACCCGACCGCACCGAGGCCGTCCTCGACCGCATCGAGCAGGCCGCCCAGGCCAGTTACGCACTCATGGACCGGCTCCTGGCGGTAGGAGCCGGTCATGGTGCCTGACGTCTCCACCGGCTCCAGCACCCTCGGCCTGATCAACTACCTCTTCGGCAAGGGGCGGCGCGACGAGCACACGGACCCCCACATCGTGGCTGCCTGGGACATGGCCGGCGCCCCCGACCCCGGCCGCGACCCCACCGCCACCTACACCCAGCTCGCCCGGCGCCTGGACCACCACGTCGACCTCCGCACCCGGGAACTCGGCGGAAAGCAGCCACCGCAACATGTGTGGCACTGCCCGGTGCGCACCGCGCCCGGCGACCGCTACCTCACCGACGCTGAGTGGGCCGAGGTTGCCCGCCGCGTCGTAGCCGCCACGGGCATCGCCCCCGAGGGAGACGACAAGGCGTGCCGCTGGATCGCGGTCCGGCACGCCGACGACCACATCCACATCATGGCCACCACCGTCCGAGCCGACGGCCGCCGCCCTCGTACTAACCGGGACGGCTGGCGGGCACAGCTGGAATGCCGCAAGATCGAGGCCGAGTTCGGGCTGCGCCGCCTGAAGTCCGGTGACCTCACCGCCCCGCGTACCCCGACCGGCGCCGAGCGGGCGAAGGCGGAACGCCAGGGCCGGGAGGAGACCGCGCGGGAGTGGCTGCGCGAGCAGGCGTACGCGGTCGCCGCCGCCGTACGCAGCATCGACGAGTACTTCACCGTGCTGCGGTCCCTCGGCATCCAGGTCAGGCCGCGCATCGGCCCGGAGACCGGCGAGGTGACCGGCTACAGCCTGGCCGCGCCCGGCGACACGGCCAACGGCGAGCCGGTCTGGTACGGCGGCTCAAAGCTCGCCCCCGACCTGTCCTACAACCGCCTCTGCGAACGCCTACCCACCCAGGAGCCAACCGACCGCCCTCAGCAGGTGACGGACCCGGCCGAATCGTGGCACCGAGCCGAGACCGCCATCCACGACGCCCAGGCAGTCCTCGACTCGGACGACGACGCCGTAGCCCAGGGGCATCTGGATGCCTTCGGCGACGCCCTCCACAACCTGGCCCTCGCCACCAACAGCGGGCACCGGGCCGAACTGCAAGCCGCCGCAAGGGCGTTCAACCGCGCCCGCCGCTCGGCGATCCGAGCCGACCACCAGGCCGCTACCGCCCTACGGGAAGCCGTCAAAGAACTCGCCTACGCCTCGCACGAGCCGGGCGGACTCGCCATCGCCCTGATCTTCGCCGCGCTCCAGGTGGCGCGCGCCGCCGCCAAGTGGCATGAGCAGCACGGCCACGAGCAGCAGGCCGCAGCGGCCGAAGAAGCCCTTCGCTACCTGCAGGCCGGTTACCAGCAGGCCGCCCACCCAGTCCTGGCGGATCTCACCCGTCGCGCACCGCGCGCCACAACCGCCAGCCGTTTCGAGCAGGACCTGCGCGCAGTCCTCCCCGACCACGCCGACCGCGTCCTCGCCGATCCCGCCTGGCCGGCCCTGACCACGACCCTCGCCCGTGCCGAGACCGCCGGCCACAACCCCCGACGCCTCTTGGCCGAGGTCACCGCACGGCGAGAACTCGACACCGCCGATCGCCCCGCAGAAGTTCTCAACTGGCGCATCATCGTGCAGCCGAACAGCCGAGCCCAGGCGGCTCGCAGCCGGAGCACCCGCATCACCACACCCGTGACGCCCACACCACAGCCCACGTCCTCGCCCACGACGATGAGCGAACGGCCTACGGAGCGCGGCCGACGCCGATAGCCAAGTCGGCTCTCAGCGACGGCAGACGAGAATGCCGCCCAGGCACGTGACCTCGAAGGCCCCGTGCTGGGCGATGTGATCGACGAGAATCGCGCGGGCCCGCTCGATCGTGGCCTCGAAGGGCACGTCGTGCTGGTCCGCCCACGCCCGGTAGGAGGCCATGTGTGCGATGACCGGCTCGGGATCGTGGACCGTGATGGTGCCGGGCAGTTCGATCGTCTCCACCCGGCCGAACTCCTCCCCCAGAAAGGCCGGGGCCTTCTCCAGAGAGAAGCGGGCGCTGAGCGAGATGCGGGCCGGGCCGCGTCCGGTGCCGAGGACGTCGCCCGCGGCCCGCTGCCACAGGTCGTCGAGTTCGGCCTTGTCCTGGTCGCTGTTGGTGGAGGCGATCACCAGCCCGTCACGGGCGACGACGCGGGACAGCTCCTGCACCGCCTGGGGGATGTCGGGGACGTGGTACAGCATGTGCAGCGCCAAGGCGGCGTCGACGCTCGCCGCGGCCAGCGGCAGGCCAGTGGCGTCCGCCACGGCGACCGGGCCGGGCACTCCGGCGAGGATGCCCGGCGCGATGTCCAGTCCGAGCAGGGCCAGATCGGGCCGGTCGTGGCGAAGCCTCTGGATGAACTTGCCGTTGCCGCAGCCGACATCGACCACTCGACCGCGTACACCGCTCAACAGCTCGACGACGATGCCGGGCAGGTCGTGACGGGGCGTCTGCCACCGGTAGAGAGACTGGCGGGCGGCCAGATCCGCGTCGCTGTTGTAGGCGCTTCCGGCGAGGCGGTCCCGGTCGGTGACGGCGGCATCGTGTGCGGCGGACAGTTCGGTCACGTCGGCAGCTCCGGTGAGTGGGCGGCAGGTGAGGCCGCGAGGACGGCCGTGTGCTGGAGTCGTTCGCGAAGGTATGTGGCCTGCGCGGCTCCACCGTACTGCGGCCCTCCCAGCTCCCGGCCCAGAGCAGTGAGTCGGCGCACGATGCTGGCCGACATGCGCTCGGGCGGGGACCCAAGGACGAATCCGAGCATCGCCTCGGTGCCATCCAGGTCACCCAACAGCAGGTGGCCGCGGGCGAGATCGACATGGGCGGCGAACAGGTCGCCGACCGACTGGTCGTCGTCCTCAGCGCTGCGGTAGAGCCGGATCGCGGTGTCCGCGCTGGCGATCGCCTGCTGAACGTGTTCCCGGCCGCCCACCGCCAGGTTGGTCGTCCCGGCGTACGCGAACTGCTTCGCGGCCGGGAAGGCGAAGACGCCCGGCACCTCGTCGTGGCCGGCCATCGCCTCGCGGGAGCGCTCGGCGTCCGCAAGAGCAGCCACCGCGCCCACCCTGTCTCCGACTATGGCCAGCGCCCGCGCCTCCAGGCTCGCCAACCGGGCTCCGATGCTGCCGGGAGCCCGGTGGTGACGGCCTGCCTGCGCCAGCCGCGCTGCCTGCTCGTACCGCCCGGTCCAGTAGGCGATCAGGGATTCCACGGCCCGCACCCAGGCCAGCATCCCCTCGTGCCCGACCGCCTCCGCACACGCCCGAGCGGTACGGGCGTGGGTGGCAGCGGAGTCGTAGTCTCCCAGGTCCAGGCAGACGTGCGCGGACAGACCGCACAACCGTGAGGCCGCGACGTACAGGTCAGCAGTCTGCCGGGGATGTTGGCGTCCGCGCAGCAGCTCGAACGCCCCGTCCCGCAGCCGCTTGATCTCGATGTACAGCTCCATCAGCGGATGGCTGACGTAGGCGCGGGCGAGTCTCGCGACATCGGCCTCCAACTGCTCGACAACGAACTCGTCGGCGTTGCGCTGCGCGATGAACTGGGCGAAGTCCGCCGACACCACCGCGTCCGCCGACACGGCACCCGAGCGCGAAGGCGCCACAGGCCGCGCCGGAGCGGCCTCCACGGCCTTGGCTCCATCCTGGCGGCTCTTGCTGACCGCCACAGCACGGTCGAGCGCTCCGATGTCGACGCCGAACACCTGCGCCAGATACCTGCGGGTATACGGAACCGGGATACGCGCCTCGCGCTCGTAACGCCCGATCTCCTTACCGGTCTTGGTGGCACGCCCTTCCAGGGCGTTGTACTCGTCGGCCACCCGCTGCTGGGTCCAGCCACGCTCAGTGCGCAGCCGGATGAGCAGCGCGCCGATCCCCGTGTCGCCCATCCCCTCTCCCCTGAGCATGCGAACTCTGGCCCCCATAGTGGCCCCCTGCACGGCCCCCACGCTGGCTCCCGACCCAAACGAGCGACGGCGGTTGGCTGTTGGCCATGCCCAGCACTCTGCCCGACGAGCCGGACACCCTGGCGCCGGACCAAGCCCTCGACGGCGCTGTCGAGCACGAAACGATGCTCTTCGAGCGGCGCCGGACCACCCCAGGCGCCGCCCGATCCTTCGTCGCCGAGACCCTTACCCAGTGGGGCCGGACCGAACGCCTTGACGACATCCGGCTGTGCATCTCCGAGCTCGCCACCAACGCCGTCGTGCACGGAGCGCCTGCGGGCGGTCAGGTCCTCGTACGCGTCGAAATACACGCCACCGTGCTGCGCATCGAGGTGCACGACGGCGGCAATGGCGCACCCGCCAAGCGGGAGCTACGGGGCACGGCCGACGGCGGCCGTGGTCTGCATCTGGTCTCCGCAGTCGCCGACCACTGGGGCGTGGAGGAACGCCAGGGTCCCGGCAAGTGCGTCTGGGCCGCCTTCCACCACAGCGCGGTGCGCACATGGTGACGCCTGTCCGCACCGAGTCCTTCACGCCGTCCGCCGGACTGATCGCCTCCCTGGCCACCACCACGTGGTTGGACAACACTCCGACCGGCGCCACTCTGTGCTGCCTCCTTCTGGTGCCCCAACCGCCCCGCAACTGCTATGAGACGCCGGCCGTCATCGAGCAACGCATGCGCGCAGTCGCCGAAGCTCTGCACCTCGGCCCAGCGACCACACCCCCGCCGGACATCGGGCCACGCCTACGTCTAATCGCCCCGACTGAGGTGGCCCTGCGCTTCGACGGCACCCCCTACCGCAAACGCATCCCCACCGGCCGCCCCTGGACTCTGCTGCTCGGCCAAGGGACCCCGGCGGCTCTCGTCCTCGGCCTCGACCCACTCTCCCGCAGCGCCGCATCCGCGGAGATCGACTCCTACCTGGACCGCGCCGCGCTCCGCCGGCGCCTCCTCCTCGGCCACACCCGAACCGAATGAACCCCAACCCACCCCAGGGGGACATCCCGTGACGACCCACCCCGTCTCACCGAACACCGTCCTGGCCAACGCCCTCCACCACGCCGAGGACGTCCTGACCCCACGCATCCTGGCCACCCCACCAGAGCGGATCGTGCTGGTCGTCGGCACTCAGATCAACGGCGCCCCGCACATCGGCACCTCACTCGTGCAGTCCCTGGCCTTCGCCATGGCCGCCCGCCTGCGCGACCGCTTCGGCATTCCCACCGAAGTCCTGTTCAGCGCCCTCGACAACGCCCCCTACGAGCTGGCCACCGACCCCGCGACCGGCAACCGCTACCAGCGCGCCTACGCCCAGGCCCTCGGGGACCAGGCTCTCGGCGACCTCGTCTCGGCCCTCTACCAGCCGTTATTCATCACGCTGTCGCGACGCCTGGGCATCCCCCACCGCGTCGAGACCTACACTCAGCAGCAGGCTGGCGAACACTTCCGCCGCACCTGGCTGCGACTCCTGCCCCGCCTCGACGCCGCCCGTTGGTGGCTCGCCCCCTCCACCGGCAACCCGCACCTGCGCATCCCCTGCCCACACCACGGCTGCGGCTGGGCCGAGAAGTACGCCGAACACACCCGCGTCCACCTCGCCGGTCGCGAGGCCGCGCAAGTCGCTGCCGTCTGCCTGCACCACGGGCCGTACCAGGCCACGATCACCCCGACGGGAGGCGCCTACCTGGACCTGGCCACCCTGTACCGCAACACGGTCAAGGAACTCGCCCTGTCCGACCCCCGCGGCACCCTGCACGTCATGGTCAAGGGCGGTGACTGGGTCTTCGGCTCCCACTTGGTCGACGAAGCGCTCCAGGCGGTCGGCCTCACCCGTGCCCAGCTCCCCACCCGATTGTTCTGCCCGCAGGTCGTCACCGACACCGGCGCCAAGCTGTCCAAGTCGCTGATCCGTGAGGGCCGCGCTCCCTTGCCCGACGGCGCAGCGGACTGGATGCTCGACACGCGACAGTGGCCAGGCACGGTTACGGAGTATGCGGAGCAACTGCTGGCCATGACCGATACGTTTCTGTCCGACCCCCGTCACTTCTTCCGTTCGTACTCGGCCGCCGAGATCGGCCGCATGATGACCGCACCAGCCGCCAGGAGCGTTCCCGTCGTATGACCGACTCCACCGCCCGCGTCCGCGAACTCAATCTCTACCGCCAGTACTTCGATCTCGTGGCCGCGGGCACCAAGACCATCGAGGTGCGGGTGAAATACCCACACCTCGCCGACCTCGCCGCCGGTGACACCATTCGCTTCCGCATCAAGGGCACCGACGAGACCTGCGAGGTCAATGTCAAGCGGGTCGCCGAGTACCCCGACTTCGAGGCGCTGCTCGACGGCGAGGGACCGGCCAACATCAACCCGACCGCTACTCGCGAACAGCAGCTCGCCAACATCCGCACCATCTACCCGCCCGAGAAGGAAGCCCTCGGCGCCCTCGCCATCCAGATCCAACGCGCTGTTGCATGATGCGACTGAGCTGGAGGGCAGCTGCCGCCTACCGCCCTCCAGCATCGGCTGCCCTGCATACAGTGACTCGGCCTCCGACGCTCACACATATGGCTTGCCCAAGGAGCCTGGGGCACCGTGGTCCGCTGTGCTCGCGAAGCACTGGCTCAATCTGTCCAAGGTGGTCGACGAAGGGACGTAACCGTGTCTCAGCGGACAACCGACGATCAGCCCAAAGCCCTGCCGCCCGCCCTCGAATCCATGACCCTTCTGGTCGCCGCCGTCATCGTCCACGACAAAGCCACCAACCGCGTCGTCCTCCTCCAGCGCAGCCAGAACGCCAAGTTCGCCCAGGGCATGTGGGACCTCCCCGTCGGCAAGAGCGAACCCGGCGAGCCCATCACCGAAACCGCCGTGCGCGAACTGCACGAGGAGACCGGTCTGACCGTGAAGCCGGAGTCTCTGAAGGTTGCCCACATCATCCATGGCGCCTGGGGTGTGGAGGCGCCCAACGGCTTCCTCACCGTTGTCTTCGCCGCCCACGAATGGACCGGCGAGCCCGAAAACCGCGAGCCACGCAAGCACGCCCAGGTCCGGTGGGTCGACGCCGGCTCAATCCCGGAGAACTTCGTGGACACCACCTCAAGCGCCCTCCACCGGTATCTTTCGGCAGGCCCGGAGGTCTCCCTCGACGGCTGGCAATAGGGGCGCCAACTGCAGAGTTATTGTAGGAACACACTCCGGCGGACTTAGACAGGGAACACTCCTCGTTTCGGCGGTCACACGCCTTTACCGTCGAAACGGTGCATCGCCTCACGATACCGTGCGTCTCCGACGCTTTGACGGGACACCTTCTGTACCATCCGGTATCGACCGCATTCAGGACACTTCTGATAGCGCTTCCGTCCAAGCCTTACAGCTTTGAACGAGACAAAACTGACCCACTCAGTCGAGAACAAGTGACCCACCGCGCACTGCACCACTACTCGCGCCATTAGCCCCATCCTTCCTTGCTGCACCTTTTCGCACCATACGGCGGAAGTCGAGATTTACGTTCGGATCCTGCAGCGCCAGGACCAGCGCACCGAACATGATGACCGCGAAACTGAAGAGCCCCATGAAGATCGCTATGCCAGCATGAAGCATGATACCCAGCCAGAACACACGCCTCCGCATCGCGAGCTTCCAGAACAATGCAAATGATAAAGTGAGCTCGACGATAATGGTACCCCAAGTGAAAGCGGAGACTGTGTATCTGTTTTCCAGGAAGAGCTGCGCAACCGGCTTCCAGAACCCAAGAAGCCCGAAGGTCGGATCATTCAGCCAGTAGTAGAGCGCCGTACCGTTGGCCCACTCTTTCACGCCAAATTTTGCCACGGCTGACTGAAAGTAGATGCCTGCTACTTGAATGCGTATCACCCAATGGGTGACATAGCAGAACGCGGCTGCCGAGTTCGCCAAGGGTTTCGTCGTGTCTTTGACAGCCCAATGCCATACTCGATCGTCCGCCAGCCCGAAGGGGATCATGGTCAGAGTCAGAATAAGAGCAACGTTGTCGCCGCCGTCCGGCAGGCTGAGCGAGTTGGCGATACTGAACGCAACCCACCACTGCGGAATGACAAAGATCCTAGGCCGCCAGCCGATGATGGACGGCACCAAGAGCAGGGCCAGAAGGTATCTGCGCACGTCGGGACTTAAACCGTGCCCACCGACGCAGAACCCTGAAACAGCCGACACCCCGTCGCAGTACGGCGCTCTCCCCATGCCGATAACCGGGTGAAAGAGAGCCCCAGCCGACGTGAACACGAGGGTGGCGAACATACCAATCGCCAACAACGTGCGCGCGAGGCCGTAGACGTTGGTACGAGGGTCGAATCGTTGTGCATCGGCGGGTGGCTGCCATCTAGTCAGTTTCAACACTGAACGTTCACCGCCGCCGCCTTCGTGATCCGGTACTGATGCTTTGCGATGCTGCGCCACGCCCAGGGGACGGGCTCCTCTGAAGTCAGGATGATCTGTCCGCACAGCGTCGGAATCGGAGACCCATTCGCCACCTGGGGAGCAGCCTTAAATTCGCTAACCCGGCAGTCGGCAACGACGTACGCGCCGCATTCTTTCCACGCGCTTTCTGGTATCGAGTGGAGCAGGCTGGCTATCTCGGGCCCTTGAGCCCTTGCTCTCCTGCTGGCACCAAAAAGATTCGACGGAGTGGCGTTGGGGCCGATGAGAGCATTCTTCGGCATTCCATCTCCGGCAATCTTGTAGGCCACATTAGCCGGTGTCCTGGGACTCTTGGTGAAGAACCCCCACCCCTGCGGCCAAACCCTACTGATCGTCTGACGCGACGTTGCCATTCCGGGTGGAGATGCCGCAGCATCAGGAAGTGCCGCCATAACAGAGATTACGCCGAGCACGCCCCAAAGGGCGGCGCCGCCAAAGAAGCCTATGCGAGACATTATTTTCCATACTCCCCGTAGGCGTCCGCTTCAGGCGGAGCCGCCCCCTTCAAACAATGGTCAGCCAGCCAACCCCGTCGACAGCGCCGCTACGGCCTTGTCGGTGGTCAGGTTCTGATGCTCCGGCGAGACGGTCAGCACGACGACCACGACACCTACGGCTTCAGCTGCGACGGCACCGGTAGTCGCGAAGCTCCAGTGCTGCACAGCCACCGCGTCGGCCGCGACCGTGTCATTGGTGAAGAACCAACCAGCGGAGGACGCAGGGGTCACCGAGGTGCGCTTCTCGGCCACATCCCTGGCGACGTCCCGGGACATGCTCTCCAGCCGCTTGAGCCCGTTCTGGACCTGATAGGGATCGCCCGACGTGACTTCGCTGCGGAACTTCTCCGCGAACCCCGAGTCCTTTGCTGCCGCAAGCTGCAGGAAAGCGGCCACAGATTTACTGTCGGCACCCTTGGCCTGGCCGGCCGGCACGAGGGCGACTTCCGGGTGGTCGTGGGCGACAGGTCCCTTACCCATAACCCCCAGAATGATCTCCGCCGTCGAGTATTCCGCCTTCTCTTTTCCGGTCGATGAGGAGGCCCATGAAACACCAGCCGATGCCCCTAGGGCGACCACGGCGGCGAGAGTTCCTGCCGCCACCCCTCTACCTAATGATCTCCGCTTTTTCATTTCCCCTCGTTTCAGGTCGTCGTGCAGAGACGTGCGATATCGAACACTAGTCACAGCAGAGAATTACCGCCTCGCACGTTTCAGCCGTCCAGTATCGACCTGCATCAGACACGGCCGAAGTGGAATATTCCGCTCAGCAGAAAGCCATGATCAGGTATTTTTGTGTTCCCTTTGCAATCGACCGGCGGAAAATTGCGTCCGACGTGGACAGACACCGGTCGCCGCAAACGGGACACGTCGTGATCAGCTGCCGATTCGACCTGGCTGGATTGAAACGTTGCAGTCGCTGCGATCTGCGACTCCACGGCCCCTCAGAAAGGGCCAGCCGCTCCTTTGCCCGTGCTTCAGTTGCGGCCGGGCAAACGATCACAACCTGACAGCTCAGGACCACGACAGCCTTCGCGCCGTGGCATCCCCTCGCACACGTGGACCAGCAGTCCGCACACAGTCCGCAAGACACCCGCTCAAGACCGTCGCACCCCATCTCCACCCATCACCAAAAGGCCAGGTCAGCGCCCCACAGGAAACATCCCCGCAGGTCACCGACCTGGCCCATTACTAGGAGACCAAGAAGGCCTGACGAACGGCCCGTTCGCGTGGACCGCGATCGGTGCACCATCGCAGGTCCACGGGCGTTCCGAAGGGGCCCGGCCGGGAACCGGCCGGGCCCCTTCGGCTACCGACGTGAGGCGGTCTCCGGACAACTCCCCGACCGCGTCGGGCCGGTCCCGGCGGAGTGGGCGGACGCGTCCGCGCAGCTCGCTGCGGGCAGGCCGTGAGGAACGGTGGCGTGCCTACCGACCGCCGACCAGGCCCTCGTCATCGCCCTCCCCCACCTCCAGCAGGCCGGCCGCCGCCCCCACGATCCGCGGATCGGGGCTGCCGACGACCTCCTCGTCCTTGCCGGTGTAGTCGAAGCGGGCGAGCACGCTGCGCATGGCCTCGACGCGGGCCCGTTTCTTGTCGTTGCTCTTGACCACCGTCCAGGGCGCGTGCTCCGTGTCCGTCTCGCGGAACATGGCGACCTTCGCGGCGGTGTAGTCGTCCCAGCGGTCCAGGGAGGCGAGGTCCATGGGGCTGAGCTTCCACTGCCGTACGGGGTCGACCTGACGGATGGTGAAGCGGGTGCGCTGCTCGCCCTGGGAGACCGAGAACCAGAACTTGATCAGGTCGACGCCGTCGTCCACGAGCATCCGCTCGAATGCGGGCGCCTGCCGCATGAAGCGCCGGTACTCGTCGTCCGAGCAGAAGCCCATGACCCGCTCGACGCCCGCTCGGTTGTACCAGGAGCGGTCGAACAGCACGATCTCGCCCGCGGTCGGCAGGTGTTCGACGTAGCGCTGGAAGTACCACTGCCCGCGCTCGCGTTCGGTCGGCTTCTCCAGCGCCACCACCCGGGCGCCGCGCGGGTTGAGGTGCTCGGTGAATCGTTTGATGGTGCCGCCCTTGCCGGCCGCGTCCCGTCCCTCGAAGACGATGACGAGCCGGCGCCCGGTCTCCTTGATCCAGCTCTGCAGCTTCAGCAGTTCGATCTGCTGGAGCCGCTTGTGCCAGTCGTACTCCTTGCGCTCCATGCGGTGCCCGTACGGATAGTTCTCCCGCCAGGTGTCGATCGGGCTGCCGTCCGGGCGGATGAGCACCGGGTCGTCGGGGTCGGTGTAGTCGACCTTCAGATCGGCCGGCAGGGGTGGCGTCGTCGTCATCCCGTTGTCCTTCCGGAATCTCAGTGGAACTGCGGCACGATCAGATAGATCCCGTACGCCACCACGGCGGCGCAGGCGAGGAAGCACAGGCCCGCCTGGGCGAGGCCGAGGGACGAGGTCCCGCCGCCGTCCTCGCGTGCCCCTTCGAAGCGGGCGAGGCCGAGTACGCCGAGGGCGAAGACGACGACCACGGCGACGGTGACGCCGACGCTCACCGCGGTGACCTGGCCGAGTGCGTTCCAGTCGAGGTTCATGAGGGGAACTCCCGTGTTTCAGGCGGCCGTGCCGACGCGGGCCGGCGGTTCGGTGCGGAGGGTGACTTCGTGGGCGTCGTTGACGTTGCTCGCGTGCACCGGGTTGCGGCGCGAGACGAGGACGATGCCGGTGGCGACGGCGGCGCCGACCAGGGCGACGACGACGGTGCCGAGGTTGCCGCCGTGCTTGACCACGCTCGCCGAGACTCCGCCGACCAGCGCGGCCGCGGGCAGTGTGATCAGCCAGGCGGCGACCATGCGGCCGGCGACGCCCCAGCGGACCTCCGCGAGGCGTCGGCCGAGACCGGCGCCGAGGATGGAGCCCGAGGCGACCTGTGTGGTGGACAGGGCGAAGCCGAGGTGGGCGGAGGTGAGGATGACGGTCGTGGAGGCCGTCTCGGCGGCGAAGCCCTGCGGGGACTGGATCTCGGTCAGGCCCTTGCCCATGGTGCGGATGATCCGCCAGCCGCCCAGGTAGGTGCCGAGGCCGATGGCGAGGCCGGCGGAGGCGATCACCCAGACCGGCGGGCCGGCGTCATGGCCGAGGGCGCCCGCGGAGATCAGGGTCAGCGTGATGATGCCCATGGTCTTCTGTGCGTCGTTGGTGCCGTGGGCGAGCGAGACCAGCGAGGCCGAGGCGATCTGGCCGATGCGGAAGCCCTTGGTGACGGAGTCCTTGCGGCCGCGGGCGGTGAGCCTGTAGGCGAGGTAGGTGGCGATCAGGGCCGCGACTCCGGCCACGACCGGGGAGGCCACCGCGGGGATCAGCACCTTCTCGACAACCTTGTCGAAGTGCACGCCGTGGGATCCCGCGCCGACCCACACGGCGCCGATCAGCCCCCCGAACAGGGCGTGCGAGGAGCTGGAGGGCAGTCCCACCAGCCAGGTCAGCAGGTTCCACAGGATCGCCCCGACCAGCCCAGCGAAGATCATCCCCGGGCTGACGAGGGTGTCGTCCACGATGCCGCCGGAGATTGTCCTGGCGACCTCGGTGGACAGGAAGGCACCGACGATGTTGAGGACTCCGCTGACGAGCACCGCTGTTCTCGGCTTGAGCGCGCCGGTGGCGATGGAGGTGGCCATCGCGTTGGCGGTGTCGTGGAATCCGTTGGTGAAGTCGAACGCCAGGGCCGTGACGACGACTACCGCCACGAGGAACGTGATGTGGTCCATTCCCCCAGGGGAACAAGCGCTTTCATACGGCAGGCGAACTCAAGGCAAAGCCCACCCCAGAACCCCGCGCCCGGCCGGTGAGGGCCGTGCGATGCTGACGTGGTGAACCGTGAGGATCTGGTACGCCTGCGACAGGCCCGCGACCGTATGGACCGGGAGTACGCCGAGCCCCTCGACGTGGCCGCCCTCGCGGGCACCGCCCTGATGTCCCCCGGGCACTTCCAGCGCAGCTTCCGCGAGGCGTACGGCGAGACCCCGTACGGCTATCTCATGACGCGCCGCATCGAACGCGCCAAGACCCTGCTGCGGCGCGGCGACCTCACCGTCACGGAGGTCTGCATGGCGGTGGGCTGTACCTCGCTGGGCTCCTTCAGTGCCCGTTTCACCGAACTGGTGGGCGAGACGCCGAGCTCCTACCGGGCCCGCTCGCACGAGGAGAGCGCGGAGATCCCGCCGTGCGTGGTGCGCGCATACACGCGTCCCAGAAGGACGTGACGCCGGTATCGACCTTAGGTTGGCCCCATGGACCTGAAACTGCACACCTGTTTCATCGCCGTCGACGACCACGACAAGGCGATCGCCTTCTACTGCGACGTCCTGGGCCTGGAGATCCGCAACGACGTCAAGTACGAGGGAATGCGGTGGACGACCGTCGGGTCTCCTCTGCAGCCGGACGTGTCGATCGTCCTGGAGCCGCCCGCGGCCAACCCCGACCTCTCCCCCGCCGACCGTGACGCGATGGAGCAGCTGCTGGCCAAGGGCGTGCTGCGCGGGGTCAACTTCACCACCGAGGACTGCGACGCCCTCTTCGCCCGCGTCCAGGAGTCCGGCGCCGAGGTGCTCCAGGAGCCGACGGACATGCCGTACGGGGTCAGGGACTGCGCGTTCCGGGATCCGGCGGGGAACATGCTGCGGTTCATGGAGCGGAAGGGATGAGCCGACAGGCCTTGTGGACCTACGCCTTCATAGACCGGCCGATCGAGTCCTTCACAGCCGCCTGCGAGTTCTGGACGGCCGTCACCGGTACGCACCTTTCCGAACTCCGCGGTGAGCAGAAGGAGTTCACGACCCTTCTGCACGACGGGGCCGACGCCTGCATCAAGGTGCAAGGGATCACCTCGGGTCCCGGCGGTGCGCATCTGGACTTCCCGGTGGCCGACGAACGTGAGTTCATGCGCTCTGCGGTGGCTCTCGGGGCGGAGGTGGTCGCCGATCACGGGACGTGGGCCGTGCTGCGGTCGCCCGGGGGCCAGCAGCTGTGCACCATGCCGTGGCGCGCGGAGGCGACGCGGCCGCCCGTCGTGCGGGGCAGCCGCCTCGACCAGGTCTGCATCGACATCGCGCCTTCTGCATACGACGCCGAAGTCGCCTTCTGGAGCGCCCTGTTGCCGCAGTGGCAGTCACGGGCGGGCTCGCTCCCCGAGTTCCATGTGCTCACGCCGCCGGTGGGCCTCCCGATCCGCATCCTCCTCCAGCGCCTCGACGAGGACCGCCCCACCACCGCCCACCTCGACCTGGCCTGCACGGACATCGAAGCGACCCGTACCGCCCACGAACGCCTCGGCGCGCGGCCGGTCGCCCGCGGAACCCACTGGACGGTGATGCAGGACCCGACGGGCGGAACGTACTGCCTGACGGGGCGGGATCCGCAGACGGGCGGGTTGCCTGCGCAGGGGGCTCGCGGCTCCTAGGGCCACGCACGAACGCACGCAGCGACCGTGCCCCCGTCGTCGTGCGGACACGCGGTGGCCTTCAGCAGCGGGGGCAGGCTCATCAAGGATCTGCCTGTTCCCAGCCGACCGGCGGCCGCGGTTCTGCGGAGTCCTGCAGCCACAGGGTGAGCCCTCCGCCGGCGGCCGGCCCCGCACCTTCTGCTACACGGGGCTCAGGTACACGGGGCTCAGGATTTTTTCGCGGCGGGTTTTCCGGTTTGCTGGTCCGGTTCGGCGCCTTGGGTGACGTACGCCTCGCACTCGGGGTTGCGACAGGGGCCCGGCACCCAGGCCGGGACCCACGCGCCCAGGGTCTTGTGGCGTCTGACGACCGTTTCCACGGGCTGTCCGCAGACCGGACAGACGTGTTCTGAGCTGTCCATGTCCTCAGCGTAGGCCGGTCAGCGGCGGCGCGCGTAGGTGCGGACGAGAGCGCCGTTGTCGAAGGTGCGCACCGACTCCAGCGTGAAGTCGGTGACGGAGAAGCCCGCGCCGAACATCGGCATGCCCGAGCCGTAGACCTGCGGATACGTCTTGATGACCAACTCGTCGATCTCGTCGAGCAGTTCACCGGCGACCTGCGAGCCGCCGCACAGCCAGATGCCGAGTTCGCCGTCCTCGGCCTTCAGCTCGCGGACCCTGCCGACCAGGTCCTCCGAGATGATCTCGACATGCGGGTCGGGGGATTCCGTCAGGGTGCGCGAGGCGACGTACTCGCGCAGATGGGCATACGGGCTGGTGATCCCGGCGTCGAGGGCGAGCCGGTAGCTGGTCCGGCCCTGGATGACGGTGTCGAAGCGGAGGTTGTCGCCCTTGAGGCCGAGCGGCTCGCGGGCCTGGGTCGGGACCGTCTCCGGGTACGTCGAGGCGAGGAAGCCGAGGAACTCCTCGTCCAGGAACGCGAACATCGACGACGCGTCGCCGTCCGGGGCCCCGATGAACCCGTCGATGGAGCAGGCGACGAAGTAGGTGAGCTTTCGCAAACCGATCTCTTTCGCTAGGAAGCAGGGAGTTGAACAACTACATTTATAGTGCTTCAGCTGTAGTGGCTGCAAGGAGATTTCCATGACGCGTGCCCCGGGGCGCCGTGCCGCCTGTTCGACACGGGCGCCGAGGTGCTCGCGCGCGAGGGCGCGCGGTCTGACGCTCCGCGCCGTGGACGCCTGACCGCGGTGCCCGTGGGGAGCGCCGAACTACTTCACCGGACGCGACGACCTGCTCCGCCCGATCGATCAGGCCGAGATGGCGAGATGGAGCACGGCGACGGTCTCACTCCCGCCGGGCAGCCCCGCCGACCAGTGGAACTCCATGCCCTGCTCCAGATCGGCGCGGACCGACTCGGTGCGGCTGGTGAAGCGGTTCGTGGCGGCGGTCGCGCCGTAGAGCCAGCGGTCGCCCCGAAGCGGCAGGTCAGCCACGGGGCTCCCGCCACATCGGCCACATCTGCGGACCGTTCGGCAGGTCGAGGGGGCGGCCGGTGAACTCGAAGCCGAGGCGCTCGTACAGCACGCGGCTGCGGGCGCTGCTCGCCTCCAGATACGCGGGAAGACCTTCGCGGTCACAGCGGTCGAGGACGTGCTGGACGAGCGCGCTGCCGATCCCCTCGCCCTGGCGTTCCGGAGTCACGCCGATCATCCACAGGTACTCGTGGGCGCGTCCGGCGGGGTGGATCTCCGCGGTCAGGCGGGCGATCAGCTCGATGCGCTCGTTCCCGGGATCGACGGCCGCGCGCAGCCGGGCGGCCCCGTCGTCGGCAGCGTCCTCTGCGGCCTCGTGCTCCCCGGCGGGCACGGACAGCCACAACGCGCACGCGCTGCCGTCCTCCGTGACGTCGATCCGGCCCTCGTCGAACACGATCCCGGTGAAGGCGTCCATCAGCCTGTGGTGGGTCGTACGGCGGTACTCGCCCCCGGGAAAGACCCAGCTGCTGACCGGATCGTCCTGGAAGGCCTCGTCCAGCAGCCGCACGACCAGCTCCCGGTCGCCCTCGTCCGCCGTCCGGATCGCCACACCCATGTGCTGCCCTCTCACCTCAAACGCCCTCTGTTCCATGGCTGTTGAGCCTATAGGGGACTGTCCGGCCCCTACCGCAACCATCAATTGAGGAACCACGACGGCGAGCAACCAGGTCCGCGAGAGCGGCGCCGGTTCAGGCGCACAACACGTGAGGCGGGCCCCGCACACCGTGGGGATGTGCGGGACCCGCCGACCGGAGCCTCGACGGCAGTGCGGGGTCAGGAGCCGCGCGGCCGCCCCGGTGGGCTCCGGGGTCTGTGCGGGCGGTGGTCAGCCGGTGCGCCGCGTCACGAACTCCGCCAGCGCGAGCAGACCGCCTGCCGCCTCCGGGTCGGGAACCGCGCGGGCCAGCTCCTGCAGGGCGCGGGCCATCCGGTCGCCGGCCTGGACCTGAGCCCAGTCACGCCCGCCGGCCTGCTCCACGGCGAGCACCGTCTGAGCGAGTTCCTCCTCGTCCCCCTTCCCGTACGGCACTTCGTACAGCTCGGCCAGTTCCGCGGCCGCCGGGGTGCCCGAGGTGAGCGCGGCGACCACCGGCAGGGACTTCTTGCGGGCCATCAGGTCGGCGCCGACCGGTTTCCCGGTGCGGTGCGGGTCGCCCCATATGCCGATGACGTCGTCGATGAGCTGGAACGCAAGCCCGGCCTGGCGGCCGAACGCGTCCAGCGCCTCGACGTCGTCGTCGCAGGCCCCCGCATACAGCGCCCCCAGGGCGCAGGCGCAGCCGAGCAGCGCGCCCGTCTTGGCCTCGGCCATGGTCAGCGCCTCGTCGAGGGTGATCTCGCCGGGGGCGCGCCGCTCCATCTCCGTGTCCGCGTGCTGGCCCGCGCACAGCTCGACGACGCAGGCCGCGAGCCGGGCCGCGGCCGGGCCGGACGCCGGGTGCGGGTCCTCGGCGAGCAGTCCGAGAGCCAGTGCCTGCAGGGCGTCCCCGGCGAGGATCGCGTCGGCGTCGCCGAACACGGTCCACGCGGTGGGCCGGTGCCGGCGAGTGGTGTCCCGGTCCATCACGTCGTCGTGCAGCAACGTGAAGTTGTGCACCAGCTCCACTGCCGCGGCCGCCCGCCCGGCCGCCTCGCGCGCACCCGGGCCGCCGAGCGCGGCGGCCGCGGTGAGCACGAGCGCGGGACGGATCGCCTTGCCCGCGTTGCCCGCCGCCGGAGTGCCGTCCGCGTGTTCCCAGCCGAAGTGGTAGAGCGCGATCCGGCGCATGGAGCCGGGCAACGAGTCGATGGCGGCGCGCAGTTCGGGGTCGACGCAGGACCGGGTGCGCTCCAGGATCGCGGCCGCCTCGTGCCCCTCAAGCGGCTGCGCCCCCGTGGGACGCTGCTTCGCCTCCGTCATGAACTCGGCCATGGGATCTCCCTCGGTCAGTCCGCGGACGGTGGCGCTTCCGCTGTGGCTGGGCGCGTACGACCGGGGTGTACCCGCCCGGGAGGGCGGGGACACGGCTCCCAGGTGCAGAAACGTCACCGCCACCGGCCGATCTCGACGTTCTCCAGCACGCCGAGCGCGTCCGGCACCAGGACCGCAGCCGAGTAGTAGGCCGTCACCAGGTACTTGATGATCGCCTGCTCGTTGATGCCCATGAAGCGCACGGACAGGCTCGGCTCGATCTCGTCCGGGATCCCGGCCTGCTGCAGTCCGATGACGCCCTGCTCGGCTTCGCCGGTACGCATCGCGATGATCGAGCTCGTACGGGCCTCGGAGACCGGGATCTTGTTGCACGGGTAGATCGGCACACCGCGCCAGGTCGGGATGCGGTTGCCGGCCACCTCGATCGTCTCGGGGACGAGGCCGCGCTTGTTGAGCTCGCGGCCGATCGCGGAGATCGCGCGCGGGTGGGCGAGCAGCAGCTTGGTGCCGCGCCGCCGGCTGAGCAGCTCGTCCAGGTCGTCGGGGCTGGGCACGCCGTCGTGCGGCTGGAGCCGCTGGTCGTACTCGCAGTTGTGCAGCAGTCCGAACTCGCGGTTGTTGACCAGCTCGTGCTCCTGGCGCTCCTTCAATGCCTCCACGGTGAGCCTGAGTTGCTGCTCGGTCTGGTTCATGGGCTGGTTGTAGAGGTCGGCCACGCGCGAGTGGATGCGCAGCACGGTCTGGGCGATGCTCAGTTCGTACTCGCGGGGCCTGGGCTCGTAGTCCACGAAGGTGTGCGGGATGTCCGGCTCGCCGCTGTGGCCGGCGGCGAGATCGACGGCCTTCTCGCCGTACTTGTTGGTGCGCTGCTCCGGGATCGAGCGCAGCTGCTGGAGGTGTTCGCGCAGGGAGTCGCTGCGCTCCGCGACCAGCTCGACGTCCTGGCGGGTCAGGGTCAGCACCGTGCACGCGGTGTCCGCGCGGGCCGTGTACTCCCAGATGGCGTCCGGGTCGAGCAGCGCCGCCTCGCCGAAGTAGGCGCCGTCGGCGAGCACCCCGAGGACCGCGTCGTCGCCGTACGGGCCGGTGCCGACCTTCTCGACCCTGCCGTGCGCCAGCAGATGGACCTCGTCGGTCCGGCTGCCGAACGAGGCGATCAGGCTGCCGGGCGCGAACTCCTGCTGCCGGCAGCGCTGAGCGAGCTCCGCGAGCACCTCCTCGTCCTCGTACGACCGCAGCGCGGGAAGTTCGCCCAGCTCCGCGGGGATGACCTCGACCCGGTCGCCGGTCTTCACGAACGTGATGCGGCCGTCCCCCACTGCGTAGGTCAGTCGCCGGTTGACCCGGTACGTACCACCCTGGACGTTCACCCACGGCAGTGTGCGCAGCAGCCAGCGTGAGCTGATCTCCTGCATCTGGGGTGCCGACTTGGTCGTCGTGGCCAGGTTCCGCGCGGCGGCAGTGCCGAGGCTCTGCTGCGGCTTGCCCTGCTCCGAACGGACCTCTTCGCCTACCGACATATGAGAATTGCCCTCCCGCTCCAACAGCCCGCGCCGATGTGCGCGGCTGCATCGATCTCCGCGGTCAAGCCTTCCATCACGGAACGTATCTGTGCTATTACCCGAAAGAGCGGGAATGGATCACCGCCGGGCTGGGCACAAATGGGGATCCTGTCCAGCGGCGAGCACGTGCGGAATGGCCGGATCCACCCCCTCCTTCCGAACACGATGTGTGATGGCTCCATTACTTTCGGTACAAGCTCCTTCACAGGCGGCCGCGTCGGGTGGCCGTCGGCACGGTACGAAGGAGGCGGTCATGGCCTCACCCATGTCCGCGGGCAGTTTCCTCGACGGCCTCAGAGCGGAGGGCCTCACCGTCGTCGAGGTGGGCGACTGGGTCCATCACAACCGCAACCACAAGGGACCGTGGGGTCCGGTGTACGGCGTGGTGATCCACCACACCGCCACCAGCGGCAGCGAACATACCGTCGAGCTCTGCCGGGACGGCTACGCCGGCCTGCCCGGCCCTCTCTGCCACGGCGTGATCACCAAGGACGGCACGATCCATCTGGTCGGCTACGGCCGCGCCAACCACGCCGGTCTCGGTGACGACGACGTGCTGCGTGCGGTGATCGCCGAGAAGGCGCTCCCGCCGGTCAACGAGGCGAACACCGACGGCAACCGTCACTTCTACGGCTTCGAGTGCGAGAACCTCGGCGACGGCGAGGATCCCTGGCCCAAGGCCCAGCTGGACGCCATCGAGAAGGCCGCGACGGCGGTGTGCCGGCACCACGGCTGGACGGAACGGTCGGTGATCGGCCACTTGGAGTGGCAGCCGGGGAAGGTGGATCCGCGGGGGTTCACGATGGACTGGCTGAGGGGGCGGATCCGCGAGCGGCTGAAGTGACGGCACCCGGCAGTGGTGCGGGCCGCTGGGCTGAGATCACTGACCGGCGTGACAATGATGCCGTGAGCAGCCCCGACGACCTCGACCTCGCAGCGCTGCACCCCCAGCTGCCCTCACCCCTGCAGGAGATCGACGACGACCGTTTCGCTCATCGCGGCCTCCGCCTCCTTCTCAAGCGAGACGATCTCATCCACCCGGAACTCATCGGCAACAAGTGGCGCAAGCTGGCGCCCAATCTCGCCGCCGCGGGCGGCCGTACCGTCGTCACCTTCGGCGGCGCGTACTCCAACCATCTGCGGGCGACGGCCGCCGCGGGCCGGCTCCTCGGGCTGCCGACCGTCGGGGTGGTCCGCGGCCAGGAGCTGGCGGACCGGCCCCTCAACCCCTCCCTGGCCCGGTGCGCGGCCGACGGGATGCGGCTGCACTTCGTCGACAGGTCGACGTACCGCCGCAAGACCGAGGCCGACGTCCTCGCGCGCGTGCTGCGCACGGTCGGCGCGCAGGACGCATATGTCGTCCCGGAGGGCGGCAGCAATGCCGAAGCCGTGCGCGGCTGCCGGGCCCTGGGCGAGGAGCTGCGCGGGCGGGCCGATGTCGTCGGCCTCGCCTGCGGTACCGGCGGAACGCTGGCCGGGCTGGCCGCCGGTCTCGCCCCCGGTCAGCGCGTGCTCGGCGTACCCGTCCTCAAGGGCGGCTTCCTGTCCGCCGACATAGAGGCACTGCAAGAGCGCGCTTTCGGCGGCCGGTGCGGCGCATGGGCTCTCGACGACCGCTTCCACTTCGGCGGCTACGCGCGCGTGCCGGGCGAACTCGACGCCTTCGCCGAGGACTTCGAGGAGCGCCACGCGGTGCCGGTCGAGCGTGTGTATGTCGCCAAGTTGCTGTACGGACTTGTCGCCCTGGCCGCGGAGGGTGCGTTCGCCCGCGGGACGACCGTCGCGGCCGTCGTCACCGGGCGGCCCTTTCCTCAGGAGCCTTCCACCGTCTCCCGGTAGGCCGCCGCCTCCTCCAGGTCCAGCCTGCGCAGCAGCGTGCGCAGCATCTCGTCGTCGATGTAGCGGCCGTCCCGCAGCCTCACGAACATCGCACGCTCGGCGCCGATCATCTCCCGGGACAGCCGGCGGTAGGTGTCGTCGACGGATTCACCGGTGACCGGGTTGGTCTGGCCGAGGCGTTCCCAGACGGCGTTGCGGCGGCGCTCCAGGACCTGCCGGAGACGGTCGGCGAGGGGTGGCGGCAGGGCGTTGCGCTCGTCGGTGAGCAGTTCGTCCAGGCGCCGCTCGGCGACCCGGGAGGCCTGCGCCTGGGCGTTGGCCTCGGCGAGGGTCTCTGCCTGTGCGTCCCGGCCGGGGAACTGCAGCAGGCGGATCACCGGGGCCAGGGTCAGTCCCTGCACCACCAGGGTTCCGATGACCGTCGTGAAGGTCAGGAAGAGGATGAGGTTGCGCTGGGGGAAGGGGCCGCCGCCGTGCACGGTGAGCGGGATCGAGAAGGCGATGGCGAGGGAGACGACGCCGCGCATCGCGGCCCAGGAGGTGACGATCGGCCCTCTCCAGGTGGGGTTTTCCTCGCGTTCCCTGATCCGCGCGGACAGCATGCGAGGCACGAACGTCCCCGGATACACCCATACGAACCGGGCCAGGACGACCACCAGGAAGACGGCGACCGCGTACCAGGCCGCATCCACGCCCTTGTACTCGCCGAGGCCCTTGAGGACCACGGGCAGTTGCAGGCCGATGAGCGCGAACACCGCCGACTCCAGGACGAACGCGACCACCTTCCACACCGCCTCCTCCTGGAGACGGGTGGCGAAGTCGACCTCCCACGCGCGGTGTCCGAGATAGAGGGCGACGACCACGACCGCGAGGACACCGGAGGCGTGCACCTGCTCGGCGACCGCGTAGGCGACGAACGGGATCAGCAGGGACATGGTGTTCTGCAGCAGCGCCTCCTTGACGTGCGTGCGCAGCCAGTGGATCGGGAGCATCAGCACCAGCCCGACCACCACCCCGCCGACCGCCGCCAGCAGGAACTCGCCGATCCCGCCGATCCAGGAGGCGCCCTCGCCGACGGCGGCCGCGACGGCCACCCGGTACGCGGTGATCGCGGTCGCGTCGTTCAGCAGGGACTCGCCCTGCAGGATCGTGGTGATCCGGGAGGGCAGCCCCACCCGGCGGGCGACCGCCGCCGCGGCGACCGCGTCCGTCGGCGCCACCACCGCTCCCAGCACCAGCGCCGCGGTCAGGGGCAGTCCGGGCACGACGAGATAGGCGACCCACCCGACGACGAAGGTCGCGAAGAGCACATAGCCGACCGACAGCAGCGCCACCGGCCGCATCGTCGCCCGCAGATCGAGGTACGAGCTCTCGACGGCCTCCTTGTGCAGCAGCGGAGGCAGCACCAGCGGCAGCACGATGTCCGGGTCGAGGGTGTAGTCGGGGACCCCGGGAACGTACGAGACGGCGAGCCCCACCGCGACGAGCAGCAGCGGGGCCGGCACGGGGGTGCGCCGGGCCGCCGCGGCGATCGCGGCGCTCCCCGCCACCAGCAACAGCAGTGGCATCACGTCCATCGTCCTCGCCCGCCCTCGTTTTTCCGCGCGGTCATCCGCACGCCCGTCGTAATCTGGCAATCATGAAACAGTGCACGCACGCCGACGCGCTGCCGGATCCGGAACCCGGTCCGGTGACCGAGACATGCCCGGAGTGTCTGGCAGCGGGCACGCACCCGGTACAGCTGCGGCTGTGCCTCACCTGCGGCCACGTCGGCTGCTGCGACTCCTCGCCCGGCCGGCATGCGACGGAGCACCACAAGGACTCCGGCCACCCGATCATGCGCACCTTCGAGCCCGGCGAGAACTGGCGTTGGTGCTTCGTGGACCACGTTCTCGTGTGACCCTGGACAGCCGGGGGACGACCCAGAATCCGGACGGTTCGACCGTCTGACGTCTGGGTACGTCAACCCGGCGCGCGTTCTTCCCAATTGGAGCCGCAGACCCCTAGACACGGAGCGTGTCCACAGTTTTACTGTGAGTGACGGCAAGGGGTTGGGGTCCCGGGGACGGGAAACTTGAGAGCGCGATAGCGTCACCGCTGAACACACAACGCGTTATCCCGGGGGGCGACCCTCGGCCCCGAGAAGCTTGTACCACCTTGGAGGTGAGGGTGTCCCAGATCGCAGGCGAGCCCGCGACCCAGGACTTCGTGGAAGTCCGGCTGCCGGCTGCGGGTGCCTACCTGTCGGTGCTGCGTACGGCGACTGCCGGCCTCGCGGCCCGTTTGGACTTCACCCTCGACGAGATCGAGGACCTTCGCATCGCGGTGGACGAGGCCTGCGCGATCCTGCTCCAGCAGGCCGTGCCCGGCTCGGTGCTGAGCTGCGTCTTCCGGCTCGTCGACGACTCGCTCGAGGTCACCGTCTCGGCCCCGACCACGGACGGCCACGCCCCCTCGCGGGACACCTTCGCCTGGACCGTCCTGTCCGCGCTCGCGGGCAAGGTCTCCTCCGCCGTGGACGAGGACAAAACCGTTTCGATCAGCCTCTACAAACAGCGCGGCGCGGGACCCGGGCCGGCGTGAGGACAGGGGACGGGCCGGTGCGTGACGAAGAGCGCGGCACACGAGAGCTGCCGGCCGATGGCGCAGACGGGTCCCGACGCATCGGGGACCCCGTCGGCGGCGCCGACGGCATCGACGGCATCCCCGAGCAGGCCCGGCCGCATCCGGAGGACGACGCCGACAGCGCTGCGGCGGCCGGCTTCCCGGACGACGGTCGGCGGGATCGGGAAGGTGCCGTGCAGAGCACGCCTCTGGACGGACGGAACGGGGTCACCCCGGTCCGAGCAGAGGCGAGGGCTCGGAGAAGGGCGACGGGCGGGACGATGAGCGAGCACGAGCGAAACGCCGAGGGCGACGGGCAGTCCGCGCCGAGCGTGCAGCAGGCCACGCAGCACGACGCACAGGACCGCAGCGGGGCGCGCGCGATGTTCATCGAGCTGCGCGGCCTGAAGGACGGCAGCCCGGAGTACGCGGAGCTGCGCAACAAGCTCGTCCGTATGCACCTGCCGCTCGTCGAGCATCTCGCGCGCCGCTTCCGCAACCGCGGCGAGCCGCTGGACGACCTCACCCAGGTCGCCACCATCGGCCTGATCAAGTCCGTCGACCGCTTCGACCCGGAGCGCGGTGTCGAGTTCTCGACGTACGCGACCCCGACGGTCGTCGGCGAGATCAAGCGCCACTTCCGCGACAAGGGCTGGGCGGTGCGCGTGCCGCGCCGCTTGCAGGAGCTGCGGCTGGCCCTGACGACGGCGACCGCTGAGCTCTCGCAGCAGCACGGCCGTTCCCCCACGGTCCACGAGCTCGCCGAGAAGCTGGCGATCTCCGAGGAGGAGGTCCTGGAGGGCCTGGAGTCCGCCAACGCGTACTCCACACTGTCCCTGGACGTGCCCGACACGGACGACGAGTCCCCGGCGGTGGCCGACACCCTGGGCGCCGAGGACGAGGCCCTGGAGGGCGTCGAGTACCGCGAGTCGCTCAAGCCGCTCCTTGAGGACCTCCCGCCCCGGGAGAAGCGGATCCTGCTGCTGCGCTTCTTCGGCAACATGACCCAGTCGCAGATCGCGCAGGAGGTCGGCATCTCGCAGATGCACGTGTCCCGCCTGCTGGCCCGCACCCTGGCCCAGCTGCGAGAGAAGCTCCTGGTGGAGGAGTAGGACCCGTCGCCCTACGGCGACCGCGGCGCCGTACGACTACTGCTTGCCGTCCTGCGCACGGCCCGGACCCTTGATCCCGAGGGCCTGGGTCGTCGCCGGATTGACCAGCAGCACCAGCGCGACGACGGCCACGACGGCCAGCGCGATGCCCGCCGGGATCGCCACACTGTCGGCCTGGAGCAGGTTGTAGGCCACCGGCAGCGCCATGATCTGCGTGATCACCGCAGGGCCCCGGCTCCAGCTCTTCTGCTTGAGCAGCCCGCGCGCGGCCAGCAGCGGCAGCAGGGCGAGGACGACCAGAGTGATACCGCCGGTGACGGCGGACCGGCGGTCGTCCGGGGCACCCGTGAGGCCCTCCACGAGCATCCAGACGCCTCCGACGGCCAGCGCGAGCCCCTCCAGCGCGGCGAGCCCGGCGGCATACGTCAGGCGGCGCGGGCGGGGGCCGGTGTTTGCCTCGGTGGCGGGGGTCTGCTCACTGGTCACCCCTGAAGGGTAGCCCTGAGGGTGTGCGCCTCCATGGCGAGCCCGGGTGACGCGGACCGTCATGGCGAGGTTGAGAGACAACCCCGTGGTGAGCCTCACGCCCCCACCTCTTACCTGTTCCCTACCTCGAACTGTGCCCGGTACTTCCCAGTAGGTACGCTGCAACCCATGCGTGCACTTCTCGTGGCCAATCCGGCAGCAACCACCACAAGCGCACGTACGCGCGATGTCCTGATCCACGCCCTGGCGAGCGAGATGAAGCTCGAGACGGTCACCACCGAGTACCGCGGGCACGCGCGCGACCTCGGCCGGCAGGCGGCGGAGAGCGACGACATCGACCTGGTCGTGGCCCTCGGCGGCGACGGCACGGTCAACGAGGTGGTCAACGGACTGCTGCACGCGGGCCCGGCCCCCGAGGGCCTCCCCCGCCTCGCGGTGGTCCCCGGCGGATCCACGAATGTCTTCGCCCGCGCCCTGGGCCTGCCCAACGACGCCGTCGAGGCGACCGGCGCACTGCTGGACGCCCTGCGCGAGGGCAGCGAACGTACGGTCGGCATGGGCCTCGCCGAAGGCACCCCGGGCACCGAGGACGAGGCGGTGCCCTCCCGCTGGTTCACCTTCTGCGCGGGGCTCGGCTTCGACGCGGGCGTGGTCGGGCGGGTGGAGCAGCAGCGCGAGCAGGGGCGCAGATCCACCCACGCCCTGTATCTGCGCCAGGTCGCACGCCAGTTCCTGCAGGAACCCGACCGGCGGCACGGCTCGATCACTTTGGAGCGGCCCGGTGAGGAACCGGTGACCGGGCTGGTGATGTCGATAATCTGCAATACGTCACCGTGGACGTATCTGGGCAATCGTCCGGTGTACGCGGCGCCTAAGGCCTCGTTCGATACCGGGCTCGACCTGCTGAGTCCCAGCCGTATGTCCCTGTTCTCGGCTGCCCGGTATGCCACGCAGTTGCTCACTTCGTCCCCCGAGCGCGGCCCCCATGGCAAGCACGTGGTGTCCCTGCACGACCTGGACCGGTTCACCTTGCATTCGAAGGCGCCCCTGCCCCTCCAGATGGACGGCGACCACCTCGGGCTGCGTACAAGCGTGACGTTCACAGGCGTACGCCGTGCACTGCGTGTGATTGTGTGAGCAGAAAGGGCTGAAGTCCTTTCACTCGAACGTTTAGGCCAGGATCCACCCCATGGAAGTACGGCTGTGACCTAGTCGACACCGAGGAATCAAAAAAAACTTTCCGGAAGGGGTTGTATCCGCCGCTGAGGTTTGCGAGTCTCTACGTGGCGATCGGGACGGCCCGCAACACCGGCCTCCACAGATCACCGGAACCCCTCTTCAATTCACAGGACCTCGCCAGGGAACCTGGCGCTCGGCCCTTCACTTGTTGAGGGATTCGTGAAAGCGTTCACATTCACAAGCAACCTGCATGTAATACCAAGGAGAGGTAGCAGCCATGGACTGGCGTCACAACGCCGTTTGCCGCGAGGAAGACCCCGAGCTCTTCTTCCCCATCGGCAACACCGGTCCTGCGCTGCTGCAGATCGAGGAAGCCAAGGCCGTCTGCCGCCGCTGCCCCGTCATGGAGCAGTGCCTGCAGTGGGCGCTCGAGTCCGGCCAGGACTCCGGCGTCTGGGGTGGTCTCAGCGAGGACGAGCGTCGCGCCATGAAGCGCCGTGCCGCCCGCAACCGGGCCCGTCAGGCCTCCGCCTGACAACCCGCCCCGCAACAGCCTGAGCTTGGCGGCGCGTACAGCGAGTACGCATCTCCCGCCCCCGAGCCGCAGCGCGCAGTACCCCCGATGCGCAGCACAAGCTGGCAACGAGCATTTCAGCCCCGGACCTGGGAACGGTCCGGGGCTTCTTGCTGCGGACGGCGTCCCGCCGTACGGGTCTGCCGTACGGCACTGCTCGTGTACCGGCGCTACTTGTTCGCCCGCACCGGCACGTCCAGGATCACCCGGGTCCCCCGCTCCGGCGCCGGGACCATGTCGAACGTGCCGCCCAACTCCCCCTCCACCAAAGTCCGTACGATCTGCAGACCCAGGTTGCCGGCGGTGTGCGGGTCGAAGCCCTCGGGCAGGCCGACGCCGTCGTCCTGGACGGTGACCAGGAGGCGGGCCTCCTTCGTCGTGCCGCCGCGGACCGCGGAGACCTCGACCGTGCCGGTGTCGCCCTCGCGGAAGCCGTGTTCGAGCGCGTTCTGCAGGATCTCCGTCAGGACCATGGAGAGCGGGGTGGCCACCTCGGCGTCCAGGATGCCGAAGCGGCCGCTGCGCCGGCCGGTGACCTTGCCCGGGGAGATCTCGGCGACCATGGCCAGCACCCGGTCGGCGATCTCGTCGAACTCCACGCGCTCGTCCAGGTTCTGGGAGAGCGTCTCGTGCACGATCGCGATCGATCCGACGCGGCGGACGGCCTCTTCGAGGGCCTCCCGGCCGCGGTCGGAGTCGATGCGCCGGGCCTGCAGGCGCAACAGCGCCGCGACCGTCTGGAGGTTGTTCTTCACCCGGTGGTGGATCTCCCGGATGGTCGCGTCCTTGGTGATCAACTCGCGCTCGCGGCGGCGCAGTTCGGTGACGTCCCGGAGCAGGACCAGTGAACCGATGCGGGTGCCCTTGGGCTTGAGCGGGATCGCGCGGAACTGGATGACCCCGTCCCTGGCCTCGATCTCGAACTCGCGGGGCGCCCAGCCGCTGGCCACCTTGGACAGCGCCTCGTCCACCGGGCCGCGGGTCGGGGCGAGTTCGGCGGTGGTCCTGCCGAGGTGCTGGCCGACGAGGTCGGAGGCGAGGCCCATGCGGTGGTACGCCGACAGGGCGTTCGGGGAGGCGTACTGGACGATGCCGTCCGCGTCGAGGCGGATCAGGCCGTCGCCGACACGTGGCGCGGCGTCCATGTCCATCTGCTGGTTCGCGAACGGGAAGGAGCCGGCCGCGATCATCTGCGCCAGGTCCGAGGCGCTCTGCAGATAGGTCAGCTCGAGGCGGCTCGGGGTGCGCACGGTCAGGAGGTTGGTGTTGCGGGCGATGACGCCGAGGACGCGCCCGTCCCGTCGTACGGGGATGGACTCGACCCGGACGGGAACCTCCTCGCGCCACTCGGGGTCGCCCTCGCGCACGATCCGGCCCTCGTCCAGGGCCGCGTCCAGCATGGGGCGGCGGCCGCGCGGGACGAGGTGGCCGACCATGTCGTCCTGGTAGGAGGTGGGGCCGGTGTTGGGGCGCATCTGGGCGACGGACACATAGCGCGTGCCGTCTCGGGTGGGGACCCACAGGACGAGGTCGGCGAAGGAGAGGTCGGACAGCAGCTGCCACTCCGAGACCAGCAGATGGAGCCACTCGAGGTCGGAGTCGTCGAGGGCGGTGTGCTGGCGGACCAGTTCGTTCATGGAGGGCACGTGTGTGAGCGTACCTGGGGGTATGTGCTGGTCCTAAATACGACCGGAGGGCCGCACCGGCCCTGAGAACACCCGCGGGCCGCGGCGCCTGGGAGGGACCCTCAACCCTCCCGGCACCGCAGCCCGGAGCAATATCGGCCGCGGGGTGTGCGGTCCCGGATGGCCGAAGGATGAGGAGCCGGGGCAGTCAGGGCAGAGAGCTCCGGATCCTCCGTCCGTCTTCCTGTGCGGGGAAGACGGAAGTCTCATCAGTTCAATTGTGGACTAGACCACTGTCCGTGTCCATGCGTTGGAGCCTGTTCGTTGTTGTTATTTCTCGGACGGTCCCCAACTGGTCGGACGTCCTGGCATCCACCACGCAGCCTAACCCGTGTGGGTTCATGTGCGGGGCCAGATGGACATGGCAATTTCCGCGAGCGCCTCCAACTCCTCGCGGCTCGCGCCGTCACGCGCCTGCTGGGACATGCCCTGGATGATGGCGCCCGTATGGCGGGCGAGGGCGGCGGCATCGGTGCCGGGCGGCAGCTCCCCCGAGGCGATGTCGGCCTTCATACGACTCTCGAAGGCGGCGATGTTGGCGTTGCGCCGCTCGCGCAGGGACGCCTCGACCTCGGGGCTCGTGCAGTTCGTGGCCGCGTGGATGACGAGGCAGCCGTGCGGTCGGCCGGGTGCCGTGTACTCGGCGGCGGCCTCCCGCAGCATCCGCTCCACGGCGGCACGGGCGGTGGGCTCCTCGGCGAGGGCCCGGTCGGCGAAGGAGCCGTAGCGGGCGCCGTAGACGGTGACGACCTCGTCGAACAGCGCGCGCTTGTCACCGAAGGCCGCGTACAGGCTCGGCGCGCCGATGCCCATGACACGGGTCAGGTCGGAGACGGAGGTCGCCTCGTATCCGTGCTCCCAGAAGGCCATGACGGCTTTCTCCAGCGCGGTCTCGCGGTCGAAGGAACGAGGGCGACCACGGGGCTTGGGTGCGGCCTGCGCGTTCGTCTTCGTGTCCTCGCTGCCCACCATGGAGTGAATTATATAGGGGGCGCTAGAGAAATGTCGGCGGGCTGCTGTACGGTCTTTTTGTAGCGACCGCTAGATATTGCGCGAAGGGGGCGCCGGCATGGGCGTGCTTGCAGGCAGGACGGCACTCGTCACGGGGTCGAGCAGGGGGATCGGGCGCGGCATCGCCGAGCGGCTGGCGCGCGAGGGCGCACGGGTCGCCGTCCACTACGGGAAAAACAGGGCGGCGGCGAAGGAGACGGTGGCCGCGATCGAGGAGGCCGGCGGCTCGGCGTTCGCGATCGGCGTGGAGCTGGGGCGGCCGGGGGACGTGGACGCCCTGTGGGAGGAGTTCGACCGGCATGCGGACGGGCTGGACATCCTCGTGAACAACGCCGGTATCGGGAAGTCGCGTTCGCTCGAGGAGATAGCCGAGGAGGAGTACGACAAGCTCTTCGCTGTGAACGTGAAGGCGCCGTTCTTCATCGTCAAACAGGGCGCGAGGCGGCTTCGGGACGGAGGCCGCATCGTCAACATCTCGTCGGGGCTGGCCAGGAGCGCCGCGATGCCGGACAACATGGCGTACTCGATGACGAAGGGCGCCCTGGACGTTCTCTCCCGCGACCTGTCCAAGGTGCTGGGCCCACGGGGCATCACCGTGAACTCGGTGGCGCCGGGGCTCATCGACACGGACAACACGTACGAGGTCCTGCACGGCAGCCCGGGCGCGTGGGAGTGGGGGGCGGGGCTCTCCGCACTGGGTCGGGTGGGCGAGGCGGCCGATGTGGCGGACGTGGTGGCGTTCCTGGCGTCGGACGCCGGCCGGTGGGTGACGGGGAGCTGGGTGGATGCGACAGGGGGTTCGCTGACGTAAGGGTTCCTACGACGGCGTAGTGGCCGCCCGCAGAAAGGCTCAGTGGGTTTCGGTCACCTTGGCCAGCGCCCGCGGGGCGTCCGGGTCCTGGCCCCGGGCGATGGTGATCTCGTGGGCCAGGAGCTGGAGCGGGATGATCTCCAGGATCGGCTGGACCTCCTCGGCCACGCCCTCGGTGGGCAGGACGAATCCGGCGGAGGCCTGCTCGACCTGGTCCCTGGGTCCGACGACGAACAGGTCGGCACCGCGGCCGCGCAGCCGGTCGAGGACGGGCTGCAGGGCCTCGCCGCCCTTGCCGTCGGTGACGACCGCGATGACCGGGGAGACGTTGTCGACCATGGCGAGGGGGCCGTGCAGGAGGTCGGCGCCGGAGTAGGAGAGGGCGGGGATGTAGCTGGTCTCCATGAGCTTGAGGGCGGCCTCCTTGGCCGTGGGGTAGCCGTAGCCGCGGGAGGTGATCACCATGCGTTCGGCGAAGCGGTAGCGGGCGGCGAGGGCGCGCACCTCGTCCTGCCGGGTCAGCAACTGCTCGGCGAGGTCCGGCAGCACCTTCGCGGGGGCGCCGTCGCCGCCGCGCAGGCCTTCGACGAAGAGGTAGAGAGCGAGGAGGGAGGCCGTATAGGTCTTGGTCGCGGGGAGGGCCTGCTCCGGCCCGGCCATGATGTCGATGTGGTACTCGGAGACGCCGGCCAGCGGTGAGCCGGGTTTGTTGGTCACGGCGAGGGTGATCGCGCCGGCCTCGCGGGCGGCGCGGGTGGAGGCCACCAGGTCCGGGGAGCCGCCGGACTGGCTGACGGTGACGACGAGGACGTCGGTGAGGTCCGGGCGGGCGCCGTACGCGGTGGTGGTGGACATCGAGGTGAGGCCGCAGGGCAGGCCGAGGCGGATCTCCAGGAGGTACTTGGCGTAGAGGGCGGCGTTGTCGGAGGTGCCGCGGGCGGTCAGCAGGACGAAGCGGGGGTTGCGGGCGGCGATGTCCTGGGCCACCTGCCGGATGCCAGGGGCGCCCTCCTCCAGGAGGCGGCGCAGCACTGCGGGCTGCTCGGCCATCTCACGGGCCATGATCCGGCCCGGGACGTCGGTTGGGGGGTCCGGTGTCGCGGCGGTCATGGTGGGCTCCTTGCGGGTCGGTTGCGGAGTGCCGGGAGGTGCTGCGCGGGGCGGCGCCGCACCTATTCCACTCCCCCACGGCGAATGGCGCCTGTCCTTCGCATGGAAAGACGATGACCCCGCTCCACCTGGGCCACAAGGGGCAGCTCTGTTAGATTGGTCTAAACCACATGCCCCTTCCGGGTGCCGGTTGAGCCCCCCTCTTCGGACCCTTTCTTCAGATCGGCAGGCCAGCGTGGAAGTTGTCATAGTTCCGGACGCCAAGTCGGGCGGCGAGCTCATCGCCGAGGCCATGGCGCAGCTCCTGAGGCGCAAGCCCGCGGCGCTGCTCGGCGTGGCCACCGGCTCCACCCCGCTGCCCATCTACCAGGCGCTCGCGGCCAAGGTGCGCTCCGGTGCCGTGGACGCCTCGCGGGCGCGGATCGCTCAGCTCGACGAGTACGTGGGGCTGCCGGCCGAGCATCCCGAGTCGTACCGTTCGGTGCTGGCGCGTGAGGTGCTGGAGCCGCTCGGGATCGGGATGGACGCGTTCATGGGGCCCGACGGGACGGCCGAGGACGTGCAGTTGGCGTGCGCCGCGTACGACAGGGCGTTGGCCGAGGCCGGCGGGGTGGATCTGCAGTTGCTCGGGATCGGGACCGACGGGCACATCGGGTTCAACGAGCCGTGCTCCTCGTTGGCCTCGCGGACCCGGATCAAGACGCTGACCGAGCAGACCCGGGTGGACAATGCGCGGTTCTTCGACGGGGACATCGGGCAGGTGCCGCATCACGTGATCACCCAGGGGATCGGGACGATTCTGGAGGCGCGGCATCTGGTGCTGCTGGCTACCGGGGAGGGCAAGGCCGACGCGGTCGCCGCCACGGTGGAGGGGCCGGTGGCTGCGGTGTGTCCTGCTTCGGCGTTGCAGCTGCATCCGCATGCGACGGTTGTCGTCGACGAAGGGGCGGCTTCCAAGCTGAAGTTTGCGGAGTACTTCCGCCACACGTTCGCCAACAAGCCGGACTGGCAGGGGATTTAGGGCGGGTTTCGTCTGCCGGGTTCGGTCTTCTGCGGGGTGCGGACCGTTCGTGGCTGGTCGCGCCCACGCGGCGGAGCCGCACATCGATGCAGCCCCGCGCCCCTGAAAGACGGCGGGCGCCGGTCCCCTTGAAGGAGACCGGCGCCCGTCGTGCCGTGGGGACTACACCCCCGCAATCACCTCCGCCGCCGCTCGCCCGCACACCCGGGCCGCGCCGTGAGTGGCGATGTGGAGGGCGCCTCGGGGAGTGGCCTGGGGGAGGCCCATTTCGACCACGATGGTGTCGGGGCGGGCCGACAGGAGGGTGTCCAGGGCGGATGCCATCCAGGGGTGGCGGTGTTCGTCGCGGACCACGGCCACGATGCGGCGGGGGCCGGCCGCGGCCAGGGCGGTGCCACCCGCGTCCTCGCCGGCGAAGCTGCCGGTCTCCGTGCCGGGCAGGAGGCGGAAGAGTTCCGCCGCGACGCCCCAGGGGGTCTCGTCGCCGACCGCGATGTTGGCGACGGGGGTGAGGGCGGCGACGTAGGGCGGTTCGGTGAGCGGGGTGAAGGGCCCTGCCGCGGTCGTCCTCAGGGCGCGGCGGGCCGCGCGGAGGCCCACTTCGCTGTCGGGGGTGCGTTCCGTGTCCGCTGCCGCCGCGGCGGCGGTCCAGCGGGCCAGCGCCCGGACCCGTTCCGCCGCGTCCGCCAGGCGTTCCTCGGGGAGTTCGCCGGCGCGGACCGCCGAGACGAGGGCGTCGCGCAGCCGCCGTACCGTCTCGTCGTCGGCGAGGCCGCCGCCCACGCAGATCGCGTCGGCGCCCGCGGCCACGGCCAGGACGCTTCCGCGCTCGATGCCGTACGTACCGGCGATGGCCTGCATCTCCATGCCGTCGGTGACGATGAGGCCGTCGTAGCCGAGTTCGCCGCGCAGCAACTCCGTGAGCGCGCGCGGCGAGAGGGTCGCCGGCCGGTCCGGGTCCAGGGCGGGGATCAGGATGTGTGCGCTCATCATGGCGCGGGTGCCGGCCGCGATCGCCGCGCGGAACGGGGTCAGTTCGCGGGACTGGAGCACCGATGTGTCCACGTCGATGCGCGGCAGCGCGTGGTGGGAGTCGACGGCCGTGTCGCCGTGGCCCGGGAAGTGCTTGGTGCAGGCGGCGACCCCGGCGGACTGCAGGCCGGTGACATAGGCGGCGGTGTGCCGGGCGACCAGGCCGGTGTCGGCGCCGAAGGAGCGGACGCCGATCACCGGGTTGGACGGGTTGGAGTTCACGTCGGCCGACGGGGCCCAGTTGAGGTTGACCCCGCAGGCGGCGAGGCGGCGGCCGAGTTCGGCGGCCACGTCCCGGGTCAGCTCGACGTCGTCGACCGCCCCCAGGGCGTTGTTGCCGGGGAAGGAGGAACCGGTGCGCACCTCCAGGCGGGTCACGTCGCCGCCCTCCTCGTCGATGGCGACGAGGACGTCGTCACGTTCGGCGCGCAACTGGGCCGTGAGGGAGGCGAGTTGTTCGGGCGAGGCGATGTTGCGGCCGAACAGGCCGACCGAGGCGAGGCCTTCGCCCAGCCGGCGCAGCAGCCAGTCGGGGGCGGTGGTGCCCGTGAAGCCCGGCTGCAGGACCGTCAGGGCGTCGCGCGTGAGAGTGTCGGTACCGCTGGCGAATGTCGTCATCGGGTGGCGTTATCCCTTCACTGCGCCGGCGGTCAGGCCCGCGGCCATCTTGCGCTGGACGAGGAGGAACAGGGCGACGATCGGCAGGGCCATCATCGTGGCTCCGGCCATCATCGGCGCGTATTCGGTGCCGTGCTTGGTGGTGAAGTTGCCGAGCCAGACGGTCGCGGTCTGGTGTTGCTGGCTGAGCAGCATCAGGGCGTAGAGGTACTCGTTCCAGGCCTGGATGAAGCCGTAGACCGAGGTCGCGACCATGCCGGGGGCCAGGAGCGGGAAGACGACCCGGACGAAGGCGCCCGTGCGGCTGCAGCCGTCGACCATCGCCGCCTCTTCCAGCTCCTTGGGGATGTTGACGATGAAGCCGCGCAGCGTCCACACCGTGAAGGGGAGGATGAAGGTCAGATACGTGATGATCAGGCCCGAGAGCTTGTCGTACTGCTCCAGGTCGTTGAGGAGCAGGAAGATCGGGATGATCATGGCGACCAGCGGGACCATCTGGACCGCGAGGATGCCGACGATCACGATCTTGCGGCCGCGGAAGGCGAACCGGGAGATGGCGAGCGCCGCCAGCATGCCGACGACGATGCCGATCGCCACCACCGAGAGGGAGACGATCAGGCTGCGGCCGACCGGGCCCCAGAAGTCCGCGATGTCCAGCGCCCGGCGGAAGTTGTCGAGGGTGAAGCCGGTCGGGAACAGGCTCGGGTCGGGGTCGATGGTGTCCTTGGCCGGTTTGACGGCCGTGTTGAGCATCCAGTAGACGGGGAAGCCGGCGGTGAGGAAGACCAGGAGACCGAGGAGGTTCCAGCCGAGCTTGGACCTGCGGGGCCGCGAGCCGGCGCCCGTTGTCGCCACGGCGTTCATGACGGTCATTCGACCTCTCCGATCTTCAGCATCTGGCGCATGTACACGGCGACCACGCCGAGCAGCAGCACCACGGTGATCAGGGCGATCGCGGAGCCCTGCGCATAGTCGTTGACCACGAAGGCACGGTCGTACGAGTAGGTGGTCAGGAGCTGGAACTCCTGCTCGGGATGGCCGTTGCGCATCACGAAGACCTGTGGGAAGACGCCCATGTCCCAGATGACCGACAGGGTCGTGAGCATCACGATGATCGGCTTGAGGATGGGCAGGGTGACGTACCGGAAGACGCCCCAGGAGCCCGCGCCGTCCAGGCGGGCCGCCTCCTCCAGTTCGGCGGGGACCTGGGTGAGGCCGGCGCTGAGGGTGATGACCACGAAGGGGACGGCTCCCCAGACCACCAGCAGCATGATCACGGCGAGGCCCTGCGGCCCGCTGGCGAACCAGTTGTGGCCGACGAGGTCCACGCCGGGCAGCTTGCTGAGCAGGGCGTTGAGAATGCCGTAGTCGGCGTCGAACAGCCACTTGAAGACGGTGGTGGCGACGATGATGGGCATGCCCCAGCTGGCCACCAGCACGATGTTGACCAGCGTCTTCACCCAGCCGGAGACCCGCTGCAGGAGCAGGGCGATCAGCATGCCCAGCACCATCGTGAAGACGACCGAGCCGCCCGCGAAGAGGATCGTGCGGAGCACCACCTGCCAGAACTCGCCGTCGCCCAGCACTCCGGTGAAGTTGGCGAACCCGACCCAGTCGGCGGGCTGGAAGCCCCACAGCTGGGACTGTCCGAACTTCTGGAAGGACAGGGTGACCAGGCGGACCAGCGGATAGCCGAGGACCAGTGCCAGGATCAGCAGACAGGGGGCGAGCAGCAGCCACGGGGTGGCCGCACCGCCCGAAGTCCGGGCTCTGCGTGGTTTCCCGGCGACCGGCGGCGGTGGCGGCGCCTGCCGCGGTGGCGGCACCTTGGCAGGGGTGGTCGTGTCTGCGGCACTCATCGCGCGCTCCTCAGCGGTCCCTCAGGTCGTACGGAGAGCGGGATTCCGCCCGGGCGGAACCCCGCTTGCAGGTCACTTGGTGTTGATGACCTTGTCGATCGCGGCGTCCGCGTCCTTGGCGGCGGCCTCGACCGACTTCTTGCCGGTGCCGATGTCCTGCAGCATGGTCTGCAGGACCTGCGCCTTCTCGACCTGGCCCCAGCCGGGTGCCATGGGGACGAACCAGTTGGACTCGGCGGCGGTGGCCGGGACCGCCGTCGCGGGGTCGTTCTTCAGCGTCGCGAGGTCGGTCTTGTTGTTGGGCAGATTGCCCTTGGCCATCAGGCCCTTCTGGCCGGCGGGACCGGTGAACGCGTCGATCCACTCGGCGGCGAGGGCCTGTGCCTTGGACTTGACCGGGACGGCGAGGTCGGAGCCGCCCAGGAAGACCGGGAGGTTCTTGCCGGACGGGCCCGGCATCACGAAGTTCTCGAGGTTGTTCTTGAGCTTGCCGGTCTTGTCGTTCTTCGGGTCGGCGGAGGTCGCGCCCTCCCAGGCGGCACCGAAGATCATGCCGGACTTGCCCTGGCCGTAGACGATGTAACGGTCGGACTCGTCCTTGGTCTTGTCACCGTGCATGTACTTGTCGATGACGTTCTTGAACTCGGTGAGGCCCTTGACGGACTCGGGCGAGGAGAGGTTGGCCTTCCACTGGCCGCCCTCCTGCTTGGCGATGGAGCCGCCGGCGTCGTAGACGAAGGACATGGCCGCGTACCAGTCACGGGTGGGCTGGTACCAGGCGGAGAACTTGTTCCCCTCCTTCTGCTGCACCTTGTCGAGGTCGGCGGTGAGCTCCGCGTACGTCTTCGGCGTGGACTTGACGCCCGCCGAGGCGAAGACGTCCTTGCGCCAGTTGGCGACCCGGCCGCCCGCGTAGTACGGCACGCCGTAGGTCTTGCCGCCGTACGTCACCGAGGCCTTGAGGCCGTCCAGCCAGGCGGCGGAGTTGCTGAACTTCGCCGGGTCCAGGGGGGCGAAGGCGCCCTTGACCATGTAGCCCAGCATCTCGGTGTTGCCCATCTCGACCACGTCGGGGGCCTTGTCGGTGGCGAGGACCGCGTCGAGCTTGGTGTTCTTGTCCGGCCAGCCGTAGTACTCGTGGTTGATCTTGATGCCGGGGTGCTTCTTCTGAACGGCCGCGTCGGCGGCCTTCACCAGGTTCGGCCAGTTGTTCTGGGCGTCGACGGTGAGCCAGACAGTCAGCTCCTTGGCGTCCGCGCCGCTGTTGGAAGAACCCTTGCCGTCGCTGCTGCCACATGCCGCGATGGAGACCATCATGCCCGCGATACCGATCGCGGCTATGAGCTTGCGCTTCACGCCACCCTCCTCAGGGATGCCCACACCTCCCCGCTCATGCGCCGGGACCTGAACCAATGGTGTAGACCAGTACCGGGAGCTTGGACCAGACCACGAAGCCTGTCAAGAGTGCTCGAAACGCCTCTGACCAGCCGTTATGCGACCTACATATGCAAGAACCTTTAAGTAAGAAGGCAGCGAAATCAGCGATGCCGGAGTACTCTCGTCCGCTAGACCACTTGGCCCTCCGTGGACTAGACCAAATGAGCTGGCGACGGTATACAGAAGGGATCACGAAGTGACCCGCATCCGGAGCCGGGAAGGCAGAGCATGAGCAGCGACGTCAGCAGTGCGGAGACCGAGGGCGGGGCAGGTGTCCGTACCGCGCGCGTGCCCAAGTACTACCGCCTGAAGAAACATCTGCTCGACATGACGGAGACGCAGTCGCCCGGCACTCCGGTACCGCCCGAGCGCACCCTCGCCGCCGAGTTCGACACCTCGCGCACGACGGTGCGGCAGGCGCTGCAGGAGCTGGTCGTCGAGGGCCGCCTCGAACGCATCCAGGGCAAGGGCACCTTCGTCGCCAAGCCGAAGGTGTCCCAGGCGCTCCAACTCACCTCGTACACCGAGGACATGCGCGCCCAGGGCCTGGAGCCGACCTCGCAGCTGCTGGACATCGGCTACATCACCGCCGACGACCGCCTCGCCGAGCTCCTCGACATCACGGCCGGCGGCCGGGTGCTGCGCATCGAGCGCCTCCGCATGGCCAACGCCGAGCCGATGGCCATCGAGACGACCCACCTGAGCGCGAAGCGCTTCCCGGCGCTGCGCCGCTCGCTGGTGAAGTACACGTCCCTCTACACGGCGTTGGCCGAGGTCTACGACGTCCATCTCGCCGAGGCGGAGGAGACCATCGAGACGTCACTGGCCACCCCGCGCGAGGCGGGCCTGCTCGGCACGGACGTGGGCCTGCCGATGCTGATGCTCTCCCGCCACTCCTACGACAAGACGGGCGAACCGGTGGAGTGGGTGCGGTCGGTGTACCGGGGGGACCGCTACAAGTTCGTGGCACGGCTGAAGCGGCCGGCTGACTAGGCGCCCCAAAGGGGCGCGGGGAACTGCGCGACCAACCACGACGGCGCCGCAGACACAAGACAGCCTCACCGCGCCCCCCAGCGGAGCGCCACCGCACGCGGTGTAGCGCTTGCGCGACTCCTGTTCTACGGTCCTCCCGACTCCGTCTGGACGGGAGGACCGCCTCGTGCGTACCGCGAACGTCCGCTCCATCGTCATCTGGACCCTCGTCGCCCTGGTCTCAGCGGCGGGCTGGTCCGTGCTCGCGCTCTCCCGGGGCGAGAGCGTCTCGGCCGCCTGGATGGTCGCGGCAGCCCTCGGCTCGTACGCGATCGCCTACCGCTTCTACGCGAAGTTCGTCGCGCACAAGGTGCTCAAGGTCGACGGCACCCGGGCCACCCCGGCCGAACGCCTCGACAACGGCATCGACTTCCACCCCACCGACCGCCGCGTCCTGCTCGGCCACCACTTCGCGGCGATCGCCGGCGCCGGACCCCTGGTCGGGCCGGTGCTGGCCGCGCAGATGGGCTATCTGCCCGGCACGATCTGGATCATCGCCGGGGTGGTCTTCGCGGGCGCGGTCCAGGACATGGTGGTGCTGTTCTTCTCCACGCGCAGGGACGGGCGTTCGCTCGGCCAGATGGCCCGGGAGGAGATCGGCCCCTTCGGCGGTGCGGCCGCGCTGATCGCCGCCTTCGCCATCATGATCATCCTGCTCGGGGTGCTGGCGCTGGTCATCGTGAACGCGCTCGCCGCCTCGCCGTGGGGCACCTTCTCCATCGCGATGACCATCCCGATCGCCCTGCTGATGGGCTTCTATCTGCGGGTGCTTCGCCCCGGCCGGGTCGCCGAGGTCTCCCTGATCGGCGTGGCCCTGCTGCTGCTCGCGCTGGTCGCGGGCCGCTGGGTCGCCGAGTCCTCGTGGGCCGGCACCTTCACCCTCGCGCCCTCGACGCTGGTCGTCTGGCTGGTGGCGTACGGCTTCATCGCCTCGATCCTGCCGGTGTGGATGCTGCTCGCGCCCCGCGACTACCTGTCCACCTTCATGAAGATCGGCACGATCGCGCTGCTCGCGCTGGGCGTGGTCGTCGCGTTGCCGACGCTGAAGATGGACGCGGTGACGGACTTCGCCTCCCGCGGCGACGGCCCGGTCTTCGCGGGATCCCTGTTCCCCTTCGTCTTCATCACCATCGCCTGCGGGGCGCTGTCCGGCTTCCACTCGCTCATCTCCTCCGGCACCACGCCGAAGATGATCCAGAAGGAGACGCAGATCCGGATGATCGGCTACGGCTCCATGCTGATGGAGTCGTCGGTCGCGATCATGGCTCTGGTCGCGGCGAGCATCATCGACCCGGGGCTGTACTTCGCGATGAACGCCCCGTCCGGAGCGATCGGCACCACCGTGCAGACCGCCTCACAGGTGGTGACCGGCTGGGGCTACCACATCTCCCCGGCCGACCTCGCCCAGGCCGCGAAGAACGTCGAGGAGTCCACCCTGCTCTCCCGTACCGGCGGCGCACCCACGCTGGCCATCGGTGTCTCGGAGATCTTCTCCAAGGTCACCGGCGGGAGCCTGAGGGCCTTCTGGTACCACTTCGCGATCATGTTCGAGGCGCTGTTCATCCTGACGGCGCTGGACGCCGGTACGCGGGTGGGCCGGTTCATGCTGCAGGACATGCTGGGCAACGTCGTCCGGCCGTTCAGGAACGTGAGCTGGAAGCCGGGCCTGGCCATCACCAGCGCCGCCGTGTGCGCACTGTGGGGGTACTTCCTCTGGGTGGGCGTGCACGAGCCCCTCGGCGGCATCAACCAGCTGTTCCCGATCTTCGGCATCTCCAACCAGCTGTTGGCGGCGGTCGCGCTGGCCGTCTGCACGACCCTGCTGGTGAAGTCGGGGCGCCTGAAGTGGGCCTGGATCACCGGCGTTCCGCTGGCCTGGGACGCCACCGTGACCTTGACGGCGAGCTACCAGAAGGTGTTCTCCGGCGACCCCAAGGTCGGCTTCTTCAAGCAGCGGTCCGTGTTCCAGGACGCGATCGACGCCGGGAAGGTGCTGCCGCCCGCCAAGAACATGGACGACATGCACACCGTGGTCACCAACTCCACGGTGGACGGCGTCCTTTCGGCGGTCCTGGCCGTCCTGATCGTCGTGGTGATCGCGGACGCCCTGCGGGTCTGCGTCCGGCACATCCGCCGGCCGGCGCTCTCCTCGCTGAGCGAGTCGCCGTACGTCGAGTCCAGGATCACCGCCCCGGCCGGGCTGGTCCCGACCCGTCAGGAGAAGGAGGAGGAGCGCCGTGCGGTCGTCGGTACTGCTGCGCCGGGCGATTAGGGGGGTGCGCTGGTATGTGCGGGAGCTGACGGACGAGTCGGCGTACGACCGTTATGTCGCGCATCTGCGCAAGACGCATCCGGGCGCACAGGTACCGTCCCGGCGTGAGTTCGAGCGGATGCGGACGGAGCGTCAGGAGGAGGACCCGCGCCAGGGATTCCGCTGCTGCTGACAGCGATGTCGGGCTTTCACGGAATCGACATACCGATATGCGGACGAGGTCTTCCGCTCTCGCGACACCGTGACCTAGATTGCCTGCGCATTACACAGGTGATCAGTACAGGTGATCAGTGAGGGGACGGAGCCGGTATGTCAGATGTGTCCGAGGCGAGACCACCGGTGGTGACACCGGTCCGCGTGGTCATCGCCCTCTGTCTCGTGGCGCCCTTCGTGGCGATGCTCTGGGTCGGCTCCTACGCCAAGACGGACCCGGCGCTCGGCGGCATCCCGTTCTTCTACTGGTACCAGATGCTGTGGGTGCTGATCTCCACGGCGCTGACCATGACGGCGTACAAACTGTGGCAGCGTGACCAGCGCGCCCGCGCCGCGCACAAGGGCGGTGCGTCGGAATGAACCACGGCGTGAACGGCGTCGCGCTCGGCGTCTTCATCTTCTTCTTCCTGGCCGTCACGGTCATGGGCTTCCTGGCCGCGCGCTGGCGCAAGGCCGAGAACGAGCAGAGCCTCGACGAATGGGGCCTGGGCGGACGGTCGTTCGGCACCTGGATCACCTGGTTCCTGCTCGGCGGTGACCTGTACACGGCGTACACGTTCGTCGCCGTGCCCGCGGCGATCTACGCGGCGGGCGCGGCCGGATTCTTCGCCGTGCCGTACACGATCCTGGTCTATCCGCTGATCTTCACGTTCCTGCCCCGCCTGTGGTCGGTCTCGCACCGGCACGGGTACGTGACCACGTCGGACTTCGTGCGCGGCCGCTTCGGCTCGAAGGGGCTGTCGCTGGCGGTGGCCGTGACCGGCATCCTGGCGACGATGCCCTACATCGCGCTGCAGCTGGTGGGCATCCAGGCGGTCCTCGACGTCATGGGGGTCGGCGGCAGCGCGAGCTCCAACTGGTTCGTGAAGGACCTGCCGTTGCTGATCGCCTTCGGTGTGCTGGCGGCGTACACGTACTCGTCGGGTCTGCGCGCGCCCGCGCTGATCGCGTTCGTCAAGGACGCACTGATCTACATCGTCATCGCCGTCGCGATCATCTACATTCCGATCAGGCTGGGCGGGTTCGACCACATCTTCGCCAAGGCGGGCGAGGCCTTCAGCGCGACCAACCCGACGACGGGGAAGCCGCGCGGGGCGCTGGTTCCGGCCGAGGCGAACCAGTGGACCTACGCCACGCTGGCGTTGGGCTCCGCGCTCGCGCTGTTCATGTACCCGCACTCGATCACCGCGACGCTGTCCTCGAAGAGCCGTGACGTGATCCGCCGCAACACCACGATCCTGCCGCTGTACTCGCTGATGCTGGGCCTGCTCGCGCTGCTCGGCTTCATGGCGATCGCGGCGGGGGTGAAGGTCACCAACGGTCAGCTGGCGATCCCGCAGCTGTTCGAGGACATGTTCCCGAGCTGGTTCGCGGGCGTGGCCTTCGCCGCCATCGGCATCGGCGCCCTCGTCCCGGCGGCGATCATGTCGATCGCGGCCGCGAACCTCTTCACCCGCAACATCTACAAGGACTTCATCAAGCCGGACGCGACGGCGGAGCAGGAGACCAAGGTCTCCAAGCTGGTCTCGCTGCTGGTGAAGGTGGGCGCGCTGGTCTTCGTCCTGACGATGGACAAGACGGTTGCGATCAACTTCCAACTGCTGGGCGGCATCTGGATCCTGCAGACCTTCCCGGCCCTGGTCGGCGGCCTGTTCACGCGCTGGTTCCACCGCTGGGCGCTGCTCGCCGGCTGGGCGGTCGGCATGGTCTACGGCACCCTCGCCGCGTACGGCGTCGCCTCCCCGACCAACCCGGGCCAGAAGCACTTCGGCGGCTCCAACGCGAGCATCCCGGGCCTCGGCGAGATGGGCTACATCGGCCTCACGGCGTTCGTCCTGAACGTGCTGGTGACGGTGGTCCTGACCTTCGTGCTGAAGGCCCTGAAGGCCCCGGAGGGCGTCGACGAGACGAAGCCGGACGACTACACGGCCGACGCGGGCGACCCGGGCGTCCAGGTGGAACTGCCGCCGGCGACCGCGGGCGCGTCCCACTAGCGGTTACGGCGATGAGCGGGCCGTCGGAGAAATCCGGCGGCCCGTTGTCGTACCCGTCCGGCAGACTCGGGACCATGGACATCGTGATCAGGCAGGCGCAACCCGGTGAGTACGAGGCCCTCGGCGAGATCACCGCCCAGGCCTATCTCCAGGACGGCCTGCTCTCCTTCGGCGAAAGCGACTGGTACCTCGCCGAGTTGAGGGACGTCGCCAAGCGGGCGGCGGCGGCCGAGGTGCTGGTGGCCGACCTGGGCGGCCGGCCGATCGGCGGCGTCACCTACGTCCCGTCCGGCGGCCCCATGGCGGATCTGGCCGGCCCGGGAGAGGCCGAGATACGCATGCTGGCCGTCGACCCGGCAGCCCGCGGCCGAGGCGCCGGAGAGGCCCTCGTGCGCGCCTGTGTCGACCGGGCAAGAGCCGCGGAGCGCACCGGCGTCGTCCTGTGCACCCAGCCGGTCATGCACGCCGCCCATCGCATCTACGAGCGCGCCGGATTCGTCCGCGCCCCCGAGCGTGACTGGAACCCCATCCCTGGAGTCGACTTCACGCTGATCGCCTATGAGTTGACGCTGTCGACTGCACAGCGCTGAAGCGGTAGCGGGGCAGGGGCCGTTGACTGGGCCCCGCGTCCCCACAACCGCCCCCTCCGGCCGAAAGACGATCGGCTTCTCCACGGCCCTGCCGCACACGAGTGGCATCCGCGTGTTCGCGCCGGCCTCCCGACGGCCGACAACGGCCCAATGCGGAGGACCGCCGGGTCGATCCTGATGAAAGAACACGCTCCGAAGTCGCTGCGACACAACATCTGGGGGTGCAACCGAAACCCGGCACAAGATGTATGCTCATGCTCGCTGTCGCCGCAGGGGAATCCGGTGTGAGTCCGGAACTGTCCCGCAACGGTGTACCCATACGTGTTCGCGCACATATGGGCGTCAGTCCGAGGACCTGCCGACGGTGTGCCCGGCCCATCCGGCCCGGGTGCTTCGACGTCCGGGCCTCGTGGAGTGGGCCGGTGGACGCGACGCCGTGTGCGCTCGTGACTGCCCCCTGCCCTCCGCAAGGCCCCCGTGCCGAGCGAGGGAGAGCCTCACGTGACCATCGCGCCAGCAGACCCGGTTTCAGCCAGCGCCGCAGTGGCCGACGACGGCCTGGGAGCCGCGCTGCTGCGGACCCTGACCGAGCTGACCGCCGACCTCCCCGACGCCGACCCCGGCCGGGTCGCCGCCGCGTCGCTGCGCGGCCGGTCCGCCCGTGCGGACGAGACGGAGCTGCGCGAACTGGCCACGGAGGCGGCCGCCGGCCTCATCTCCGAGGACCCCGCGTACAGCAGGCTGGCGGCCAGGCTGCTGACGATCGGCATCGCCGCGGAGGCCGCCTCGCAGGGCGTCACGTCGTTCACGGAATCCGTCGCCGTGGGCCACCGGGAGGGGCTGATCGCCGACCGCACCGCCGAGTTCGTACGGGTCCACGCGCACCGCCTCGACGCGCTGATCGCCCCGGAGGCCGACGACCGCTTCGGCTACTTCGGACTGCGCACGCTCCACAGCCGCTACCTGCTCCGGCACCCCCTCACCCGCAAGGTCATCGAGACACCGCAGCACTTCATGCTGCGCGTCGCCGCAGGCCTCGCGGAGGACGACACCGTCCGCGCCCTGGACGAAGTCGCCGCGCTCTACGGCCTGATGAGCCGCCTCGAATACCTCCCCTCCTCCCCCACCCTCTTCAACTCCGGCACCCGGCACCCCCAGATGTCGTCCTGCTACCTCCTCGACTCCCCGCTCGACGAGCTGGACTCCATCTACGACCGCTACCACCAGGTCGCCCGCCTCTCGAAGCACGCCGGCGGCATCGGCCTGTCGTACAGCCGCATCCGCGCCCGCGGCTCCCTCATCCGCGGCACCAACGGCCACTCCAACGGCATCGTCCCGTTCCTGAAGACCCTCGACGCCTCGGTCGCCGCCGTGAACCAGGGCGGCCGCCGCAAGGGCGCGGCCGCCGTCTACCTGGAGACCTGGCACTCCGACATCGAGGAGTTCCTTGAGCTGCGCGACAACACCGGTGAGGACGCCCGGCGTACGCACAACCTGAACCTCGCGCACTGGGTCCCGGACGAGTTCATGCGCCGCGTGAACGCCGACGGGCAGTGGTCCCTGTTCTCCCCGGCGGACGTGCCGGAGCTGGTGGACCTGTGGGGCGAGGAGTTCGACGCCGCGTACCGCAGGGCGGAGGAGGCGGGGCTGGCGAAGAAGACCATCCCGGCCCGTGACCTCTACGGCCGCATGATGCGCACCCTCGCCCAGACCGGCAACGGCTGGATGACCTTCAAGGACGCCGCCAACCGCACCGCCAACCAGACGGCCGAGCCGGGCCATGTCGTCCACTCCTCCAACCTCTGCACGGAGATCCTGGAGGTCACGGACGACGGCGAGACCGCGGTCTGCAACCTGGGTTCGGTCAACCTCGGTGCGTTCGTGACCGGTGGGGACATCGACTGGGAGCGGCTGGACGAGACGGTCCGCACGGCCGTGACCTTCCTGGACCGCGTGGTCGACATCAACTTCTACCCCACCGAGCAGGCAGGCCGCTCGAACGCCCGCTGGCGCCCCGTGGGCCTGGGCGCGATGGGCCTCCAGGACGTCTTCTTCAAGCTGCGCCTGCCCTTCGACTCGCCCGAGGCGGGGGCCCTGTCCACCCGGATCGCCGAGCGCATCATGCTCGCCGCGTACGAGGCGTCCGCCGACCTCGCCGAGCGGAGCGGCCCGCTGCCGGCCTGGGAGAAGACCCGCACGGCCCGCGGCGTCCTGCACCCCGACCACTACGACACCGAGCTCACCTGGCCGGAGCGCTGGGCGGCCCTGAGGGAGCGCATCGCGACCGTCGGCATGCGCAACTCGCTCCTCCTCGCGATCGCCCCCACCGCCACCATCGCGTCGATCGCGGGCGTGTACGAGTGCATCGAGCCGCAGGTCTCCAACCTCTTCAAGCGCGAGACCCTCTCCGGCGAGTTCCTCCAGGTCAACTCCTATCTGGTGAAGGACCTCAAGGAGCTCGGCGTCTGGGACGCCCGCACCCGCGAGGCCCTGCGCGAGGCGAACGGCTCCGTGCAGGACCTCGCCTGGATCCCGGCGGACGTACGCGCCCTGTACCGCACGGCGTGGGAGATCCCGCAGCGCGGCCTGATCGACATGGCGGCGGCCCGCACGCCGTTCCTGGACCAGTCCCAGTCCCTGAACCTGTTCCTGGAGACGCCGACCATCGGCAAGCTCTCCTCGATGTACGCGTACGCCTGGAAACAGGGCCTGAAGACCACGTACTACCTGCGCTCCCGCCCGGCGACCCGTATCGCCCGCGCCGCCCGGGCCACCGTCCCCGTCCAGCAGGCGGCCGACCCCGAGGCCGTCGCCTGCTCCCTGGAAAACCCCGAGTCCTGCGAGGCCTGCCAGTGATGACCACCCGTAACGCCAATCTCCTCGACCCGGGCTTCGAGCTGACCCTGCGCCCCATGCGCTACCCGGACTTCTACGAGCGCTACCGGGACGCCATCAAGAACACCTGGACCGTGGAGGAGGTCGACCTCCACTCGGACGTCGCCGACCTCGCGAAGCTCACGCCCGCCGAGCAGCACCTGATCGGCCGCCTGGTCGCCTTCTTCGCGACGGGTGACTCGATCGTGGCGAACAACCTGGTCCTGACCCTGTACAAGCACATCAACTCCCCCGAGGCACGGCTCTATCTGAGCCGCCAGCTGTTCGAGGAGGCCGTGCACGTCCAGTTCTATCTCACCCTCCTGGACACCTACCTCCCCGACCCGGAGGACCGCGCCGCCGCCTTCGCGGCCGTCGAGAACATCCCCTCCATCCGCGAGAAGGCCCAGTTCTGCTTCAAGTGGATGGACTCGGTGGACAATCTCGACCGCCTGGAGTCCAAGGCCGACCGCCGCCGCTTCCTGCTCAACCTGATCTGCTTCGCCGCCTGCATCGAGGGCCTGTTCTTCTACGGGGCCTTCGCATACGTCTACTGGTTCCGCAGCCGGGGCCTGCTGCACGGCCTGGCCACGGGCACCAACTGGGTGTTCCGCGACGAGACGATGCACATGTCCTTCGCGTTCGACGTGGTGGACACCGTCCGCAAGGAGGAACCGGAGCTCTTCGACGACCGGCTCGAACAGCAGGTGACGGACATGCTGCGGGAAGCCGTCGAGGCCGAGCTGCAGTTCGGGCGCGACCTGTGCGGGGACGGCCTGCCCGGCATGAACACCGAGTCGATGCGCCAGTACCTGGAGTGCGTCGCCGACCAACGCCTCACCCGCCTCGGCTTCGCCCCGGTCTACGGCTCCGAGAACCCGTTCTCCTTCATGGAGCTGCAGGGCGTCCAGGAACTGACCAACTTCTTCGAACGCCGCCCTTCGGCATACCAGGTGGCGGTGGAGGGGACGGTGGACCTCGACGAGGACTTCTGACGGCTCCCGGCTGCGGCAGGCCCGCCTGTGGTAAGCCAGGAGGGTGATCGGCCGTCTCCCTCTCGATGACCAACTCGATTCCCTGCGCGCGGTGTTGTCCCGCAACAGCATCCTGACCGAGGTGCTGGAGCGGGCCGCGACGATGGCGCTGCCCGGCTGGTATCTCACCGCCGGGTGCCTCTTCCAGACCGTCTGGAACGTCGTCACCGACCGGCCCCCCACCGCCGGCATCAAGGACTACGACGTCTTCTACTTCGACGCCGAAGATCTGTCCTGGGAGGCCGAGGACGCCGTGATCAAGGCCGGCCGGGAGGTCTTCGCGGATCTCCCGGCCGAGGTCGAGATCCGCAACGAGGCACGCGTGCACCTCTGGTACCAGGACAGGTTCGGGGTGCCGTGCCCGCCGTACGAGTCGAGCGAGGCGGCGATCGACAGCTTCGCCGCCACGACCTGCTGCCTGGGTGTACGGCTGGAGGCCGGCGGCCGGTGGCGGGTCTACGCACCGCACGGGCTCTCCGACGTCTTCCATCTCGTCGTACGGCCCAACCCCGTCCTCGCACCACGGTCCGTATACGAAACCAAGTCGGCACGCTGGCTGACGCAGTGGCCGGAGCTGACCGTGCTGGACTGGCCCCGCCCGGACTCGTCCATGGAGCGTCCATAGGGCCTCCATCGGACGGCCATGGACCTCCCACGGAGCGGCAAAGTTCTTTCGGCCCATCTGTTCCGGGCTCCCCGCCTCCGGCTACTTTCTGGCCGTCCTGCCATGTACACACAACGCCGGCACAGGACGTTCGAAGTGTCATGCCCATGACGGCATCGCGCCCCGCCGCCGCTACGCGCGTCACAGGCCTGCCACCAGCGTCGAGAACCCCACTCCAACGACGGAGGCAGTACCCCCATGCGTGAGAAGCCCAGACGGAGCCTGCGAAGACTCCTGGCCACCGCCATACCCGCCCTCGCTCTCGGCCTCGCCGGCCTCGTGGCCGCACCGGCGCACGCGGCACCCGTGGCCACGCACACCACCCGGGCCGCCCAGAACGCCAAGGCCCTCACCTCCCCCGAGCGGCAGACGTTCCACTCGACCGGCAAGGCCGGCCAGAAGGTGCCGACCACGCACCTGTGTGCCACCGCCGCCCCGGGTCACGCGTCCTGCTTCGCCCAGCGCCGTACCGACATCAAGCAGCGGCTGGCCTCCGCGGTCGCCGCCGCCGCGCCCTCCGGCCTCTCCCCGGCCAACCTCCACAGCGCCTACAACCTGCCCTCGACGGGCGGCTCCGGCCTGACGGTTGCCGTGGTGGACGCCTACAACGACCCCAACGCCGAGTCGGACCTGGCCACTTACCGCTCGACGTACGGTCTGTCCTCCTGCACCAAGGCCAACGGCTGCTTCAAGCAGGTCAGCCAGACCGGCTCCACCACCTCGCTGCCCACCAACGACACCGGCTGGGCGGGTGAGGAGGCGCTGGACATCGACATGGTCAGCGCGGTCTGCCCGAACTGCAACATCATCCTGGTCGAGGCGAACTCCGCGAACGACACCGACCTCGGCATCGCCGAGAACGAGGCCGTCTCGCTCGGCGCCAAGTTCGTCTCCAACAGCTGGGGCGGCTCCGAGTCCTCGACCCAGACCAGCGAGGACACCTCGTACTTCAAGCACCCGGGTGTCGCGATCACCGTCTCCGCCGGTGACTCCGCCTACGGCGCCGAGTACCCGGCGACCTCGCAGTACGTGACGGCGGTCGGCGGTACGGCCCTGTCCACGTCCTCCAACTCCCGCGGCTGGACCGAGTCGGTGTGGCACACCAGCTCCACCGAGGGCACCGGCTCCGGCTGCTCCGCCTACGACCCGAAGCCGAGCTGGCAGACCGACAGCGGCTGCAGCAAGCGCATGGAGGCCGACGTCTCCGCGGTCGCCGACCCGGCCACCGGAGTGGCGGTCTACGACACCTACGGCGGCTCCGGCTGGGCGGTCTACGGCGGCACCAGCGCCTCGTCGCCGATCATCGCAGGCGTCTACGCCCTGGCCGGTACCCCCGGCTCCGGCGACTACCCGGCGAAGTACCCCTACAGCCACACCGGCAACCTGTACGACGTGACCAGCGGCAGCAACGGCTCCTGCTCCACGGCGTACTTCTGCACCGCCGAGACCGGCTACGACGGCCCGACCGGCTGGGGCACCCCGAACGGCACCACCGCCTTCACCTCGGGCAGCACCTCCGGCAACACGGTGACCGTCACCAACCCGGGCAGCCAGTCGACGACGACCGGCAGCTCGGTCAGCCTGCAGATCAGCGCGAGCGACAGCGCGGGCGCGACGCTCACCTACAGCGCGAGCGGCCTTCCGACCGGGCTGTCCATCAGCAGCTCCAGCGGCCTGATCTCCGGTACGGCGTCCACCGCCGGCACCTACCAGGTCACCGTCACGGCCAAGGACTCCACCGGCGCCTCCGGCTCGACCTCCTTCAGCTGGACGGTCGGTTCCGGCGGCGGCACCTGCACCTCCGCTCAGCTCCTCGGCAACCCCGGCTTCGAGTCGGGCAACACCACTTGGACCGCGTCCAGCGGAGTCATCACCAACTCCACCAGCGAGTCGGCGCACGGCGGTTCGTACTACGCCTGGCTGGACGGCTACGGCTCCTCGCACACCGACACGCTCTCCCAGTCGGTGACCGTGCCGAGCGGCTGCAAGGCGACCTTCACCTTCTACCTGCACATCGACACCGCGGAGACCGGCTCCACCGCGTACGACAAGCTGACGGTCAGCGCCGGTTCGACCACCCTGGCGACGTACTCGAACCTCAACGCCGCCTCCGGCTACGCCCAGAAGTCCTTCGACCTGAGCTCCTACGCGGGCTCGACCGTCACCCTGAAGTTCAGCGGTGTCGAGGACTCCTCGCTCCAGACCAGCTTCGTCGTCGACGACACCGCCGTCACGACCAGCTGATCCCGTTCGATCCTGGGTGACCCAAAGCCCCGGCCGCGATCTTCGCGGCCGGGGCTTTGGTGTGGATCCGGACGTCGGGGTCACACGTCACAGAGGTGAGGAGGCCCCCCATGCGTCGAACGATCCGCCACACGACCCTCGCCCTCGCGGCACTCACCCTCGCCCTGGCCGGCTGCGGCAACCAGACCGACAGCGGCAAGGGCGGCGACGGCAACAACGTGTCGTCCTCCCCCACACCCAGGAAGAGCCCGCCGGCCAGTCCTGCGCCGAGCCCCTCGGGCGGCTGCACGAGGGCGTCGACGCTCGGTGCCGCCGACAGCGGCCGTACGGTCTGTCTGGCGGTGGGCGACACCGTCCGGATCAGTCTGGACGGAACCGCGAAGCGGCCCTGGAAGCCGGTCACCGCGAGCGGCTCGGTGCTGCGGGCCGCCAACAGCGGCTTCGTCCTGCAGCCCGGCGATGCGAGCGCCGCCTTCAAGGCCGTGGCGGACGGCAAGACCCGGCTCGAGTCCACGCGGCCGCTGTGCGCCGCCCAGTCCGGCCGGGTCTCGTGCCTGGGGATTCAGGAGTGGTGGGTCACCGTGGTGGTGAAGTAGCGCTGCCGACGGGCGGGACGCCCGGCGGGGGCGAGGTCCTCGGCCTCCCGGCGGGCCCGCTCGGCCTCGCGGATCTGCCGGTCGATGCGACGGTCGCGCGCGATACCGAGCACGGACGGGAGGACCAGGAGAACGAGGATGGCGAGAACGGTCAGCATTCCGATCAGTCCTTCGAGGTGTGCCGTATCCATGGACACCACTGTCGCGCCGATAGCTCCTGACAAACAGTGGCAGGACTGCCGTAGACCCTCGAAATACTGCCAATGGCGAGGCACACTGATGGCATGCTGCAGAACGTCGCCGCCGTCGTCCTGGACGGTGTGAACCCCTTCGAACTGGCCGTCGTCTGCGAGGTGTTCGGCACCGACCGCAGCGACGACGGACTGCCCGTCTACGACTTCGCGGTCGCCTCGGCCGAGGGTCCGGTGCTGAGCACCCGTGCCGGCTTCTCCATGAACGTCGAGCACGGTCTGGAGCGGCTGGAGGAGGCCGACCTGATCGCCGTGCCGGCCGGCGCCTGCTTCGAGACCCGGCAGTTCCCGCCCGAGCTCCTCGACGCGCTGCGGCGCGCGGCCGGCCGGGGCGCCCGGATCCTCAGCGTCTGCTCCGGAGTCTTCGTCGTCGCCGCGGCCGGGCTGCTCGACGGCCGGCGCTGCGCCGTGCACTGGCACCACGCCGAGGAGCTGGCACGGGCGTACCCGCAGCTGACGGTCGAGCCCGATGTCCTCTACGTCGACGAGGACCCGGTGATCACCTCGGCGGGCACCGCCGCCGGCATCGACGCCTGTCTGCACATCGTGCGCAAGGAGCAGGGCCCGGAGGTCGCGAACAAGATCGCCCGCCGGATGGTGGTGCCCCCGCACCGGGACGGCGGGCAGGCACAGTACATCGAACGCCCGCTGCCCCGCTCGCACGGCGACACGGTCGCCGAGGTGCTGGTGTGGATGGAGCGGCACCTCGACGAGGAGGTCACGGTCGAACAGCTCGCCGACCGCGCCCATATGTCGCCGCGCACCTTCGCCCGCCGCTTCCAGCAGGAGACGGGGACGACTCCCTACCGGTGGATCCTGCGGCAACGTGTGCTGCTGGCCCAGCGGTTGCTCGAGGGGACGGACGAGACGGTGGACGCGATCGCGGGCCGGGCGGGGTTCGGCAACGCGGCCGCGCTGCGCCACCAGTTCGTCCAGGCGATCGGCACGACCCCGAACGCCTACCGGCGCACCTTCAGGGGCCCGGAGGCGGCCGCCTGACCAGCCCGGGTGACCTCAGTCGTTCGCGACGACGGGGTAGCGCGGCTCGTTCTCGGCCATCTGCCGCAGCGCGTCCTTGCGTTCACGCTTGGACAGGCGGTCGATGTACAGATAGCCGTACAGGTGGTCGGTCTCGTGCTGCAGGCAGCGGGCGAAGTAGCCCGTGCCGCGGACCTTGATCGGGTTGCCCTTCTCGTCCTGGCCGGTCACCTCGGCGTAGTCGGGACGGGCCAGCGGTGCGTACGCGGTGGGCACCGACAGACAGCCCTCGTTGCTGTCGTCCAGGCGGCGCCGCTCGGCGGGCAGGTCGACCAGCTTGGGGTTGCAGACGACACCGACGTGCCGGACGCCCTCGTCGTCGCCGCAGTCGTAGACGAAGACCTTCAGGTCGACGCCGATCTGGTTCGCGGCCAGGCCCACACCCTCGGCGGTGCGCTGCGAGGCGAACATGTCGGCGATCAGCTGCCGCAGCTCCTCACCGAACTCGGTGACGTCCTTGCACTCCTTGTGCAGCACCGGGTTCCCGACGACGGTGATGGGCCGCGAGGTCCCGGCCGCCCGCCAGGCGTTCTCGCGCTCCTCGGCCTCCTCCGTGTCGATGACGAAGCCGTCGTCGTCCACGGGAAGCACGCCCACGTGCTGCTGATCGGTGTCCTGCTGCGCCATGCCGACGTATGCCTTCCTCAAAAACCGGGGGTTGCTGCGGATACAGGGTACGGGGAAGCGCCCCTTTCAGGGGCGCGGGGAACTGCGCGACCAGCCACGACGAACCCGCACTCGGCCACGCTCCTCAGCAAACCTCTTCAAGATCCCGCCAGTCCCGAGAGTCGGGGCTATCGGCAACCCACCCGTCCAACAACCCCCTGACCAGGGAAGCCGGGGCCGCCACCCCGCACTCCCGCTCAGGCACCCACAACTGACCATCGGTGCGATGCCCCAACGGACCGGGATGCCCAGGCTCACTGTGGTCATGGGGGTCAAGATGCTCCCCATCACCTTCATCCGAGGGCATCCGCGACTCGGAGCACATCCGGCACAGCAGTCGCACGGACGACGACCAGTCCTCCGCCGCAAAACCAGCATCCGCAGCCAGCTGCTCCAAAGCATCACGGTCCGCCTCGGTGGCGGCTTCAAGCAGCACCACCCACGTCGGCACCGGCGACGGCGCCCACAGCTCGATCTCGTCGAACACGGGATAGGCATGCCCGGCGGCCGTGGTGCGCTCACCATGGGGCACCCCGTCGTGCAGCACGACCTCACCCCACCGCCGCCCGGACGACGGCAGCGGAATCGACAGCACCTCGATACGCGCGGGGTCCAGCCGCCGCCCCCACACCACCTCGGCCTCCCCCTCCGGGGACAGCCGTACGGCGGCGCTGCCGAGCTCCATCCCGACCGGCTCGCCGTTCGCCGCGGCAGCCCCCGGCACCCGCAGCCCGTACGCCTGCCAGGACCGCCGGGCCAGCGGCCAGTCCTGCAGGGCGGTGGCCGCGATGCCGACGTTCCACCAGTCGGGGGCGCCGGTCTCCCGGTCGAGCAGCGCGACGGCGCGCAGGCCTGCCGCGCGGGCCTGCTCCCAGTCGTGCCGGAACTTGTGCAACAGGGCGAGGTTGAACCAGGACTCGGAGAGCCAGGGCTCCAGGTCGGCGGCACGTGTCAACAGAGCGCCCGCGTCCTCGTACCGGCCGTCACCGATCAGCGTGAACGCGCGGTCGGTGGCCTGCCGCCAGGAGGCGGAGGGCCGGTGCCGTCCCTTGCCGAAGATCCTCACGATTCCCTGCCAGTTCCGTGGAGTGGGCTGGCTAGTGCTGCCCCCGGACACACCCTCTCATTCGCATCCAACCACGTACGGCTGGAAGGGCGCTCATTACCCATGGGTTACCCAGCCGCAGGCAGGGTCAGACAGTCCCGTGCGAGGACCCGGGCCAGCGATTCCACCACTTCGGGCGCATAGTCCCCGGCGGTGGCGAGCCGCAGCTCCTCCAGCGCCGTGAGGGGCCCGCCGGGCCCGGCGTCGCGTGCTTTCTCGTCGTATGCGTTGACGGCCCGCACGATCCGGGCGGCAAGGGGCTGCTCCCGGTAGGGGTCGGCCTGCCGCTCGACGACCACGGCGACCGCCGGGTCGACGCCGGTCTGGCGTACGACGGCCCCGCCGAGCAGGGCGATACGGCGCTGCTCGGCCGTGGGCAGGCCGGCGGTGGCACCGGCCGGTACCGGGTCGACCAGGCTGAGCTGGCCGATGTCGTGCATGAGGGCGGCGTACTCCAGCACGGTCAGTTCCGGCCGGGTGAGTCCGAGGTCACGTCCGACGGCGCGGCTGAGGGCCGCCACCCGGCGGGCGTGCCCGGCGGGGGTGTACCCGGCGATCTCGGTGGCGCGGGCCAGGGAGGTGATGGTCTGCCGGTAGGTGGTCCGCACGGCCGCGTACCGCTTGAAGGACAGCTGGGTCAGCAGCAGCGGCAGCGAGAACACGGGCAGCGCCCACAGTCCGACGACGGCGACCGCGAGGGCCATCACCGCGCCCGTGGCGCACACGGCGGAGCCGATGCCGAGGAGGGCGTGCAGCTCGTCCCGCAGCAGCGGGCCGAAGGGCCACCGGGTGCGGGAGTGGGCGAGTGCGGCGGCGAGCACGGCGTCGCACAGTGCGGTGAGCGCGAGGAGGGCGAGGAGCAGCAGGGCGTAGGCGGGGCCGTGCCATTGGCCGAACGCCCCCCGGTTGTACAGGGGTTGGAAGCAGAAGGCGGCGAATCCGACGGTGAGCACGCGCCGCGCGAGGTGGTCGAGCACGGGTCCGCGTCCGCGGGCGATGTGCGGCACGCTGCCGATGAGGGCGGCGGCGAGGACGACGGCGACGACCTGGGTGACGCCGTGGTGGGTGGGCTGCCCGGCGTCCTCCCCGAGCAGGGCGTACGACATCGCCCCGGCGGCCCCGAGCGGCGCGGCCTCCCTGACCCGGGCACCGGTCCAGCGGCTGAGCTCGCCCACGGTGACGAGCAGCCCGAAGGCGAGAGCGGTCGGCCGCTCCTCCAGGCCGGTGTGGTGCGTGACGGCGAGCGAGACGGCGGCGAGGAGCCCGGCACAGGCGTGGATGAGAAGCGTCAGCGGCAACCGGGCGCTCATCCACGGCCTCCGGGCCGGCTGGAGACGACCACGGCGGGTGCCACACCCACCGGGCACCCGTCCCCATGCCCCCGGCCCGCTGGAAAGGGCCGCTGCGAGTACAGGCAGACGGGGCTGCACCTCCCCCGCCGCCGGGCGCTCATCCGCGGGCCCCCGGCCGACTGGAAACGGCCTCGGCGGGGCCGGACAGGCAAGGCTGCTCCCCCGCAACCACCGGCCACCCACCCCCAAGCCCCCGGCCAACTGGAGACGACCCCGGCAGGCACAGACAGGCGGAGCTGCACCTCCCCCACCGCCGGGCGCTCATCCGCGGGCCCCCGGCCAACTGGAAACGACCCCGGCGGGCACAGGCAGACGGAGCTGCACCTCCCCCACCGCCGGGCGCTCATCCGCGGGCCCCCGGCCAACTGGAAACGACCCCGGCGGGCACAGGCAGACGGGGCTGCACCTCCCCCGCCGCCGGGCGCTCATCCGCGGGCCCCCGGCCAACTGGAAACAGCCTCGGCGGGGCCGGACAGGCGACGCTGCGCCACCGCGGCCGCGAGGCGCCCATCCCGGGGTCCCGCCCCGCTGGAAACGGCCGCAACGACTACCGGCAAGGGAGGCTGCTCTACCGCAACCACCGGCCGAGCCCCGGCCCACTCGAGACCACCCCGGCCGGTACAGACAGGCGGAGCTGCACCTCCCCCGCGACCACCAGACACTCATCCGCGCGCCCCCGGCCGGCTGGAGACGGCCGCGGCCGGTGCGGGGAGCCGGGGCTGCTCCTCCGCGGTGACTGCGGGGTGCCAGCCGGAGCGGGCGAGCGCCTGCACCAGGGCGGAGACCATGCGGGGGTCGAACTGTGCCCCGGCGCACCGCTGGAGCTCCTCCAGAGCGACCGGGACGGGCCGGGCGCGCCGGTAGCAGCGTGTGGACGTCATCGCGTCGAAGGCGTCCGCGACGGCCACCACGCGTGCGGATTCGGGGATCTGGCTTCCGCGCAGTCCGTACGGGTAGCCGCTGCCGTCCAGGCGTTCGTGGTGGTGGAGCACGGCGGCCCGGGCCTCGCCCAGAAAACCGATTCCGCGCACCATTTCGTGGCCGTACTCGGGATGCAGCTCGATCACCCGGCGTTCCTCGGGAGTCAGCGGTCCGTCCTTCCTCAACAGCCGTGTGGGGACGCCGAGTTTGCCCACGTCGTGCAGGATCCCGGCGAACCGCAGGACCTCGACGCGCTCGTCGTCCATGCCCAGTTCCCGCGCGATCATCACGGAGGCCTGGCCGACCCGTTCGCTGTGCCCGCGGGTGTACTCGTCCTTGATGTCGACGGCCTGCACCAGCGCCCGGATCGTCGCCTGGTGGGCGGCGCGCTCCCGGTGGTACTGCGTGAACACCCACCAGGACACGCACATCGGCAGCAGCACCAGCAGCGCGGCGACGGGCCCGTAGGGGCTGCGCCACAGGACGGCCATCATCAGCCCGGCGAGCCCGTGCACGACCACCGGCGCGAGGGACCGTACGAACAGCCCGCGCCAGGCCCGCCGCACCGGCACCCGCTCGGCCAGCGCGCGGATTCCGCCGTCGAGGGCGGTCAGCACCAGGCAGAAGGCCAGTACCGCGGCGCCCGCGGGCACGAGCGCGTACGGGAAGTCGGAGGCGACGACCGCGTCCCGCCCGCCCAGCGACCAGTGCACCCGGCCCGCGACCCACACGCCGAGGACGAGTTGGGCGGCGCGCCAGCTCCGCCGCAGCCGCCGCGGCCGCTGGTCGACCCGGGACAGCAGCACCCCCGGCAGCGCGACCAGCGCGGCGGCCGGGGGCGGCAGCAGAAAGGCGGCGGCGAGCAGCACCGGGTAGAACGTTCCGGCAAAGCGCCATCGGGCGGCGGCCTGCTCACAGCCGGCGTAGAGCAGGGCGAGCAGGGCGACCGCCCGCCAGGACGTGTGGACGGCGAGCAGCGGAAGCAGGCACAGCAACGCGCCGAGGACCGTACAGGCGACGTACGCGCGTGCCCGTGCCGGAACCGCCTCCATCACGCTCCTCCCGGCCGAACCTGCTCCGGGTGAGGAGACTAGGGCGGGCCGGGGGGCGTCCGCGGGCTTATGAACCGCGGATTAGCACGTTCGAGTGACGACAGCCCGTTCCAGGCATTCCGGACGAAGGTCCGGGGGAGTTCAGGACTCCTGCGGGGTCGCGGTGATGTCGTGCTCGGGGACGGCCTGTCCGGAGCGGATCAGGTCGAGCCGCCCGAGCACCTTCGCACGCAGGTCGCTCGGTACGTCGTCATGGCCGCAGCACCGCTTGACCAGCTTCTTCACGGCCTGCTCCAGGCCGTACTTCTCCAGGCACGGCGAGCACTCCTTGAAGTGCTGCTTGAACTTGTCGCGATCGACGTCCGGCATCTCACTGTCGAGGAACTCGTAGAGATGGTCGAGGACCTCACTGCAGTCCGTCTCGTGCGGCTCTCCGCAGCTCATGAGCCCGAGCCTTTCGCTTCGTCCGACTCTCCGGCGCCGGCCGGGACCAGTCCGCGCTCGCGCGCGTAGTCCTCGAGCATGCCGCGCAGTTGACGGCGGCCCCGGTGCAGCCGGGACATCACCGTACCGATGGGTGTCCCCATGATGTCCGCGATCTCCTTGTACGCAAAGCCCTCGACATCGGCGAGGTACACGGCGATGCGGAATTCCTCGGGGATCGCCTGGAGTGCTTCCTTCACGTCCGAGTCGGGCAGGTGGTCGAGCGCCTGCGACTCCGCGGAGCGCAGACCGGTCGACATGTGCGACTCGGCGCGGGCGAGCTGCCAGTCCTCGATCTCCTCGGCCGCGGAGCGCTGGGGTTCGCGCTGCTTCTTGCGGTACGAGTTGATGAAGGTGTTGGTGAGGATCCGGTACAGCCACGCCTTGAGATTGGTGCCTTCGCGGAACTGGTGGAAGGACGCATACGCCTTGGCATACGTCTCCTGCACCAGGTCCTCGGCGTCGGCCGGGTTGCGCGTCATGCGCAGGGCGGCCGAGTACATCTGGTCGAGGAATTCGAGCGCGTCCCGCTCGAAGCGCGCGCTGCGCTGAGCGGTCGACTCCGCGCTGATGCCCTGGCCCTCGGGCAGCTCCGCCTGGCCGTTGTCGGTCCCTGCGTCGATCCCAGTGACCGGACCCACCTCCTCAAGATTCCGGGCAGCACCGAAACCGGTGTCGCCAGAATCGGAGGATAGACGACGACCCGTCCCCGCCGCCCCTCGAATAGGGGTGGTCTTGGCCGCAGTCAGCACCGTCCAGTCCAGGTCAGTGCGGCTGCTGCGGCTCGGGCAGATGGTCGAACCCATGCGGCGGACTTCCTCTCCTACGACGATCGGTGCTGGTCTCCAGCACTTCTGTCCGCCTCAACAGTGGCCACCCGCGCGGCATTCCCCGCCGTCACCCGAGTGACGCGGTCCACTGGGTGACTGCGTCCGTGATGATCTCCAGCGCCTGTTCCTGGGTGGTCCCCGCCCGCTTGGGCACGGCGAACCCGTGATCGCCATGGTCCACCTCGACCAGTTCGTACGTCCCCTCCGGGAACTCCTCGGGCTTTCCGAAGGGGTCGTTCCCACCCTGTACGACGAGGGTGGGCACCCCGGACCCGAGCAGCTCCTCGGCGCGGGACTTCTCGGGCCTGCCCGGCGGATGCAGCGGGAAGCTGAGGGCGAGGACGGCATGGGCGCCGAGCTCGACGGCCGTACGGCAGGCGACCCGGGCGCCCGCGCTGCGTCCGCCCGAGATCACCGGCAGTCCGGGCCCGGCGAGCGCGGGCCAGATCCCGCGCCAGCCGAGGTCGAGCGTCTTCGGGGCCGGGGCCAGCTTCTTGCCCGCCACCCGCCAGGGCTGCTCGACGAGGGCGACGGTCACTCCGTGTCCGGGCAGGACCTCGGCGAGGGCCTGGAGGTCCCGTGCCTCGATGCCGCCGCCGGCGCCGTGGCTGACGGCGAGGACGAGCCGAGGCTGCGCTGCATGGCGCCAGGTGATGCGGGCCGTACCGGCGCCGGTCTCGACGTCCTGTGTCACTTCTGTCAGATCTGTCACATCAGAAAAGTGTGCCTTCTTCGGGGCCCTCGAGTTCCTTCAGCAGCTCCGGTCCGTTGTTGCGGACGTTGCTGACCGCGGTGGAGACGGGGTAGGCGCGCATCAGCCCGGCGGGCGGCGGCGCCAGCAGCGACCGCAGGTCCTCGGGGTCGGTGCGCGAGGGGTCGAGCCAGGCGTCCCAGCGGTCCGGGGTGAGCATCAGCGGCATCCGGGGGTGGATGTCGGCGAGCGCGTGCGGGCCCTCGGCAGGGGCGACGGCGAGCGGTGTCGTCTCCGCCTCGGTCGTGATCACGGAGCAGGTCACCCACCAGGCCTGCGGGTGGTCGTCGGGCAGCGTCTTGTCCCGCCAGAACTCGTACAGCCCGGCCATCGCGAAGACCGAACCGTCGGCGGGCAGCACGAAGTACGGCTGCTTGCGGGGCCGCTTCTTCTTCCCCTCGACCTCCAGGTCCCGCTCGCCCTTGCCGGTGACCCACTCGTAGTAGCCGTCGGCGGGGATGATGCAGCGGCGGGAGGTGAAGGCCCGCTTGTACGACGGCTTCTCGTGGACGGTCTCGGCACGGGCGTTGATCATCCGCGCCCCGCCCTCCGGTGTCTTCGACCAGGACGGCACCAGGCCCCACTTCAGCTTGCGCAGCTGCCGAACCGGGCGCGGGTCCTCGACGTCCTTAAGAGGGCGGTCCAGGACGGCGTAGACCTCCTTGGTGGGGGCCACGTTGTAGTCGGGCGCGAGGGTCTCCTCGGGTTCCCACTTCTCGACCTCAAAGATTCCTGCGAGATCCTCGGGCCTACGACTCGCTGCATACCGTCCGCACATACGTGCCACACTGCCAGATTCGACCCCACCCGAGGGAGCCACCGCCGAACATGCACCCCACCGCAACCGCCTCGCTCGCCTCCCTGTGGGACCAGGTCTCCGGCAGCCAGCCGGACCCCGACCTCTGGGTGGTGATCGCGACCCTGGTCGCCGCGCTGGCGGTGGTCGTCCCGCACAACGTCTGGCGCATCTCGCGCAACGCCATCACCATCGCCCACGAGGGCGGCCACGGCCTGATCGCCCTGCTCACCGGCCGACAGCTGACGGGGATACGGCTGCACTCCGACACCAGCGGCCTCACAGTGAGCCGCGGCAAGCCGCACGGCCTCGGCATGATCCTCACCGCGGCCGCGGGCTACACCGCTCCCCCGCTCCTCGGCCTCGGCGGCGCGGCCCTGCTCGCCGTCGGCCACATCACCCTGCTGCTGTGGCTGGCGACGGCCCTGCTGGTCGCCATGCTGGTGATGATCCGCAACGCGTACGGCGCGCTGACGGTCGTGTTGACGGGCGGCACCTTCCTGCTGGTGTCGTGGCTGGCGGGACCGCAGGTGCAGGCGGCGTTCGCGTACGCGGTGGTGTGGTTCCTGCTGGTGGGCGGGGTACGCCCGGCCTTCGAACTCCAGGCGAAACGGAGCCGCGGGGGCGCGGGCGACTCGGACGCGGATCAGCTGTCCCGGTTGACGCATGTCCCGGCCGGGCTGTGGCTGTTCCTGTTCCACGCGGTGTCGTTGTGCTCATTGATAGGGGGCGGCCGCTGGCTGCTGGAGGTGTGACCAGCTGCCTTCAGCGGTGCGGGGCCGTGTCGATCAGCGGCTCCGCCGCGGGGCGCGACCAGCCCCCACGGCACCGCACCCGAAGAACCCCCTGCTTATAAAGTGGCCCCATGGCCACAACCCCCGCACACACCGCCCTCTGGCCCGCCCCCCTCGCGAGCGGAGCCGTCGACGCGACGGTCCACGTACCGGGGTCCAAGTCGGTCACCAACCGCGCCCTGGTACTCGCGGCTCTCGCCAGCGAACCGGGCTGGCTGCGCCGCCCCCTCCGCTCCCGCGACACCCTGCTGATGGCGGGCGCGCTGCGCGCCATGGGCGTCGGTATCGAGGAGGGCGTGGGCCCCGACGGCACCGGCGAGACCTGGCGGGTGCTCCCGACGGGCCTGCACGGCCCGGCCACGGTCGACGTCGGCAACGCCGGCACCGTGATGCGCTTCCTTCCCCCGGTCGCCGCGCTCGCCGACGGCCCCATCCGCTTCGACGGCGACCCGAGGTCGTACGAGCGCCCCCTGAACGGCGTCATCGACGCCCTGCGCGTGCTCGGCGCCCGTATCGACGACGACGGCCGTGGCGCGCTGCCGCTGACGGTGCACGGCGGGGGCGCCCTGGACGGCGGCCCGGTGGAGATCGACGCCTCGTCGTCCTCCCAGTTCGTGAGCGCCCTGCTGCTGTCCGGCCCGCGCTTCAACCAGGGCGTGGAGGTCCGTCACATCGGCAGCTCCCTGCCGTCCCTGCCGCACATCCGCATGACCGTCGACATGCTGCGCGCGGTCGGCGCGCAGGTGGACACCCCGGAGTCGGGCGGCGAGCCCAACGTGTGGCGGGTGACGCCGGGCGCGCTGCTCGGCCGGGACCTGACCATCGAGCCCGACCTGTCCAACGCGCAGCCCTTCCTGGCGGCCGCCCTCGTGACCGGCGGCAAGGTCGTGATCCCCGACTGGCCGTCCCGCACCACGCAGCCCGGCGACAAGCTGCGGGAGATCTTCACCGACATGGGCGGTTCCTGCGAACTGACCGAGTACGGCCTGGAGTTCACCGGTTCGGGCGCGGTCCGCGGTATCGACGTGGACCTGAGCGAGGTCGGCGAGCTGACCCCGGGCATCGCCGCGGTCGCGGCCCTCGCGGACTCCCCCTCCACCCTCCGCGGCGTGGCCCATCTGCGGCTGCACGAGACGGACCGGCTGGCCGCGCTCACCAAGGAGATCAACGAGCTCGGCGGTGACGTCACCGAGACCGCCGACGGTCTGCACATCCGTCCGCGCAAACTGCACGGCGGGATCTTCCACACGTACGAGGACCACCGTATGGCGACGGCCGGCGCGATCATCGGCCTCGCGGTCGAGGGAGTGCAGATCGAGAACGTGGCGACGACGGCGAAGACCCTGCCGGACTTCCCCGACATGTGGGCCGGGATGCTCGGGGCGTAGGGACTTCCGCCATGCGCCGCTACGGCAAGCACACCGACGAGGACGACATCCGCAGCCGCCCGAACCGCAAGGGCAACCGGCCGCGCACCAACATCCGGCCCAAGCACGAGGACGCCGCCGAAGGCATGGTCCTCACCGTCGACCGGGGGCGTCTGACGTGTCTCGTCGAGGACCGGATCGTGCTCGCGATGAAGGCCCGCGAACTCGGCCGCAAGGCGGCGATCGTCGGCGACCGGGTGGCCCTGGTCGGCGACCTGTCCGGCAAGAAGGACACCCTCGCGCGCATCGTCCGCATCGAGGAGCGCACCTCGGTGCTGCGCCGCACCGCCGATGACGACGACCCGTACGAGCGCGTGGTCGTCGCCAACGCCGACCAGCTCGCCATCGTCACCGCCCTGGCCGACCCGGAACCCCGGCCGCGCCTCATCGACCGCTGCCTGGTCGCGGCGTACGACGGCGGCCTGGAACCCCTCCTGGTCATGACCAAGTCGGACCTCGCCCCGCCCGACAAACTCCTGGAGCTCTACGGCGACCTGGACATCCCCTATGTCGTCACCAGCCGCGAGGAGCTGGAGAGCGGCGACGCGGCGGCCCGGGTGCGCGAGCAACTCGACGGCAGGGTCACGGCGTTCGTCGGTCACTCCGGCGTCGGCAAGACGACCCTGGTCAACGCGCTGGTCCCGGAGGACCGGCGGCGGCTGACCGGCCATGTGAACGCGGTGACCGGCCGCGGCCGCCACACCACCACCTCGGCACTGGCGCTCCCGCTCAGCGGCGACGACGGCTGGGTGATCGACACGCCGGGCGTGCGGTCCTTCGGACTCGCCCACATCGACCCGTCCCGCGTCATCCACGCCTTCCCCGACCTGGAACCGGGCACGGAGGGCTGCCCGCGCGCGTGCAGTCACGACGAGCCGGACTGCGCGCTGGACGCGTGGGTGGCCGAGGGCCACGCCGACCCGGCCCGGCTCTATTCACTGCGCCGTCTGCTGTCCACGCGGGAGCGCAAGGAGGGCGACTGACCTCCGCGTTGTTTGTGGGGCCGCCGGGCCGGTAAGTGCATAATCGCACCGAGCCGGACATACGGGAGGACAGCACATGGCGTGGCTGCTGGTAGTGGTGGCCGGATTGCTCGAGACGGGTTTCGCCGTGTGCCTCAAGCTCTCCCACGGTTTCACCCGCCTGTGGCCGACGATCGCGTTCTGCGCCTTCGCCCTGGGCAGCTTCGGCCTCCTCACCCTGTCCTTGAGGAAGCTGGACGTCGGCCCCGCCTACGCGGTGTGGACCGGCATCGGCGCGGCGGGCACCGCGATCTACGGCATGATCTTCCTCGGTGACCTGGTGTCGATGCTGAAGCTCGTCTCGATCAGCCTGGTCATCGTGGGCGTGATCGGCCTCCAGCTCTCCGGGTCCGCCCACTAGACGACTTGGACGACTTCGACGACTTCGACGACTTCGACGGCGGGCGGCCGCAGACCGCATGCCGGTCCGCGTCAACTCCCCTTCCGCCGGCGTGCGGTCGACCCCGTGCGACCGCTCGCCCGCCGAAGTCGGCGTCGAAACAGGTCACTTGAGCAGTGGACGCGCGGCTTCCCTCACGCCGCGAAGAAGAACATCCCGAAGACGCGTCGACCTTGCGCCCCGTCACACCGCCTGCCGGGGCAGGGCCGTGCGCACCAGGTCCGCCACCCCGCCCTCCCCCGGCGGCGCCGCCACGCAGGACAGGGCCAGCCGCACCACCAGCTCACAGGAACGCGCCAGATCCGCCGTGTCCGACTTGACCGCCCCCGGCTTCGACAGCACCGCCACGGCCCGGTCCCGCACGATCGCCACGAAGTCGCCGGGCGACGGCAGCGGGCCGTCCGCCCGCCGCTGCGCCGGCACCGCCGAGGAGGACGGCACCGCGGACAGCGTGGGCGAGGGCAGCCGTTCACTCCAGCAGCCGGTCAGCATGGCCCGTACGAGTGCGTTCTCGCGCGCCGTCGACGCGGTCCATTCGGCGGTCGCGGTGAGCCGGTCCCGGGCGTCGCTGTGGGTGGCGAGCGCCCGTTCGACCCCGGCGAGATAGCCGTCCGCCTCCCTTCTCACGAGTGCCCTGGCGAGCCCCTCCTTGCTGCCGAACTCGTTGTAGAGGGTCTGCCGGGACACTCCGGCGGCCGAAGCGACGTCCACCATCCGTACGGCGGACCACGGTCGGCGCGCCAGCGCCGTGTACGCGGCGTCCAGTAGGGATTCCCGCGCTGCAGGCATCATCGCCTCCCTGGGGCGAGCGGCTCTGCGCCCAGATTTGACGCGCACAGGGGCACTGTCAAGGGTTCGCGAGCGCACGCGGGGGCGCCCCGCGGCCTCCGTGTGCCGCCCCCGGTGGCGGCAATGTGCCGCCAAACCGTGAGCATGGCCTGGTGGCCCCACCGCGACCTCGCCGGATAGCGTTCGTTCCATGCCGGACTACCTCGACGATCTCCGTTTCGCCCACGTCCTCGCGGACGCCGCCGACGCGGCAACGACGTCCCGCTTCAAGGCGCTCGACCTCAAGGTCGAGACGAAACCGGACATGACCCCGGTGAGCGAAGCGGACAAGGCGGCGGAGGAGCTCATCCGCGGCCAGCTCCAGCGCGCCCGCCCCCGGGACGCGGTCCTCGGCGAGGAGTACGGCCTGGAGGGCACGGGCCCCCGCCGCTGGGTGGTCGACCCGATCGACGGCACCAAGAACTACGTACGCGGTGTCCCGGTGTGGGCCACCCTGATCTCCCTGATGGAGGCGGGCGAGACCGGCTTCGAGCCCGTCGTCGGCGTCGTCTCCGCACCCGCTCTGGGCCGCCGCTGGTGGGCCGCGAAGGGCCACGGAGCCTTCACCGGCCGCAGCCTCTCCTCCGCCTCCCGTCTGCATGTCTCCCGCGTCGCGAAGCTGGCGGACGCCTCGTTCGCGTACTCCTCCCTGTCCGGCTGGGAGGACCAGGGCCGGCTGGGCGGCTTCCTGGACCTGACCCGGGAGGTGTGGCGCACGCGCGCGTACGGCGACTACTGGCCGTACATGATGGTCGCCGAGGGCTCGGTCGACATCTGCGCCGAGCCGGAGCTCTCCCTGTGGGACATGGCCGCCAACACGATCATCGTCACCGAGGCCGGCGGCACCTTCACGGGCCTGGACGGCCGCCCGGGCCCCCACAGCGGCAACGCAGCCGCCTCGAACGGCCTGCTGCACGACGAGTTGCTGGGTTATCTCAACGAGCGCTACTGAGGCGCACGCGCAAAAGCACAGATGAGCGCGTGCGCCCTCAATTGGCAGCACGCGCCCTCTTGTTGACTCCCGCTTTACCTGCGACTCTGAGAGTCCCCCCACTTGTGAACTTGTGAATCCTGGAACTAAGTGGGATCTCCTTGGAGGTGGCTGAAGTCCATGCTCGTCCGCGACGCCATGAGCACGGTGGTTCTGACCATCGGCCCCGCCCACACCCTCCGCCAGGCCGCAGCCCTGATGTCCGCCCGCCGTGTCGGCGCGGCGCTGGTCCTCGACCCCGACGCCGGCGGTATCGGCATCCTCACCGAACGCGACATCCTCAACTCCGTCGGCCTCGGCCAGAGCCCCGACATCGAGCGCGCCCACGACCACACCACCAACGACGTCGTCTTCGCCGCCCCGTCCTGGACGCTGGAGGAGGCGGCCCGCGCCATGGCCCACGGCGGCTTCCGCCATCTCATCGTCCTCGACCGGGGCGAGCCGGCCGGCATCGTCTCGGTCCGCGACATCATCCGCTGCTGGGCGCCGGCACGGCAGCACGTGCCCGCCTGAACCAACAGGGGACCGGAGAACCCTCTTGGACTTAGTCCAAATCCAGCAGCGATCCAAACTCACACCTGTTCGGAAAATGGTCCCCCGGCTGTTAGGCTGGATTTCATGAGCGACCTTCTGGAACGGCTGCGTGGACGCGGATGGCGGATGACCGCGCAGCGGCGCGTCGTGGCCGAGGTTCTCGACGGCGAGCATGTGCATCTGACCGCCGACGAGGTCCACTCCCGGGCCGTCGCCAAGCTGCCCGAGATCTCCCGCGCGACCGTCTACAACACGCTGGGCGAGCTGGTCTCGCTCGGCGAGGTGCTCGAGGTCTCCACCGACAAGCGCGCCAAGCGCTACGACCCGAACGCGCACCGGCCGCACCACCACCTGGTGTGCGCCCAGTGCGGCGCGATCCGTGACGTCCACCCGAGCGGCAACCCGCTCGCCGACCTCCCCGACACCGAGCGCTTCGGCTTCACCGTCTCGGACGTCGAGGTCACCTACCGGGGCATCTGCCCGAACTGCGCGGCGGCGTAAGCACTCTCTGTAACCACCTTCTGCGTAACCACCTTCTGCGCAGACAAGCAAGAGCGGGGAAACACCGAGGGCCGGAATCCATTCACTGGATTCCGGCCCTCGGCCTTCAGTAGCGGGGACAGGATTTGAACCTGCGACCTCTGGGTTATGAGCCCAGCGAGCTACCGAGCTGCTCCACCCCGCGTCGGTGAACGCAACATTACGTCAAGCCCGCGACCAGAGGCAAATCGCTTACGGCGCCCCCGGCGGCCGGCCCACCGCCGGCCCCCTACGCCGACAGCTCCTCCAGCAACGCGTCCCGCAGTCGAGCCGCTCGCTCCGACACCTCCGCCGGCCCCAGCGTCACCGCTCGGTCCGCCCACCGCTGCCCCTCCGCCAGCTCACCCCGACGCGCGTAGACCAGGGCCAGCCGCAGCGCCGCCCGCCCATGCCCCGCGTCGGCGGCCCGCGTCCACCACACGGCCGCCTCCGGCTCGCTCCCCTCGCGGGCCAGCAGCAGCCCGAGGTTGAAGGCGCCGTTGCGGGAGCCGGCCTCGGCGGCCGCGCGGTACCAGCGCGCCGCGTCCACCACGTCGCCGCGGGCGGCGGCCATCATTCCGACCCGTACCTGCGCCCGCCGGTGCCCCTGGGAAGCCGCGCGCTCGTACCACTCCTCGCACTCGCTCTTCTCGTGCACGGACTCCCCGAGCTCATGCGCCGGCGCGGGCGGGCGCCGGGCGTCCAGCACGGTCGCCAGCCGGTACGCGGCCTCCGCGCTGCCGCCTCCTGCCGCGCAGCGCAGATGCCGCTCCGCCGCCCGCTCGTCCCCGTCCCGCAGCCGCGCCATGCCGACCTGCAGCGCCGCCTCGGTGTGCCCGGCGGCCGCGGCACGCTCGTACCAGAGCAGCGCGACGTCGTCCTCGGCCCGCCCGGCGTGCAGGATCCCCAGGTTGAACGCGGCGTCCACGCTCCCGGCCTCCGCGGCCTTGGAGAACCACGGCTCGGCGCCCGTCGTGTCGCCGCCCTGCAACAGCAGGATCGCCAGGGCGTTCGCCGCCTCGCGGTGTCCGGCGTACGCGGCCCGGCGGTACCACTGCTCGGCCTGTGCGGTCCGCCCCTGTTCGGCGCAGAGCAGCCCGAGGTTGTAGGCGCCGTTGTCGTCACCGGCGTCCATCGCGGCCCGGTACCAGCGCTCGGCGGTCTGTGTCTCGCCGCGCTCGGCGTGCAGGGCGCCGAGCGCGTTGGCCGCGTTGCCGTCCCCGTCCTGGGCGGCCCTGAGCCACCACACGGCGGCGCTCTCGGTGTCGCCGGCGTCCCGCAGCAGGAACCCGAGCGCGCAGGCGGCGCGCGCCTCGCCGTCCTTGGCGGAGGTCAGATACCAGCGCCCGGCCTCCTTGAGCTCACCGCGCTTCTCCAGGATCGCGCCGAGGTGCAGCGCGGCCCGCCGGTGTCCGCGCGCGGCGGCCTGCCGGTAGAACTGCTCGGCCTGAGCCAGCAGTTCGACACCGTTGTCAGCCCCGTCCTCGCCCTGGCGGGCCGCCCTGCGGTCGAGCGCGCGCGCCAGGCGGTACGCCGCCTCCCGGTGCCCGCGCTCCGCCGCGGCCCGCATCCAGTCCTCGGCTGCGGCGTCCCCGCGGTGCTCCAGCAGGTCGGCGAGCGCGTAGGCGCCCAGGGCGTGCCCCTGTTCTGCGGACTGCCGCAGCCAGTACTCGGCGGCGGGCTCGTCCCCGCGCTCGCGGTGATGACGCCCGAGCGCATGTGCGGCGGCCGCGGACCCGGCGACGGCGGCGATCCGCCACCAGCCGGCTGCGTCGTCGGCGTATCCGCGCTGGTGGAGAAGGACCCCCAGGTTGTTGGCGGCGGCGCGGTCGCCCGCGGCGGTGGCGGCACGCAGATGGGGCTCGGCTCCGTCGAGGTCACCACGGCGCAGCAGCATGGCCCCGAGGACGCTCATCGCCTCGACGTCGCCGGCCTCGGCGGCGAGCCGCCGGCGAACTTCCTCGACGGCCTCCTCAGCCACCTCCCCGGCTTCGCCCGGTTCGGAAGGCTGCACAAATCGCCCTGTCTCGAACAGAGTTGCCTTGTCCCCCATAACGTCCATCGTCGCACCACCTGCAACCCGGGTACACCTGGTATACCGCAGCCAGTGAGGTCACTTCAGCGTTTTGTCGACATGCCCACAGAGAGACAAGTCAAACACAGTTCCCCCAACTCCCGGAGGCGGCATGACGATCCCCCTGACCGGCACATGCGTTCGCACATCACGAAGGCCCGGATCCTTGAGGATCCGGGCCTTCGACTGCAGTAGCGGGGACAGGATTTGAACCTGCGACCTCTGGGTTATGAGCCCAGCGAGCTACCGAGCTGCTCCACCCCGCGTCGTTGTGTGGCAACCGTACCACGACGCGGGGTGGACATGATCAGCCGCTGCCGGAGCTGCTGCTCGGGCTCGGACTGCCGCTCGGACCGGGGCTGCTGCTCTTGTTGCCGCCGCCGCTCGTCCCGCCTGCCTTGGACTGCGCGTCCTCGGCCCGCTTGAGGGCGTCCTGGAGGTCCTTCTGGGCCTGGCCGTACGCCTGCCAGTCGCCCTTCTTGAGGGCTTCCTGGCCGGCGTCGAAGGCCTTCTGGGCGTCGTTCAGCGCCTGTTGGACCGTCGGGTTGCTCGACGTCGGCGGCGGGTTCGTCCCCGTGTCCGACGGCGGTGTGGTCGTACTCTCCGCGCCGAAGACCTTGTCGAGGGCCTGGCCCAGGGTGTCCTCGAAGGCGGTGTTGCCTCCGTAGGTCACCAACACCTTGCGCAGCAGGGGGTACTTGAGTCCACCGCCGCGTACGTAGACCGGCTCCACGTAGAGCAGTCCTCCGTCGAGCGGCACCGTCAGCAGGTTGCCGTACTCGATGTCGGAGTCGCCGCCCTTGAGGAGCTTGATCGCCGCGGCGATGTTCTGTTCGGAGTTGAACTTGCTCTGTACCTGTTTGGGTCCGTCGACGGTCGTGCTCGTCGGCAGTTTCAGGATTCTGATCTTGCCGTAGTCACTGGTGCTCGCATCGGCGTCGACCGCCATGAACGCGCTGAGGTTGTCCCGTCCGTTCGGCGTGAAGGTCGTCGTCAGCGAGAACGCCTGCGAGGTCTGGCCGGGCATCTTCATGCTCAGGTAGTACGGCGGCACCGCGTTGCCCGACTTGTTGGTCGGGTCGTCCGGCACCTGCCACACCTCGCTGCCGGTGAGGAAGGTCTGGGCGTCCGTCACGTGGTAGCGGCTGAGCAGCTCGCGCTGGACCTTGAACAGGTCCTGTGGGTAACGGAAGTGGGCCTGCAGCTCGGGCGTGATGTCGCTCTTCGGCTTCACCGTGCCCGGGAACGCCTTCATCCACGTCTTCAGGACGGGGTCCGCGGTGTCCCACTGGTAGAGCTTGACCTCGCCGGTGTACGCGTCAACGGTCGCCTTCACCGAGTTGCGGATGTAGTTGACCTGGTTCTGCTGGGCCACCACCGCGCGGTTGGTGTTGGTCGCGGTCAGCGAGTCGGCGGTGGTGTCACCAAGGGTCGTCCGGGAGGCGTACGGGTATCCGTTCGTCGTCGTGTAGGCGTCGACGATCCACTGGATACGGCCGTCCACCACCGCCGGATAGGCGTCGCCGTCGATGGTCAGCCAGGGCGCCACCGCCTCGACGCGCTCCTTGGGGGTGCGGTTGTACAGGATCCGCGAACCCTTGCCGATCGCCCCGGAGTAGAGGATCTGCGGCTCGTTGAACGCGACCGCGTAGGCGGCCCGGTTGATCGGGTTGGCGAGGTTGACGCCGCTGTTGCCCTTGTAGCTGGTGGTCTTCTCGCCGCTGTCGTCGGAGTAGTCGATCTCCTGCTGGGGACCGCCGACGATCGAGTAGGTGGTGGTCTTCTCGCCGTAGTAGATCTGCTGCTTGTACTTCCCGAGGTCACCTGTCGACGGCAGGTCGGACTCGGTGAAGACGGGCTGGCCGTCCTGGACCTCGGTGCCCTTGGCGGCGACCACACCGTAGCCGTGGGTGTAGCGGAAGTGGTCGTTGATCCAGTTGTTCTTCGGAATGCCGTTGAGGTTCAGCTCGCGCAGACCGATGACGGTGTCCTGCTCCTTGCCGTCCTTGCTGTAGCGGTCGACGTCCAGATTGTTGGGGAACGCGTAGTAGTTCCTGATCTGTTGGAGCTGCTGGAAGGTGGGCGAGACGATGTTCGGGTCCAGGATGCGAATGCTCGCCGCGTCGTCGACGCCGTCACGCAGCTTCGTCTTGTCCTTGGTGGTGCTGGTCCCCGAGTAGTCGGTCACCTTGGTGTCGTCGATGCCGTACGCCTCACGTGTCGCCTTGAGGTTCTTCTGGACGTACGGCGCTTCCTTGGCCTGCTCGTTGGGCTGGACCTGGAACTTCTGGACGATCGCGGGGTAGAGCCCGCCGATGAGGATCGCCGAGAGCACCATCAGGCCGAAGCCGATCACGGGCAGCTGCCAGGTGCGGCGCCACAGGGTGGCGAAGAACAGCAGCGCGCAGATGACGGCGATGCAGAACAGGATGGTCTTCGCGGGCAGATAGGCGTTCGCGTCGACGTACCTGAGGCCCGTCCAGTTGTCCGTCGCCTTGAAGTCGCTGGACTTGACCGCGAGGCCGTACCGGTCGAGCCAGTACGCGACGGCCTTCAGCGCCACGAAGATGCCGAGCAGCACCGAGAGATGACCGGTGGCGGCGGCGGTGGCGCGGGCGCCCGGGGAGGTGATCCTGAGGCCGCCGTACAGGTAGTGGGTGAGCGCGGCGGCGATCAGGGAGAGGATCGCGGCGGCGAAGCCGAAGCCCAGCAGGAAGCGGTACCAGGGCAGGTCGAAGGCGTAGAAGGAGACATCGAGGTGGAACTGCGGGTCCTTCTGGTGGAAGGGCACGCCGTTGACCCACATCAGCCAGGTGCGCCACTGGCTGGACGCCGAGGCGCCGGCGATCAGACCGACCAGGGCGGTGATCCCGAGCAACAGCCAGGTCTTGTACGGCGCGATGCCCATCCGGTAGCGGTCCAGGCTCTGCTGCTCCATGGACATGGCGCTCAGCGGCGGCCGCAGCCGGTGCGCCAGCCAGATGTTGAAGCCGACCGCGAGGGCCATCAGCAGACCGAAGACGAAGAACAGTCCGATCTTGGTCCACAGGGTGGTGGTGAAGACGGACGAGTACTTCACGGAGCGGTACCAGAGCCAGTCCGTCCAGAAGCCCGCGAACATGGTGAACGCCATGCCGAGGACGGCAAGGACGCCCAGTGTCATCAGCAGGGTCCGGACTCGCCGGGACGGGCGGCCCACTCTGATCCGTGGCCCCGTCGGGCCTCCGCCGCGGTCCGGCATCTGGAAAGCCAAGGTGCGCACCTCGAAGTCGCTGTCGGTTCGTCAGGCCCCCGCGTGTTCGTGAGCCCCTCCGTGGCCCCCCGTGATCGCGGGCCCACACCTATGCAACTTACTCACCGTTTACTCGGTTCCCGATTCCGGCCATGAACGAGGCAGGATTGTGACCATGTCCAACACTCCCATGGCAGCGAGCCCGCTCACCCGGGCCGTACTCGAGATCGACGAGTACGCCTCCGGCCTCGGCTGGGACCAGCCCGCCCGCCTCTTCGCCCTCGTAGACACCGCCCGGCTGCGGTCCCAGGAGCCCGCGCTCGCGGCCCAGCTGGGCCTTGCGGACGACCCCGACACCACCGGGCTCACCCCGGTCGAGCAGGACGAGATCCCGGCCGGCAAGCCGCTGGACGAGTTCCTCGCGACGATCGCCTGGCCCGACGCGGTGGCCGGCTGTGCGCTCACGGTGGAGCGGCTGATGCTGCCGCCGTCCGCCGAGTCCCAGGTCCCCGAGGGACTGGACGAGGCGGGGCTGGCCAAGTGGGTGGCCGGTCATCCGGACCGTCAGGAGGTCCGGATGACGGTGGCTGTGTTGCGCGACGGCGCCCGTGACTCGGCGCTGCGGCTGCGCGAGAAGGACACCCCGACGGAGGTCCTCACGGGCTCCGACCTAGTGCCGGGCCTGGCGCAGGCCCTGGCCGCGACCTTCGAGGAGTAGGCCGCCGTAGCCCTCCGGGCTACTTGGTCGTGCACTTCGGCAGGTCGGAGCTCTTCCCGGTACGGATGTCCTTCAGCGCGCCGAGGGCGTCCTCGATGGTGTTCACCTTGACCAGGGTGAGCCCGCTCGGGGTGTCCTTGGCGGCGGCCGCGCAGTTCTCGGCGGGCGTGAGGAAGTACTGGGCGCCCTTGTCGCGTGCGCCGACCGTCTTCATCTCGATGCCGCCGATCGGGCCGACCTTGCCGTTGTCGTCGATCGTCCCGGTGCCGGCCACGAACTTGCCGCCGGTCAGATCACCCGGGGTGAGCTTGTCGTAGATGCCGAGCGCGAACATCAGTCCGGCGCTCGGACCGCCGACGTCGGCGAGCTTGATGTCGATGGTGAACGGGAAGGTGTGATCGGTCCCCGCGGAGATCCCGACGATGGCGCGCTTCTTGCCGCTGTCGTCGGAGGTGGTGGTCGTGATCGTGACGTCCTGGGTCGTGGTCGCCGTCGTGTTCTTCTTCTCTGCGGCGGCCTGGTCCTTCGCGGGCACGATCGTGAAGTCGACCTTCTCGCCGGGCTGGTGCCTGGTCACGAGCTTGGCGACGTCGGCGGGCTGCTTCACGGCCGTACCGTCGACGGCCTTGATCACGTCTCCGGCGTGCAGTCGGCCCTGCGCCGGGGAGCCCTTGACCACGGTCGAGACGATCACCCAGCTCTTCACCGGGATGCCGAGTTCCTTCAGGGCTGCGACCTTGGCGCTCTCCTGGGACTGGCTGAACTCCTCGGCGTTCTCCTGGGTGGACTGCTGTTCGGTCTTGCCGTCCGGGTAGAGCGTGTCGTGCGGCACGACCTTGCTGTCGTGGGCCAGCCAGCCGTAGACGGCCTCGACGAGGTTCATCTTGTAGTCGGCGCTGGTGACCCGCACGGTCGTCATGTTCAGGTGGCCGTCGGCCGGGTAGGTCTTGCGCCCGGAGATCTGCAGCACCGGCTCGCCGTCGTGGTCCCCGAGCGTGTTGACCGTGGGTCCCGGGGACATCTCCGAGTACGGCACGGGAATGAACACTCCCGCGCACAGGAGCGCGATCAGCATCAGGGTGGAGGCGAGCATCGTCGCGGTGCGGCGTGGCATGCCAAGACAGTACGGGAAGGTGCTGTCAGCGCACCGTCAGGCCCACCTCTGTCATGTCACGTACGGGAGCGTGGCTTCTCCATGGCCTCACGGAAGCGGGCGTAGCCGTCCAGCTCGGGCCCGTCGCCGCGGACCTTGCGGGTCCGGTTGGCCCAAGTTCCCCACAGACCGGCTCCGATCGCTGCCATGAACGGAATCAACAACCACAGGAGCGCCCCCATGCCGACCTCCCGACCCCAGTGAGCGACCGCAAGAACTGACTGATCAGCAGATTAACCAGTCACACTGAGAACGCTGACGCCAGGGGTGCGGTTACGCAACCCGGGCGTGGCGCAGGGGGCTCAGCAAGCGCCGACCCATTCGTCCGTACCGTCCGAGAACGTCTGGTGCTTCCAGATCGGCACCTCGTGCTTGAGATCGTCGATCAGCTTCCGGCAGGCCTCGAAGGCCTCGCCCCGGTGCGGACAGGAAACGGCGACGACCACGGCGAGGTCCCCGACGGCCAGGTCCCCGATGCGGTGAACGGCGGCCAGGGCCCGCACCGGGTATCCGGCCACGACCTTCTCGGCGATCCGCCGCATCTCGGCCTCGGCGCTCGGGTGGCACGAATAGCCGAGCCGGTCCACATCGGCTCCCCCGTCGTGGTTGCGCACGGTCCCCACGAACAGCGCGGTCCCGCCCGCGGCGTCGTCCCCGACCGCCTGGAAGACCTCGTCCAGGGAGAGCGCGGTCTCCCGGACGGCGATCAGCTTGATGGGGTCCTGCGCGGCCTGCTCGCCGGGATGGTCGTTGGTGGGTGCCATGCCTCCATCGTGCCGCACGCCTGTGACAACCCGGAACAGACGTTTCACCCGGCACGCGCGTGTGCGGTCTTGGAGTCTCCTACAAGGTTCGCTCTCAGATCCGGCGCCGGGCCTTGCGGGCCCTGCGCACCACGGCCGCCGCGCCCAGCAGCGCCACCGTCGCGCCCGCTGCTCCGGCCGCCGTCGCGTCCTTGCGACCGAGCCGCCGGCCGGCGACGGTGTGTCTGCCGGAGACCTCCTCCAGGAGTTCGGCGAGCACTTCCTCGTTGGTCCACTGCGGCCGCCAGCCCGCGTCGTGCAGCCGGCTTCCGCTGACCACCCAGGGGTACATCGTGTACGCCAGGTCCCCGGCCGGGGACGGTGTCAGGCCGATCCGGTGCAGCCGGGCCGCCGCTCCCAGCGCGACGGCCGACGGCAGTTCCATCCGCCGGATCCCGCTGAGCTCCTCGACCTCCTCCTGTTCCAGCCACCCGTCGCAGCCCACGGTGAGTTCCCCGTCGACCTTCTCCAGGACGGCGTACTCCAGGGCGCTGCACAGGTCCTCGACGTGGCAGAACTGCCAGGCGGGCCGCGACCCGGCGACCACGAGCAGCCGGGGCGACTCGAAGTACCTGGTCAGCGCGGTGTCGGTGCCCCCTACGAGCACCGCGGGCCGTACGACGGTGACATTGAGGCCGGGATGCGCGCGCGGCGCGCGCCGGGCGAGCCGCTCGATCTCCAGGAGGTCACCGACACCGGTGGCCTCGGCCGTGGCCCGCAGCTCCGCGTCCTCGGACAGCGGCAGCTCGTTGTCCGGCAGCGCCCCGTACACCATGGCGGACGTGCACAGCACGACCCGGTGGACACCGGCCGCGGCGGCCGCGGTCAGCACCGTCTGCGTCCCCCGTACGTTGTAGGCCGTACGGGCGGCGGGATCGGTCTCCAGATCCAGGTCGAGCGCCAGGTGCACCACCACGTCGGCGCCGCGCAGCTTGTCAGCGATGGCCGGATCCCGTACGTCCAGGATGTGCCACTGCGCCCCCGCGCACTCGCCGCGCCGCTCGTCGATCGCGATGACCTGCTTGATCTCGTCCGAGGCGACGAGCCGTTCGGCGAGCAGTGCGCCGATGCCGGACGCGGCGCCGGTGACCGCGACGACGGGCCCGCGCGTGGCGGAATTGGTTGACTCGTTTCGCGCTGCGCGAACCTGCGGATCTGGGGAACTCACCGGGCGTCTCCAGCGGTTGTCTTCAGTACGAACGCGAGTGACGCGTCCGTACCAGGTGGCATCCATCCTGCCGCAGGCCAAGAGTCGGCGAAGCACCGAGGCCCGAACCGCCCATGGTGTCTACGCTGGGTGGTGTTATCGGGCAGCCGTGCCGTCGGAGAGAACCCGGCGGCCTTACCAGCCGAGGAATCCCGTGAGTGACACCCCATTCGGATTCGGCCTTCCGCCGGAGGAGCCGGAAGACGGCGACGAGGGCAAGAAGAAGGACCAGCAGAGCGGTGGTGGTCAGGGACCGGCCAACCCGTTCGGTTTCGGCGGGCTGCCGGGGGCCGGAGGCTTCGGCGGCCCCGGTGCGGACAATCCGCTCGCTGCGATGTTCGGTTCGCTGAACCCCACCGACCTGGGTGCCGCCTTCCAGCAGCTGGGCCAGATGCTCTCCTACGAGGGCGGCCCGGTGAACTGGGAGATGGCCAAGCAGATCGCCCGCCAGACGGTCTCCCAGGGCACCCCTGACGGCACCAAGGACGCGAGTGTCGGCGCCGCCGAGCGCACCGCGGTCGAGGAGGCCGTCCGCCTCGCCGACCTGTGGCTGGACGACGCGACGTCGCTGCCGTCCGGTGCCGGATCCGCGGTGGCGTGGTCGCGTGCGGAGTGGGTCGAGGCGACGCTGCCCGCGTGGCAGGAGCTCGTCGACCCGGTCGCCGAGCGGGTCGGCGCGGCGATGGGCGATGTCCTGCCGGAGGAGATGCAGGCCATGGCGGGCCCGCTGATCGGCATGATGCGCTCCATGGGCGGCGCGATGTTCGGCACGCAGATCGGGCAGGCCGTCGGGGTGCTCGCGGGCGAGGTCGTCGGTTCCACCGACATCGGCCTGCCGCTCGGCCCGGCCGGCAAGGCCGCGCTGCTGCCGGTGAACGTCGAGGCGTTCGGCAAGGACCTGGGTGTGCCGAAGGAGGAGGTGCGGCTGTATCTCGCCCTGCGCGAGGCCGCCCACCAGCGCCTGTTCGCACATGTGCCGTGGCTGCGCTCGCACCTGTTCGGCGCGGTCGACGGGTACGCGCGCGGGATCAAGGTCGACACGGCCAAGCTGGAGGACGTGGTCGGCCAGTTCGACCCGCAGAACCCCGAGCAGCTGCAGGACGCCCTGCAGCAGGGCATGTTCCAGCCGGAGGACACCCCGGAGCAGAAGGCGGCTTTGGCCCGTCTGGAGACGGCCCTGGCGCTCGTCGAGGGCTGGGTCGACGCGGTGGTGCACGCGGCGGCGAAGCCGCGTCTGGCGTCCGCGGACGCGCTGCGCGAGACGCTGCGCCGCCGCCGTGCGACGGGCGGGCCTGCGGAGCAGACGTTCGCCACGCTGATCGGCCTGGAGCTGCGCCCGCGCCGCCTGCGCGACGCCTCCCGCCTGTGGGCCTCGCTCACGGACGCCCGCGGAGTGGACGGCCGGGACGCCCTGTGGTCGCACCCGGACATGCTTCCGACGGCCTCCGACCTCGACGACCCGGACGGCTTCGTGCACCGCGAGCAGCTGGACTTCTCCGAGCTGGACAAGATGCTCGGCGAGGCGGCGGGCGGCGGCTCGACGCAGAAGCCGAACCTGAAGAAGGACGACGCTTCCCAGGACGACGACAAGGGCGACGGCACCGAGTGAACCTGTACGACGACGCGGTCCTCGTCCTGAAGGGGTACGAGGACCAGGAAGAGCTGCGCCAGGCGTATCTGGACCACTTGGCGGCCCATCCGGACGGCATGTGGAAGGCCTGCCACGCGGGCCACGTCACGGCGAGCGCGCTGGTGGTCGACCCGTCGCGCGGGCGGGTGCTGCTGACCCTCCACCGGAAGCTCCAGATGTGGCTGCAGATGGGCGGCCACTGCGAGCCGGAGGACACCTCCCTCCAGGCGGCGGCCCTGCGCGAGGCCACCGAGGAGTCGGGCATCGCCGGTCTGCGGCTGCTGCCGGGCGGCCCGGTGCGCCTGGACCGGCATCCGATCCCGGCGCCCTGCCACTGGCATTTCGACGTGCAGTACGCGGTCGTGGCTCCGCCCGGGGCGGTCCAGGAGATCAGCGACGAGTCCCTCGACCTGCGCTGGTTCGCCTACGACGAGGTGGCGGACGTGGCCGACGAGTCGGTCGTACGGCTGCTGGAAGCGACCCGCGCCAGGCTGTGAGCCTCGAAGAGCCCGCGGCCCTCGGCCACGTGTAAGGGGCGCCCGCACTCGCGGACGCCCCTTACGTTGGTTGTCCGGACGATCAGCTCCAGACGTTGCCCTGGTTCTGGGCCCGCGCCCCGTGCTGCCCCATGCCGTACTGCGCGGCGAGGCCCGATCCGATCTGGGCGTTCTGCGGCGGCAGCAGTTCGCTGGGCTGGACGAGCGCGTAGCCGCTGCCCATGAAGCTGAGTTCCCAGCCCTCACCGGTGTTGCCGCGGCGCCGCCACACCCCGGAGGAGTGCGTCTGGGCCTGCATCTGGACGCGCAGCCCGGTCGACCAGGCGACGATCGCGTCGGCGTCGCAGTTGACGTACTTGTCGGGCGTGACCTGCATCATCAGCGGCGCACCCGAGGTCATCAGGGCGACCTTGCCGCGGCCGGTGATGTTGAGCTGGTACTTCCCCGAGCCGGAGATGCCGTAGAGGCTGTCGACGGCGATGACCTCGTGGTGCAGCGAGGAGTCCATCGCGAGGACGTAGCTGCTGTCCACGGTCAGGCCGTCCTGCTCCACGTCCACGACATGGATGTGCTGGGCGAGGTTGGCGAAGTAGACCGTGCCCTGCCCGTGGCAGCGCATCAGGCTGAGGCCCTCGCCGGTGCGCGCACGCGCGCGTGCCTGCTGGTTGCTCTGGTACTCCGCGTCGAACTCGACGAGCCCCTGGTAGGCGACCATGGTGCCCTTGCGCGCCAGGATGTCGTCGTGGCCCTCCAGGGTGACGCGCAGCATCTGCTTGTTCTGCAGGCTGTAGCGCTCCTGGGACTGCGAGTCGTTGAAGGCGAAAAGCGGACTCTGCATGGTGTCTCTGGCTCCCCCTCAGCCCCGGAACCGCAGGCGGTCGGTGCTGTCCTCGCTGGGCTGGACGACGACGATGCCCTGACCGGAGAAGGCCATCTGGTAGGCCTCGCCGCTGCCGCGGCCGATCAGCGACTGCGCCTTGAAGCTGCGCTTGCCCTTCACCTTGAGGTTCGGGGACCAGGCGACGAGCGCGTCCGGGTCGACGTACGTCTCGTCCTCGCCGCCGCCGCAGTCGACGACGATCGGCTTGCCCCGGGAGGTCAGCGCGACCCAGCCCTGCCCGGAGATCTTGGTGTTCCACAGGCCCTGCCCGGCGAACTTCGCCAGCCCCTTGACCCGCTCGACCCCCCAGGTGAGGTGCGCGTCGAAGGCGAGCAGGTTGGTGGCGTTGACGGAGATCCCGTCGCCGTTGAGGTTGATCACGACGACGTTCGCGCCGTAGTCGGCGAGGTAGAGCAGTCCGTCGCCGGAGCACTTCATCAACGGCGCGCCCTCGCCGGTGATCCAGTCACGGGCGATCTGGCGCACGGCCGGCGGGTTGGGCTCGTACTGGATGAAACCCTCGTAGGCGATCATCGAGCCCACGCGCGCGAGGATGTCGTTTCCAATCTGCATGGCGACCTTCAGCATGTGGTCGCCGTGGTTCTCCATACGGACGGTGACGGGTGCGGGGGCATAGCCCGCGAGTGGCTGGTTCATGACGGGCTCCCTCAGACCTCGTACGGCTGGACGACGATGAAGTTGCCGGGCGCGCCCCGGAACTGCAGGTTGACGCTCTCGCCGGTGTCGCCCGGGTAGGCGTTGCGGCGCATGCGGACCTGGCTGGAGACGATCACCTGGGAGGCGGCCGACCAGGCCACCACGGCGTTGGCGTCGGCGAACGTGGTCGGCGTGACCGGCAGCACCACGGGCGTGCCGTGCGTCTTGACGACGATCGTGCCGGTGCCCTGGAACTGCATCGTGAACAGCGCGCCCCCGGGGATGCCGTGTCCCTCGATGCGGCGGACCTCGTACTGGAGGCCCTCGTCGAAGGCGAGGACGCTCTCGGCGGAGACACAGATCGCGTCGCCCTGGAGCTCGATGGGGTGCAGATAGGTGGCGTTCTCCGCGAGGAACACCTGCCCCTGGCCGGTGCAGCGCATCAGCTGCATCTCCTGGCCGGTCGCGTTGCCCACGATCCGGCCCGCGAAGCCCGCACCCTTGTAGCCGAAGTCGACCTTGCCCTGGTAGAGCACCATGCTGCCCTGCCGGGCGAGCACCGGCTGGCCGCCCATGCCGAGGTCGACACGGATCAGCTTGCTGTTCTGCTGCGTCCAGCGCTGCCCGGTGGGCGTCTCCTTGAACATCTGCAGCGCCGCGCTCACCCCGGCGCCGCCCTGGGGGGCACCCTGGGGCGCGCCGTAGGGCGCCTGCTGTCCCGGGACCTGCCCGAACGGGGGCTGATGACCGTAGCCGGGCGGCGGGCCCGGGGCGTGCGGGGCCTGCGGAGCCGGGGGCTGGGCGTAGCCGGGTGGCGGCGGTGCACTCTGGCCGAACGGCTGCTGGGGCGGCTGGCCGTAGGGCGCGGGCGCCGGGGCCGGCGGGTGCACCTGGCCGCCGCCGGGCGGGGACATGGGCGCGACGATGGTGGGCGCTGCGTGCACATTCGGCGCGGGTGCGGGCGCCGGGGGCGGAGTCGGTGCCGGGGGCGGCGCGAAGCCCTGCGGGGCCGGGGCGGGTGCGGGGGCTGGGGCGGCCGGGGCGCCGAACGCGGGCGGGGCGAAGGCGGGAGCGGCTCCGGTCCCGGGCTGCTGCGGAGCAGGCGCCGCGGGTGCCTCCTCCTCCATGACCTCGCCGCCGAAGTTCTTCAGCAGCGCCTCGAGGCCGCCGTCGAAGCCCTGCCCCACGGCCGCGAACCGCCAGACGTCCTTGAGGTAGAAGTCGCCCAGCATGACGGCCCGTTCGGTGGAGAACTCCGAGCCGTTGAAGGCGTACCGGGCCACCTCCTCGCCGCCCGCGACGATACGGAGGTATCCGGGGGCGATCTGCGACATCTGCCCGGCGCCGTCGATCGTCGCCGTGAACGACAGCTTCCGGATCTGCGCCGGGATCCGGTCGAGCGTGACCCGGAAGGACTCCGTGTCACCCGCCTGGGCACCCAGCAGCTGAATGGACTCCTCGGGGGACTTCGGCTGGTTGAAGAAGACGAAGTAGCGGTCGTCCGAGAGCCGTTCGTCGGCGTCAAGACCGAAGCAGCTGATGTCGAAGGTCAGTCCGGGGCCGCTGATCTGCACGCCTACGTACAGATCGGTGCCCGCGGTGAGGTCACTGATCCTGGCCTTGTGGCCGCGTTGGAATTCCCTGGCCATGCGTAACGACCGTCCCCCATCCCGAATGCGAGTGCGTCGCGCCAGGTTAACGGCTAACTCGGACACCGGATGAAGTCGGTACAGACCCGGTACACAACCACCGCCCCACGGTGGCCGTCACTCCCCGCGAGCCCCCGGCAGATGCGGCAACCGTTCGGCGGCGACCACTCCTTCGAGGTAACCACGGGCCCGTTCCGTGCGCGGATACGCCTCGAGGAGCCGCCAGAAGCGGGGACCGTGCCCCGGCACCAGCAGATGCGCCAGCTCGTGGAGGAGGACGTAGTCGACGACGTACTCGGGCATGCCCTGCAGCCGGTGCGACAGACGGATACTGCCCTCTGCGGGGGTGCACGAGCCCCAGCGCGTGTTCTGGTTGGTGACCCAGCGCACCGAGGTGGGCCGCGCGCGGCCGTCGAAGTACTGAGCCGACAGCCGTTCGGCCCGCTCGGTCAGCTCGTCGTCACCGAGGACCCGTTTGCTCTCCTGGGCGGCCAGCTTGTCGAGCATGACCGTCACCCAGCGCTGCTCCTCCGCCTCGGACATCCGGGCAGGGATGAGCACGACGGTGCGATCGCCCTCGCGGTACGCGGAGACCGTCCTGCGCCGACGGGAGCTCCTGCGGACCTCGATCGCGCTCGCCCCCGAGCCGCTCGGCGGCTGGCTCGTCGTGCTGCGCTGTGGCATTCCGGCGCGGTGCAGTGGGTCGGCGGGCACGCCCCGACGTTACCCGCTGCACACGCGGGAAGTCCCGACTCCTGGACGGTTCCGTCTCGATCCGCCACCAAGCGTTTGATTTGTACGACAAATATCCACCGCCTGTGGACAACTTTCGGCACCTGTCCGCCCGTCCGGGCATGCTGGTTCTCGCCGGCACAGCCACGACGGACCGTCGACCGACCATCGACCGCCCGCCGACCGAGCTCCACCGGCGGACGGGAATGTTCTACGAGGGCTACGGGGGCCTGTCATGGATGCGATGGTTCCGCTCGCGCCGATCATGAAGCCGGCGCTCAGGCGCGGCTGGCGCGATCTCAACACCGTGCAGTTCGGAATGGCACCGGCGCACGCACTCACGCTGGGGCCGGTGGACACGGCAACGGGCAGCTTCCTGGACCTGCTCAACGGCACCCGCGGACTGCCCCTCCTACGCGAGGAGGGACGCCGGATGGACCTGCCCGACGGTCACGTCGACAGACTGGTGGAGCGGCTGGCACGGGCCGGCCTCCTCGACGACGCAAAGGGCGGCGGGCCGGCCGCCGACGCACTGCGCGCCAAGAAAGACGTCCTCGCCCGGCTGCGCCCGGACCTCGCCTCACTCTCCCTGACCACCACCGAACCGGGCGACGCCATCAGCCGCCTGGCCGCGCGCCGCTCACTGCGGGTACAGGTACGGGGTGCGGGCCGGGTGGGCTCGATGCTGGCCTCACTGCTGGCGGGCGCCGGCATCGGTGAGGTCGATGTGCGGGACGTCGGCAAGGTCGAGGCCGGCGACGTGGCGCCGGGCGGCCTGCCCGCCGAGTCCATCGGCGACCGCAGGGACGAAGCCGCCCGGCAGACCGTACGCCGGTCCGCCCCCGACCGCCCGCCGCGCCGCAGCAACACGGCCCCGCCCCCGGACGGCGAGCCCGGCTTCTCCCTGGTGATCCTCGCCCCACGCGACGACGTCGCCGTCCACGCCCCCGCCCCGTCCACCGCCGAACCCCTCATCGCCTCGGGTACACCGCATCTGTACGCCGGGGTCGTGGAGGCGACCGGCGTCGTCGGACCCCTCGTCCTTCCCGGTGAGACGGGCTGCGCGGGCTGTCTGCACGAGGGCCGCACCGATCGGGATCCGGCCTGGCCCCGGCTGGTCGCGCAATGGCGCTCCGGCACCCCACGCCAGGCCCGGCCCTGCGACCTTGCGCTGGCCACGACGGTGGCCGGGCTTGCGGCCGCACACGCCCTCGCCTTCCTGGACGGCCGGGTCCCGACGAGCGCCGGAGCACGCTGGGAGGTGTCCCTGCCCGCTCTGACCTGGCATGCACGACCGGTCTGGGCACATCCCGCATGCTCCTGCGGGGCCGCGGACAAAGGTAAGGGAGAACACACCTCCGAGGACGAGGAGTCACACGAGACAATGAGGGGGCAACGGTCGCCGAAGGAGCTGAGCCGTACGGCACAAGCGGCGCGGCCGGCAGGGACTTGGAGGGCGCATGTCTGATCTTCCCCGCAAGGCGGTCACCCGGACCGCCAAGCTCGCCGCGCTCCCGCTCGGCTTCGCCGGACGGGCGACCTGGGGACTGGGCAAGCGGATCGTCGGGGAGTCGGCGGAGATCGTCGGCCGCGAGCTGCAACAGCGCACGGCGGAGCAGCTGTTCAAGGTGCTCGGCGAGCTCAAGGGCGGGGCCATGAAGTTCGGCCAGGCCCTGTCGGTCTTCGAGTCGGCACTGCCCGAGGAGGTCGCCGGCCCCTACCGTGCGGCGCTGACGAAGCTGCAGGAGGCCGCGCCGCCGATGCCGACCAGCACCGTGCACCGCGTGCTGGATGAGCGGCTCGGCGAGGACTGGCCCGACCTGTTCCTGGAGTTCGAGGACAAGCCAGCCGCCGCGGCCTCGATCGGACAGGTCCACCGCGGGGTGTGGCACGACGGCCGCGAGGTGGCGGTCAAGGTGCAGTACCCGGGTGCCGGCGAGGCCCTCCTGTCGGACCTGAACCAGTTGAGCCGTTTCGCCCGTCTACTGGGCCCGCTGATCCCCGGCATGGACATCAAGCCTCTGATCGCGGAGCTCAGGGACCGGGTCTCGGAGGAGCTGGACTACGGTCTGGAGGCCCAGGCCCAGCAGGCGCACGCCGAGGAGTTCATGCACGATCCGGACGTGGTGGTGCCGGGTGTGGTTCACCAGTGCGACCAGGTCCTGATCACCGAGTGGATCGACGGAATCCCCCTCTCGGAGATCATCTCGGGCGGCACCCGGGAACAGCGCGACCGGGCCGGTCAGCTCCTGGCCCGCTTCCTCTTCTCGGGCCCGGCCCGCACCGGCCTGCTCCATGCCGACCCGCATCCTGGCAACTTCCGACTGCTGCCCGGCGGCCCCGGCGGCGAGGACGACTGGCGCCTGGGTGTTCTGGACTTCGGCACGGTCGACCGCCTCCCGGGCGGCCTGCCGGCCCCCATCGGAGACTCGCTGCGCATGACCCTCGACGGCGAGGCGGAGGCCGTCTACGAACTCCTCTGCGCGGAGGGCTTCGTCAAGGAATCCATCGAGCTGGATCCGAGCGCCGTCCTCGACTATCTCCTGCCGATCATCGAACCGGCCCGGGTCGACGAGTTCACCTTCACCCGCGGCTGGATGCGCAGCCAGGCGGCCCGCATCGCCGATCCCCGCTCCCCCGCCTACCAGCTGGGCAAGCAGCTGAACCTGCCACCGGCGTACCTGCTGATACACCGGGTGACCTTGAGCACAATCGGCGTGCTGTGCCAGCTGGGGTCGACGGTGCGACTGCGCGAGGAGTTGGAGGAGTGGCTGCCTGGGTTCGCAGAGGAAGCCACTGAGGAGGAGCCGGCCGCGGAGGCTTGATCGGCCTGCCGGGCCCGGCCGCTACTGGAGGCTGCCGGGCCCAGGCTGCGCTGCTGCGGGCCGGCGGGTTGTGCTGCCTCGCTGTGGGCTGCGGGGCTTTCTCTCGGAGGGGTGGGGGCGGGGGCGGGGGGGGAGGCCCCCAGAGGGACGTCTCACCACCAGGCGGAGTCCAGCCGCCCCTCGATCGCCCTGAGGTTCTCCCGCGAGCAGCCGTCGCAGAAATACTGGCGAGCGCCGTTTTCCACGGAGCAGGTCCAGGTGGGCTGCGGACCCGCCGCCCAGGCGCCACAGCGGCCGCACACCAGGGGTGGGGGCTCCGCGGGGGAGCCTGAGTCGTCACTGCCTCCGGGAAGACTCGTCACCCGGTGACGATAACGCCGCGGTGGGTGGATCGCGGGCACAACGCACCGCGGGGGCCGGTCCGTTCGGACGGACCGGCCCCCGCGGGGAGCTACCGCCTCCCGGGGTCGGGAGGCCACCGCTTCAGGTGTGATCGGTTACTGCATGACCGCCATGGCGAGCGCGCGGCGGGCGCGCATCGAGGCGCGCTCTGCCCGGCGCTGCATCCGGCGGGCGGTCGCCAGGCGCGCTGCCTGGCGTTCCCGCTCGGCCTCATGCAGTTGGTCGTGCATATGCGCACGAGCCAGGGCTTCTTGGAGGAGTTGCATCTCTCGGGTCCTGTTCTGACGCGAGCCCGTCGCGCCTGTGGTGGTGAAATCTTCGATCGCGGAGCCGGCGGGCTCGTTGGTGGACGGCTTCATCGGGGCCTGCTTCTTGGGGTCGTTCGTGAGGGGGCGGTCGATGGTTCCGGTGATGTTCATGCTGTGACCGGGTTCTTGCGCGGGCGGCCACGCGGCCGCTTCCGGGCGACGACGACACCCTGGACGAACAGCTCGCCACCCCAGACGCCCCAGGGCTCACGCCGCTCCTTGGCGCCGGCGAGGCAGGCCTCCATCAGCGGGCAGGTGCGGCAGAGGGACTTGGCGTACTCGACGTCGGCCGGCGACTCGGCGAAGAAGACCTCCGGGTCGTAGGAGCGGCAGGGGACGGGTACGCCGAGGTTCTCGATGGCGTCGTCGAGCGCGGTGAGCGCAGTGAGCGGGATCAAGGTGGAGTCCTCCGTGAGGCCGGGCGGGGGGATCGTTTCGGAAGGCGGTACGGACGGGGCGTGCGCTTCGAGTTGCACGGTTCGTCTTCCTCGTCTGGTCGTTCCGGTCCTGTTGGACCGGGTGGCGGCTGGTACCGGGTTCAGCTCTTGTCCCGAGGCCCCTTCGCTCCGTTGTCCCCGTTCGGGGAAAACAGAAGGGCCGCGGATCCCGGATGGGGTTCCGCGGCCCTGAAGGCGCCGGCCTGATCGGCGATCAGGCTGGATCACTCCAGGGTTCTGGCCCACGGAAGGCCCACATCAGGTGGTGCTGCGTCGTCTGCTTCCGGCTTCCGGCACCGGCCGCCGTAAAGGCATAGGCCTGCGCCTGTGCCACTACTGCTTCCAGTGCCTTGGTCGGTCGCTCATTGCGCTCACGGATGGGAAGACCCGTGAGAGAAACGAGGGCGGACGCCAGACGACCGGCACGAATGCCGGACAGACCGGTGCCCTGGTTGGAGGCGCCGAGCATGCACGTGGAGACGACCGAGCGATCGGTCAGTTTGGCGGTGCTGACGGAGCTGGTGCTGATGCTGATCACTTCAATCGCCTCCTCTCGGCGTCTCGGGGGACTGGGGGTGAGCCAGTCCGACGGATATGCAAGTAGAACACGGAATCGGGGCCTCCGAGAAGGCCTCCGTCCCCGTGCCTAAGAACCTATGGGGATTGCTGGGGCATGCGCAAACTATTTTTTCGACGAGTTTGAATCAGTCCCCTTCGTCCTGTTCTCCGGGTTCGCGGCCTGCGCAGAGAGCCAGGACATCGGCCCCGTAGCGGTTGAGCTTGCGTACGCCGACTCCGGGGATCCGTGCCAGTTCGCCCTCCTCGTCGGGGGCGGCCTCGGCGATGGCCATCAGTGTCTTGTCGGTGAAGATGCAGAAGGCGGGCTGTCCGCTGCGCTGCGCCTGGTCCGCGCGCCACTCGCGCAGTCGCTGGTAGAGGCCCTCGTCCATGTCGGTGGGGCAGTCCTCGCAGCGCATCAGTTTCATCTCGCCGGCGTCGGTGAGTGTGCGCCCGCAGACCCGGCAGCGGGCCGGGGTGCGCTGTGTGCGCCGGGGTACGGCGTCCGGTCTGCTGGTGAAGCCGCGCTCGACTCCCCCTGCGCCGCTCGCCGCGGTGCGGCCGACGGTGGCGGTGGAGCCCGGTCGCAGGCCGTCCAGGAAGCGGCTGGGACGGCGGTTGGGGCGGCCGCCGGGTGAGCGGGACAGCGACCAGGAGACGTGAAGGCGCTCCCTGGCCCGGGTGACGCCGACGTAGAGGAGGCGGCGTTCCTCCTCGATCTGCTCGTCGGTCTTGGCGTAGGTGATCGGCATCATGCCCTCGGCGACGCCGACCAGGAAGACGACGTCCCATTCGAGGCCCTTGGCGGAGTGGAGGGAGGCCAGGGTGACGCCCTGGACGGTGGGGGCGTGCTGGGCGTTGGCGCGTTCGTCGAGTTCGGCGACGAGGTCGCTGAGGGTGGCGGCGGGTTTGGCGGCGGCGAAGTCGTGCGCGAGGTTCACGAGGGCGGCGAGGGAGTCCCAGCGCTCTCGGACCGCGCCGGAGCCTGCTGGGGGCTGGGGCGTCCAGCCTTCTCCGGAGAGCACGGCACGTACCTGGGAGGGCAGGTCCACGGCGTCGTCGAGGAGGGAGTCGTTGCCGCCGAAGCGTGCCGCGCCGCGCAGGGCGACGCCGGCCTTGCGTACCTCGGGGCGGTCGAAGAACCGCTCGGCGCCGCGCAGCTGGTAGGGGACCCCGGCGTCGGCGAGGGCTTGTTCGTAGGTCTCGGACTGGGAGTTCGTCCGGAACAGGATGGCGATTTCGCTGGCGGGGACGCCGGCGTCCATGAGTTCGCGGATGCGGCGGGCGGCGCCCTCGGCTTCGGCGGGTTCGTCGGTGTACTCGGTGTAGCCGGGTTCGGGGCCCGGGTCGCGTTGTGAGATCAGTTCGAGGCGGTGGTCGGCTGCGCGGCCTCGGGCCTGGGCGAGGAGGCCGTTGGCGAGATGGACGACCTGGGGGGTGGAGCGGTAGTCGCGGACGAGTTTGACGACGGTGGCTCCGGGGTGGCGGGTGCGGAAGTCGAGGAGGTGGTCGGGGGTCGCTCCGGTGAACGAGTAGATCGTCTGGCTGGCGTCGCCGACGACGCACAGGTTGTCCCGTTCGCCGAGCCACAGTTCGAGGAGTCGCTGCTGGAGGGGGCTGACGTCCTGGTACTCGTCGACGACGAAGTGCTGGTACTGGGAGCGGACCTGGTCGGCGATGTCGTGCCGGTCCTGGAGGATGGCGACGGTGAGCAGCAGGACGTCCTCGAAGTCGATGACGGAGCGGTCCCGTTTGAGGTCTTCGTAGACGGAGTAGAGCTGGGCGATCTCGGCCGGGTCGCGGGGGGTGTCGCGGCCGGCCTTGGCGGCGGCGGGGGCGTAGTCGGCGGGGACGGTCTGGGTGACCTTGGACCATTCGATTTCGGCGGTGACGTCCCGCAGCTCGCCGCGGTCGAGGCGGATGCGGCAGGCGGCGGCTGCGTCGGCGACGAGTTGGATCTTGCGGTCGACGAGCCGTGGCATGGAGCCGCCGACTGCTTTCGGCCAGAAGTACTGGAGCTGGCGCAGGGCGGCCGAGTGGAAGGTGCGGGCCTGGACTCCGGCGGCGCCGAGGTGGCGCAGTCGGCCGCGCATCTCGCCGGCGGCGCGGTTGGTGAAGGTGACGGCGAGCACGCTGGAGGGCTGGAGAATTCCGGCGCGGACTCCGTAGGCGATGCGGTGGGTGATCGCCCGGGTCTTGCCGGTTCCGGCGCCGGCCAGTACGCACACCGGTCCGCGCAGGGCGGTGGCCACCTCGCGCTGTTCGGGGTCGAGCCCTTCGAGCACGGCATCGGGTGTGTCCGGTACCTGGGGGAAGAGCGTGGAGTGCGTTGCTGCTGTCACATGGCCATGCTGCCAGGTCGTCGGAGACGGGTGCGGTGGTTGTCCACAGGCAGGTACCTGCAGTCGTACTAATGCGGCAGGCGTCACGTGGGGTGCGGTACCGCGTGCGGGAATGGTGGCTGTTTCAAGTACGTTCCATCTCTGCGACTAAGCATCCCCGAGCAGCTGAGGAGCGCGAGAGACATGCCGGGCACTGTGACGATGTACAGCACCACGTGGTGTGGCTATTGCCGTCGGCTGAAGAGCCAGATGGACCGTGAGGGCATCGCGTACAACGAGATCAACATCGAGCAGGACCCGGATTCCGCGGCGTTCGTGGAGAAGGCGAATGGCGGAAACCAGACGGTGCCGACGGTGCTGTTCCCGGATGGTTCGACGCTGACGAATCCGTCGCTGGCGCAGGTGAAGCAGAAGATCGGCGCGTAGGCGTCGCAGGGTTTTGTCCGGAGGGCGGTTCCTGAGTCGGCTCAGGAACCGCCTTCTTGTGGTTTGTCCCACACTGCGGTGTAGCGCCACAGCAGTCGGCGGCGGAAGCGGCAGCCGGGCAGCAGACGGTGTGCGGCTTTGCGGGCCTCGGTCCAGTGCATGGCCGAGTCCTTGACGGGCATGCCGGCCGGGCCCCGTTTGCCGCCTCGCAGCCGTGCGTTCAGCAGGCTGAAGGGCAGGCCGCAGCCGCTGATCACCCAGTCGAGGGCGGTGTGGTTGTACGCCATCCCGACGATCATCAGTCTGCCGCCGGGGGCGAGCAGTCGTACCAGGCCCCGCACGGCGTCCTCGAACGGTGCGTGGTGGACCACGGCGACGGCGCTGACGAAGTCGTACGTGCTCTCGGGGAGGGTGTCGTCGAGGTAGTCGCCCTCCTGGAATGTGACGTTGTCCGGTGTCTGCTCGCGCGCGAGCCGGATCATTTCCGGCGAGCGGTCCATGCCTGTCACCGATTCGGCTTTCTGTGCCAGCTTGCGTGCGAGCAGCCCGTCACCGCATCCGACGTCCAGGGCGGTCCGGCAGCCGTCGGGGACGGCTGCGAGGACGGCGGGATGGTAGTGGACGTTGTGGTTCCAGTACGGGTCTGTCATCGCGGCGTCCGGTTCAGACGAAGCTCCTCGTCGGCAGGGGCTTGCCGTACCACATCTCGATCAGGCGGGCGGCGATGGAGATGCCGTAGGGGGGCAGTACCTCGCCGGCTTCGAAGGCGGCGCCGAGTTCGTCTCTGGAGAACCAGCGGGCTTCGTGGATCTCGTCGCCGTCGACGTTGATCTCGGTGGAGGTGGCGCGGGCCATGAAGCCGAGCATGAGGCTGGACGGGAAGGGCCAGGGCTGGCTGGCGACGTACTCGACCGCGCCGACGGTGATGCCGGCCTCCTCGAAGACCTCGCGGCGCACCGACTGCTCGATGGACTCGCCGGGTTCGACGAAGCCGGCGAGCGTGGAGAAGCGGCCTTCGGGCCAGTGGACCTGCCGGCCGAGCAGGATGCGGTCCTCCTCGTCGGTGACGGCCATGATCACGGCGGGGTCGGTGCGCGGGTAGTGCTCGGCGCCGCAGGCGGAGCAGCGGCGGATGTGGCCGGCGGCGGCGATGACCGTGCGTTCGCCGCAGCGGGAGCAGAAGCGGTGGGTGCGCTGCCAGTTCTCCAGGCCGACCGCGTGCACCATCAGGCCGGTGTCGCGGGGGGACAGCAGGAGGCCGGCCTCGCGCAGGCCCGCGGGGCGTGCCGACTGGTCGATGCGGCCGGGCAGGGCGTCCTTCTGGAGGGCGAAGTAGCTGATGCCCTCCTCGTCGGTGCCCAGGAAGTAGCGGTGGGCCTCGGTCAGGGGGGCTTCGAAGGAGGGGGTCATGACGAGTTCGGTGCGGCCGTCGGCCGTCTCGTCGATGAGGACCTGGCCGCCTGAGACCACGAAGCAGCGGGTCGTGGGGTGGCTCCATGCCGCTGCGAGCCAGGCCTCGTCGAGGCGGTGGTGGGCGGCGCGGTCGATGCCGCTGGGGGCGGTGAGGGAGATGGGGCGGTCGGCGGTGTGGTCGGTCCAGGTGGTCACGGGTGCTTCCAACTCCCCCAGTGGAACGGATTGTTTCGGCGGGCGGTACGGCGGTACGGACGGCGGGAGGCGAACGGGTCCGGCGGGGCTGGGCGGTGCGGGGCGGCTCTTTCAGTGTGCCCCGCGCGCGGTGCCGCTACGGACGGCGCGGGGCGCTCAGGGTGCATGGCGCCAGGTGTCGGCGAGGTCGGCCCACAGGTGTGCGCTGGTCTCGACGCCTTTGAGGAGCAGGTCGAGCTCGACTTTCTCGTTCGGGGCGTGCCAGCCGTCGGAGGGGACGGAGATGCCCAGGAAGAGCACGGCTGCCCCGAGGACTTCCTGGAGGTCGGCGGCGGGTCCGGAGCCGCCCTCGCGGGTGAAGCGGACGGGCTTGTCGAAGGCGCGGCCCATCGCGCGGGCGACGGACTGCAGGGCGGGGTGGTCCAGTGGTGTCAGGCACGGGCGGGTGGCCGCGGCGAACGTGATCTCGTACCGGATCCCGGCGGGCACCTGCTCGGCGGCCCAGGCGCGGACGGCCTTCTCGATGTGGTCGGGGTCCTGGCCCGCGACCAGGCGGAAGGAGAGCTTCACCATGGCCGTGGACGGGATGATCGTCTTGCTGCCGGGGCCCTGGAAGCCGCCACCGATGCCGTTGACCTCGGCGGTGGGGCGGGCCCAGATGCGCTCCAGGGTGGTGTGTCCGGCCTCGCCGTGGGTGGCGTACGACTTGGCGGTGCGCAGCCACTGCTGCTCGTCGAAGGGCAGTTCGGCGAAGAGTTCGCGTTCGCGGTCGGTGAGTTCGACGATGCCGTCGTAGAAGCCGGGGATCGCCACGCGTGCGTGCTCGTCGTGCAGGGCGGCGACCAGGCGGGCGGCGGCGGTGGCCGGGTTGGGGACGGCGCCGCCGAAGGAGCCGGAGTGGATGTCCTGGTCGGGGCCGGAGAAGTGGATCTCGCACTCGGCGAGGCCGCGCATGCCGGTGCACACGGTGGGGGTGTCCTCGGACCACATCCCGGTGTCGGAGACGATCACGGCGTCGGCGGCGAGCCGGTCGGCGTGCTGTTCGACGAGGGTGCGGAAGTTCGGTGAGCCGGACTCTTCCTCGCCCTCGATCAGCAGCTTCAGGTTGACCGCGGGGGCGGTGCGGCCGGTGGCGGCGAGGTGGGCGCGAACGCCGAGTGTGTGGAAGAACACCTGGCCCTTGTCGTCGGCCGCACCGCGCGCGTGGAGACGGTTTCCGCGGACGACGGGTTCGAAGGGGTCGCTGTCCCAGCCGTCCTCGCGGGCGGCGGGCTGCACGTCGTGATGGCCGTAGACGAGGACGGTGGGTGCCGCGGGGTCGGTGGCGGGCCACTCGGCGAAGACGGCCGGGGCGCCCGGTGTCTCCCAGACCTCCGCGGTGGTGAAGCCGGTGTCCTTGAGTTTGGCGGCGAGCCAGTCTGCGCTGCGTCGTACATCGGGTGCGTGGTCGGGCTGGGCCGACACGGACGGGATGCGCAGCCACTCGGCGAGGTCGTCGAGGAAGGCGGCGCGGTGCTGCTCGATATACGTACGGACGGCGCTGACGGCACTGTCAACGGGCTGGCTCATGGTCACGAGCCTATCGGCCCGCACTGACATCCTCGGTGGGCGGTTCCTCACAGTTTGCTTGTGCGGCCGGCTCGTCCAGCAGCAGCCGCTCCAGTGCGGCCCGGTCCGGCAGGCCTTCCGGTCGTACAACCTCACCAGTGCGTACGTACAGGAACGCGGCGTTGACGGACTCCAGGGGCACGCCCTGCTGCTCGGCCCAGGCGAGCCGGTAGAGGGCGAGCTGGAGGGGGTCGGCGGTGCGCGAGCGGCTGGTCTTCCAGTCGACGATCTCGTACGTCGTCCCGTTGCCGTCGTCGTCCTTGTAGACGGCGTCGATGCGGCCCCGGACGACACGACCGGCGATGGCGAGCTGGAAGGGCGCTTCGACGCGGTGGGGTGTGCGGTGGGCGTACTCGGTGCGTTCGAAGGCGTCCTTGAGGGCTTCCAGGTCGCGTTCGTCGGCGATCTCGGTCTCGCTGCCGGGCAGTTCCTCGGGTTCCAGCATCGGCAGGGTGAGTTCTTCGAAGCGGGCCTCGACCCAGGCGTGGAAGCGGGTGCCCCGGCGCGCGGCGGGTTGCGGGGGGTGCGGCATGGGGCGTGCGAGTTCCTGCGCGAAACCGTCGGGGTCGGTGGCCAGGCGCAGCACCTGGGAAGCGGTGAGGGACGCCGGGAGGGGGACGTCTGTGACGGCCTCCCGGGCGCGCAGGAGTTCGCCGGTGAGGGCGTCGAGGTCGCGGTCCCAGGAGGCGAGGGTGCGGGCCTCTTCCGGGGTGAGGCGGGTGGGGGCGGCGGCGCGGCGGCCAGGGGTGGTGCGGGCGCGCTCGGCAGCGGCTTTCGGTGTGGCGGGGTGTGGGCGTGCGCCCTGGTGCCCGGTTTCCTCCGGAGCCGCTGCCTGGTGCGGGACGGTCGGGCGGTCCGTGGACCAGGCGTCCCAGTCGGCCGGGTTCTCCTCGGCGAAGAGGTCCTCCTCTCCGTACGGCAGGTCCGCTTCGTACGGCAGGTCCTCGTCGTCCGGCGGCGGGGGCCACTCCGGGTCGTCGTGACTGTCCGGGTCGTGTGTGGCGGCGGGGTGGCCGTCCAGGTGGGAGGCGAGGTCCTCCAGGTGGGCGAGGACCGTTTCGGCGGCCGTCCGGCGCCGGGCCAGGGATGCCTCGTCCAGGGGGAGGGGCCAGACCTGGTCGGCGGTCGCCGTGTGCAGGGCCGGGTTCTCCTCGCCCTCGGGGGGTTCGTCCGCCCACGCCTCGATCTCGCCGTATCCGGCCGCGCAGTGGTCGTGGAGGGCCTGCAGGAAGTCGGACGGGCCGCGGGGCTTCTTCTGGGTGGGGCCCCACCAGTGGCCGGAGCCGAGGAGAAGGGAGCGGGGGCGGGTGAAGGTGACGTAGCCGAGGCGGAGTTCCTCGGTGTGCTGGTGTTCCTTCATGGCCTCCTGGAAGGCCTTGAGGCCTCGGGAGTCCCAGGAGTCGACGTCGGGGAGGGTGTCGGCGTCGCCGCGCAGTTCGTGGGGCAGGACCTTGCCCTGGGCGGTCCACTTCTCGCGGCCCTGGGTGCTGGGGAAGGTGCCGGTGACCAGGCCGGGGACGGCGACCACGTCCCACTCCAGGCCCTTGGACTTGTGGGCGGTGAGGACCTTCACGGTGTTCTCGCCCCCTGGCAGGGCGTTGTCGAGGCCCTTCTCGTACTGGGCGGCGGTGCGCAAGAAGCCGAGGAAGGCGAGCAGGGTGGCCTCGCCGTCGCCGGCGGCGAAGGAGGCGGCGATGTCCAGGAAGTTGGAGAGGGTCTCGCGGCGGCGGGCGGCCAGGGCGTGCGGGGACGCCGACAGCTCCACTTCCAGGCCGGTGACGGCGAGGACACGGTGCAGGACGTCCATGAGCGGGTCGGCCAGTGAACGGCGCAGGTCGCGCAGTTCGGCGGCCAGGCGGGCGAACCGCACGCGCGCGTCCGGGGAGAAGGGCAGCCCGTCGTCCTCCTGTTCGGCGTCGAGCGGCATCTCCAGGAACGTGTCCAGGGCGTCCGCGAGGGAGGTCACCTCGGACGGGTCGACTCCCTCGACGGCTTCGGCCAGCCGACGGTCGGGGTCGTCATCGTCGCCCACGCGCGCGTGGGCGACGAGGAGCCGGGCGCGGCGTCCCAGGAGGGCGAGGTCGCGGGGGCCGATGCGCCAGCGCGGGCCGGTCAGCAGGCGGACCAGGGAGGCGTTGGCGCCGGGGTCCTGGAGGACCTCGCAGACGGCGACCAGGTCGGCGATCTCGGGCAGGTGCAGCAGCCCGGACAGGCCGACCACCTCGACGGGGACGTCCCGGGCGACGAGCGCACCCTGGATCTCGGCGAAGTCGGTTGCCGTACGGCACAGGACGGCGATCTCACCGGGCGCCTTCCCGGTGTCGACGAGGTGGGCGACGGAGTCGGCGATCCAGTCGATCTCCTCGGCGTGGGTGGGCAGCAGCGCGCAGCGCACGATGCCGTCGCGTTCGGCGCCGGGAGCCGGGCGGAGGGCCTCCACGCCCGCGTGCATGGCGCGCAGGGGCTCCGCGAGGCCGTTGGCGAGGTCGAGGAGACGGCCGCCGCTGCGGCGGTTCTCGCTCAGTGCCTGGCGGGTGGCCGGGCGGCCGCCGGGGTGCGCGAAGTGCTCCGGGAAGTCGTCCAGGTTGGCGACGGAGGCGCCGCGCCAGCCGTAGATCGCCTGACAGGGGTCGCCGACTGCGGTCACGGGGTGGCCGGTTCCGTCGCCGAACAGGCCCGCCAGGAGGATGCGTTGGGCGACCGAGGTGTCCTGGTACTCGTCGAGGAGGACGACACGGAACTCGTCGCGCAGGATGCGGCCCACCTCGGGGATGCGGGCGAGCTGTGCGGACAGGGCGATCTGGTCGCCGAAGTCGAGGAGGTCGCGCTCGCGTTTGGCGGCGCGGTAGCGCACCACCAGGTCGGCGAGTTCACGGCGGGCGGCAGCGGCTTCGGGGACCTTGCGCAGGTCGGCGTTGGTGAGCTTGACGCCCTCCAGGGTGCGCAGCAGCCCGGTGTCGTACGCGCGCAGTTCCTCGGGCCGTACGAGGTGCTCGGCGAGTTCGGCGTCGAGGGCGAGCAGGTCGCTGACGAGGTCCGCGAAGGAGCGGGTGAGCGCCGGGTAGGGGCCCGGGGCCTCGCGCAGTACGCGCGCGGCGAGCTGGTAGCGGGTGGCGTCGGCGAGCAGACGGGCGGTCGGTTCCAGGCCGATGCGCAGGCCGTGGTCGGTCAGGAGGCGGCCCGCGAAGGCGTGGTACGTCGAGATCACGGGCTCGCCCGGCGGATGGTCCGGGTCGATGACGTCCGGGTCGGTGACGCCCGCCTTGACGAGCGCCTTGCGGACGCGCTCGGCGAGTTCACCGGCCGCCTTGTTGGTGAAGGTGAGACCGAGGACCTGTTCGGGGGCGACCTGCCCGGTGCCGACCAGCCACACCACGCGTGCGGCCATCACCGTCGTCTTGCCCGATCCGGCTCCGGCCACGATCACCTGCGGGGCGGGCGGCGCGATGATGCAGGCCGTCTGCTCCGGGGTGAACGGAATCCCGAGGAGCTCCTTGAGCTGATCGGGATCGGTGATACGGGGCGGCACGTCAGAGAGGCTAGCGGCGGCCACTGACAGTGGAGGCCCGAATCGACCTCCGGGCGGGGAGAAGCGCAGGTCAGCACGCGTGGTGGGGTCGATCACAAAGGGCCCGGAAGATCGCACGCGTCACTCGACCACGTGTCGCCCTTCGGCCCTCGCACTGCAGGACGCCTGGAAGGCGCAGTGCGAACAGTGCTGGCCGGCGCTGGGTGTGAACCGTTCGTCGAGGACCTTCCCGGCGGCGTTGGCCAGCAGCTCGCCGACCCACTCCCCCGCCGCACGCTCGATGGGGTCCTGGGCCTGCACCTTGGGCAGGGTCTCGCCGCCGTCGCGCCGGGCGGCGCCCTGGCGCAGCTGGACCAGTTCGGCGCCGCCGGGTTCGGGACGCACGCCGTCGAAGACCTCGTCGACGGCGCCTTCGCGCACGGCGAGCTGGTAGACGGCGAGCTGGGGGTGGCGCGCCACCTCGCGGGCGGTGGGCGCCTGTTTGCCGGTCTTGAAGTCGACGACGTAGGCGCGGCCCTCGCCGTCGGCCTCGACGCGGTCCATGGAGCCACGGATGCGGACCTCGTACTCGCCCGCTTCGAGGGTGACGTCGAAGCCGTGCTCGCTGGCCACCGAAGTGCGGCCGGTGCGGTCCATGACGTGCCACTTCAGGAAGCGTTCGAGCGCCACGCGCGCGTTCTCCTTCTCCTGCGCCGACTTCCACGGCGCGTCGAAGGCGAGCGCGTTCCACACGGAGTCCAGGCGCTCCATGAGGACGGCGAGGTCGGCGGGAGTGTGTCCGGAGGCGACCTCGTCGGCGAGGACGTGCACCACGTTGCCGAAGCCCTGGGCGGCCGTCGCGGGCGCGTCGGCCTTCACCTCGCGGCTCAGGAACCACTGCAGGGCGCAGGTGTTGGCGAGCTGGTCGAGGGCGCTGCCCGAGAGCACGACGGGCTGGTCGCGGTTGCGCAGCGGCACCTTGCTCTCGGTCGGCTCGTACATGCCCCACCAGCGGTAGGGATGGGCGGAGGGGACGAGTGGGCGGCCGTCCTCGTCGGCGAGCGCGGCGAGCCGGGCCAGGCGGTGGGCGGCGGCCTCCCTGAGGGTGTCCGAGACGCGCGGGTCGACGGTGGTGGCGCGCAGTTCGGCGACGAGCGCGGCGACGGACAGCGGGCGGCGCGGGCGGCCCGTGACGTCCCTGGGTTCGACGCCGAGCTCGGTGAGGAAGCGGGAGGGCTGGTCACCGTCGTCCGCGGGGGCCTTCACCGCGGTGACGACGAGACGTTCACGCGCGCGCGTGGCGGCCACGTAGAACAGGCGGCGTTCCTCCGCGAGCAGCGCGCCCGGGGTGAGCGGTTCGGCGAGTCCGTCGCGGCCGATGCGGTCGGCTTCCAGGAGGGAGCCCCGGCGGCGCAGGTCCGGCCACAGTCCCTCCTGCACGCCCGCGACGACGACCAGGCGCCACTCCAGGCCCTTGGAGCGGTGCGCGGTCATCAGGCGTACGGCGTCGGGGCGGACGGCACGCCGCGTGAGGGTGTCGGCGGCGATGTCCTCGGCCTCGATCTCCTCCAGGAAGTTGAGGGCGCCCCGGCCGCCGGTGCGCTCCTCCGCGCGCGCGGCGGTCGCGAACAGTGCGCACACGGCGTCCAGGTCGCGGTCGGCGTTGCGCCCGGCGGCGCCGCCGCGCCGCGCGGACCGCTCCAGCCGGGCCGGCCACGGTGTGCCGTCCCACAGGTCCCACAGGGCCTCTTCGGCCGTGCCGCCGCTCGCGAGGCGCTCGCGGGCGGCGCGCAGCAGTGCGCCGAGCCGCTGGGCGCCCCGCGCGTACGCGGGGTCGTGCGCGACGAGGCGCTCCGGCTCGGCCAGCGCCCGCGCGAGCAGCTCGTCCGAGGGCGGCGGCAGCGGGTTTCCCGCGGCCCGCTCCTCGTCGCGCAGGGCACGCCCGAGGCGGCGCAGGTCGGCTGCGTCCATGCCGGCCAGGGGGGAGGCCAGCAGGGTCAGGGCGGTTTCGGTGGCGAGCCAGCACGCGGCGGTCCCGGTCTCTTCGGAGACGGGCCCTGGAGAGACGGCCTCTTCGGGACCGTCCTCCTCGGGCAGGGCGCCTTCGGAGGCGGGCTCGGCACCTGCGGCGTCCGGCACTTCGGTCCGCGCCGCCTCCGCCTCGGCCACCGCCCGCAGTGCCGTCAGCAGCGGTGCCACGGCCGGTTCGTGCCGCAGCGGCAGGTCGTCACCGTCGATGTCCAGGGGCACGCCCGCCGCGGTGAGCGCGCGGCGGACCGTGGGAATGGTGCGCGATCCGGCCCGCACCAGTACGGCCATCTCACGCCAGGGGACGCCGTCCTCCAGGTGTGCCCGGCGCAGGATGTCGGCGATGTTGTCCAGCTCGGTGCCGGGCGTCGGGTACGTGTACACCTCGACGCGGCCGCCGTCCCGCACCGGGGTGAGGTCGCGATGCGCGCGTACTTTCTCGGCCGGGAGCCGGGTGAGCGGCATGCGCTGGGTGAGCAGCCGGGTCGCGGCGAGCAGGGCGGCACCGGAGCGGCGCGAGGTGCGCAGGACCTCGACGGGCGCGGGGCGGCCGTCCGCGCGCGGGAAGGCGCCCGGGAACTCGAGGATGCCGCCCACGTCCGCACCGCGGAACGCGTAGATCGACTGGTCGGGGTCGCCGAAGGCGACGAGGGTGCGGCCGCCGCCTGCGAGGGCGTGCAGCAGCCGTACCTGGGCGGCGTCCGTGTCCTGGTACTCGTCCACGAAGACGGCGTCGTAGCGCGCGGCGAGCCGCTCGGCGGCCTCGGGGCGGCGGGCGAGGAGGACCGCGCGGTGGACCAGTTCCGCATAGTCCAGCACGCCCTGCAGGTCGAGCACGTCGAGATACTCGGCGAGGAAGGTGGCCGCGGCACGCCAGTCGGGGCGGCCGATGCGGCGGGCGAAGGCGTCCAGCGCGCCGGGTCCGAGGCCCAGTTCGCGGCTTCGGGCGAGGACCGCGCGGACCTCGTCGGCGAAGCCCCGGGTGGTCAGGCAGGCCCGCAGTTCGTCGGGCCAGCGCACATGTGCCAGGCCGAGCCGTTCCAGGTCGGCCTGGCCCGCGAGCAGTTCCCGGACGGTCACGTCCTGCTCGGGGCCGGACAGCAGCCGCAGCGGTTCCACGAACAGGTCGTTGTCCTGGTGGGCGCGGACCAGGGCGTAGCAGAACGAGTGGAAGGTGGTCGCCTGGGGCGCGCGTGCCGCCCCTATGCGCAGTGCCATGCGGTCGCGCAGTTCGACGGCCGCCTTGCGGCTGAACGTCAGCACCAGGATGCGCTCGGGGTCCCCGCCACGGGCGATCCGCGCCGCCACGGACTCGACGAGCGTGGTGGTCTTGCCGGTGCCCGGACCTGCGAGGACGAGCAGCGGTCCGGCCTTGTGGTCAACCACGGAGCGCTGTGGCGCGTCAAGACGAGGGGGATCCTGTCGGCTCGGCGGGGTACGCAGCAGTCGGTAGGCGCCGCGGCCCCCCTGTCGCACCCGGGGGTGCGACAGGCGCCTGGTGGAGGAAGAGGAGCTCACGTGGTTCGCCGGTCCTGGTGGTCGTACTGGTCGTCGGACCACCGCACGTGCACGGCGGTGATCGGGAGGTGAGGGGGGCAGGTGCAGCCGACGCTACGCCGACGCAGGTTGCGGAAGCAGGGCTTCCTCTTCTTCCCTCGCGACACGCGTATCCCGCACGTCCCTCGTCCCACGAACGTACGCCATGCCACAAACGTGCCCCTCGTCCCCCGTACGGATCACGGGTCACACACCGGCCCGTCCCATGGCGGAAGCTTTCAGGTGTGACCGTCTGCGCGTTCGCCGCCGTCCCATCGCGCCCGCCTCATGTCGAGGCGCGGCAGGTGACCCTCGGCGGTCCTGCTCGCCTCCTTCAGGGGGGTGCCCTCAGCGCGGTAGTGATCGAGAGCACGCAGTTCGTGTCCCGGGAGCAGGGCGCCGTCCGCGCGCACGACGCGCCACCACGGGACGGCTCCGCCGTAAAGGGCCATCACTCGGCCGACCTGACGGGGGCCGCCCTGCTCCAGCCATTCGGCGACGTCCCCGTACGTCATGACACGCCCGGGCGGGATCAGTTCGGCGACCTCGAGTACCCGCTCGGCGTACTCCGGCAGCGCGTCCGCGTGCCCCGGACCGGCGTCCCACGGAAGGCTCTCCTCGCTCATCCGGCCCATCCTGCCGCATGCCACCGACAGCGTGACGCGCTCGCAACGATGCGTATCCCTCGCCCCCGGGCGGCGCTTCCGGCAGACTGTGCGCCCCCGCTCTTGCACCCTGATGCCCCCGTGTGTCGGTGGAGCATGCCACCATCATGCGGGCGGTGACCGGTGATACGAGACCAAGAAGAGACGATGAAGCAGCAGGGTGCGCACCCAGAGGACGCCAAGAGCGCCTCTGACGCCTCGTCGCGCCCCGGCAACGGCTCCGGCTCGGGCACCGACGGCAAGGACACCGCTTCGAAGGACGTCCACCCGGGCGAGGACGGCTTCCTGGACGAGACGCACATCGACGAGGTCGAGGGCGACGAACCGCTGCTCCCCGCGCGCGTGCACCGCCCGTCGGATCTGATGCGCCTCCTGGTGGGCGTGCTCGGGATCATCCTGCTGCTGGCGATCGCCGCGTTCGCCCACGGCACCACCTCGGGCCTCGAACAGGACATCAACAAGGGCACCGGGCAGGCGCCCGACCTGCTCATCAAGATCGCCGGTCTGGCCTCCAGCATCGCGATCCTGCTGGTACCGGTCGCGTTCGCGATCGAACGGCTGATCAAGCGCGACGGGCTGCGCATCGCCGACGGCGTGCTCGCGGCGGTCCTCGCGCACGGAGTGACTCTCGCCACAGACCTGTGGGTCGCCAAGGGCGCCCCCGGCTCCATCCAGGAAGCGCTCACCCAGCCCTCCCCCGGCGACATCCACGCCCTGACGGACCCGGTGCACGGTTATCTCGCGCCGGTCATCGCGTACATGACGGCCGTCGGCATGTCGCGGCGGCCGCGCTGGCGCGCGGTGCTGTGGACGGTGCTGCTCCTCGATGCGTTCTCCATGCTCGTCTCCGGCTACACGACACCGTTCTCGATCATCCTGACGGTGCTGATCGGCTGGACCGTGGCCTACGGGACGCTGTACGCGGTCGGCTCGCCCAACGTCCGCCCCACCGGGCGGACGCTGATGGCGGGTCTGCGGCACGTCGGATTCCGCCCGGTGACCGCGTCGCGCGAGGAAGTTCCGGAGACACCGGAGACCGGCGACCGCGGACGGCGCTACTTCGTCACCCTTGAGGACGGCCCGCCCCTGGACGTGACGGTCGTCGACCGTGAGCAGCAGGCGCAGGGGTTCTTCTACCGCGTGTGGCGCAATCTGACGCTGCGCGGCTTCGCCACCCGCAGCAGTCTCCAGTCGTTGCGCCAGGCACTGGAGCAGGAGGCCCTGCTCGCCTACGCGGCGATCGCGGCCGGCGCGAACGCGCCCAAGCTGATCGCGACCTCCGAGCTCGGTCCCGACGCCGTGATGCTCGTCTACGAGCACACCGGCGGGCGCACCCTCGACACCCTCGCGGACGAGGAGATCACCGACGAGCTGCTGCACGACACCTGGCACCAGGTACGCGCACTGCAGTCCCGGCGCATCGCGCACCGCAGACTGGTGGGTGACGCGATTCTGGTGGATCGTTCCGGCACGGTCATCCTCACCGACCTGCGCGTCGGTGAGATCGCGGCCGGTGATCTGCTGCTGCGCATGGACATCTCGCAGCTCCTGGTGACGCTCGGGCTGCGGGTGGGCGCCGAGCGCGCGGTGGCGTCGGCGGTGGCCGTGCTCGGTCCGGACGACGTGGCCGACTGCCTGCCGATGCTGCAGCCCATCGCGCTCAGCCGCACCTCCCGAGCGACCCTGCGCAAGCTGGCCCGGGAAAGGGCCCAGCGCGAGCGGGAGGCGGTCCTGGAGGCGTCCCGGCAGGCCAAACAGGACCGCCTGGAAGAGGCCCCGGACGAGACCGGCCCGGGACTCGACAAGCCCGACAAGAAGGCCGTACGCGCTGAGCAGCGGGCCGAGAAGCGGGCCATCGACGAAGCCATCGACGAGGCGCGCGAGGAGGACCTGCTCACGCAGATCCGGCACCAGGTGTTGTTGATCAGACCGCAGGCGCCGGTCGAGCCGGCCCGGCTCGAGCGGGTACGGCCGCGGACGCTGATCAGTTTCATCGCCGGTGCCATCGGCGCGTATTTCCTGCTGACGCAGCTCACCCATATCGAGTTCGGTCCTCTGGTCGCCAACGCGCAGTGGGGCTGGGTCGTCGCGGCCGTGCTGTTCTCGGCGCTGAGCTACGTCGCGGCGGCCATGGCCCTCCTGGGGTTCGTGCCGGAACGGGTGCCGTTCCTGCGGGCCGTGGCGGCGCAGGTCGCCGGGTCGTTCGTCAAGATCGTCGCGCCGGCCGCGGTGGGCGGTGTAGCCCTCAACACGCGTTTCCTGCAGCGCGCGGGAGTACGCCCGGGGCTCGCGGTGGCGAGCGTCGGCGCCTCGCAGCTGTTCGGGCTCGGCTGCCACATCCTGATGCTGCTGTCGTTCGGCTATCTGACCGGCACCGAGAAGACGCCGTCCCTGTCGCCGTCCCGGACCGTCATCGCGGGTCTGCTGACGGTGGCCGTGCTCGTCCTCGTCGTCACCTCGGTGCCGTTCCTGCGCAAATTCGTCGCCACGCGCGTGCGGTCGCTCTTCGCCGGCGTCGTGCCGCGCATGCTGGACGTGCTGCAGCGGCCGCAGAAGCTCGTCACCGGCATCGGCGGCATGCTGCTGCTGACCGCCTGCTTCGTGATGTGCCTGGACGCCTCGATCCGCGCCTTCGGCCAGGCAGGGACCTCACTCAGCATCGCCAGCGTCGCCGTGGTCTTCCTCGCCGGCAACGCGCTCGGCTCCGCGGCCCCGACCCCGGGCGGCGTGGGCGCCGTGGAGGCGACCCTGACGGTCGGCCTGATCGCCGTGGGCCTGCCCAAGGAAGTGGCGGCCCCCGCCGTGCTGCTGTTCCGGCTGCTGACGCTGTGGCTGCCCGTGCTGCCGGGCTGGCTGGCCTTCAACCAACTGTCGCGCAAGGGTGCGCTGTAGTACGAAGACCGTAGCCGGGCTACCTCTTACGGCCCGTGCCCCGAGCGCCCACGCGCGCGTGACGACAGGATGGGAGCATGCCGAACCCTTTCCGCCCGCGCGCGGCCGCCCTGACCGCCACCCTCCTGCTGCTGTCCTCCGTGCTGGCGGGCTGCAGCGACAGCTCCAAGGACGCCAAGGACGGGGACCTGTCGGCGCAGAAGCTGGACTGGAAGGACTGTCCGGCCCCGTCCGCGGCGGAAGGCGGCGGCAACGCCCCGTCGCCCCTGCCGAACGGCGGCCAGTGGCAGTGCGCCACCATGAAGGCGCCCCTCGACTGGGCGAAGCCCAAGGGCGACACGATCGGCATCGCGCTGATCAGGGCGAAGACCAGTGGCGACAGCAGCAAACGCATCGGCTCGCTCGTCTTCAACTTCGGCGGTCCCGGCGGCTCGGGCGTCACCACCCTGCCCGCCTTCGGCCAGGACTACGCGAAACTGCGCACCCGCTACGACCTGGTCAGCTTCGACCCCCGCGGCGTCGGCAGCAGCGCCCCCGTGAAATGCGAGAACGACCAGCAGCTCGACGCGTACTTCCAGCAGGACGCGACCCCCGACGACGCCGGCGAGCGCACCGCGTACCTCGACAACACCAAGAAGTTCAACGCGGCCTGCGAGAAGAACTCCAAGAAGGTGCTGCCGTATGTGCGCACCACCGACGCGGCCCGTGACATGGACCTCATGCGGCAGGTTCTCGGCGACGACAAGCTGTACTACTTCGGCATCTCGTACGGCACCGAACTCGGCGGCGTCTACGCCCACTTGTTCCCGAAGAAGGTGGGCCGCGCCGTCCTCGACGCGGTCGTCGATCCGACGCAGAACGCCGAGCAGAGCTCGCTCGGACAGGCCAAGGGCTTCCAGCTCGCGCTCGACAACTACGCCGCGGACTGCACGTCGAAGGCCGGTGCCTGCCCGATCGGCAACACCCCGCAGGACGTGAAGGACCGTATCGCCAAGCTGCTCAGGGACCTCGACGCGAAGCCGATCCCCGGCATCCTCCCCCGCCGACTGACCCAGACCGCCGCGACCAACGGCATCGCGCAGGCCCTGTACTCCAAGGACTACTGGCAGTACCTCACCGAAGGCCTGCAACAGGCGTACAGCGGCGACGGCAAGGTCCTCATGGCCCTGTCCGACTCGCTGAACGGGCGCAGCGAGAACGGCGAGTACAGCAACATCACCGCCGCCAACATCGCCATCAACTGCGCCGACGAGAAGCCCCGTTACAGCACGGCCTACGTGGAGCAGAAACTGCCCGAGTTCCGGGCCGCCTCACCGCTGTTCGGTGACTTCCTGGCCTGGTCCATGCTCAGCTGCACCGACTGGCCCGTCGCGGGGGCCGCCGACCATCCGGACGTGAGCGCGCCGGGAGCCGCGCCGATCCTCGTCGTGGGCAACACCGGCGACCCCGCCACGCCGTACGAGGGTGCGAAGAAGATGGTCGACGCGCTGGGCAAGGGCGTCGGCGTGGAGCTGACGTACAAGGGGCAGGGGCACGGCTCCTACGACAGCAAGAACAAGTGCGTGCAGGCCGCCGTGAACGGCTATCTGCTGGACGGGAAGGTACCGGCGGCCGGCACCGTCTGTTCCTGAGACCCGACCCGCGTTTGCGGTAAAGCAGCAGGTCAGAAGGTTATCCACAGGCTCCGGCAGGTCTGGCTTGATCCGCCTACGATGGCCTGACAGCCGTCTGCTGCTCGATGCGGACGGCCCGCGAGGGGGGACGCACATGGCGCGATTCGTACGGTGGACGGCTCTGTGGGCCGCCGCAGCGCTCCTGGTGGGGGGTTGCAGCAGTGGTTCGTCGTCCGACGACGGCAAGGGCGGCGGGAGGACGAGCGCGGCCGCCTCGCCGTCGTCCGGCTCCCCCGGCACCACGGCCGCGCTGCCCTCCTCGCTGACCACACAAAGGCTCGCATGGGGCCGCTGCAAGGCCACCGACGACTCCCCGGCGCCGGGCAACGACTGGCAGTGCGCGACGCTGAAGGTGCCGCTGGACTGGTCGAAGCCGCAGGGCGAGACGATGGGCCTCGCTCTGATCCGCGCCGAGGCCCGCGGGGGCAAGCGCATCGGCTCGCTGCTGTTCAACTTCGGCGGCCCCGGCGCCCCGGGCGTCTCCTACCTCCCCTCCTTCGGCCCCACCTTCGCCAAACTGCGTGAACGGTACGACCTGGTGAGCTGGGACCCGCGCGGCGTCGGATCGAGCGGGGGAATCCGCTGCCGCAGCGACAAGGAGATCCAGGCCGCGGAGTCGGTGGACACCACACCGGACACCCCGGCCGAGGAGAAGGCCTACCTCCAGGACGCCGTCGACTTCGGCGAGGGCTGCGCGAAGGCCGCCGGAAAGCTGATGTCGCACGCGTCGACGACCGACACCGCCCGCGACATGGATCTGATGCGCCAGGTGCTGGGCGACTCGAAGATGCACTACTTCGGCATCTCGTACGGCACCGAACTCGGCGGTGTCTACGCCCACTTGTTCCCGAAGAGGGTTGCGCGGCTCGTCCTCGACGCCGTGGTCGACCCGAGCGCCGACATGGTGGGTCACGCCGAGAACCAGGCCAGGGGCTTCCAGCGGGCACTGGACGACTACCTCAAGTCGACGGGACAGGACCCGGCGCAGGGATCACAGAAGATCGCGGCCCTGCTGAAGCGGATCGACAGCCGCCCGCTGCCCACCTCGAGCGGCCGCAAGCTCACCCAGACGCTCGCGCTGACCGGACTGACCTACCCCCTCTACTCCAGGCAGAGCTGGCCCAGTCTCACCAGCGCGCTGAACGCCGCCGAGAACGGAGACGGCTCGGAACTGCTGTCGCTGGCCGACGGCTACAACGGCCGCGACGCTTCGGGGCACTACGAGACGACGACCCATTCACAACGGGTCATATCGTGCCTGGACAGCAAGTTGCGCCCGACACCCGCCGAAACGAAGAAGCGGCTGGCGCGGTTCGAGAAGATCTCGCCCGTATTCGGCGACTTCATGGGCTGGGACACCGCTGGCTGGTGCCACGACTGGCCGGTGGCCGGCCAGTGGGACACCCCGCCGGCCAGTGCGCCCGGCGCGGCACCGATCCTCGTGGTCGGCAACACCGGCGACCCGGCGACTCCCTACGAGGGTGCCCGCAAGATGGCCGACGAACTGGGCAAGGGCGTCGGTGTGGAGCTCACCTGGAAGGGCGAGGGACATGGGGCGTACGGAAACGGGAGCGACTGCGTGGACACCACGGTGAACGCTTATCTGCTGAACGGGACGGTGCCGAAGGACGGCAAGGTCTGCGCCTCGTAGCCGGGCAGCGGGATGCGCGGCCCGGCAGAGGATGGCGTTCCTCGGGGTGCTTCCATCCCGTCCACCATCGGCCAGGCAGAGCCGACCAGACACGGCCCATGGCGTACAGGTCGTCCGTACAGTGGCGCGCTCCACGTGGACGCCGTGAACCACGCCCGCTCCACGGTGTGTGGGTCGACGGCGGACGGGAGGGAAGCTGGGGAGAGTAGTGGGTTGAGGTGACCGTTCGACCTAGATCGTCGGGTAATCGAGCACGTTGCCGTTCGGGCAGTTGTTGGCGTGGATGGGAACGAAGTCAGTGAGAATCGGCAGCGCCGACACCTCTGCCCCTTCCAGCCCGCAGACGGATCCCGGCGCGAAGGTCCAGTGGGGGGTCGACTTGTCGTCGGCATGAGCAGGAACTGCCATGGCGACAGCGGCCACGGCCAGCGTGGCGGTCAGGATGATCTTTCGCATGCTCGCTCCAACGACCATGACAATCACCGGACACGGCTCACCATGGGCGTGTCCCCCACCTGCCGGAGCCGCGAGTACCAACGGGGAACGGGGTGCCCGACGCCGACCGACAACGACAGAAGCCCACGGCATCTGAACTGGTCAGAGCCGTGGGCTTCTTCAGTCTCGCTGGTCGGCGAGACCGGTGATCAGTAGACCGGCTTGTGCGGCTCGATCTGGTTGACCCAGCCGATCACGCCGCCGCCCACGTGTACGGCGTCGGCGAAGCCCGCGGACTTCAGGACAGCGAGGACTTCCGCACTGCGGACACCCGTCTTGCAGTGCAGGACGATCTTCTTGTCCTGAGGAAGGGTCTCCAGGGCGGTGCCCATGAGGAACTCGTTCTTCGGGATCAGCTTGGCGCCGGGGATCGAGACGATCTCGTACTCGTTGATCTCACGGACGTCGATGATCTCGATGTTCTCGCCGTCGTCGATCCACTCCTTGAGCTGCTTCGGAGTGATCGTCGAGCCGGCGGCCGCCTCCTGGGCCTCCTCGGAGACGACGCCGCAGAAGGCCTCGTAGTCGATGAGCTCGGTGACGGTGGGGTTCTCGCCGCAGACCGCGCAGTTCGGGTCCTTGCGGACCTTGACCTGGCGGTACTGCATCTCCAGGGCGTCGTAGATCATCAGGCGGCCGACGAGGGGCTCGCCGGTGCCGGTGAGGACCTTGATGGCCTCCGTGACCTGGATGGAGCCGATGGACGCGCACAGCACGCCCAGGACGCCGCCCTCTGCGCAGGAGGGGACCATGCCCGGCGGCGGGGGCTCCGGGTACAGGCAGCGGTAGCAGGGGCCGTGCTCGGACCAGAAGACGGAGGCCTGGCCGTCGAAGCGGTAGATCGAACCCCACACGTACGGCTTGTTGAGCAGCACGCACGCGTCGTTGACCAGGTAGCGGGTCGCGAAGTTGTCCGTGCCGTCGACGATCAGGTCGTACTGGCTGAAGATGTCCATCACGTTGTCGGCCTCGAGCCGCTCCTCGTGAAGGATCACGTTCACGTACGGGTTGATGCCGAGGACGGAGTCGCGCGCGGACTCGGCCTTGGAGCGGCCGATGTCGGCCTGGCTGTGGATGATCTGGCGCTGCAGGTTCGACTCGTCGACCTCGTCGAACTCCACGATGCCGAGCGTGCCGACGCCCGCCGCGGCCAGGTACATCAGCGCCGGCGAGCCCAGGCCGCCGGCGCCCACACAGAGCACCTTGGCGTTCTTCAGCCGCTTCTGCCCGTCCATCCCGACGTCGGGGATGATCAGGTGGCGGGAGTACCTGCGGACCTCGTCTACGGTGAGCTCAGAGGCTGGCTCGACCAGGGGTGGCAGCGACACGGGGACTCCGTTGGTCGGTCAATCACTACAGTTGTTCTCCCCGTAACACTGCCACGGCCTTCTTCATTCCGAGACACCCGTTCCGATCCGCGAGACGATTTCGTCCCAGTAGCCGGGCATGGTCTCCCACGGGTCGGCGCGGCCGCCCCGGTCGGTGCGGTCGGTGAAGTAGATCGTCGAGGCGCCCTGCCAGCGGGCGATGCGCAGTGCCTCCTCCAGGTGGGGGCGCGGCACCCCGTGGACGAAATGGCAGAAGCGCTCCGGCGGGTGGTCCGCGGTCCACTCGGCCACCTGCGACCAGCGGTAGTCGCTCCAGGACCCGGAGAAGGTGACCAGCTGGTCGGCGGTCTCGGCGTAGCCGGGGTGCGGGTGGGCGCCGTGGCCGAGGACGATGTGGGCATCGTCACGGATACCGCGGAGCGTGGTGACGGTGCGGCGGACCTCGGGGAGCCAGACGCGTTCGGCCGGGCAGCGGTCCAGCAGGAAGCCGTCGACCCGGTACCAGTCGATGTAGCGGTGCGCGTCGGAGATCACCTCGCCGAAGGTGCGGGCCCCGTGGGCGGTGTCGAGGTGGCCGAGGACCCGTACGCCCGCGTTGCGCAGGCGGCCGGCGGCCTCCAGGCAGTGCGGGTCGGGGCGGGAGCCGGGGCCGTCGGCCACGTTGAGGACGACCCAGTGCAAGGGCGTTCCGGGGCGGGTGAGTTCACCCCATTCGGTGGGGGCGACGAGGGGGTGTGCGTAACCGGGGATGCCGAAGCCGGTGCGGACGTCGGTGCTCGCGGTGCCCGCTTTGGTACTGGTCAGATACGGCATGCCGCCTCCATCCAGATGTCGGCGAGGGACTCTTCGAGGTTGATGCGGGGCCGCCAGCCGAGCCGGTCGCGTGCGGTGCGCACGTCGGCCTGCTGCCAGCTCCCGCAGCCGTCGGGGTACGGGTACGCGACCGGGGCCGCGTGGTCGGATTCGCTGCGGGGGTGGCCGATGGTGGCCCGCAGCGGGCCGGGCGGGCCGTCCAGTTCGTGGAGCGCGCCGCCGTATCCGGCCACGCGGGCGAGCATGGCGGCGGCGTCGCGCAGCCGGACGGCGCGGCCCGAGCCGATGTTGATGACGCCCTGCGCGGCGGACAGCGAGGCGGCGTGCACGGCGCGCGCCACGTCGCGTACGTCGATGAAGTCGCGCTGCACACCGAGGCCGCCGAGCTTGAGTTCGCCGTCGCCGGACTGCATGGCGCGGCGCATGGCCTCGGCGAGCCGGCCGAGCGGCGAGCCGGCGGGGGTACCGGGGCCGGCCGGTGAGAAGACCCGGAGGACGACCGCGTCCAGGCCCGAGCCCAGGACCAGTTCGGTGGCGGCGAGCTTGCTCACCCCGTACGGGCCGCCGGGGCGCGGGACGGCGTCCTCCGCCGTCGACGAACCCGGCTGGCTCGGGCCGTACTCGGCGCCGCAGCCGATCTGCACCAGGCGGGCGCCGCAGCCGCTGCGGCGCAGGGCCTCGCAGACGGTGGCGACGGCGACGGTGTTGTGGCGGGTGAGGTCGCGGGCGCCGCCCCGGGTGGCGCCGGCGCAGTTGATGACGACGCCGGGGTGGACCGCGTCGAGGAAGCGGGTGAGGGCTCCGGGGCTGCCGGACGCGAGGTCGAAGCGGACGTCGGCGTCGTCGCCGCGGCCGAGCGCGGTGAGCTGGACGGCCGGGTCGGCGAGCAGACGGTCGGCGACGAAGCGGCCGAGGTAGCCGTTGGCTCCGATCAGCAGGACTCTCATCGGGCGGCTCCCGGGGCCGAGATGTCGGGTCGGGAGGTGATCATCTGGGGTTCTCCTTCGGAGGGGGTGGTGCGCTTGCCTCGGGCGGCGGGCCCGGGCGCCTGCGGCAGGGCGTGGGCCGGCGCGCGTCGGAGTGCGTGCGAGTCGTGAGGGTGCGCCGGGGGCGGCTGCCGCGTCAGCACGGCCGGTCCGCGGGCGCATGGGCCGAAGCCCGGGTGAGGGTGCGGGTCGCGTGGATCAGCAGCGTCAGCGCGGCTGCCCCACAGGCCAGGGCCGGGACACTGCCGGGGCCCCAGTGGTCGACGAGGGTCTCCACGGGGGTGGCGAGGAAGCCGCACCCGGGGAGGCGGCCCGCGAAGACGGTGGCCGTGGCGGTGACCTCGGCCGCGGCCGTGGTGGTGAGGACGAGCGCCGGGGCGTGGGTGAAACCGTGTGTGGTGAGCAGGCGGGCGAGGAGCAGCAGGGCGCCCAGGGTGACGGTCTGGGCGTAGGCCGCGGGCTCGCCCAGGACCGCGCCGCACAGGGCGAGCAGGGCCGTCAGCGCGCACAGGAACAGGGCGAACGTGCCGATGAGGAGCGGTCGTACGGAGGCTGCGTACTCCTCCAGGGCACGGCTGGCGGCCAGTCTGCGGCGGGCGCGTACGGCGAAGAGGTGGGCGCTCCAGGCCGCGGGTGCGCAGGCCAGCATGAGGGCCAGGAGGGGGGCCGTGGGGATGGGCCAGGGGCCGTCGGGGCCTCCGGCGAGGGCTGCGCGCAGGAGTCCGTCGCCGAGGAGGGCGTACCCGAGGAGCCCGTACGTGCTCATACGGCTGCGGGGGGCGTGCGGGAGGGGTCCCGGGGGTCTGCGGTCCGTAACGCTGAGGGGGCCGCGGCTGAGCGCCGCGCGCACGGCGAGAGCGACGGCGAGGACTCCGACGGCGGCCGCGATCGCGCGGACCTGTCCGTGGGTGAGGTTCAGGGCGGTGACGGTCGCCGCGCACAGCGCTCCGGGCAGGAGGGTGAGCAGGGCCCAGTCGAAGCGTGCCCTGGGCACGTCGAGGGCTGCTGGGCGGCCGGCTGCACCGTCGTCGCGGGGTACACGCGCGTACATCTCCTCCGCCAGGGAGAAGACGTCCCGGTGCCGGAAGCGTGCGGCGGTCCGGTCGGTGACGCCGTGCGCCTCCAGACCCGCAGCGATCTCCAAAGGGTCCACCGCCCGCTCGCACAACTCGCGGTGACGGTGCATCAGCGCTTTCACCGGGTCGGCGGCGGCGCGCCGGGGAACAGCTGGAGCGTCCGCACGCGGGTGCGCCGTGGCTCGGGCGTCTGCACGCGCGCGAGCCGAGGGTTCGGTGTCGCCACGCGTGCGTGCCGGCGCTTCGGCGTCGGCCCGCGCGTATGCCAGGGCGTCATCGCCCCCGCGCCCACCAGGTACCGCCTCCCCTCCGGTGGTGTCCGAGCCGGTGGGCTCCCCCGCGAGCCATTCCTGTGACCGTTCGTCCCAGGCTCCGGGGCTGTCCGGGGTGCCAGGGCGGTCCAGTGCTCCCAGGTCGCTCATCGGGCCCCCTCGGTGGCCGGCATGGGGGGTGCGGGCCGCGGCGAGGTCGCGCGTACCGGGGTGCCCGTTGCCCAGCCGGGGCCGCCCCGGGCCACCACGCGTGCGTCCGGGTGGGTCCAGCGGCCGGGGAGGTGTGCCTCGGCGGGGACGGCGAACGGCAGGGGCTCTCCCGTGTCGCCGAGGACGACACGGCGCAGCGGGGTGCGCGAGACGACCTCCAGGTAAATGCCGTGAAATGCCGTGGTGTTCTGCTCGACGGTGAACAGTTCGAGCGCACGCGCGCGTGCCGCGGCGCCCAGGCGCTCCCGGCGCTCGGGGTCACGCAGCAGCGCCAGGCAGGCCTCGGCGAGCGCGCGCGGGTTGCGTGGCGGTACGACGAGCCCCGTGCCCCCGATGACCTCCACCACCGCGCCGACGTCCGTGGAGACGGTCGCGCGGCCGCAGAACATCGCCTCGACGAGGCTGATCGGAAAGCCCTCGACGACACTGGACAGCACGGTCACGGCGCCGGCGGCGTACGCGTCGGCGAGGCTCGGCAGCTCCGGGCCGCCGATCTCCTCGAAGGACACGGGGTTGTCGCCGACGGCGTGCAGTCCTGCCGCCTCGTCGGGGAAGAGCTGCGCGGCCAGCGCCCGGCAGTGCCCGAGATAGGCCTCGCCGTCGGGCCCGTCCGGGGTGCCGACGATCCGCAGCAGGGTCTTCGGCGCCTCCTTGCGGATCTCCGCGAAGGCGTGCAGCAGCGACACCAGGTCCTTGGCGGGTTCGACGCGGCCGACCCAGACCAGCGTGTCGGGGTCCGCGGACTCCGGGGACTCGCCGACCTCGGTGAAGCGGGAGGCGTCCATGCCCGGGTACACCGTGCGGAGCTTCGCGCGGTCGGCGCCGCACCGTTCCTGCCAGCGGCGGGCGTGCGCGTTGCCGGGGGTGACGATCGTGGCGCGGTCGTAGATCTCGGCGGCGAGCCGGCCGTGGAAGGCGGCGAGCAGGGACCGTACGGCGGGCGACGCGTCCGTGGCGGCCAGGTAGTGCGTGCGCAGCCGCACGCCGTACTCGGTCAGCAGCAGGGGTACGCCGTGGAAGTGGCGGGCGAGCAGTCCGGGCAGGGCCGCGGGGCCGCCGGACGTCGCGTGGCACAGGTCGGCCGAGCCGAGGTCGTCGTCCTCGTACCAGTCGAGCGAGAGGGGGCGCAGGGCGCGTTCCAGGTGCGCGGCGACCGCGAGCAGATCCGGTACGCGGGCCTCACGCGCCGCTCCGAGGGCGCCCGGCGCCCGACAGGCGCGCTCCAGGGCTCGTACGGCGGCCTCGGAGCGGAGCGCTCCCACCAGACCGCGCTCGTCGCGGGCGAGTTCGGCGAGCCCGTACAGCGCGCTGCCGAAACGGTCCGCCTCAGTGGCCGGGGTCTCCTCCGAAGCCCTGGAAGGATCCTGGGGGTTCCCCGCGCACAGCGCCGCCGCCAACTCCCCGTAGCACTCGGCGAACCGCCGCCGCGCCCGGCGCCCGTAGCTCGTCCCGTCGTCCTCGGCCGTCCACAGCGGCGCCGTACGCACCCGGCCGACCTGCGGCGGGAGCGGGACCCAGCCCTCGCTCTCCTGGCGCTCGCTGCGGCTGAGCGCGTAGACGTCGAACTCGTGCTGCCCGAGCCCGCGCACGAGCCGGTCGCACCAGAGCCTGGCGTCACCGCTCAGATACGGATAGCCACCCTCCGTAAGCAGTCCGATGCGCACGAGCGCACCCCCGATCTCCCGTATGGGGAGCCGCCGTTGACCCGGCGGCTCGCAGCGGGAAGAACGTATGCGGACAAGGCGGTGGCGCGACGGACGGTTGTCCATCGCGCCACCAAAAGGGGTGAACGGTCGTAACTTTCCCGTGCGGATCGCGTTCGATCGCGCTACGAGATCAAGCAGTTACGTTACGTCAGGCCGCGGCCAGTTCCCGCCGGGCGGCCCTGCGCCGGGCCGCGACCTGGGGGTCGAGTGCGGGTACGGCGGCGAGCAGCTGCTTGGTGTACGGCTCCTGGGGGTTGTCGTACACCTCGTCGGCGGGCCCGGACTCGACGATCCGGCCGCCGCGCATCACCGCGACCCGGTCGCTGACCTGTCGTACGACGGCGAGGTCGTGGGCGACGAAGACGAGCGCGAGCCCGAGTTCGCGCTGCAGCTCGCCGAGCAGGGCCACCACCTGGGCCTGCGTGGTCACGTCCAGCGCGGAGACGGGCTCGTCGCAGACGATGACGCGCGGGTCGGCCGCGAGTGCCCGGGCGATGCCCACGCGCTGGCGCTGGCCGCCGCTGAACTCGTGCGGGTAGCGGTCGTAGTGCGCTCCTTCGAGCCCGACGCGCTCCAGCAGTTCCGTCACGCGCTGCCTGATGCCCCTCTCGTCCCGTTCGCCACGCGCGCGTAGCGGATCGGCGATCGACTCGCCCACGCTGCGACGGGGGTTGAGGGAGGAGACGGGGTCCTGGAACACCATCTGGACGGCCGGATTCACGCCCACGCGCGCGTGCCCCTCGTAGCGGACCTCACCCGCGGTCGGCTCCAACAGCCCGACCAGCATCCGCCCGAGCGTCGTCTTGCCGCTGCCGCTCTCGCCGACGACGCCGAGTGTCTCGCCACGGCGGAGGGTCAACGACACGTCGTCCACGGCGGCGAACGCCCGCTTGCCGCGCCCGAATTCACGCCGCAGCCCGGCCGCCTCCAGGACGACGTCCCCGGAAGCACCCGAAGGAACACCGCGGGAGTTCTCCCTCACGGTGGCCGGCGAGGCAGCCTCGGTGCTCTCCCCCGACGAGACCGCCGCGGGGCCCTCCGCCAAGGCTTCCGGCGGGGTGTCCCCGCCATCCGTCGTCGCGGATTCCGGGACGGCCCCAGGTATCGTCCGCCGCGCGTCCACGCGCGGGACCGCTGCCAGGAGGGCGCGCGTGTAGGGCTCCGTAGGGGCGTCCAGTACGTCCGTGACCGGGCCGTGTTCGACCACGCGCCCGTGGCGCATGACGAGGACCTCGTCGACGCTCTCGGCGGCGACGCCCACGTCGTGCGTGACGAGCAGCAGCCCCATGCCCGTCTCCTCGCGCAGGGTGTGCAGCAGGTCGAGGATCTGGGCCTGGACGGTGACGTCGAGCGCGGTGGTCGGCTCGTCCGCGATCAGCAGCTCGGGCTCGCAGGCGAGTGCCATGGCGATGAGCGCACGCTGGCGCATGCCGCCGCTGAACTCGTGCGGGCGGGAGCGGGACCGGCGTTGTGCGTCCGGAATTCCCACCCGGTCGAGCACCTCCACCGCACGCGCGCGTGCCGCCCGTCGTGACACGCGCGTGTGCACGCGGTACACCTCGGCGATCTGGTCGCCGATCGCGTAGTACGGGTCGAGGGACGACAGGGGGTCCTGGAAGACCATCGCGGCCTTTGCGCCGCGCAGCCGCCGCAGTTCGTCCTCCGGCGCCTGCCGTACGTCGGTGCCGACGACTTCGATCGAGCCCCCGACCCGCGCGCCGGTGCCCCGGTGCAGCCCCAGCAGCGCCGAGGCGACGGTGGACTTCCCGGAGCCTGACTCGCCGACCAGGGCCAGGGCGGCGCCCTGTTCCAGGCGGAAGGAGAGGCCGTCGACGGCCCGCAGGTCTCCGAACTCGACGGACAGATCCGTGACTTGGACGAGACTCACGTCAGTACCACCCGTCGGTCGGCCAGCGCGTACAGCACGTCCGCGACGGCGTTGGCGAGGACCACGAAGAAGCCGATCACCAGGACCATGCCGACGACGACCGGCAGGTCGACCACGGTGACGGCGTGGACGAGTTCCTGGCCGATGCCGGGGAGGCCGAAGAGGGTCTCGGTGAGCACGGCGCCGCCGATCGACGAGCCGACGTTGTTGGCGTTTAGCGCGATGACGGGCGCCAGCGCCCCGCGCAGCGCGTGCCGTCCCACGATCGTCCGCTCGGCGACGCCGTAGGCCCGGAACGTGCGGATGTGGTCCTCGGCCAGGGTCTCCAGCATCGACGACCTGGTCAGCCTGGCGAACGCCGCGGCCTCGGTGAGGGCGAGCGAGAACCACGGCAGGAGCAGGTTCCAGGCCCACTGCTCGGGGTCGTCGGTGAAGTTCACGTACTGCGGGAAGGGCAGCAGCTGCAGTTCGCCGCAGACGACGATCATCAGGACCAACCCGATGACGAAGACCGGCGTGGCCCAGCCCGCGAGGGTGAGGGCGGTCAGCACGCGCTCGGTGAACCGGCCGCGCCGCCAGGCGGAGAGCACACCGGTACCGACGCCGAGCACCAACCACAGCAGCATGGCGCCGAGCACGAGCGAGAGACTCACCGGGAGCTTCGTGAGGATGAGGGCCATGACCTGCTGGTCGCTCTGGTAGGAGAGCCCGAGGCAGGGGGCCGAGCAGTGCTCCACCGAGGTGCCCGTGGAGTAGTCCTGGCCGACGACCAGGCCCTCCAGGAAGTGCCAGTAGCGCAGGTACAGCGGATCGCCGAGCTTCAGTTGCTGCGCCACCTGGTACACCTGCTCCGGGGAGCAGCGCGGGCCGCAGGTGATCTGGGCGACGTTGCCGGGGGTGGCGTAGAAGACGACGTAGACGATCACCGAGATGGCCAGCAGGGTCACCACGGCGCCGATGGTGCGACGCAGGAGAAAGCCTCCGAAGCCGCTCATGCGGTTTCCTCCTTGTCGGCCCTGGCCTCACGCCTGCTGCCCGTGCCGACGCTCAGACGGGAGGCCGCGCGCGGGTCGAGGGCGACGCGGACGCCGTCGCCGAGGACGGTCAGCGCGAGGACGGTGACGAACAGCGAGCCCGCCGGGAGCAGCAGGTACTGCGGGGCCGCCTGGTACCAGACGTCCGCGGCGGTGAGCATCTGTCCCCAGGACGGCGTCGGCGGCTTCACTCCGACGCCGAGGAACGACAGGGCGGCCTCGATGCTGATGTTGACCGGTATGAGGATCGCTGCGTACGTGATGACCGGCGCGGCGAGCCCCGGCAGCAGCTCCCTGCGAGCGATACGCCAGGTGCCCCAGCCGCTGAGCCGCGCGGCGGACACGTAGTCGAGCCCCTGCAGGGTGAGCGTCTGGGCGCGCACGATCTTGGCGATGTTGCCCCAGGCGATGAACCCGATGACCAGGGTGACCAGTACAGGTCGCGGGAAGCCCGCCGGGACGATCGCGAGCAGGGCCAACGACATGATCATCAATGGCATGGCGACGAAGATGTCGGTGATCCGGCTCAGCAGTTGATCAACCCATCCACGGCCGAGTGCGGAGGCGATGCCCATCACCACACCCACGACGACCTGGATGACCGTCGCGGCGAGTGCGACCCCCAGTGAGACCCGCGCCCCGTACACCAGCCGGGCGAACAGATCCCGCCCGGTCTGCGGCTCGACGCCCAGCCAGTGGTCCGCGCCGATGCCCCCGAAGGAGCCGGTCGGCACGCCTCCGCGCGCGGAGTCGACGAGCGAGGGATGGTACGTGGTGGGGTCCTGGCCCTCGAGGGCGGTGAGGAGGGGTGCGGCGAGCGCGACCAGGACCAGCAGCGCGACGACGGCCGCCGCGACGAGGGCGGCGCGCTGCGTGCGCAGCCGCCGCCAGAACTGACGGGCCGCCGAGGCCCCCGAGGAGGAGACCTCGGGGACCTGGGTGGCGACAAGTGCCTCGCTCACGGCGCTACTTCACCGCGACCTGCGAGATGTCCAGCACACCGGTCCAGTCGCTGATCACGACGTTCCTGATGTCCTTGCCGACCAGGCGCTTGTAGACGGGGTGGAACAGCGGCACGGTCAGCGCCTGCTCGCCGATCTTCTTGTCCAGTGCACCCCACCTCTTGGCCGCAGCGTCAAGATCGGTCAACTTGTTGATCGCGTCAATCTCGGCATTGACCGACTTGTCATTGAGCAGGCCGGTGTTGAAGTTCGCGCCGTCCTTGACGATCTGCCGGCCGTCGAAGATCGGGGCGAGGAAGGGACCGCCGGAGGGCCAGTCGGCACCCCAGTGAGTGAGGAAGAACCCGGGCTCGGTCTTCACGTTGTGGATCTTGTCCGAGTAGTCGTTGTCCTCCAGGCCCTGCAGCTTGACCGTGATCCCGGACTGCTTGAGGGCGTCCTGGACGGCGGTCGCGATCTCCGGGCTGGTCTCGAAGTTCTTGGCGTTGGAGTGCGTCAGCGTGACGGTGAGCCCGTTCTTGTAACCGGCCTGTGCCAGCAGCTCCTTGGCCTTCGCCGGGTTGCCCGTCCTGCCCGCCGGGAAGAGGTCGTACGGCGTGTAGCCGAAGGACTTCTGGTCGGGCAGGTAGGTGGTGGCGGCCTCGGCGAGCGCGGAACCGCCCGCCGCATTGATCACCGACGACCGGTCGATGGCGTACGAGATCGCCTGTCGCACCCTGACGTCGTTGAACGGCTTGACGGTCGGGTTGAACGCTATGTAGTCCGTCTGGCCGAAGTGCCCGGTGCCGACGCGCGAGGCGAGCTCCTTGTCGCCCGTCACCTTGGCGAGTTCGGCCGGGCCGAGGTTGGTGTCCACCGTGACAGAGGTCGCGTCCGTAGCCTGAGACGCCGACAGCCGCTGGTTGATCACGGACGGGTCCAGACCCGACTTCACATCGACCTTGTCCGGATACGCCTTGCGCTCGGCGTCCGTCGCCGTCGACCAGTACGGGTTGCGCTCGAGGAGGATGTGCTCGCCGTTGTTCTCGTTCTTCACGACCTTGTACGGGCCGGACGAGACCGGGTGCTGCGCGTACTTCGTACCCGTGTCCTTGCTCTTCGGAACGGGCGTGAACTGCGTCTGCGTGGCCAGGTACGGGAACTCGCCCTCGGGCTTGTTCAGATGGAAGACGATGGTCCGGGCATCCGGCGTCTCGATCGCCGACAGGCCCTTCTTGTCCTTGTACGGCCCCTGGTAGTCCGCCGCGCCGACCAGCCAGTCCCGCAAGTAGGGGGCTCCACCGGACAGTTCGGGCGCGAAGGAGCGCTCGATGCCATACTTGATGTCGGCGGACGTGATCGCGGTGCCGTCCTCGTACTTGAGGCCCTGCTTCAGGGTGTACGTCCACACGGTCGCGTCCTTGTTGGGGCGCCCGGTGTCGGTGGCGAGGTCCGGGACGACCTTGGCACCGGCCGCGCCGTTCTCGCGGTTGCGCGTGGTGAGCGTACGGAAGACCAGGGAGGGGACGTTGCCGCCGCCGGAGGTGTACAGGCGGGCCGGGTCGAAGTTCTCCGTCGATCCCGTACCGGCGTCCAGCACCGTAAGAGTGCCGCCCTTGTGCGGCGTGGAGTCGCCACCGGAGCCCTTGGCATCGTTGTCCTTCGGCCCGCAGGCGGCGGCGCCCAGGGCCAGAACCAGGCCTATGGATGTCGCCGCCAAGCGGGCGCTGTTCATGGACGGTTGACGCATCGGAATGACGACCTCTCGGAGTGGTTCGGGCCGGTGAACCAGGAACCAGCCCGAATGGTGAGACGGATGGACGAGGAGTGAGACGGAAGTGAACAGACCTCTGCCCGGGCGTCAGGTCGTCGAAATCCGTGACCGAGTCACGGAGAGAGAGAAAGATCGCGACGCGAACGCCTGAGGGCGAGCGTCAGCGACAGTGGATGTCGGCCACGCAGAGCGGGGTCACGCCGATGAGCGCCAGCTCGATGGAGGCGCGGTCGAAGGCGTGGGGGGTCGACATGCCCAGAAATATGTATGAACTTTCTGCGCATGTCAACGTGACATATGAGGTGCCTGTCAACTCCCGGGATAAGGCCAGGGGTTGGGCAGACAGTGGATCCCGTCATGGTCGAGGAACTTGGTCTGCTGCTGCATGACCGGCGCGAGCTGGCCGTTCTTGGTGCAGGTGACGTGGCTGTAGCCGAGCCGGTGACCCACCTCGTGATTGATCAACATCTGCCGGTAGGCGTGAATTCGATCACCGTATGTCTTCGATCCCTGCGCCCATCGGTATGCATTGATCATCACGCGCTCGGTGGCGGCCGAGTCGCACGAGACGTTGTCCTCGGTCGTGTCGAGCCCGGACTTCGCGCACCATTTCGCGGTCGTCCCGGGGCTGGCGAGCGTGATCACGAAGTCGGGTTTGCCGGTGTAGATGCGCTCGAAGGTGCGGGCACCGTTGTGGGCCCAGCTCCGGGGGTCGTTGAGCGTCTTCTGCACGGCCTGGGCGAAGAGCGCGCCGTCGAGCCCGAGCCCCTGCTCCACGTCCACCCGGTAGGTGTACTTCTGTCCCGTGCCCGGCGCCTTGTCGACCCCGGGGACCGCATCGAACTTCCCCGGCCCCTTGAGCGTGGCGCTGAGCGGGTACTTCTCCCCCATCGCCTGCGCGTACGTCAGGGTCGCCACGCTGGGCGAGGAGGTCGGCGAGGGCCCCGAGTCCCGGGCGTCCCGCGCCTGGTCGGTGGCCGACTGCGTCCCCACGCCGGTGTTCTCGCGTCCGTGCGTGACCTGGCCGGCGACGACGACGGCCAGCACGGTGGTGACGGCGGCGGCCGCGATACCGGTGAATGTCCGCCCCTTGCCGCCCCTGGTCTGCGCGGGCACGCCCGTCGGCGGCGCGTCGTCGTCGGTCTCGGAGGGCACGCCGACACCGGTGCGGGGGTCCCGGTCGGTAACGGAGGTGTACGGGTCCGAGGCGTGCGCCGAGACACCGGTGCGGGGCGCGAAGACGTCGTCGTCCTCGTCGAAGGCGTCGAGATAGTCCTGCCGCGGCCCACGGGGCGGCGACTGCCGCTGCCGCGGTATGGCGACACGGGGACCGGCACCGCTGCCGGGCCCCCTCAACTCACCCCATCCGCCACCGGCTTCACGCTGCTCGGGGTGACCGCCCCGGACCTGGGGGGTGCCGTGCGCGGGGGTGCCGTCGGGGAACCGCGGCACCCCATGGGCAGGCGTACCGTCCCCCGTCCTCGGCGTCCCGTACCCCGGAGCCCGCTGCTGCCCGCCCGACGGCCCGGGCACCCGGCGGCCCCCGGCCCCTATGTCACCGGCGTCACCCTTCGCGGCGGCGCCCCCGCGGCGGCTGTGGCGTCCCACGTCGGCCCTCAGCTCCCCGCGCTCTCGGCGGCGGCCTCACCGTCGTCGACGACCGGACCACCTCCGTCGACAGAGACCGCGGCCGCGGGTTCGCCGGACGGGACTCCGTCGGCCAACTGCCCCGTTTCGCCGAGGAGTTCACAGAAGGCCCGGGCCACCGTGTCCGGGTATTCCATCATCGCCACATGCCCCGCCTCCGGCAGGGTGAGCAGACGGGAGTCGCGGAAGGCGCGGGCCGCCCGCTGGGCCATGCGGAAGCCGACGAGCTGGTCCCGGCCGCCGTAGACGAGCAGGGTCGGGGCGAGGACGCGCTCGGCCTGGCGCCACAGACCGTGCTGGCCGCCCAGCGTGTAGGCGTTCACCACCCCGCGCGCGGAGCGCGTCAAAGCGTCCCAGAAGTACGGCAGCTGCAGGCGCCGCTCCATCTCCTCGACCGCATTGCGGAAACCTTCCGGCGTCACCCGCCCGGGGTCGCCGTAGCAGAGCGCCGTCACCCCGCGGACCCGCTCCTCCGCGGACCACTCCTTGGTGAACCGGGTGAAGAGTGCGGTGACACCGGGCAGCGCCAGCAGCGCCGTGGGGACCGCGGTCCGCTGGACGCGGATCTCCGGGAGCGCCGGCGACACCAGCGTGAGCGTCCGTACGAGGTCGGGCCGCAGGGCCGCGACGCGGGTGGTGACGGCACCGCCGAGCGAGTTGCCGAAGAGGTGCACGGGTCCGCGTCCGGCGGCGTCCAGAAAACGGATGACCGCGCGCGCGTGCCCGGTCACCGAGTAGTCGCCGTCGTCCGGCGGCGGGGAGTCGCCGAAGCCGGGCAGGTCGATCGCCTCCCCGTCGACGACGCCCTCAAGCTGCTGCATCAGCGCCGACCAGTTCTGCGAGGAGCCGCCGAGGCCGTGGACGTACAGGGCGGGCGGCAGTCCCTCACGGGCCGGCGGTCTCGACCGCACCGACAGCGTGATCCCCGGCAGCCCGACCGACCTGAGCCGCTCACCGTCCGCGACCCTGACGGGCGCCACCTTCGGGAGCGCTGTGGTCGCCGGCACGGAGGGCAGCTCGGTCGAAGACATGCGGCAATGTTACGAGACGATCACGCAGTGACTCATGTGTTCGCCGTCACAGATCGCATGCGCAACACATAGCGTCCGGATCGGGTGTCTCCTAGGCTCTTAAAGAGGGCACCCGCTGTGGTCCCTGCTTCTTCCAGGGACAGTCGTAGGAAGGGAGCCCAGCCATGGCCGTAGACCCCACCGATCCCGAGACGTTCGGGGACGAGGACACGCAGGAAGCCCAGGAGATCGACGTCGAGGCCCCCGAGAACGACGCCGCGGAACAGTACGCCCACCTCGTGCCCGACCGCGACGACCCTCTCGAGGACGTGGACCCGGCCCGCGCGAACGAGGCCGACCTCGTCGAGCAGCGCCGCGTCGTCTCCATCGACGAGGACGACTACCGCTGACAAGCGCTTACGGGGCGGCGGAGGGTGCCGCTGAGCTGGAACGGGGCAACCCGCTGCCCGCTTCGGCCTGCTTTGAAACCCTCTGTATGGCTATCGCCGCCGTCCGGTCCGTGAAATTCTGCGCTCGCACCGCGCACGACAGGGTTACCGAAAAGTACGATGGCGGCGCGGCGCACACCGCATGTGGACGATTTTGGGAGGCGGCGTGACAGCCATCGAGCAGACAGAGGCGGCACGCCCGCGGGGCACGCGCCTGCCGCGCCGTGCCCGACGGAACCAGTTGCTGGGCGCCGCACAGGAAGTCTTTGTGGCGCAGGGGTACCACGCGGCCGCGATGGACGACATCGCGGAGCGCGCCGGCGTCAGCAAGCCGGTGCTCTACCAGCACTTCCCGGGCAAGCTCGACCTCTATCTCGCACTGCTGGACCAGCACTGCGAGTCGCTGATCGGGGCGGTTCGCGGGGCGCTCGCCTCGACGAGCGACAACAAGCAGCGCGTGCGGGCGACGATGGACGCCTACTTCGCCTACGTCGAGGACGACGGCGGCGCCTTCCGCCTGGTCTTCGAGTCGGACCTGACGAACGAGCCCGCGGTGCGCGAGCGCGTCGACAAGGTCACGAACGAGTGCGCGGAGGCGATCCGTGACGTGATCGCCGAGGACACCGGCCTCTCACCCGCTGAGGCGATGCTGCTGGCCTCCGGTCTCGGCGGCCTCGCCCAGGTGGTGGCCCGGTCCTGGCTGCACAGCGACCGCAGCGTGCCGCGCGACCAGGCGGTGCAGCTGCTGACCTCGCTCGCCTGGCGCGGTATCGCGGGCTTCCCGCTGCACGGCACCGAGCAGCACCACTGACCCGCACGCACGCGTACAGGGCGTTTGTTCCCGTCCGCTGTTCGCTCCTGGCGTGCAGGCGCGGAGGGTGTACGTCCCCTCACCGGGCTAATGTGTGCTGGGTACGGCGCGTAAAGGTCGCGCACTTCACTGACCGTCGGAGGGACATAGCCGTGGAGGTCAAGATCGGCGTGCAGCACGCGCCCCGCGAGATCGTTCTGGAGAGCGGTCAGAGTGCCGAGGAGGTCGAGCGGGTCGTGGCCGAGGCACTGGCCGGGAAGTCGCAGCTGCTGACCCTCGTGGACGAGCACGGCCGCAAGGTCCTCGTCCCGGCCGAGCGCCTCGCCTACGTCGAGCTCGGCGAGCCGGCCCCGCGCAAGGTGGGTTTCGGAGCGCTGTAGGCGCACAACGAGCACATCACTGGAGAGGGGCCCGGCGGCCGATGGCCGCCGGGCCCCTCTCGCTTCCCCGCAAGATTTTTTTCTCCACAGGTGGAGCACAACTCGCGCACAGGGGAGGATTGCATTCCGCAGGTCACGGGTATGACGGGCTACGACCGTGATGGGCAGTGTGGCCGTGTGGGAGGGACTCCAAGATGTTGTTCGAAGCGCTCGGCTCCGCACTTCTCGGTCTCGTGCTGGCAGGGGCGGCGATCCGCCGTCTGTCCGACCGTCTGCCGACCCGTTCGCTGGTGCTCGCGACCGGTGTCGCCGGAGCCCTCTTCGGCGCCTTCGTCACCCACAGCGCGCTGGACCCCGGCAACTTCCTGCTGATCCTGCTCGGCGCGGCGATCGTCTCCGCGGCCTCGCTCTCCCTGCTGGTGCGCCCGGCCGGGAGACTCCGCCGGCGATCAGCGCCGGCGTGACCCCGACCGGGACGACGAGGACGACCAGGGAAGCGAGAGCTAGGCGGCGAGCCCCAGGGCGGCCATCCGCTTGGTGTGGGCCTCGGTGATCCGCGAGAACATCCGGCCGACCTCGGCGAGGTCGAAGCCGTCCGCGACGCCACCGACGAGCATCGTCGACAGTGCGTCGCGGTCCGCGACCACCCGCTGGGACTGCGACAGGGCCTCGCCCATGAGACGCCGGGCCCACAGGGCGAGACGGCCGCCCACGCGCGGGTCGGCGTCGATCGCGGCGCGCACCTTCTCCACGGCGAAACCGGCGTGCCCGGTGTCGTCGAGGACGGCCAGCACCAGCTCACGCGAGTCCGAGTCGAGCCGTGCGGCCACCTCGCGGTAGAAGTCACTGGCGATCGAGTCGCCGACGTAGGCCTTCACGAGCCCTTCCAGCCAGTCCGAGGGCGCCGTCTGCTTGTGGAAGCCGTCCAGCGCGGCGACGAACGGCTCCATCGCGCGCGTGGGCTCCTCGCCGATCTCCGTGAGCCGGTCGCGCAGCCGCTCGAAGTGGTGGAACTCCGCCGAGGCCATCTTGGCCAGCTCCGCCTTGTCCGCCAGCGTCGGCGCCAGCTTGGCGTCCTCCGCGAGCCGCTCGAACGCCGCGAGTTCGCCGTACGCGAGGGCACCGAGGAGGTCGACGACCGCTGCCCGGTACTGGGGGTCCGCGGCGGCCCGGCCCCAGTCCTGGGCGGCCACTCCGGTCTGCTCGGCGGGTGCGTCAGAGGTGTTGTCAGGCGTCGTCATGAAGCGCACAATAGTCCGCTTGCCGAGCCCTGGAAGTCCCTGGTCAATCAGTGTGATGACGACTACGTGACCAAATCGGCCATCGCATGTGCGTGATTCCGGGGTATGGTGGTAATGCGCCTGCCGAGTACTCGACGGGCCGCACGTATGAGGATGCCCGGTCGGTGGCCCGATCGGCTCCGACCCGACAGCCCTCCAAGCCCGTACGGCACATTGCGTACGGCGTCCGGAGGGACACCCTCAGCGGTACGAGCGCTAGAGCGTCGGCAGTGGTCCCGTGCCCTACGGCAAGCCCGTAAGGCCGCCGACGTCCCCGGCACGGTCCGTCAAAGACCCCCCGCGCTCGCCTCGCACCGCGCACACAGAAGAGGCAGCACCCTGACTACCACGTTCAGAGATCTCGGCATCCTTCCCGAGACCGCCGAGGCCCTCGAGGCCGTCGGCATCATCACCCCCTTCCCCATCCAGGAGATGACCCTCCCCGTCGCCCTCTCCGGCACGGACGTCATCGGCCAGGCCAAGACCGGCACCGGCAAGACGCTGGGCTTCGGCCTCCCGCTCCTCGAGCGCGTCACCGTCCCCGCGGACGTGGAGGCGGGCCGCGCGAAGCCCGAGGACCTCACCGACACCCCGCAGGCGCTCGTCGTCGTCCCCACGCGCGAGCTGTGCACACAGGTCACCAACGACCTGCTGACCGCGGGCAAGGTGCGCAACGTACGCGTTCTCGCCATCTACGGCGGCCGGGCCTACGAGCCCCAGGTCGAGGCCCTCAAGCAGGGCGTCGACGTGGTCGTCGGCACCCCGGGCCGGCTGCTGGACCTCGCGGGCCAGAAGAAGCTCAACCTCAAGCACGTCAAGGCGCTCGTCCTCGACGAGGCCGACGAGATGCTCGACCTGGGCTTCCTGCCCGACGTCGAGAAGATCATCAACCTGCTGCCGGCGCGCCGTCAGACGATGCTGTTCTCGGCGACCATGCCGGGCGCGGTCATCGGTCTCGCGCGCCGCTACATGTCGCAGCCCACGCACATCCGCGCCACCGCGCCGGACGACGAGGGCGCGACGGTCGCGAACACCTCGCAGCACGTGTACCGCGCGCACAACATGGACAAGCCCGAGATGGTCGCGCGCATACTGCAGGCCGACGGCCGGGGACTGGCCATGGTCTTCTGCCGTACCAAGCGCACCGCGGCCGACCTCGCCGACCAGCTCAAGCAGCGCGGCTTCGCGGCCGGCGCGGTCCACGGCGACCTCGGCCAGGGCGCCCGCGAGCAGGCGCTGCGCGCCTTCCGCAACGGCAAGGTGGACGTCCTCGTCTGCACCGACGTCGCCGCCCGCGGCATCGACGTCGAAGGCGTGACGCACGTCATCAACTACCAGTCTCCCGAAGAGGAGAAGACGTACCTGCACCGCATCGGCCGTACGGGCCGCGCGGGCGCCAAGGGCATCGCGATCACGCTCGTCGACTGGGACGACATCCCACGCTGGCAGCTGATCAACAAGGCGCTGGAGCTGAGCTTCAACGACCCGCCGGAGACGTACTCGACCTCCCCGCACCTCTTCGAGGAACTGAACATCCCGGCGGGCACCAAGGGTGTTCTGCCGCGCGCCGAGCGCACGCGTGCCGGGCTGGACGCGGAGGAGCTCGAGGACCTGGGCGAGACCGGAGGCCGCGGGGCACGCGGCGGTCGCGGTGGCCGCCCCGAGCGGGGTGGCCGGGGCGAGTCCCGGTCCACCGAGCGCGAGCGCCCGGAGCGTACGCCGCGTCGCCGCCGCCGTACGCGCGGCGGGGCGCAGTTGGACGCCACGGCCGCTCCGGAGGCCTCGACGGCTCTCTCGCCGTCCGAGGAGACCGCCGGTCCCCGCACCCCGCGTCGCCGTCGCCGCACCCGCGGCGGTGCCTCGGAGCCGGTGCCGGCCACGACCACGGCCCCCGAGGCCGCGGAAGCCGCCGTCACGGCGGCGGAGGGCCCCGCACTGGACGCCCCCGAGGCCCCGAAGCCGCGCCGCCGCCGCACCCGCAGGTCCGCGGAGAGCACGCCGGCCGCGGAGCCGCTGGCCGCTGAGGCTCTGTCGGCAGAGGAAGCCCCGGCCGTCACGGCGCCCGAGGCCCCCGCCGCCGCACCGCGCCGCCGTACCCGCAAGGCGACGGCTGCCGCCGCGGAGACCGCGGTGGACACCGCCGAAGCGACCGAGGCCAAGCCGCGCACCCGGACCCGCAAGGCCACGGCCGCCGCGGAGACCGCGGTCGACACCGCCGAGTCGGCCCCGGAGCCGACGGAGGCCGCACCGCGCCGCCGTACCCGCAAGGCGACGGCTGCCGCCGCGGAGACCGCGGTCGACACCGCCGAAGCGACCGAAGCCAAGCCGCGCACCCGGACCCGCAAGGCGACGGCCGCCGCGGAGCCCACCGTCACCGAGGCGACCGAGGCCAAGCCCCGCACGCGGACCCGCAAGACGGCTGCCGCCGCGGAGACCGCGGTCGACACCGCCGAAGCGACTGAAGCCAAGCCGCGCACCCGGACCCGCAAGGCGACGGCCGCTGCAGAGGCGGCGATCGACACCGCCGAGGCCACCGAAGCCAAGCCGCGCACCCGGACCCGCAAGGCGACGGCCGCCGCGGAGCCCACCGTCACCGAGGCGACCGAGGCCAAGCCCCGCACGCGGACCCGCAAGACGGCTGCCGCCGCGGAGACCGCGGTCGACACCGCCGAAGCGACCGAAGCCAAGCCCCGCACCCGTAAGGCAACGGCCGCTGCGGAGACCGCGGTCGACACGGCGGAAGCCACCGAGGCCAAGCCGCGTCGCACCCGCAAGACGGCTGCCGCCGCGGAGACCACCGAGGAGGCGAAGCCCCGCCGTACCCGCAAGGCCGCTGCCGTGGCCGAGATCCCGGCGCAGGCCGCCGAGGAGCCCGAGGCCAAGCCGCGGACGCGGAAGGCTGCGGAGGCCGTGGTCGACACCGTCGAGGGCACGGAGGCCAAGCCGCGCACCCGCGCCCGCAAGACGGCCGCCGCCGTGGAAACCGCCGAGGCCGCGCCTCGTCGCCGTACCCGCAAGGTCGCCGAGTCCGCCGACGCCGCCCCGGCGCCGGAGGTGGCGAACCCGCGTCGTACGCGCAAGGCGGCCGCAGCCCCCGAGGCCGCGGTCGACACGGAGGCCAAGCCGCGCCGCACCCGCAAGACGGCCGCCGCCGCGGAGACCACCGAGGAGGCGAAGCCCCGCCGTACCCGCAAGGCCGCCGCCGTGGCCGAGATCCCGGCGCAGGCCGCGGTGCCCGCCGAGGCCGCCGCCGAGGCGAAGCCCCGGGTGCGCCGCACGCGGAAGGCCACGGCCGCCGCGGAGCCCGCGGAGAGCTGATGCGCTCACCCACCGACGGCCCGGTCCCCCCACCTCACGGGAGGGGCCGGGCCGTCGGCCTGTGTGCCTGCGGCTGGATGCCGCAGCCCGTCCTCCTCCCGGACACCCGAGGCGGATAACCTCACCCCATGAGCAGGCCCCCGACCTTCACCCCGCCTCCCGGCGCCCGCGCGTACTCGCTGCGCACCGCGCGCGGGGAATTCGCCGTCGTCGACGCGCCCGTGGCGGACGGTGTCGCCGCCAAGGGAACCGCGCTGCTGCTGCCCGGGTTCACCGGCAGCAAGGAGGACTACAACCCGCTGCACGAGCCGCTCGCGGCCCGCGGTTACCGCACCGTCGCGGTGGACGGACGGGGGCAGTACGAGTCCGACGGTCCGGAGACCGACCAATCGGCCTACGCCCAGGACGAGTTGGCGCGGGACGTGCTCGCCCAGGCCGCCGCGCTCGGCACCCCCGTGCACCTCGTCGGCCACTCCCTGGGCGGGCAGATCGCACGGGCCGCGGTCCTGCTGGACCACTCCCCCTTCCTCTCGCTCACTCTCATGGCCTCCGGCCCCGCCCAGATCTCCGGCTCCCAGCAGCAGCGCGTCAAGCTGCTCCGTGACGCTCTCGCCGTGATGAACATGGCCGAGGTGTGGGAGGCGATCCAGGCCATGGAGCCGCCGGAGGAGACCGAGACCGGCGAGCCCGGGGAACTGGACGGCGGCCTCGACGACCGGGACGACCTGCGGCGCCGCTGGCTCGGCAACAAGCCGGCCCAACTCCTCGCGACGGGACGCCAGTTGTGCGTCGAACCGGACCGCGTGGCCGAGCTGGCCGCCGTGCCGCTGCCGTTCCACGTCCTGTCGGGTTCCAGCGACGACACCTGGCCGGTGCCCCTGCTCGACGACATGGCGCTGCGCCTCCACGCGCACCGCACCATCGTCCAGGGCGCCGAACACTCCCCCAACACCGACCGGCCCCTGGACACGGCGCGCGCCTTCGCGGACTTCTGGGACCGCGCGCAAGCCCTCCCCTAGGCGCAGCCGCTAGTACTGCCCCTGCAGGTGCTCCCAGAACCCGTCCCGCAGGGCGCGCCGCAGGTCCGCCTGGCCGCGCAGGGAGTACTGCAGCAGTCCCTCCGCCTCCACCAGCAGGTCCTGGTCCACCGAGCCCGGCAGATAGGGGTGGCCGGGCAGCAGTTCCGCCAGGGAGTCGCGGCCCCGTGCGGCCAGCCACTTCGCCGCGATCTGCGCGCCGACGAAGCGGACGTCCTCACGGCCGGGCCGGGCGGCGGTGGCCTCGTAGGCGGCCGCGGTGCGCCGGGAGACGTACGGCTTGAAGAAGTCGAGGTCGAGGGTGCGCTGGCTGTCGACCTCCCAGAGCAGGGGCTCCGCCTGGTTGCGCCCCTCGGGTGCCTCGATGCCCCACAGGTGGACGCGCGCCCCGTACCCCTGCGCCGCCTCGACCGCCGACACCAGGTCCTCGTCGCCGCCCAGCAGTGCCGCGTCGCTGATCGCCCGGTGTCTGGCGAGTGACTCCAGGTCCGTCCTGATCAGCGAGTCGACGCCCTTCTGCTGGTTGTTGGCGTTCAGGTTGCCCAGCCGGACCTTCACATCGGGGAGTTCGGCGATCGACTGCTGCTCGGCGGTGTGGATGCGGCGGCGCGCGCCGTCGTACCAGTAGACGCGGAGCAGCCGGCTGTCCGCGAAGATCGTGCGGGCCCGGTCGATGAGCGCCTCGATCAGGCCCTCGGCGTCCAGGTCGAAGGCACGCCGGTCCTCCGTCCCCGCCACCAGCCGGCCCGCAGCCGCATACAGGTATCCCGCGTCGACGAAGATCGCATGGGTCGAGGGCGTCTTCGCCACCTCGGCGAGCATGCGCTGCAGCAGCTCGTTCGTGCGGTCGATGCGGGCGCTGAGGGCCGCGAGGTCGTCGTTCATCGCCTTCATTGTCCCGGCGGTCACGCTGCGAACACAACTGGTCCCGGTCGGTCTGCGCTGCCTCCTCGGCGGTTCCTTACCGCCGAGTAGTTAGACGTTCGAAAAATTTCTTTAGCGTAGGGAATGTTTGTAACACGCAGCCCGTTGACTGCTATGGAACACAGCGAGACGAAGGGAGAGGCCATGCGCTTCGAAATCATGCGACTCGACGAGGTCGACGGCACGACCGTGGACAGCACCGTCGTGGACGCCGCCTCCGTCAACCGGATCGTTCAGCAGGCCGCGGCCATCGGGCAGCGCCTCTGGATCCGTCCGGCCGAGGACTCGGCCGCCTAACACCGACGCGAAGACGTGACGACCAAGACATAACGACCACGACGCGGATCACCGCAGCAGCTTCAGAGCCCCCGTACGGCATCGACGCCGTGCGGGGGCTCTGCGCATGCCCGGCGCATCGCGGGGCTCAGGCGCCCTTGATCACTTGCGTGATGCCGTTGATGATCTGCTGCACGGCGATCGCGGAGAGCATCATGCCCGCGAGCCGCGTCACCAGGACCACGCCCCCGTCCTTGATGACCCGGATGATCAGCAGCGAATACCGCATCACCAGCCACAGCACGACATGGATGGCGAGGATCGCCATCCACACCGACGTCTGCGTGGCGACGCTGTCGGCCTTCTGGACGGCGAGGATGACGGACACGATGGCGCCGGGGCCGGCCAGCAGCGGCATGCCCAGCGGTACGAGCGCCACATTGACGTCCTTGGTCTGCTTCGGCTCGTCGGTCTTGCCGGTGAGCAGGTCGAGGGCGATGAGCAGGAGCAGCAGCCCGCCCGCGATCATCAGCGCGGGCACGGAGACATGCAGATAGTTGAGGATCTGGTGCCCCAGCAGCCCGAAGACGGTGATCACACCGCCCGCCACGCACACGGCCTGGAAGGCCATCCGCTTCTGCACCTTGCCGGGGCGCCCGGCGGTCAGCGCAAGGAAGATCGGGGTGATCCCGGGGGGATCCATGATGACAAAAAGGGTCAGGAACAGGGAGCCGAAGACGGCGACGTCGAACATGGGTGAGCTACACGCCTTGCAGGAAAAGGTGAGGGACGGGAACGGGGGGTGTGGAGGGGTTCCTCAGGCTCCGCCGGTCCCCGGCACCGGGAACGCCCCGGTCGCCCGTCGCGTGATCTCCCCGTAGACCTCGGGATCCGTGACGTACTCGCCGAGCACACAGGTCTTCCGGCTGCCGTGGTAGTCGCTGGACCCGGTGGTCAGCAGCCCCAGTTCCTTGGCCAGCCCGCGCAGCCGCGCCCTGGTCTCCTCGTCGTGGTCCATGTGGTCGACCTCGATGCCGTCGAGCCCGGCGGCGGCCATCTCGGCGATCGTGGACTCCGGCACCGTACGGCCGCGCTTGCTGGCGCCCGGGTGCGCGAAGACGGTGACCCCGCCCGCGGCCTTGACCAGCCGGATCGCCTCGAAGGGATCCGTCTCGTGCTTCTCGACGAAGGCCCGCCCGCCGTCGGCCAGCCAGTCCCCGGTGAACGCCTCGCTCACGGTCGGTACGACGCCCAGCTCCACGAGCGCGGTCGCGACATGCGGCCGCCCGACGGAACCGCCCCCGGCGATCCGCTCGACCTGCTCCCAGGTGACCGGCACGCCCAGCCCGTTCAGCTTGGCGACCATGCCCTTGGCCCGTGGCACCCGGTCGTCCCGCACCAGCTCCCGCTCGGCGAGCAGCGCCGGCTCCTCGGGATCGAAGAGGTAGGCGAGCATGTGCATGGAGATGCCGTCGACCCGGCAGGACAACTCGGCACCGGTGACCAGCGTGAGACCCGCCGGCACCGCGGCGATCGCCTCGGCATACCCCCGAGTGGTGTCGTGATCGGTCAACGCCACCACGTCCAGCCCGGCCGCGGCAGCATTCCGCACCAGCTCAGCCGGGGTGTCCGTACCGTCGGAAGCAGTGGAGTGGGCGTGCAGATCGATACGCACTACGCAGACTCCAAGCGGTGACGGCACGAAAGGGACCGCTCAAGGATAACCGGATTTTCAACGTCCCCTGTCACACCCGCACAGCCCGATCGCCCCCTACCGAAACCGCCGCCCAGGGGCGCGGGGCTGTTTCGATCTGCGGGTCCGCCGCGTGGCCCGACAAGCCACAGACAACCCGCAGCCGCCCACAAACCAGCACCCCTGCCCCGGTGGGCGCACGGCTCAAGCAAGCGCAGCGACCCGGCGCTACGGCTCAAGCAAGCGCGGCGACAGCGCCCCGCAGGGCACCAGTTCGACCTCCGCCCCCGCATCCCGCAAATCCGTCAGCACCAGCTCGTCGTACATCAGCAACCCGGACTGCTCGGGCCACACCACCGCCCACAGCCACAGCCCCCGCGCCTCGCCCGCGAACACCGCCCGGTCGTCGGGGCTGCCGGCGACATGCCACAGCGGGGTGGGCCGCCCGCCGGCCAGCACCTTCGCCTGAGCGGGCTTCTCCACGTTCATGTACGGCCCCGGGTCCGGACCGTCGATTCCCGCGTACCGCGCACCGAGCCCCACCCCGAGTTCCTCGGCGACCAGGATCAGCTCCCCTATGCCACCGAGCGGTCCCGGGCCCGAGCACGCCACGGCGGTGGCGCGGCCGCCATGGCGGTCGTCACCCGCGCAGGCCACGCCCGTGAACAGCCAGCCGATCGGCAGCGGCCACGGCATCCACACCGGCACCTGCGTGCGATGCACCACCACGCTGAGGGCCTCGACGCTGGGCGGGATCACGGGCTGCAGCGGATGCACGGTGCCGTGCACATCGCACTGCCAGGTGTCGGAGAAGAGTCCGGGAGCCCTGACCCGGCCACCACACTTCGGGCAACTGGGTTCGCCCCTCATAGGGCCCCACGGTCCTACCCCCGCTCCGCCACGTCAAGGACGATCACCCGTCCGGACGGAACCCTTCACCGGAACCCTCACCACCGGTTCGGCATGTGCGGTGCCGCGGCCTTTGCCAACTGACCGCTCGTGGCCGTGTGTTGGTGAGCTTGCTCACTCGGCGTTCAGTCCAGCGGGACGGACCTGCGGGACGGATCCCTCAGGTCCGTGCCGTTCGTCAGCCACCGCTCCTGGAGGGCCTGGGCGCCGTGCACGCGCTTCCAGGCGGCCTCGTTCGCCGTCATGGGCAGCAGGGGCAGGAAGCGCACCGGATCCAGAGGCTCGTCGAGATCGAGGTCCTCGACCAGGCCGCCCGGCTCGGCGACCAGCACGGAACTGAACGGGGCACCGGGCCACAGGGGTTCGCCGACGTCGAGCGAGGCACCCGGCGCCACGATCACGCCCTCGACCTGCGGGGACGCGGCGAGCACGGCGAGCGGGCGCAGCGCCTTGTCGGTGTCCGCGAGGCCGCCGCGCACCGAGAGGATCAACTCCGCGCGCGGGCCCTTGACCGGGTCGGCGAGCACCGCGGTGGGGTCGCTCATCGGCTGTGCGGACATGCCGAGGGTGGCGTAGCGGACGATGCCCCCGTCCCCGGAGTCGTCCCGGAAACGCAGTACCTCGATGCGGTCCGTGCCCAGGAACGTGACCGCCGCGCGGGCGTCCGGTTCGCCCAGCGCGCTGCGCAACCGGGCCTCGACGAGGGGGAGAACATCAACCATGCGGCGAGCATAGAACTCGTCAGCACCGGGCAAAGCGGCACCTTGACAGTTTGGGCGACTGATACTCTGGCCCGGTCGTTCGGGCAGCACGCCGAGGCGTCGCGATCGAGTCCCGACGCCGATTGAGACTCCCTTACGAGGGACCGGCCGGAGGAGGTGGGGCTGTCATGGATCGAAGTCACCCGTGCAGTACCACTCGCTCTTCCCGCCGCTGATACAGCTGATCCGGCTCCGGCTGACCGCCGCCTTTCACGCTCACGTCTTCCTGCGGAAGAGCACTTCGTTGTGCCTGATCTGTCTGATCTGAATCAGTAACGAAGCTCGCCACCGCGATGGTGCGGTGCTCCCCGCTTTGTGGACGTGCCAAACACGCGAAGTCAGGACGTCCCCATTCCGGGCAGTTCCACCCGTCGTCGGCGCCTTGCGTTGCCTGTCACGAAGGAGCCAGCCATGTCGATGATCCGTGACCTCCGCGCCGCGGTCCGGCCGTCCCGCATCTCCCTGCGCAAGGACACCGGCGTGTACGACACGACGCGCGACCCTTCGACGCCGTCCGCGGTCGTCGACTGCGCCGTCTACCGCGACGGGGCCCGCGTCGACACCGGCAACCCGATGACCCCGCACGAGGCGATGCGCCTGGTGCGCCGCGACGGGGGCTTCGTGTGGATCGGGATGCACGAGCCGACCGAGGCCGAATTCGCCGGTATCGCCCGCGAGTTCGGGCTGCACCCGCTGGCCGTCGAGGACGCCGTCCAGGCCCACCAGCGGCCCAAGCTGGAGCGGTACGACGACTCCCTGTTCACCGTCTTCAAGACCATCCACTACGTCGAGCACGACCAGCTGACCGCCAACAGCGAGGTCGTGGAGACCGGCGAGGTCATGTGCTTCACCGGGCGGGACTTCTTCATCACCGTCCGGCACGGCGGCCAGGGTTCCCTGCGGGCGCTGCGGCACCGGCTGCAGGACGACCCCGAGCTGCTCGCCAAGGGCCCCTCGGCGGTGCTGCACGCGATCGCCGACCATGTCGTCGACGGCTATGTCGCGGTCGCGGACGCCGTCCAGGACGACATCGACGAGGTGGAGACCGAGGTGTTCTCGCCGGGGCGCCGGGGCGGTGTCTCGCGCGGTGTGGACTCGGCGCGGATCTACCAGCTCAAGCGCGAGGTGCTGGAGTTCAAGCGGGCGGTGGCGCCGCTGCTGCGCCCCATGCAGCTGCTGAGCGAGCGGCCCATGCGGCTGGTCGACCCCGACATCCAGAAGTACTTCCGGGACGTCGCCGACCACCTCGCCCGGGTCCAGGAGCAGGTCATCGGCTTCGACGAGCTGCTCAACTCGATCCTCCAGGCCAACCTCGCGCAGGCGTCCGTGGCGCAGAACGAGGACATGCGGAAGATCACCGCCTGGGCCGCGATCATCGCCGTACCGACGATGGTGACCGGTGTGTACGGCATGAACTTCGACTACATGCCGGAGCTGCACTGGAAGTACGGCTACCCGCTGGTGCTGAGCGTCACGGTCGCCATGTGTGTGGGCATCCACCGGGTGCTCAAGCGCAACGGCTGGCTGTGAGACGCCTCGATAGGCTGGGCCCATGACAAGCGAGCTGCTCGACCAGGCCCTCGTCGAGGAGGCCACCAAGAAGTCCGGCCTCATCTGGGTCCAGGGTGCCGGTACGGCGGCCCGTGCGCTGTGGCATGTGTGGCACGAAGGTGCCGCCTGCGTCGTCGGCGACGGGCCGGGTGAGCAGCCGCTGCCGGGGCTGGCCGACGGCGGCTCCGCCGAGGTGACCGTGCGCAGCAAGGACAAGGGCGGGCGGCTGGTATCCTGGCCGGCGAAGGTCGTGCAGCTGGCGCCGGGTTCCGAGGAGTGGGAGGCGGCCGTCGCCGAGCTCAAGGGCAAGCGGCTGAACGCGCCCGACGGCGAGGCGATGACGGCGCGTTGGGCCCGTGAGTGCCGGGTGCTCCGCCTCGAGCCCGCGGGGGTGTCGGGCCCGCTGCCCGACGGCAGTCTGGCTCAGGCGCCGCTGCCGTCGCCGGCCACGACCCGTCAGCCGATCCCTGCGGGGTTGCCGCGGCTGCTCTTCCGGAAGCGCCGACGCTAGCCCCTTCGGGGCGCTGTGCGACCCCCACAGGGGTCACGACGTCGGGAGTTTCTTGCCGTAGTCGACCGTCTCGTCCTTCTTCGGCTGGGTCAGGGGGAAGTCCTTGCCCCAGGAGGAGAAGGTGAGGGTGCCGGCGCCGCCTGCGCGTTGCAGGCGGAGGGGGTACGGGGTGCCCTCCAGGGACACGTCCAGGGTGCCGCCGGAGCCCTGGTCGCCGGTGATGCGGATGGTGCGGGTGCCCGCCTGCTCGTGGTGGCCGTCCGTGGCGAGCGTGCCGTGCAGGGTCAGCAGACCGTCGAGCAGGACGTCCTTGTCCGTGAACCCGCTGAACTTCTTGTACGAGGGGTCGCCCTGCGGCACCTTCACATACTTGCCGTCGAGTGAGCCCCCGGCCGACGTGTTGCCGTCCGCGTGGTTCCAGAACTCCGCGCCGGCCTTCAGATACAGCTGCTCGCCGATCCGCAGCAGCCCGAAGGCCACCCCCTTGGAGGTGACCGAGCCGCTGCCGCCGCCGGACTTCAGGCGCATGTCGATCGTGTACGTCCGCCCGTTGGTCACCACGGTCCCGGCGAGCCGCACCGCTTCGGCGGATTCGGCGGCCGCCCTGGTCTTCGACTGGATCTTGCCGGCCGACAGCTTGCCGACCCCGTTGGTGCCCGCGTCGGGGTCCTCGCTGCACCCCGCGAGCAGCCCCGTCCCCGTCACGACCAGTGCGCACACCGCGCTCACCAGCGAGGTCCGACGGGTTCGGCCGAGGGCGATCGCAGTCACAGGTGGGGCTGCCTTTCAGTCGAGGGACGCGAGCAGCGTACGGCAGAGTAACGGGTGCCGTTCCGGCCGAGCGGAGCCGGTTCGTCCGGACCTTCCACCAGGGCGGATCCGATGGGTACGGGCTAGCCTGAAGCCCATCCCAGCGGGCAATTCGGAAAAGATGCACAGCAGCGACACGCAGCACTGGACACCCGTACGCAAAGGAGCCGCAGCCATGGCAGCGGGCGCGCCCCGGATCTTCGTCTCGCACCTCGCCGGCGTCGCCGCCTTCGATCCCAACGGCGACCAGGTGGGCCGTGTGCGCGATCTGGTCGTCATGCTGCGCGTCGGGCGGCGGCCCCCGCGCGTGCTCGGGCTGGTCGTCGAACTGCCCAGCCGGCGCCGCATCTTCCTGCCCATGACCCGGATCACCAGCATCGAGTCCGGCCAGGTCATCACCACCGGCGTGCTCAACGTCCGCCGCTTCGAGCAGCGCCCCACCGAGCGCCTCGTCTTCGGTGAACTCCTCGACCGGCGCGTCACACTCGCGGAGACCGGCGAGGAGGTCACCGTCCTCGATGTGTCGGTGCAGCAGCTCCCGGCCCGCCGGGACTGGGAGGTCGACCGTGTCTTCGTCCGCAAGGGCAAGAAGGGCGGCGCCTTCCGTAGGGTCAAGGGCGAGACGCTGACCGTGGAGTGGTCGGCCGTCACCGGCTTCTCGCTGGAGGAGCACGGGCAGGGCGCCGAGAGTCTGCTCGCCACCTTCGAGCAGCTGCGCCCCGCCGACCTGGCGAACGTCCTGCACCACCTCTCCCCCAAGCGCCGCGCCGAGGTCGCCGCCGCCCTCGACGACGACCGCCTGGCCGACGTGCTCGAAGAGCTCCCCGAGGACGACCAGATCGAGATCCTCGGCAAGCTGAAGGAGGAGCGCGCCGCCGACGTCCTGGAGGCCATGGACCCGGACGACGCGGCCGACCTGCTCTCCGAGCTCCCCGAGGACGACAAGGAGCGGCTGCTGAGCCTGATGCAGCCCTCCGACGCGGCCGACATGCGGCGCCTGATGTCGTACGAGGAGCACACGGCCGGCGGTCTGATGACGACCGAGCCGATCGTGCTGCGGCCCGACGCGACCGTCGCCGACGCCCTCGCGCGGGTACGCAACCGCGATCTGTCGCCGGCGCTCGCCGCGCAGGTCTATGTCTGCCGCCCGCCCGACGAGACGCCGACCGGCAAGTACCTCGGCACGGTCCACTTCCAGCGGCTGCTGCGCGACCCGCCGTACACCCTGGTCAGCTCGATCATCGACGACGATCTGCAGCCCCTGGACCCCGACGCGGCGCTGCCCCTGGTGGCCGGGTTCTTCGCCGCGTACGACATGGTCGCGGCGCCCGTCGTCGACGAGGCCGGGTCGCTGCTCGGCGCGGTGACCGTGGACGACGTACTGGACCACATGCTGCCCGAGGACTGGCGGGAGACCGAGTTCCACCTCGAGGACGACGAGGGGGCGGCCCCCCATGCCTCCTGAGCGCGAGATGGGCCGCGAGCGCACCCCGGCGGGTGCGACGGCGACCACACGCACGCGCCCTCGCCTCGACCAGCCGCGGCCGCCGCGCCGCCGGATCCTGCCCGAGTGGGACCCGGAGGCCTTCGGGCGGCTCTCGGAGCGCATCGCGCGCTTCCTGGGCACCGGGCGGTTCATCGTCTGGATGACGGTCGTCATCATCGCGTGGGTGCTGTGGAACGTCTTCGCGCCGCACGAGCTGCGCTTCGACAACTACCCGTTCATCTTCCTGACCCTGATGCTGTCGCTCCAGGCCTCCTACGCGGCCCCGCTGATCCTGCTCGCGCAGAACCGGCAGGACGACCGGGACCGGGTCAACCTCGAACAGGACCGCAAGCAGAACGAGCGCTCCATCGCCGACACCGAGTATCTGACCCGCGAGATCGCCGCTCTGCGCATCGGCCTCGGCGAGGTGGCGACCCGCGACTGGATCCGCTCCGAGCTGCAGGACCTGGTCAAGGAACTGGAGGGACGGCAGGACGGCCACCACGAACATGCCGTATTCCCGGCAGAACGGTCGCGCGGACGTGACGTAGACGACCGCTGACGGGCTTTCCGGGCCCAGGCTACCGAGCCGTACCATCGTTCCTATGGCTAGCGAAGACGCGGTGCGCGAGGCACTGGCGACGGTGAACGACCCCGAGATCAACCGGCCCATCACCGAGCTCGGGATGGTGAAGTCGGTGGAGATCGGCGCGGACGGGGCGGTCGCGGTCACCGTGTACCTGACCGTCTCCGGCTGCCCGATGCGCGAGACCATCACGCAGCGCGTGACCGAGGCGGTCTCCCGGGTCGACGGCGTCACCCGCGTCGACGTCACCCTCGACGTCATGAGCGACGAGCAGCGCAAGGAGCTGGCGGCCGCGCTGCGCGGCGGCACGGCCGAGCGCGAGGTGCCCTTCGCCAAGCCGGGCTCGCTGACCCGTGTGTACGCGGTCGCGTCCGGCAAGGGCGGGGTCGGCAAGTCCTCGGTGACGGTGAACCTGGCGGCGGCGATGGCCGCCGACGGCCTCAAGGTGGGTGTCGTCGACGCCGACATCTACGGCCACTCGGTGCCGCGCATGCTGGGCGCTGACGGGCGCCCCACCCAGGTCGAGAACATGATCATGCCGCCTTCGGCCAACGGTGTGAAGGTCATCTCCATCGGCATGTTCACGCCGGGCAACGCGCCGGTGGTGTGGCGCGGCCCGATGCTCCACCGCGCGCTGCAGCAGTTCCTGGCGGACGTGTACTGGGGCGACCTGGACGTCCTGCTCCTCGACCTGCCGCCGGGCACGGGCGACATCGCCATCTCGGTCGCCCAGCTGGTCCCGAACGCCGAGATCCTGGTCGTGACGACCCCGCAGCAGGCGGCCGCCGAGGTCGCCGAGCGGGCCGGCTCGATCGCCGTGCAGACCCATCAGAAGATCGTCGGCGTGGTCGAGAACATGTCCGGCCTGCCCTGCCCGCACTGCGGCGAGATGGTCGACGTCTTCGGCACGGGCGGCGGCCAGACGGTCGCCGACGGCCTCACCCGCACGACCGGCGCGACCGTCCCGGTCCTCGGCGCCATCCCGATCGACGTCCGCCTGCGCGAGGGGGGCGACGAGGGCAAGCCGGTGGTCCTGACCGACCCCGACTCCCCGGCGGGTGCGGCCCTGCGGGGCATCGCGGGCAAGCTGGGCGGCCGCCAGCGCGGCCTTTCGGGCCTGTCACTGGGGATCACCCCGAAGAACAAGTTCTAGGGCTCCTACGGCAGAGGGGGCGCCGTCCGGCCGGACGGCGCCCCCTCTGCCGTGTCCCCGGCTAGGCGTACGTGCTGATGTCCTTGATCATGGCGAAGCCCAGGCCGTATGCGCTCATGCCTCTCCCGTACGCCCCCACGTGCACCCCTTGCTGCGTGGAACCCGCCAGGACCCAGCCGAACTCGGACTCGCGGTAGTGGAACGGCGTCGGGACGCCGTCCACCGGCAGCGACAGCGTCGACCAGTCAGGACCGGCCAGGTCGTCCGCGAGGGCCCAGGCCGTCTCGGTCTGCTGCTCCAGCCAGTCGTCGCGCAGGGAGTGGTCCATCTGCCCCGGCCAGGTGAAGGACAGCAGCCCCACACCCGCGAGCCAGGCCGCCGAGGACACCGAGGTGGCCTCCAGGAGCCCCGTGCCGTCGGCGCTGCGCCGCACGGGGTTGGCGGCGACCGTGACCACGACCGCGAACTTCTCCTTGGGCTCGCCGGCCGTCCCGACCGCGTACTCGTTCTTCACGGAGGGCTCGTCGCCGTGTCCGATCGAACCGTGTTCGACGGCGTCGTCGGCCGCCGTCCCGACCTGCATCAGCCAGCGCGGGCCCGTGAAGGCCTCGTCGAGGCCGTACCACGGGAAGGGCGCCAGCAGGTAGCCGTCGACCGTACGCCGGGCGGAGGGCAGCTGTTCCTGTCCCTCCGCAGCCGGCGCCTGCGCGACCGCCTGACTCGTCGTCTCCATGTGCCCGGACGCCTCCTCGTTCTCATCGGACCGGAGCGGCCCGCCCCCCTTCGGGCGGCGTTACTCCTCGAAGTACGGTCCGCACAACAACTCGGCAGCATAGCCACCCCGCTGAGGACAGCACGGAAACCGCCGGGCGCGTGGGTCGCGCAGAGGGCGGGTTTCAGGCCGTGCAGGGGCGCCGTGGACTATGAAACGCGTCACGTGCGGCGCGGGTACGGCGCAGGGGATCAGCCGGGGCGTACGGCTCAGGTGGCGTCCGCGTCGAACGGCGGGCGGTCGTCTTCCTCGGGCTTCTTCGTCATGTCGACGCGGCCGCCGGTGGAACCGGAGGACGAGGAGGGAGAGGGGGACGAGGACGACGAGGAGGACGGCGCTTCGGTGCCGTGGACGGCGTCCGTGACCTCGGCCATCTCCTTCTTCAGGTCGAAGCCGTTGCGGATCTCCTTGAGTCCCAGTTCGTCGTTGTCCAGGTGCTTGCGGACGAACGTCTTGGGGTTGAGATCCTCGAACTCGAAGTCCTTGAACTCCGGGCCCAGTTCGCTGCGGATGTCCTGCTTCGCGCTCTCCGAGAACTCACGGATCTTGCGGATCGTCCGTGTGACGTCCTGAATGAACTTCGGGAGCTTGTCCGGACCGAAGACGAGCACGGCAAGGACAACGAGCGTCACCAGCTCGAGCGGTCCTATGTCATTGAACACCTGAAGCTCCTTGCGATGTCCTCGGTCCTCGGCCCTCGGTGGTCTGTGCGGGTCTTCCGTGGTCCGGGCCGGATCCACGGTACCCGGCGATCCCGTACGACCGGTACTGTCCCGGGGTTTCCGCGTGCGTCTTCCTGCGCGGTTTTGGGGGTTGTTTGCCTTGTGGGCGGTGGTTGGGGGTCGTACCTGTGAGGTTGGTGTCCATCAGTCGCCGTCGGCGGAACCGAGCACCAGCGAGACCTTCTTCTCCTTGCCGTCGCGCCGCACGGTCAGCTCCAGGAGGTCGCCGGGGCGGTGGGCGCGGGTCTTGACGATCAGCTCCTCGCCGGAGTGCACACGCTCGCCGTCCACCGAGGTGATGATGTCGCCCGCCTTGATGCCGGCCTTGTCGCCCGGGCCGCCCTTGCTGACGGCGGGGCCGCCGCCGGAGGCCTTGCTGCCGACGCGGGCGCCGTCGCCGGAGTAGTCCATGTCCAGGGTGACGCCGATGACGGGGTGGGTGGCCTTGCCGGTGTTGATGAGTTCCTCGGCGACCCGCTTGGCCTGGTTGACGGGGATGGCGAAGCCGAGCCCGATGGAACCGGCCTGGCCGCTGTCGTCGGAGCTGCTGTCGGCGGAGCGGATGGCGGAGTTGATGCCGATGACACGGGCCTTCGAATCGAGGAGGGGCCCGCCGGAGTTGCCGGGGTTGATCGGCGCATCGGTCTGCAGCGCGTCGACGTACGACACATCGCTGCCGTCGGAGCTGTCGCCGCCGGCGGTGATGGGGCGTTCCTTGGCGCTGATGATGCCCGAGGTGACGGTGCCCTCCAGGTCGAAGGGGGCGCCGATGGCGACGACGGGGTCGCCGACCTGGACGTTGTCGGAGTTGCCGAGGGCCATGGGCTTGAGTCCGTGCACATTGCTGACCTTCACGACGGCGAGGTCGTAGCCGCTGTCCCGGCCCACGACGGTGGCCTTGGCGGTGTCGCCGCTGTTGAAGGTCACGGATATCTCGCCGGTGGCGCCGTTCGACCCGGCGGCCGGTTCGACGACGTGGTTGTTGGTGAGGATGTGACCCTGGTCGTCGAGCACGAACCCGGTCCCGGTGCCGGACTCGTCGGCGCCGGTCACATGCAGGGTCACCACACTGGGCAGGGCCCGCGCGGCGATCCCGGCCACACTGCCCGGAGCCCGGCCGGCGGGCTCCTTCCCGGCCTGCGGCAGCTCTACGCCCCCCACGCCCCCGTTGCGTTCGAGGTACGCCCCGATCCCCCCACCGACCCCACCGGACACGAGCGCCAGCACCACAGCACCCCCCACCAGCCGCCTGCGCACGCGCCGACGCCGCTTGCCCTCTCCCTCGACAGCAGCCCCGGTCTGCTGGAGGGGGCCGGGAGCCCAGGGGTCGTAGTTCTGCCAGGGGGCGGAGAGGAGTGCCGGGACGGCCGGGGGTCCGGGGTCTGCCAGGGGGGTGGGGGCACCCGCGACGGGCGGGGTGGGGGCCGACGGCGGTGTGGCGTGGGGCGGTGTCGGCGTCGGTATCGCCGTGCCCTGCGCGGCTCTGGCCGCCGGGTGCTGTACCGGCGGAGCGGGGGCCCAGGGGCCGGGCTCGCCGTACGGCGGGGTGCTGTAGGGGTCGGGGTCGTGCAGCGGTCGTGGACGCTCGGCGGAGGGCGGAGTGGAGGCCTCGTCCGGGAAGGGAACCGCCTCGGCGGGCGGGTCCAGCTCGAAGTCGCCTCCGGTGCGGGGCTCCTGCGCACCGGGCTCCGCGGCGGCGAGGCCGCCCGCGGCCCCGGCCGTATCCTGCGGAGCCCTCAACTCGAAGTCACCGTCGTGACGCCCCGGCTCGACCTTTCCGGCTGCGTCCTCGCCCTCGGCAACGGCCGCGCGGTCAGCGGAAAAACCTTCCGGCCGGCCCAGTTCGAAGTCACCGTCGGGGACGACCGCACGGTCGCCGCCGGCGCCCGGCTCCTCGGCGGCCTCGGAGGCGGCCGTCCCGCCGCGACCCCCGGCCGGCGGCTCCAACTCGAAGTCGCCGTCGGCACCGTCATGTGCCAGGGCCGCCCTGCCGTCCCCCGCCGCCGCCCCGGCCACGGGTCGCGGCGCCGCATCCACGGCCGCGGCGTCGGCGACCGCCGTCGAGCCCGCGGCCGCCGTTGGATCCGAAACCCCCTCCACAGCCCGAATCGATCCGGCCGCGGCGTCGACGCCTCCCGTCGAGCCCGCGGCCGCAGCCGCAGCCTCCGGCGAATCCGGAGTCGTATCCCCGGACTTCGGCGAACCGGCAGCGGGCGCCGCGGCATCCACAACCGCCGTCGAACCCAGCGCAGCCTCCGGCGACCCCGCCGCCTCCGATGCGAGCGCCGCGGCATCCACAACCGCCGTCGAACCCAGCGCAGCCTCCGGCGACCCCGCCGCCTCCGATGCGAGCGCCGCGGCATCCACAACCGCCGTCGAACCCAGCCCAGCCTCCGGCGACCCCGCCGCCTCCGATGCGAGCGCCGCGGCATCCACAACCGCCGTCGAACCCAGCCCAGCCTCCGGCGACCCCGCCTCCGCTGCGAGCGCCGCGGCATCCGCAACCGCCGTCGAACCCAGCGCAGCCTCCGGCGACCCCGCCTCCGATGCGGGCGCCGCCGCCTCCGCTGCGAGCGCCGCGGCATCCGCGACCGCCGTCGAACCCAGCGCAGCCTCCGGCGACCCCGCCGCCTCCGGTGCGGGCGCCGCAGGGGTCTGCGGGCGTGGGCGGTTCCACCACTTCGGCTTCGTGGGCTTCCCCTCGTTCATGCTCTCCCCACAGCTGGCCACGACGCGGCAGGCCTCGTCGGCGGTGGCCACGGTTGTCGACTCCGCGCGCGGCTGACTGCCGTGGACGCGGTCCACCACGGATTCAACCAGGTTCGCGGGCCGTCGCGCAGGGGCCGGTCAGCGGGAGGGGTGGGGGGAGGGGGGAGCGGAGGCCGTGTCGGGCAGGGGTGCGGCCAGCAGCCCGTGGGACGAGACCTCGGGGGCCGCGGACCAGGAGGTCAGGGTGAGCAGCGGGGTCGCGGTCAGCGGACGTATCAGCGGGGACATCACTGCGGCACCCGCCATCACGGGGGTGGTCAGCGCGTGCATGGTCTGCGCCGCACCGGCAGGGCTCGGTACCCCCGGCAGCAGCGGTGCGGACACCTCGGTCGGGGCCACCGGGGCGTCACCGAGCGACTGCCGCCCCTGCGCGAGCAGCGGGCCGACGCCACGGCGCCGCTGGGTCTCGGGGGCCGTGGCGGCGCCCGTCCCCTGCGTACGCATCGGGGTCACATTGCTGCCCGCCCCCGTGCCACCGCGTGCGTCCGTGGTGTCGACCGGGGTGCCCGCCGTGATGCCGCCCAGCGCGACCGCGGCGAGCGACACCGCACCGGCGGCGACGAATGCGAACCGCATCCCGCGTGAGGCCGACCGCTCGGCCTCGTGCCGGCTGACGTCGTGTATGCGGAAGCCGCGTTCCGCGGACGGCGGCAGCATCGGGGCGTGCGAGGAAGAGGAGGGGACGTAGTCGAACTCGAAGCGCTCACCGCGCTTCAGGCCGAAGACCCCGGCGACGCCCGGTCTTCCGGGGGCCGCGCCGAGGAGTCCTCCCCCGCCGAACGGCGAGCCACCGCCGTCCGGATCACCTCCCCCCGGAAGGCCCTGCAGCCGGGCCAGGAAACTCTCGGAGGGCGGCGGCGGAGCCGCCTCCGCGAACACGTTCTTCAACTGCCTCTGCGCATCGGCCTCCGCCTTGCACCTGGCGCAGGTGGCCAGGTGGGCGAGGACACGCTCGCGCGACTCATGACCGAGCTCTCCGTCCACCAGGGCGGAGAGTCGGTCTCCCAGATGCTGCTCGGCCAGACGCCTCTCGGCGGGGCTGGGTCGTGTTCCACTCACGCGGTCGCGCCCCCTCCCCCCAGTGCGGGCACACGAGGCACGAAGGAGCGGCGCTCGGAGGCCCGGGCCTCCGGCGAACGGTGCGCGAGAGCCTTGCGCAGCTGCGAGCGGCCGCGGTGGATCCGGGAGCGGACCGTGCCGAGCTTGACGCCGAGGGTCGCGGCGATCTCCTCGTACGACAGTCCTTCGATGTCGCACAGGACGACCGCGGCGCGGAACTCGGGCGCGAGGGTGTCGAGGGCCTGCTGGACGTCCGCGTCGAAGTGGGCGTCGTTGAAGACCTGCTGGGGCGAGGGCTCGCGGCTCGGCAGCCGCTCGGCCGCGTCGTCGCCCAGGGCGTCGAAGCGGATGCGCTGCTTGCGGCGGACCATGTCCAGGAAGAGGTTGGTGGTGATCCGGTGCAGCCAGCCCTCGAAGGTGCCCGGCGTGTAGGTCGACAGGGACCGGAAGACGCGGACGAAGACCTCCTGGGTGAGGTCCTCGGCGTCGTGCTGGTTGCCCGTCAGGCGGTAGGCAAGTCGGTAGACGCGGCCACTGTGGGTGCTGACGATCTCCTCCCAGGTGGGCGGAGTCCACGCCTGCCCGTCCGCGTCGGTGGAGAAGGTCGCGGTCTGGGCGTGGTCAGCGGCGTGGCTGGGGTCAGCAGCGGTGTCGTTCACGGATTTCGGCCTGCCTGCCGACCCGAGAAAGCGCCGCAGCACTCCTCCCCGATCCACAGGCGCGGCCGCACCTCCCCTGTCGGCTCTGGTGGTGTCCAGTGGAGCCCCTACCATAGCCACCTCGCCCGTTAGCTCCGGATAAGCGGTTTTACGAGAATTTGATCTGGGCTGATACCGCTCGGCCCCCTGCTGCTGCAGTTGCTCGGGCCGCCGCCCCTCATCGTGATCCAACTGTGTCCCCCCGTGCCGTCTCCTACCCCTCTAAACGCCCGGTCCCATCTGCGGGTTCCCGGGCCCAACGGATACAGTCACGCCCAGGCAACCACGGGGACAGGAGAGGGTCATTACCGGCAACCGGCAGACGAGCTGGGCGTTCGCCGACGCCTACGTCGCCGAGGACGAAGTGCTGCGCTGGGCCCGCGACCGGGCCCGTGAGGCGGGCCTGCGCTCGGTGTCGCCCGGCACGGGCTCCGCGCTGCGGTTGCTGGCGGCTTCGGTGGACGCGAAGGCGGTGGCGGAGATCGGCACCGGCACCGGCGTCTCCGGCATCCATCTGCTGCACGGCATGCGCCCGGACGGGGTGCTGACCACGGTGGACCCCGAGCCCGAACACCAGCAGTTCGCCCGCCAGGCCTTCCGCGCCTCCGGTTTCGCCAGCAACCGCGCCCGCTTCATCCCGGGCCGCGCCCTGGACGTACTGCCCCGGCTCGCGGACGCCGGCTACGACCTCGTCTTCTGCGACGGCGACCGCCTGGAATTCCTCGACTATCTCGCTGAATCGTTGCGCCTGCTGCGCCCCGGTGGCCTGGTGGTCTTCGAGGGCGTTTTCGCCAACGGCCGCACGGTGGACTCGGGCCCGCAGCCCACGGAGGTGCTGCGCCTGCGGGAGCTGCTGCGCGCGGTGCGCGAGAGCCAGGAGCTGGTGCCGTCACTGCTGCCGGTGGGGGACGGACTGCTGTGCGCGGTCAAGCGGTGAAGGGTCGCGGTCAAGCGGTGAGAGGCCGGGGAGCGAGCGGGGAAGGGCCGGGAAACAGCGACCCCGGCACCACTTGGATGCCGGGGCAGCTGAAAGGGTATGGTCGCTTCCGCGTCAGCCGACGACCTTCTTGAGGGCGTCGCCGAGCGCGTCGGCCTCGTCAGGGGTCAGCTCGACGACGAGCCGACCGCCGCCTTCGAGCGGAACGCGCATGACGATGCCCCGCCCCTCCTTGGTCACCTCGAGCGGGCCATCGCCCGTCCGCGGCTTCATGGCCGCCATGCTCGTTCCCCTTCCTGAAACCAGCTCATCGTCAAAGCCGACGGCCCTGGCAGGGCACGCCTGTCCAGCGTGGGACACGCGACACCGGCATCGAACACATTGCTTCCAAGCCATTATCCCGCATCTCAGGACCCGATGACCAACATCAGTCGGCATCGCTTGGGCAACGCGCGCGAGCAAAACCACTCAATTCGGCGATGTGGCTGCGATACTGCGCGGCCGCACGGAGTTCCGCCGTCCGGGAACCGTTCAGGATTCTTTGACGCAGGTCACATGTCCACTGCGGTCCCCCGGCGGCGATCTCCGCCATGCTGTCCTACGGACAGGGGCGTACCGGCCGGTACGCCTGAACCGTGACAGCCGAGGGGACACACCATGGCCGACACCGTGCTCTACGAGGTGAGCGACGGACTCGCGACGATCACGCTGAACCGCCCCGAGGCGATGAACGCGCTGAACATCGCGACGAAGGTCGCCCTGCGGGAGGCGGTTCGCTCCGCGGCCGAGGACGACGCCGTACGGGCGGTGCTGCTGACCGCCGCCGGGGAGCGGGCGTTCTGTGTGGGGCAGGACCTCAAGGAGCACATCGGGCTGCTGGCGCAGGACCGGGAGACGGGGTCCGGCCAGACGATGAGCACGGTGAAGGAGCACTACAACCCGGTGGTGCGGGCGATCGCCGGGATGCCGAAGCCGGTGGTGGCCGGGGTGAACGGGGTGGCCGCCGGGGCCGGCTTCGGCCTCGCGCTCGCCGCGGACTACCGCGTCGTCGCGGACACCGCTGCCTTCAACACGTCCTTCGCGGGGGTCGCGCTGACCGCCGACTCCGGCATGTCCTGGACCCTGCCGCGGGTCGTCGGGCCCGGGCGCGCCGCCGACCTGCTGCTCTTCCCGCGGAGCATCAAGGCGCAGGAGGCGTACGAGCTGGGGATCGCCAACCGGCTGGTGCCGGCCGGCGAGCTGCACTCCGAGGCGGAGAAGGTGGCTCGGGCGTTGGCCGAGGGGCCGACGGTGGCGTATGCGGCGATCAAGGAGGCGGTGGCCTACGGGTTCTCGCACACCTTGTCCGAGACCCTGGACAAGGAGGACGAGCTGCAGACTCGGGCGGGGTCGTCCGAGGACCATGTGATTGCGGTGCAGGCGTTTGTGAACAAGGAGAAGCCGAAGTACTTGGGGCGGTGAGCGCCGTTGCGGGGTGCGGGTACGTCGTGGCTTGTCGCGCCCCGCGGCGGAGCCGCATATCGATACAGCCCCGCGCCCCTAAAGGGGGCGTCTCGCAACGCAGGTTTCCAAGTGATCGTCCACCAAGCCGCACGCCTGCATCAAGGCGTACGCCGTCGTCGGCCCCACGAAGCGGAGGCCTCGCTTCTTCAGGGCCTTCGAAAGGGCCGTCGACTCCGGCGTGACCGCCGGGACGTCCCCCAAGGTCTTCGGGGCCGGGCCCGCAGCCGGTGCGTACGACCAGATGAAACCGTCCAGCTCGCCCGGCTCCCACTCCGCCAGCACCCGTGCGTTGGCCAGGGTCGCGTCGATCTTGGCTCGGTTCCGGATGATGCCGGGGTCGGTGAGGAGACGGGCGCGGTCTGTTTCCGTGAAGGCGGCGACCTTGGCGATGCGGAAGTCGGCGAAGGCTGCGCGGAAGCCGGGGCGGCGGCGCAGGATGGTGATCCAGGACAGGCCCGACTGGAAGGCTTCGAGGCTGAGGCGCTCGTAGAGGGCGTCGTCCCCGTGGACCGGGCGGCCCCACTCCTCGTCGTGGTACGCCACGTAGTCCTCGGTGGACAGGGCCCAGGGGCAGCGCAGGGCACCGTCCGGGCCGGCGATGGCGGTGCCGTCGCTCACTGCTGCTCCCCCTGGCCCTGCATCGGCTTGTCCATGGAGACGTGGTGTGCGGCGGCCTGGGCGCCGGCCAGTGCGGACTCCAGGTCGGCGATACGGGCGTCGCGCTCGGCGAGTTCGGCGCCGAGGCGGTTGAGGGCGTCGTCGACGTCCGCCATGCGGTAGCCGCGGGCGGCGAGCGGGAAGCGGAGGCTGTCGACGTCGGCGCGGCCGACCGGCCGGTCCAGCGGCAGCGGGTCCTGCAGCCGCTCGGGGGCGACCTCGGGCAACGGGCCCTCGCCCTCCCCGCCACCCACCACGGCCAGTGTCACGGCGGCGACCACGACGGCGAGAGCGACGACCAGGAACAAGAACATAACCATCGCTGTGGTCCCCACGCTCGATGTTCGGTAGCTGGATGAAGCTGAAGATGAAGCCGGATGTGTCAGGGTCCGATCGTGCCATGCAAGTCTGACAGTTAGGGTCGCAGGCGGCCGAGGAACCGGTCTTACCCAGGTCGTACGAGGAGAGGTCACAGCGGATGCTCAGGCTGGGCAGGCGCGTATTCGAGGCGCACGAGCCGGTGATCATGGCGATCGTGAACCGGACCCCGGACTCCTTCTACGACCAGGGAGCGACCTTCCGGGACGAGCCCGCCCTCGCGCGCGTGGAGCAGGCGGTGTCGGAAGGGGCTGCCGTCATCGACATCGGCGGGGTGAAGGCCGGGCCGGGCGACGAGGTGTCGGCCGCGGAGGAGGCGCGGCGGACGGTGGGGTTCGTCGCGGAGGTGCGGCGGCGCTTCCCGGACGTGGTCATCAGTGTGGACACCTGGCGGGCCGAGGTGGGCGAGGCCGTGTGCGAGGCCGGCGCGGATCTGCTGAACGACGCGTGGGGCGGCGTCGACCCCGCCCTGGCGGAGGTCGCGGCGCGGTACGGGGTCGGGCTGGTGTGCACGCACGCGGGGGGCGCCGAGCCGCGCACTCGTCCGCATCGGGTGACGTACGACGATGTCGTGGCCGACATCCTGCGGGTGACGCTGGGTCTTGCCGAGCGCGCGGTGGCGCTGGGGGTGCCCCGGGAGTCCGTGCTGATCGACCCGGGGCACGACTTCGGGAAGAACACCCGGCACAGCCTGGAGGCGACGCGGCGGCTCGGGGAGATGGTCGATACGGGGTGGCCCGTCCTGGTCTCCCTGTCCAACAAGGACTTCGTGGGCGAGACCCTGGACAAACCGGTGAAGGAGCGGGTTTTGGGGACGCTCGCCACCACGGCCGTGTCGGCGTGGCTGGGCGCGCAGGTCTACCGGGTGCACGAGGTCGCCGAGACCCGTCAGGTGCTGGACATGGTGGCGTCCATCGCGGGGCACCGCCCCCCGGCGGTGGCTCGGCGGGGGCTGGCGTAGGCCCGCGGCGGAGCCGCTGACGGATGCAGCCTCGCCCCCGCCGCCCCCACCCGTCCCGTCCCCAGGGGGCTTCGCCCCCTGGACCCCCATCGGCCTGAACGGCCTCGTCCTCAGACGCCGGACGGGCTGAAAGACCAAGCGCCGGACGGGCTGGACATGCTCAGCGGGCCGCCTCCTTCGACACCAGTGCGACCGCCTCGTCCACGTCGTCCGTGACGTGGAAGAGGAGGAGGTCCTTCTCCGAGGCCTTGCCCTGGGCGATCAGGGTGTTCTTGAGCCAGTCGACCAGGCCGCCCCAGTACTCGCTCCCGAACAGCACGATCGGGAAGCGGGTCACCTTCTGGGTCTGCACCAGGGTCAGGGCTTCGAAGAGCTCGTCCAGGGTGCCGAGGCCGCCGGGCAGGACCACGAAGCCCTGCGCGTACTTCACGAACATCATCTTGCGGACGAAGAAGTAGCGGAAGTTCAGGCCGATGTCGACGTAGGGGTTGAGCCCCTGTTCGAAGGGCAGCTCGATGCCGAGGCCGACCGAGATGCCCTTCGCCTCGCAGGCGCCCTTGTTGGCCGCCTCCATGGCGCCCGGGCCGCCGCCGGTGATCACCGCCCAGCCCGCCTCCACCAGGCCGCGGCCGAGCCGGACGCCCGCCTCGTACTCCGGGGAGTCGACGGGTGTGCGCGCCGAGCCGAAGACGCTGATCGCGGGTGGGAGTTCGGCGAGCGTGCCGAAGCCCTCGATGAACTCCGACTGGATGCGCAGCACCCGCCAGGGGTCCGTGTGGACCCAGTCGGTGGGAGCGCGCTCGTCCAGCAGCCGCTGGTCCGTCGTGCTCTCCGTCACCTGGCCGCGCCTTCGGAGGACCGGTCCGAGTCGCTGCTCATCCGGCGGCACCTTCTTGCCCTCGGGGTTCCCGGTAGCCATGTGCGCTCCCTCCGCTTGCAGGTGTCTCCACCTCAGAGTAGATCTACGCGGGTTACGGACGGGGGACGCGAGCATGTCCGCCGTGGAGCGGTGTACGGGCTAGGCCGTCAGCCAGGCCCGCAGCCGCTGCTCACCCGCCAGGATCTTGGCGGTTTCGACCCGTTCGTCCCGCTTGTGCGCCAAGTGCGGGTTGCCGGGGCCGTAGTTGACCGCGGGAATGCCGAGGGAGGAGAAACGCGAGACGTCCGTCCAGCCGTACTTCGGCTGCGGGGTTCCGCCGACCGCCTCGATGAAGGCCGCCGCGGCCGGGTGCGAGAGGCCGGGCAGCGCCGCGCCGCTGTGGTCGTCCACCAGGAACTCGGCCACCCCGCAGTCCGCGAAGACCTCCCTGACGTGGGCGATCGCCTCCTCCTCCGTGCGGTCGGGCGCATAGCGGAAGTTGACGGTCACGACGCATTCGTCGGGGATGACATTGCCGGCCACGCCGCCCGAGATGCCCACGGCGTTCAGGCCCTCCCGGTACTCCAGGCCGTCGATCACCGGGTAGCGGGGTTCGTACGAGGCCAGGCGGGCCAGGATCGGCGCGGCCGCGTGGATCGCGTTGGAGCCCATCCAGCTGCGCGCCGAGTGGGCCCGCTCGCCCGTCGTCCTCAGCAGGACCCTGAGGGTGCCCTGGCAGCCGCCCTCGACCTCGCCGTCGGACGGCTCCAGCAGCACCGCGAAGTCGCCCTCCAGCCACTCGGGGTGCGCCTCGGCGACGTGCTTGAGGCCGTTGAGATCCGCGGCCACCTCTTCGTTGTCGTAGAAGACGAAGGTCAGGTCGCGGTTGGGGGCCGGGACCGTGGCCGCGATGCGCAGCTGCACGGCGACGCCCGACTTCATGTCGCAGGTGCCGCAGCCCCACAGGACGCCGTCCGCGTCCAGCCGGGACGGGACGTTGCCGGCGATCGGCACGGTGTCGATGTGACCGGCCAGGATCACCCGCTCCGGCCGGCCCAGGTCCGTACGCGCGACGACGTTGTTGCCGTACCGCTCGACCGTCAGGTGCGGCAGGGCACGCAGGGCGGACTCGATCGCGTCGGCGAGGGGCTTCTCGGTGCCGCTCTCGGACGGGAAGTCGACGAGCTGAGCGGTGAGCTCGGCGGCGTCCAGGGTGAGGTCAAGTGGGGTGTCGGCCATGCCGTCGACCCTAACCCGCCGGGGCTGCGGCCCACCGGTCACATCCGTCGCGTGGGCCACAGAGCCCTCCGCTACCTTGTACGACGTGCCAGAGCCGTCATCCACCCTCAAACGCCGTGGCCGCTTCTTCCGTCTCGGTGCGGCCTTCGTGATCCTGCTCGCCGTCGCGGGCTATCTCGCGGTGCAGTACGTCACCGGGGGCAGAGGCGGATCGGGCTGCAGAGTGGTCTCGGGCGAGGCCGGCGGGACGTCGTACGACTTCACGCCGGAGCAGGCGGTGAACGCGGCGACGATCGCCGCGGTGGGCACCGGGCGGGGCATGCCCGAGCGGGCGGTGACCATCGCGATCGCGACCTCGCTGCAGGAGTCGGGCCTGCGCAACATCGAGCACGGCGACCGGGATTCGCTCGGCCTGTTCCAGCAGCGGCCCTCGCAGGGCTGGGGCACCAGGAAGCAGATCCTGGACCCGACGTACGCGGCGGGCATGTTCTACCGGCACCTGGCCAAGGTGCCCGACTACGCGCATCTCCCCCTCACGGTCGCCGCACAGCGTGTGCAGCGCAGCGGGTATCCCGAGGCGTACGCCAAGCACGAGCCGGACGCCGCCCTGCTCTCCGCCGCTCTCACCGGCAACTCACCGGCCACGCTGACCTGCGCCGGTCTCCCGGCCACCACACAGGCGGCGGGTCCGGACGCGGTACGGGCCGCTCTCGTACGGGACTTCGGGCGCGACGCCCTGCAGCCGGCCGCCGCGGAACTGAGCGCCGTGTCGACACCGGCACCTTCGCCGGCCGAGAGCTCGGGGACGAGCGCCCGCACCGTCACGCTCCCCGTCACCGCCGGCAAGAGCCCCGCCAAGGGCCGCAGCGTCCGCCAGCGCGGCTGGCAGCTCGCCCACTGGGCCGTGGCCAACTCCTCCGCCCTGCACATCGAGCGGGTCTCCTACGGCGGGCGGGAGTGGACCGCCGGGAACGCCGACAACCCGTGGCACACGACCGCCGCGGACGGCGTCGACGGGACGAAAAAGGCCGCCGACGCGGTCCGGATCGTCACTGCGCAGTAGTACGGTCCTTCACTCGCACGGGTTATGCCGGGCATGCTCGATCCACGCTGTGGGCAGGTTTTCGCACCGTCACCCCTGTATCCGTCAAAGCCCTTGCCGACAAAGGGCTGTAAGGATTCGGCAGGCTTTCCGGCACGACGCTTTTTGCCCGTTTTTATCCGCAGCCGATAATGCGACGCATTGCCAACTCTTTACGTTGGGACGCCGCAACCTTCGGGGCCTTCGAGCGGTAGTCACATCGTCCGAGCCCGGACGATCAACATCCATCGAAGGAGCATCATGTCCCTCCCCCTGACCCGTCGGATCGCCCGTGCCGCGCTGCTCGTCGCAGCGGGAGCGGCTGCCGGGGTCGGTGCGGCCGGCTCCGCGAGCGCGGCGACCCCCGAACTGCCGGCCACCCCGAACCTCGGTGGCGTGACCGCCCTGGACGGAGCGAGCGTCGGCAACACCGTCGACGGTGCGGCGCAGAACGTGACCGGGCTCGCGGGCGACGCCGGCAGCAACGCGGTCAAGAAGGCCGTGCCGAACGCGGGCAAGACCGGCGGCAGCGTGGCGAAGAAGGCGGCTCCGGCCGCGCAGCGTGCGGCGGGTGCCGCGGCGGGCTCCGTCGGGGAGATCGTCGGCGTCACCACGCAGACGGCTGCCGACAACGGCGGCGCCCTCCCGGCGGGCTCGCTCAAGGGCGGCCTGCCGAGCACCGGCAACCTGCCGGTGAAGGGCCTGCCGATCGGCGGCTGAGCCACCGGTGGCACGGAGGGGGCCCGGGACAGTGTCCCGGGCCCCCTCGTCACGTCCACTGCGGCTACAGCCGCTCCGCGGCCGCCCGCACCCGCTCGTCCGTCGCCGTCAGCGCCACGCGTACGAACTTCTCGCCCGCCGTGCCGTAGAAGTCGCCCGGCGCGACCAGGATGCCGAGCTCGGCCAGGTGGGCCACCGTCTCCCAGCAGGACTCGTCCCGCGTCGCCCACAGATAGAGGCTGGCCTCGCTGTGCTCGATGCGGAAGCCATGACCGAGGAGCGCCTCGCGCAGGGCGGTGCGCCGGGCCGCGTACCGCTCCCGCTGCTCCTGCACATGGGCGTCGTCGCCCAGGGCCGCCACCACGGCCGCCTGCGTGGGCGCCGACGTCATCATGCCGCCGTGCTTGCGGATCTCGAGGAGCGGGCCGAGGACGGCCGGGTCACCGGCCAGGAAGGCCGCACGGTAGCCCGCCAGGTTGGAGCGCTTGGAGAGGGAGTGGACGGACACGATGCCCTCGTACGAGCCGCCGTTCACGTCGGGGTGCAGGACCGAGACCGGGTCCGCCTCCCAGCCGAGCTCCAGATAGCACTCGTCGGAGAAGAGCAGGATCCCGTGCTCGCGCGCCCACGCGACGATCCGCGTCAGCTCCTCCTTGCCCAGCACCCTGCCGGTCGGGTTCGACGGCGAGTTGAGCCAGAGCAGCTTGAGGTTCGTCGGATCGAGGTCGGTCGGGTCGTCGTAGACCTCGTGGTCGGCGCGGGCCAGACGGGCGCCGACCTCGTACGTCGGGTACGCGAGGCGCGGGTACGCCACCTTGTCGCCCGGGCCGAGGCCCAGCTGGGTGGGGAGCCAGGCGACGAGTTCCTTGGAGCCGACGATCGGCAGGACGTGCCTGTGCGTGACCTCGCGGGCGCCGAGGCGGCGCTCGACCCAGCCGGTGATCGCGTCGCGCAGGGCCGGGGTGCCCCAGACCGTCGGATAGCCCGGGGAGTCCGCCGCGTCGATGAGGGCCTTCTGGACCAGCTCGGGGACCGGGTCGACCGGGGTGCCGACGGAGAGGTCGACGATGCCGTCCGGGTGTGAGGCGGCCGTTTTCTTGTACGGCTCCAGCTTGTCCCAGGGGAAGGTGGGCAGGCGGTCGGAGACTGCGGACACGGGATCTTGCTCACTTTCTGGTACGGCAGACGGCCCAAGGGCCCTGGTACGGCAAACGCCTCGGCCCCGTACGGCGATCACCAGGGCGATCCGGCCGTACGGGACCGAGGCGGCACGGTGTGCGGGCCGCTTACGTGATTACTCGGCCTGCGGCGGCAGCGCGGCGATGAAGGGGTGGTCCCGCTCGATCAGGCCCAGCTTGCTGGCGCCACCGGGGGAGCCGAGCTCGTCGAAGAACTCGACGTTCGCCTTGTAGTAGTCCTTCCACTCCTCCGGAGTGTCGTCCTCGTAGAAGATCGCCTCGACCGGGCATACCGGCTCACAGGCACCACAGTCGACGCATTCGTCCGGGTGGATGTACAAGGACCGCTGGCCCTCGTAGATGCAGTCGACCGGGCACTCCTCGATGCACGCCTTGTCCTTGACGTCGACACAAGGCTGCGCGATGACGTAGGTCACGCTGTCGTTCCTCCTCGATAGGGCGCTGGCGGGCCTCCGTAGGCTCCGCCGCCTGGCGCGCGGGAGCGCGGCGTCGTCGATGCCCGCCCCTAGTATCTCCGTTCTTGGGCATGATCCGAACAGGAGGGGTGAACTGACCTGTGGAAATCTCGGCCGGCGGACGTCTCGAGGTTCGTATCACCGCTGCTGACGTGGGGAAACGGGTCTCGGTACGACGCTTGATCGAACCTGCTCGCCCGGAAGAGAAGTTCACCGACACGGTGGGTGTTCTCACATCATGGGACGACGGTGTGCTGCTGATCACACGCAAGGGCGGCGAGAGCGTCCGGATTCCGGAATCCGCGCTGGTCGCGGGGAAGGTCGTGCCTTCGGCCCCGGCCAGGCGCAGGGGTCCCGCCGCCTCGTACGCGGAGCTCGCGCACGTCGCCGCGCGCGCGTGGCGGCCGGTGGAGAGCGAGCGGCTCGGCGGGTGGGAACTGCGGGCCGCTGCCGGGTTCACCCGCCGCGCCAATTCGGTCCTGCCGCTCGGCGACCCGGGCGTACCGCTCGACGAGGCCCTGGACGTCGTACGACGCTGGTACGGCGACCGTGGGCTGCCCGCGTACATCCAGATCGCGACCGGCGGCGAGGGCACGCAGGAGCTGCTGGCGGCGGAGCTGGAGCGGCGCGGGTGGGTACGTGAGGTGACCGCCGAGCTGTGGGTCGGGGCGCTGGCGCCGGTCGCGGACCGGGCGGAGGCGTCCGGGGTCGTGCTGTCCCGGGAGGCGGACGAGGCGTGGCTTGCGCGGTACCAGCGCAAGGGGGTGAGCGAGGTGGCGCTGAAGGTGCTCGGGAGCGGTCCTTCGGTGTGGTTCGCGACCGTCCCGGGCTCGTCGGAGGGTGCGGCGCCCGCGGCGATCGGGCGGTGTGTCGTGGACGGGCGGTGGGCGTCCTTCGCCGCCGTCGAGGTGGATCCGGAGCAGCGGCGGCGCGGTCTGGCCACCGCTGTCATGGCCGCGCTGGCCCGGCGGGCGCTGGACGAGGGCGCCTCGGCCGCCTGGCTGCAGGTGGAGGAGGACAACGCGGGGGCGCGGGCGCTGTACGCCGGGATGGGCTTCGCCGTGCATCACGCGTACCACCACTACCGGGAACCGGCGGCTCCCGGCAGCGGCCAGTAGTACCGATCGCCGGGAGAGGGCACCAGGCTGCTATGCGTCCCCCATACCCCCCACCGCCCGAGCGGTCCGCCGAACTGCGGCGGCGGTTCGCCGAGGAGGCGCGCTCCGAGCGGCCCGATCTGTCGACGCTGTGCCTGCTGGTGGGCGCGGAGGCCGACGGGGCGCTGGACGAGGCGGGCCTGGACGCCGCCCAGATGGAGCTGGACCGGCTGGCGGGGCGGGTGCCGTTCCGGCCGGGCGGTTCGATGGCGTGGGCCACGGCGCTGCACCACCTGCTCGGGGTGCAGGACGGCTTCCGCGGCTTCCCCGCCGACTACCAGCGCCTGGAGTCCTCGCTGCTGCACGAGGTGCTGCGGCGGCGGCGCGGGCTGCCGATCCTGCTGTCGGTGGTGTGGATGGAGGTCGCGCGGCGGGCGGGGGCGCCGGTGTACGGGGTCGCCCTGCCGGGGCACTTCGTGGTCGGGTTCGGGCCCCAGGAGCAGCAGGTGCTGGTGGATCCGTTCGACGGGGGGCGGGTGCTGGGGGTCGGCGACGCCGAGCTGTTGGTGGCCGGGGCCACGGGGGCTGCGCTGGATCCGTCGATGTTGTCGCCGGCGGATCCGCTGGACGTCGTTCTGCGGATCCTCAACAACATCCGGGCGTGGGCTGCCGCGCGGCCGGAGCGGTCGGATGTATCGCTGTGGGCCGTGGAGTTGTCGCTGTTGTTGCCCTCGCATCCGGCGCGGTTGCGCTACGAGCGGGCGCAACTGCTCGTCCAACGGGGTGACTTCGTCGAGGGGGCCGTGGAGCTGGAGGAGTACGCGGAGTTGATCGATGCGGTGGACGAGGGGGCGGCGGAGCGGGTGCGGGGGCAGGCCCGGTCGGCGCGGGCGATGCTCAACTGAGGTTGGCGGTTCGGCGATTCGCCGGTTCGCCATGGGGGCTTGGGTCGCGGTGCGAGTGCGGGTGCGTCGTGGCTTGTCGCGCCCACGCGGCGCAGCCGCATATCGAAACAGCCCCGCGCCCCTTCGGGTTGCAACCGGGCTTTCTTCCGCGGCACCCGTACCGCATGTGCCGGTTCGCCGTAGGGGCTAGGGGGCGGTGCGAGTGCGGGTGTGTCGTGGCCTGTCGCGCCCACGCGGCGGAGCCGCATACCGAAACAGCCCCGCGCCCCTGCGGGTTGCAACCGGGCTTTCTTCCGCGGCACCCGTACCGCATGTGCCGGTTCGCCGTAGGGGCTAGAGGGCGGTGCGAGTGCGGGTGCGTCGTGGCTTGTCGCGCCCACGCGGCGCAGCCGCATATCGAAACAGCCCCGCGCCCCTTCGGGGCAGCTACAGCCAGCCCTTTTCCCGTGCTATCCGCACCGCTTCGGCTCTGTTTCGTACCGCCAGTTTCTGGATTGCCGTCGAGAGATAGTTGCGGACCGTGCCCTGCGACAAATGCAGGGTTGCTGCCAGTTCCGCGTTCGTCGAGCCGTCTGCCGCTGCGCGGAGGACCTCGCGTTCGCGGTCGGTCAAAGGATTGGCGCCCTCCGCCAGGGCCGCTGCCGCCAGGGTGGGGTCGATGACCCGCTCCCCCGCCAGGACCTTGCGTACCGCCTGGGCGAGTTGGGCTGCGGGGGCGTCCTTGACCAGGAAGGCGTCGGCGCCTGCTTCCATGGCGCTGCGGAGGTAGCCGGGGCGGCCGAAGGTGGTGAGGACGACCAGTTTCACGGCGGGCAGGGCCTGGTGGACCTGGGCCGCCGCCTCGATGCCGGTGCAGCCCGGCATCTCGATGTCGAGGAGGGCCACGTCCACTGCGTGCTCGCGGACCGCCGCCAACACCTCGTCGCCGCGTGCCACTTGGGCCACGACCTCGATGTCGTCCTCCAGGCCGAGGAGGGCGGCCAGCGCCTCGCGGACCATCGACTGGTCCTCGGCGAGGAGCACCTTGATCGTAGAGCTCATGCCCCGGATCCTACGGCCGACGGGGTGCCGGCGGGGACGCGGGCGATCAGGCGGAAGCCGTGCTTGATGCGGCCTGCCTCCAGGGTGCCGCCGACCTTCTCCAGGCGTTCCGTCAGGCCCGTCAGACCGTTGCCCGGACCCTTGCCGGGGCCGCCCGAGCCGTTGTCCTCGACGGCGAGTTCGAGCACCGGGCCGTCCAGGGTCTGGCGGTGCAGGACCTCCACCGTGCAGCGGGTGGCGCCGCTGTGCCGTACGACGTTGGTGACCGCCTCGCGCAGCGCCCAGGCGAGGGCGGACTCGCTCTCCACGGAGACCCCTGTGAGGTCCGGCTCCTCGGGGACCTCGGCCGTGACGCCGGCTGCCGTCAAGGCGACCTGGGTGCCCGCGAGTTCCTCGGGCAGGCGCGGGCGGCGATAGCCGGTGACCGCCTCGCGGACGTCCACCAGCGCCTGCCGGCTGACCTGTTCGATGTCGGCGACCTGCTGGGCCGCCTTGTCGGGGTGGTCGGGGAGCATACGGCCCGCCAGTTCGCTCTTCAGCGTGATCAGGGAGAGCGAGTGGCCCAACAGGTCGTGCAGGTCGCGGGCGAGGCGCAGACGCTCCTCGTTGGCGGCCAGTTGGGCGACCGTGGCGCGGGCCTTGCGCAGCTCTATGGTCGTCCGCACCAGTTGCTTCACGCCCATCATCGCGAAGCCCAGGAGCAGCACCACCAGGACCAGGCTCCAGTCGTCCGCACGGAAGTGCAGCAGGACCAGGAGCATGGTGAGGGTGTTCAGCCCGATCGCCCAGTACGCGATCCGCTGCGGCAGCGTGGCGCCGCAGGTGACGGAGACGTACACGAAGAGGCCGATCCACGCGCTGCCGAGGGTGAGGCACAGGACCAGGGCGAGCGTGCCGAGCAGGGCGACGAAGGCGCCGACGGCCCGGCCGGAGAACGGGCGGCCCATGTTCCGGAAGACCAGCGTCAGATAGACGCCGGTGAAGGAGACCAGGGCCACCCAGCCCGCCGCGGTCGCGGCGGGCGTGTGGCGGCCGGAGGCCAGGTCCTGCACCGGCGATCCGAGAAAGACCAGCCAGGGCAGGATCCAGATCAGTTTCCGCACGGCCTCGCCCCGGTCGCGGGGCGGCTGGCCGATCCGGATCGCGTTCTCGGCCCGGAGTTCCGCGGGCAGCCCGTCGTCCGTCATCGTGCTCACGCCTTCAGCGTGTCCTTCCGGTACAGCCACGCCGCGCCGCCCGCGAACAGGAGGAAGTAGACGACGAGGAGGGCGAGGTCCTTGGTCTCGGGGGACCGGCTCTGTTCGATGGCCCGTCCGAGGGCAGCGTACGCGTGCGTGGGCAGCCACTTGGCGATGTCCTGCAGCCACTGCGGGAAGGTCGAGGACGGCATCCACAGGCCGCCGAGGATCGACAGACCGAAGTACGTGATCATCGTGATCGGGCGGACGGCGTCCCCGGTGGCCAGGTAGCCGATGGCGACGCCGAGCGCGGCGAAGACCAGGCTGCCGGCCCAGATCGCCCCGGTGAGCGCGAACCACTGCCAGGCGTCCAGCCGCACGCCCCGCACGGCCGCGGCGACCAGGAAGACCACCACGATGGACGGGAGGCTGACGACGGCGGCGCTGGCGGTCTTGGCGAGGACATAGCCGCGCCCGGGCAGCGTGGTCAGCCGCAGCTGCCGTACCCAGCCGCCCTCCCGTTCCTTGGCGATGCGCTCGCTGTTGCCCATGAGGACCGCGGTCAGGGCGCCGAAGGAGGCCATGGAGACCATGACGTAGGAGGCGACGCTCAGTCCTGTGCCGTCGACCTTCCCGGTCTGGTTGGAGACGAGCAGGAAGATCACCGACGGGTAGATCACCGAGAAGAACAGGAACTTGCGGTTGCGCAGGGCGCGGGTGAGTTCCAGCTTGATCAGGCTGTTCACGACTGCTTCGCCTCCTCGGCGGCGGTGATGGCGACGAAGGCCTGCTCCAGACCGAGCCCGGCGACTTCGAGGTTGCGGGGGTAGACGCCGAGGCCGTACAGGGCGTGCACGGTCGCGTCGGCGTCGGAGGACTGGATGCGGACGGTCTGACCCGAAATGTCGATCGAGGTCAGGAAGGGCAGCGCGCGGATCGGCGCCTCGTCGATGGCGCCCTCCAGGTCGAACGACACCCTGCGCGCCCCGGCCTTCGCCTTGATCTCGGCCGCCGTGCCGTCCGCCAGCAGCCGGCCCCGGTGCAGGACCAGCACCCGGTCGGCGATGGCGTCGGCCTCCTCCAGGTAGTGCGTGGCGAACAGGACCGTACGGCCCTGGTCGGCCTGCTCGCGCATGGTGGCCCAGAAGGCCTGGCGGGCGGAGACGTCCATGCCCGTGGTCGGCTCGTCGAGGACGATCAGATCGCTGTCGCCCGCCGTGGCGAGGGCGAAGCGGACGCGCTGGGCCTGGCCGCCGGAGAGCTTGTTGACCTTGCGGTCGGCGATCTGCGAGATCCCGGCGCGGGCGAGCACGTCCTTGGCCTTGTAGGGCTTCGGGTGCAGGTCGCAGGCGAGCTTCACCAGCTCGGCGACCGTGACCTCGTCCATCAGCCCGCCGCTCTGCAGCATGGCGCCCACGCGCCCGGCCACGATGGCCTCGCGCGGGCTGGTGCCGAAGACGCGGACCGTGCCGCTGTCGGCGAGCTTGAGGCCGAGCAGCAGGTCGAGGGTGGTCGACTTGCCGGCCCCGTTCGGCCCCAGCAGGGCCACCGTCTCCCCCGGATGCAGGGCGAGGGTCAGCCCGTCGACGGCCCGTACGGTCCCGTACGTCTTGCTCACCTGGTCGAAGCCGACCACCGGGGCGGTGGTCGCTTTCGCTGTCGTCGTCATGGATCCATGGTGGCCGCGCAGACCGAGGTCACGGCAGTGTCGGCGGTCCTGACTGCCGGATGACAGATGTCATACGGCGGACGGTGACATACGGCGAAGGGGGCACCCGGCGGGTGCCGGACGCCCCCTCCGCGGGACTCACATCAGCCGGGGTTCGTCTGGATGACCCCGACCCGGTTGGTCCTGCTCATCAGGGCCTGGCGCAGGGCGACGTAGACGTCCTGCGGGGTGACGGCCGTCTTCTTGCCGGTGCCCCGGGTGATCAGAACGCCGTCGAAGGCGCCGCCGTAGAGGTTCTTCAGCGCGGTGAGGTCCGGCTTGTCGACGAGCTTGCCGCCGACGGCCTGGACCCTGAGGAACTTCCACAGCGAGTTCTGCGGGCTGAACCTGACCTGCGCCGCGCCCGCCTTGACCGTGACGAAGCCCGACATCGCCGGCTCGGCGAAGGCCTTCATCTCCCGGTCGACCTCGGCGTTCGTGATCGTCGGCTGCTGGGTCGTGGCCACGACCGCGACCGGGTCGGTGGAGTTGGTCTCCACCTGGCTGCGGTACGCATCCTCGACCGCCTGGGCCGACTTGGCGGCGTCGATGCCCTTGCCCGCCTTGCCGTAGACGGCGACGGCCTTGCCGGACTTGAACTGGATCGTGCCGTCGGTCATCGAGCCGGAGCCGCCCGCCGTGGACTGCAGGGCGGCGGTCAGCTTCTCCTCGTCGACGGGCATGACCGGGTCGACGACCCGGTGGTTGCCGAAGAGGGAGCCGATGACGGAGATCGGGTTGTAGTCGGCCTGCGCGGCCGCCGCGACCGTGGCCTGCTCGTCGAACTGCAGGCCCGCCTGGTCCGGCTTGAGCTCGACCGTCCTGCCGCCGACGGACAGCTTCAGCGGCTTGTCCACCCGGTCACCGAAGGCCGCGTCGAGCTTCTTGACGGCCTCGTCGCGGGTGCCGCCGCCGATGTCGACGCCGAGCACGGTGGTGCCCTTGGGCACGTCGGAGTGGTTCATCAGCAGCCCGGCGCCGTAGGCGAGACCGCCGACGATGACCACGCCGGTGCCGAGCAGCACCAGCTTGTTGCGCCCCTTCTTCTGCTTCTTGGGCGCTGCGGCGGCCGATGTGTTCTGGCCGCCCGGCTCGGGCAGCTTCGGGGGCGTGTGCGGCAGCGGGCCGTCGGTGTGGGAGCCGGGGCCGAACGGCGAGCCCGCGCCGGGCGACCCGACCGGGACGCCGCTGGTGACGGTGTGTCCGGAGATGTTCTCGGGCGCCGGGAAGCCCTGCTGGGCCGGCTCGGGGGCCGGCTTCTGCGGGGTGAGGATCGCGGTGTCGTCGCTGAGACCGCCACCGGGGCCGAGGCCCGCGCCGTGCGCGCCGCCGATGGTGCCGGGGCCGCCGATGCCCGCGGGGCCGCCGAGGCCGGCGGGCGCGCCGGAGCCGCCGGGTCCCTTGGGCCCGGCAGGTCCGCCGGGTCCGGCGCCGAAGGGCGAGGTCACCGCGCCGTCACCGGTGACCGGGCCGACGGTCGGGCCCGCGGGGCCCTGGGCGCCGCCGCCCTGGCCGCCGCGGCCGCCCGGCCCGTTGAAGCCGCTGGCGCCGCCCGGACCGCCGTAACCGCCCTGGCCGTTCTGCCTGTTCTGCCCGTTCTGGGTGCCGCGCTCGCCGTCGGAGAAGTACGGGAGGTCGTCGCGGCGGGGCTCGCTGCCGCCGCTGCCGGGGCGCGCGCCGTTGCCGAGCGGTCCGGCGGCCAGCGCCTCGGTGACGTCGAAGGAACCGGTGCCGCCGCCGTGCCCGGGGGCCACCGGTCCGCCGGTCGCTCCGGGGAGTCCGGCGCCGTTCGTCCCGCCCGGGCGGGAGGCGCCGCCGGGCCGGGAGCCGCCCGGCACGCTCATGGAGCCGACCACGCCGCCGGGGCGGCCGGCGCCCGGACGGGCGCCGCCGGAAGGCGCACCGCCGCCGAAGGGCCCGGCGCCCGGGGCGGCCGGCGCACCCAAGCCCGAACCGCCCGGCAGACCGGCGCCGTTGGTGGAGCCGCCGCCCTGACCGCCCTTGGCGGGGGCCGACTTGCGGGGCGCGAACCACCCGCTCGTCCTGTCCTCGGCGGGCTGAGCGGACTCGGCCGGGGGCTCGACGGTGCTCATGGCCTGGGTGGCACCCGGCCCTGGAGCCTCGGTCTCCCCGGTGTCGTCGGAGCCCTCGGCGTCCGCGACGGGCGTACGCACGACGACCGGCGGAATGGGCCGCGACCCTGGGATGTTGATCCGGATCCGGGTCGTCAGGGTGGTCTCGGTCTTGCGGTCCTCCGGCTGCGTGGCCGAACGGCCCGCATCCGTACCGGCGTCGGAAGCCGTGGGGGTCCCGTACGGCGGCGTGCCCGACGGGTATGCGGCTCCGCCGCGCCCGTTGGGCCCGGAGGACGGAGTGTCAGTTTCACGACTCAAGGCAGGTTCTCCCGGTTGGCTCCGCCGCCCGACACAACCTCACGGGCGGCTCGGCGGCGCGCACCACCATACTGGCCACTTCTGGCGCGTATCCCATGACCGCCGGGGAAACCCACACGGGACTCCCACGCTCGGTTAATGGCGAAGTGGTACGTCACTTGCCAAGTCGGACGTCACGGGCACCAGGTTGCCGCCCCTGTCCAAGGGTGGCGCAGATCACAGCGACGGCCATCCCCCCGAAGAGGAAGAGATAGGAGCCGCCTCCCGCGCCGAAGAGGAAGTCCCCTTCGGGTCTGCTGGCGGTGAGCAGGATGACGGAGATCATCCATCCGGCGGCAGGTGCGATCGCCCCGCCGCGGCTGCCGGTGGCCCGTCCGCCGCCCAGACAGAGCCCCGCCTCGCCCGCGAGCGCGAGCAGCAGCCCGCCGGGGAACCAGCCGGCCTGCACCAGCGCACCGGCCGCGCCGACGACCGCCCCGAGCACGAAGAGGCCCACGTACAGCAGCGTCCGTCCGGCGGAGGGCCGCTGCAGCGGCTGGGCGAGCAGGGAACCGCGCTCCGTCATGACGCCTCCTCGGCACCGGCGAACTCGATCCCGGCGAACAGATCGGTCTCCCTCGGCTCTGCAGCTTCCCCACGCACCAGTTCGTAGTACTCGGTGGTGAAGAGGGGCTGCGCCTGTTCGTTGGAGAGCGCGAAGTACGGTTCGGCGACCTCGATCTGGGTGGCGTGGGCCCGCATCGCGGCGGCCTTGGCGGCGGCGTGCGCGGTGCCGTCGATCTCGGCGGTGATCCGGTCGTCGGGCACGACACCCGGTACGTCGTCGATGACGGCGGCCTTCGAAAAAGGCAGACCGGGCAGATCGTCCGCAAGGCGGGCGAAGGCAGCCTCGGCAACGGAGCGCGGCACGCGGTTCCAGTAGACCTTGGGGATCTCCCACCCTGCGCGCGCGGCCAGTTCCACGGCGCGCATGGCCACGCGGTGGGCCTGGATGTGGTCGGGGTGGCCGTATCCGCCGTTGTCGTCATAGGTGACGAGGACCTGGGGGCGTACCTCCAGGATCACCTCGACGAGGTGGGCGGCCGCCTCGTCCACGTCCGCCTGCCAGAAGCACGCCGGGTCGTCGTTGTCGGCCAGGCCCGTCATCCCGGAGTCGCGGTAGCGGCCCGGGCCGCCGAGCTGACGGAAGTCCTCCACGCCGAGCTCGCGCATGGCGGCCGTGAGCTCCTGCAGCCGGTACTCGCCCAGGGCGGTGCCGGTGAGGTGCCCGAGCTCCGGCGGAATGACCTCGCCGAGCTCGCCCAGGGTGCAGGTGACCAGCGTCACGCGGGCACCCCCGGCCGCGTACGCGGCCATGGTCGCGCCGTTGTTGATCGACTCGTCGTCCGGGTGCGCATGCACCAGCAGCAGACGCCGGGAGGGCTGTTCCGTCATGGAGCCACCCTACGAGGCGGCACCGACAGCGCGGTGCAGCCCGGGGTCAGAACTTGATGCTGCCGATCATCCCGGCGATGTTCGTCGTCAGCTCGTGGATGGTGGGAGCGACGGTCGAGGAGGCGAGATAGAACCCGAGCAGCATGCAGACGATCGCATGCCCCGCCTTCAGTCCTGACTTCTTGATCAGAAGGAAGACGATGATCGCCAGCAGCACCACCGCCGAAATCGAGAGTGCCACGGCGGCTCACCTCCAAAGGTCCCAAGAGCGCGGGGGTCGAACTTAGGGGCCGGACAGAACCACACAACAACCAGCAGGTTCATACCCACTATGCGCTAGTGATCATAACTATCCGACCGCGCGCATCGATCGGCGCACGGCCGCACAAGGGGGCGCATGGCCAATATGGTCAGGGCATGACGACGACGTCCGACTCCTTCCCCCGCAGGCACGCCCGCACCCAGCGGTTCACCCTGGGCGCGCCGCGCGCTTTCACCGTGGCGCCCGACGGCACCCGTGTCGTGTTCCTGCGCTCCACCTCCGGTACGGACAGGGCGAGTTCCCTGTGGGTTCTCGATGTACGGGACGGCGGGGAGCGCGTGGCGGCCGACCCGCGCGCCCTGCTCGGCGGCGCCTTGGAGGAGCTTCCGCCCGAGGAGCGGGCGCGCCGCGAACGCAGCCGCGAGGGTGGCGCCGGCATCGTCGGCTACGCCACCGACGCGGCCGTGGAGTTGGCGTCTTTCGCCTTGTCAGGGCGGCTTTTCACGGCCGAACTGCGGGCCGGTACGGCACGTGAACTGCCCGCCCCCGGACCGGTGATCGACCCGCGCCCCTCCCCCGACGGCCGGCATGTCGCGTATGTCGCGCAGGGTGCGCTGCGGGTGGTGGGCGCCGAGGGCAAGGACGAACGGGCCCTCGCGGAGCCGGAGTCCGCGAACGTCACCTACGGGCTTGCCGAGTTCATCGCGGCCGAGGAGATGGGCCGCTCGCGCGGCTTCTGGTGGTCACCGGACTCGGACCGGCTGCTGGTCGCGCGCGTGGACGACACGCCGGTACGGCGCTGGTGGATCTCCGACCCGGCCCACCCGGAGCGTGAGCCACAGCACGTCGCCTACCCGGCGGCGGGCACCGACAACGCGGACGTACGGCTGTTCGTGATCGGTCTGGACGGGGCGCGCACCGAGGTCGTCTGGGACCGGGTGCGCTATCCGTATCTGGCGCATGTGCACTGGTCAGCAGCGGGCGCGCCGCTGCTGCTGGTCCAAGCGCGCGACCAGCGCAGCCAGTTGTTCCTCGCCGTGAGCCCGGAGACGGGGACGACCCGGCTGGTGCACGCGGACGAAGATCAGGTTTGGCTTGATCTTTTCCCCGGGGTGCCCTGCTGGAGCCCGTCCGGGCAGCTGGTGCGCATCGCCGACGAGGGCGGCGCGCGGGTCCTCGCGGTGGGCGAACGCCCGCTGACGGGACCGCAGTTGCACATCCGCGCGGTGCTGGACGTCTCGGACGACAACGTGTTGATCGCCGCGTCCGCCGGCGAGGAGGCCGAGGCCCCCGAGACCGGCGAGGTGCATGTCTACCGCGTCAACGAACTCGGCCTGGAGCGTGTCTCGCAGGAGCCCGGCGTGCACTCGGCGGTGCGGGCGGGGGGCGTGACGGTGCTGGTGTCCGCCGCACTGGACCGGCCGGGCGCCCGCGTGCGGGTGCTTCGCGACGGCGACCGAAGGGAGATGGGGGTCCCCCCGGCCGGAGGCTGGGGGAAGGCGGCGACCGTCGCCTCCTACGCGGAGGACCCTGGTATGACACCGCGGGTGACCCTGACCGAGGGGGGCGCACGGCGTATCCCGTGCGCCGTGCTGCTTCCCCGCGACCACGACGGCGAGACCCCGCTCCCGGTCCTCATGGATCCCTACGGCGGTCCGCACGGCCAGCGGGTGGTCGCCGCGCACAATCCGCATCTGACCTCGCAGTGGTTCGCCGACCAGGGGTTCGCGGTCGTGGTCGCCGACGGCCGCGGCACCCCGGGCCGCTCCCCGGCCTGGGAGAAGGCGGTCCGCGACGACCTCGCGGGGGCCACGGTCGAGGACCAGGTGGACGCGCTCCGGGCGCTCGCCGACCGCTTCCCCCTGGACCTGACCCGGGTCGGTATCCGCGGCTGGTCCTTCGGCGGCTATCTGGCGGCGCTCGCGGTGCTGCGCCGCCCGGACGTCTTCCACGCGGCCGTGGTGGGCGCCCCGGTCACCGATCTGCGGCTGTACGACACTCACTACCAGGAGCGCTACCTCGGCCATCCGGACGAGCAGCCGGAGGTGTACCGCCGCAACTCGCTCATCGACGACGCGGGCCTGGTGGACGCGGCCGAACCGCACCGGCCGATGATGATCATCCATGGTTTCGCCGACGACAACGTGGTGGTCGCCCACTCGCTGCGGCTGTCCTCGGCGCTGCTGGCCGCCGGCCGTCCGCACGAGGTGCTGCCGCTGTCCGGCGTCACCCACATGACCCCGCAGGAGTCGGTCGCCGAGAACCTGCTGCGGCTCCAACTCGACTTCCTGAAGCGGTCGCTGGGTCGGGCCTAGGCACGGCAACGGGCCGGGGCTACATGGCGAGCCCCGGCCCGTTTACGGCACCCGCACGGCCGTACGCTCTAGAGACTGACGCGTCCGTATATCGGAACCGGGTCGGCCAAGTTGCCTGCGTGTTACTCATCGGTCGGCACGACGCCCGGCGCGGAGCGCCTGATCGATGGAGCTTCCTCTGCGAAGTGGCAGGCCGAGTCATGGGCGGCCGGGCCGCTCACGTCCCGGAACGCCGCCGGCACCGCCAGCAGCGGCACCTCCAGCGCGCACCGCTCCTGCGCCTTCCAGCACCGCGTGCGGAAGCGGCACCCCGAGGGAATGTTCGTCGGTGACGGCACGTCTCCCGCGAGGATGATCCGCTCCCGCTGCTCCCGCGCCACCGGGTCGGGCACGGGGACGGCGGACAGCAGCGCCTGGGTGTAGGGGTGCGTCGGATGGTCGTAGATCTCGGCGTCCTTGCCGGTCTCCACGATCCGCCCGAGGTACATCACCCCGACCCGGTCCGAGATGTGCCGGACGATCGACAGGTCGTGCGCGATGAAGACGTAACTCAGCTCGAACTCGCTCTGCAGCCGGTCCATCAGATTGATGACCTGGGCCTGCACGGAGACGTCCAGCGCGGAGACCGGCTCGTCGGCGACGATGACCTCGGGGCGCAGCGCCAAGCCCCGTGCGATGCCGATGCGTTGGCGCTGGCCGCCGGAGAACTGGTGCGGATAGCGGTTGATGTACTCGGGGTTGAGCCCGACCACGTCCAGCAGCTCCTGGACCTTCTTGCGCCGGTCGCCCTTGGGCGCGACCTCAGGGTGGATCTCGTACGGCTCCCCGATGATGTCGCCCACGGTCATCCGGGGGTTGAGGGAGGTGTACGGGTCCTGGAAGACCATCTGGATGTTGCGCCGCACGGCTCGCAGGGCCTTGGCGGACAGCTTGCCGATGTCCTCGCCCTTGTAGCGGATCTCCCCCGCCGTCGGCTTCTCCAGGTTGACCAGCATCTTGGCGACCGTCGACTTGCCGCAGCCGGACTCCCCGACGATGCCGAGGGTTTCGCCGCGGGCCAGTTCGAAGTCCACGCCGTCGACGGCCTTCACCGCGCCGACCTGCTTCTTGAAGAGAATTCCCTGGGTGAGCGGATAGTGCTTGAAGAGCCCTCTGACCTGCAGAATCGACTCAGCCATTCATGCACTCCCTCCAGAAGTGGCAGGCGCTGCGGCGGTCCGGCTCTTCCCCGTTCACCTCGTACAGGGGTGGTTCGTCGGTCCGGCAGACGTCCTGGGCCATCGGGCAGCGGGGGTGGAAGGCGCAGCCCGGCGGGATGTGCATGAGGTTGGGCGGCAGGCCCTTGATGGCGTAGAGCTCCTGGCCCTTCTGGTCGAGCCGCGGGATCGACTCCAGCAGGCCCTTGGTGTACGGGTGCGCGGGCACCTTGTAGATGTCGTGCACCGGGGCCGACTCGACGATCCGGCCCGCGTACATCACGGCGATCCGGTCGGCGACGTCGGCGACCACGCCCAGGTCGTGGGTGATCAGGATGAGCCCCATGTTGTACTCGCGCTGCAGCTCGGCGAGCAGGTCCATCACCTGGGCCTGGACGGTGACGTCCAGCGCGGTCGTCGGTTCGTCGGCGATGATCAGCGCCGGCTCCAGTGCCAGCGCCATCGCGATCATGATGCGCTGGCGCATACCGCCGGAGAACTGGTGCGGGTAGTCCTTGACCCGCTCCCTGGCGGCCGGGATCCGCACCCGCTCCATCAGCTCGACGGCCTTCGCCCGCGCGTCCTTGCGCGACATGCCCCGGTGCACGACGAACATCTCGCCGAGCTGGTCGCCCACGGAGAGCACGGGGTTGAGGGAGGACAGCGCGTCCTGGAAGATCATGGCCATCTGGGCGCCGCGGACCTTCCTGCGCTCCTCCTCCTTCAGCTTCAGCAGGTCCTGGCCCTGGAAGAGGATCTCGCCGCCCGTGATCCTCCCGGGCGGCATGTCGAGGATGCCCATGACCGCCTGCGCGGTGACGGACTTCCCCGACCCGGACTCGCCGAGCACGGCGAGGGTCTCCCCCGCGTCCACGCCGTAGTCGACCCCGTTGACGGCCTTGGCGACCCCGTCCCGGGTCCGGAACTCCACGTGCAGGCCACGCACTTCGAGCAGCATGACGCCGTCACCTCAGCTTCGGGTCGAGGGCGTCGCGCATCAGGGCGTCCCGCCGGGCGGTGCAGGAACCCGGACCGTTCCGGCCCGCAGGGCGCCGGGCCGGGCGATGCTTCGCCAGGGCCCGGGACCACACCCGCAGATCACACGCTTCCAGCGCCATGACGCCGTCACCTCAGCTTCGGGTCGAGGGCGTCGCGGACCGCGTCGCCGAGCATGATGAACGCCAGTACGGTGATCGCCAGCGCCCCCGCCGGCCACAGGAGCATGTGGGGGGCGTTGCGGATGTACGGGGAGGCCGCCGAGATGTCGATGCCCCAGCTGACCGTGGGCGGCTTCAGACCGACGCCGAGGTACGACAGGGTCGCCTCCAGCGCGATGTACGTACCGAGGGCGATGGTCGACACGACGATCACCGGGGCGACGGCGTTCGGCGTGATGTGGCGCAGCAGGATGCGGGAGTCGGAGGCACCGAGCGCGCGGGCGGCCTGCACGTAGTCGTTCTGCTTGGCGGTGATGACCGAGCCGCGGGCGATGCGGTAGACCTGCGTCCAGCCGAGCAGCACGATGAACCCGATGACCGGCCAGATCGTGTTGCTGGTCACCACGGAGAGCAGGACGAGTCCGCCGAGCACGACCGGGATCGCGAAGAAGATGTCGGTGACCCGGGACATCAGCGAGTCCCAGCCCCCGCCGAAGTACCCGGCGAGCCCGCCGAGCACCGAGCCGAGCAGCGCGACACCGAGCGTGGCCAGCACGCCCACGCTGATGGAGATGCGTGTCCCGTACACCGTGCGCGTGTAGACGTCGCAGCCCTGGCCGTCGTAGCCGAAGGGGTGCCCGGGCTGGGAGCCCTCCTGGGCCTTGGCGAGGTCGCACTTGAGGGGGTTGCCGGAGGCGATCAGGGACGGCCACAGGGAGATCACGACCAGGAACAGGATCACCAGCGCCGAGACGATGAAGACCGGGTTGCGGCGCAGGTCGCGCCAGGCGTCCGACCACAGGGAGCGCGGCCTGCCCGCTGGTCCGGTCCCTGCCGGCCCGCCGGGCGTCCGCTCCAGGGTCCCCGCCTCGCTCACGGCGAGGTCCATCGCACCGCCCATGCCCGTGGAGGAGACGGCGCCCTCGGACTCGTACTGCTCAGGCATAGCGGATCCTCGGGTCGAGTACGGCGTACAGGAGGTCGACCAGCAGGTTCGCCACCAGGAAGACGAGGACGAGGACGGTCACGAAGCCGACGACCGTCTGGGTGTTCTGGCGCAGGATGCCCTGGTAGAGCTGGTAGCCGACGCCGTGGATGTTGAAGATCCGCTCGGTGACGATCGCGCCGCCCATCAGCGCGCCGATGTCGGTGCCGATGAAGGTGACCACGGGGATCAGCGAGTTGCGCAGCAGATGGCGGATGATCACCCGCTGCCGGGGCAGGCCCTTGGCGACGGCCGTGCGGACGTAGTCGGAACGCCGGTTCTCCGCGATGGAGGTCCGGGTCAGCCGGGTGACGTAGGCCAGCGAGACGGACGCGAGGACCAGGCCCGGCACGATCAGCTCGCTGAAGGTGGCGTCGGGGGAGACCGACGGTTTGATCCAGCCCCACTCGACGCCGAGGAGCAGCTGGAGCAGCAGGCCGGTCACGAAGGTGGGGACGGAGATGACCACGAGGGTGCCCAGCAGGACCGAGGTGTCCACCGGCCGGCCGCGCCGCAGGCCGGTGATCACCCCCAGCGTGATGCCGATGACGATCTCGATGAGGATCGCGACGACCGTCAGCCGGATGGTGACGGGGAACGCCGTCGACATCAGCTCGGTGACCTTCTGGCCGTTGAAGGCGGTGCCGAAGTCGCCGGTGAAGACGTTCCCCATGTAGGTCAGGTATTGCTGCCACACCGGCTTGTCGAGGCCGAACTCCCTCTTCAGCTGCGCGGCCGTGGCCGGGTCGCACTGCCGCTCACCGCACAGTCCCGCGATGGGGTCGCCCATCACGTTCACCATCAGGAAGATCAGCAGCGTGGCCCCGATGAACACCGGGATCATCTGGAGCAGACGCCGGACCACGTACCGTCCCATGCGCGGTCAGCCGACCTTGATCTCGTCGTAGACGGGAACGCTGAACGGGTTCAGCGCGACGTTCGAAAGCCGGTCGGACCAGCCCGCGCTGCCGTTCTGGTACCAGAGCGGGATGGCCGCCATGTTGTCGCGGACGACCTTCTCGGCCTTCTGGAAGAGCCCGATCGCCTTGGTGGTGTCGGTCTCGGAGTTGGCCTGGTTGACGAAGTTGTCGAAGTCCTTGTTGGACCACTTGCCGTCGTTGGAGGAGGCGTTGGTGTAGTAGAGGGGCTGCAGGAAGTTCTGGATGAGCGGGTAGTCCATCTGCCAGCCGGCCCGGAACGGCCCGGTCATCTTGTGCTGCCCGATCTGGTTGCGGAAGTCGGCAAAAGTGCCGATCGGGTTGCCCACGCAGGCCTTGTCGTTGCCGAGCGCGTTGTTGATGGAGTTGCAGACCGCGTCCACCCACTCCTTGTGGGAGCCCGTGTCCGCGTTGTACGAGATCTTGACCTGGCCGCCGGGCAGCCCGCCGCCCTCCTGGACCAGTTTCTTGGCCTCGCTCGGGTTGTACTCGCAGCTGCTCCCGCACAGCCCGTCCTGGAAGCCGCCCTTCGTGCCGAGGACCGGGGAGGTCCAGTCGGTGGCCGGGGTGCGGGTCTTCTGGAAGATCGTGTCGGTGATCTGCTTGCGGTTGATCGCCATGGACATGCCCTTGCGGACCTTCTCCGAACCGCTCTTGTTCCAGGCCGGGTCGTAGAACGGGAAGGCGAGCGTCTGGATGATGCCGGCAGGCGTGTTGAGGTACCGGTTGCCGAGGTCGTTCTTGACGTTCTTGAGCTGGGCGGCCGGGACGTCGTCCACCAGGTCGAGGTTGCCGGCCATCAGGTCGGTGTAGGCGGTGTTGTTGTCGGTGTAGACCTTGAGGTCCACGCCGCCGTTCTGCGCCTTGTCCGTGCCGGGGTATCCGTCCCACTTCCGCAGGGACATCTTCGAGCCCTTGGTGTACGACTGCACGGTGTACGGCCCGTTGCCGACCGGCTTCTTGATCCATGCGGCGTGGTCGGAGAAGAAGGCCGCGGGCAGCGGGTCGTAGGCCGCGTAGCCGAGGGTGTCCGGGAAGGTCGAGAACTTCTGCGTGAGCTTGACGGTGAAGGTCTGGGGTCCGGTGACCTTGAGGCCGGAGAGCGTGTCGGCGGTCTGCTTGCCGGTATCGGGGTGGACCTTGTCGTAGCCCTCGATGTACCCGAAGAAGTACGCGTTCTTCTGGTTGTTCTTGAGGCTGGCGCCGTAGTTCCAGGCGTCCACGAAGGACTTCGCGGTGACGGCCTCGCCGTTGCTGAACTTCCAGCCGCTCTTGACGGTGACGGTGAAGTTCTGCGAGTCCGTGGTGTCGATCTTCTCGGCGAGCATGTCCTTGGCGGCGCCGGTCTTCGGGTCGTACCGCTTCAGCCCCCGGAAGATCATGTCGAGGACCTTGCCGCCCTGCACCTCGTTGGTGTTGGCCGGCTCCAGCGGGTTCTGCGGGTCCCCCCAGGACGAGCTGAGCACCGCACTGCTGTCACCACCGCCGCCACTGCCGCCGCTGCCGCCGCCGCAGCCCGTCGCGGCGAGGGCGAGCGCCGCGGCGCCTGCGGCCCATTTGGCGTGCGTGGCTGCGGGCATGGGGGCCTCCTCGGGGATACTGTCCGTTACCGGTCAATATCGGGTCCGAGAAGGCACACCGCACTCGCACGCCACCCGTTGGGGGAACGCGCCATCCGGATGGGTCAGCTCCGTCCGCACCCGGTTCGGGAGAGGTCGTACCCGGTGAAGTCCGCGACGAGGACGTATCCGATGCGCTGGTAGAGCGCGTTGCTGGTGGGGTTGGACGGATCGGCGAACAGAACCACGTCCGTCGCGCCCGCGGCCAGCGCGGCCCTGCTCACCTCGACCGTCACCGCGCCCGCGTAACCACGGCCGCGCAGATGGGCGGGCGTGTAGACGGGGTCCACCCGGACCATGCCGGCCACCATCGGGTTGGCGCCCGCCATGGAGACGGGCGTGCCGTCCGGGGTCTCCCAGAACGTATAGCGCTTCTCGGCGAAGCGAGTGCCGGCCCAGGAAGCGGAGTCGACGGTGACGGCCTCCCCGACATCCGCCGCGAACTCACGGCACCAGCGCATCACCTGCTCATGGTCTCCCTCGCCCACGAGCCGCCCCCGGCCCGCTGGGACCGGCTCCGGCGGGGTGAGCGTGCCGAGTCGGTAGAGAAGGGCCTGCCAGTCGCGCACCGGCGCCGCGCCCGTGTGCCGTTTCCATGCCTCGGCGAAAGCCGTGGCGGTGTCGTGGTCCGAGGTGACGCCGGAGAAGGTGTGGCCGAGGCCGGCCAGGTGAGCGGCGAGCGTGTCGGCCTGCCCGGCCAAGAGGGCGGTGAGGGTCAGGCGGCCGCGCGGAGTGCGGTAGAAGACGGCCCGGACCTCACCCTCCGACTCCAGTCGGCCGAAGAGCGTGGCCTCGGCGCCGGAGGCGTCCGCGCCGCTTCTTCTCAGTTTCTCCAGCGTCGTCAGCGGCGTGTTGTGCATGACGGGGCGCGAGCGCAGGAAGGAGCCCGCTCGTGCGAGGAAGTCGTCGACGTCTTCGGTGAGTTGCCAGTCGTCCGGGCGCATGCTTCATGATCCCCGAAGTACTCGGCTTCTGAACGGGCATGCCCTTCAAGTTCTGCCCGCAGAACGAGTCAGGGGGCGGCGGGGCCTGACAGTCCCCGCCGCCCCTGAGCTCATCTCCGCGGTACGGCCGCCCGGTTGGCCGTTACTGCTCGGTGCCCTCCTCCAGCGCCGCCAGCGCCGGATCCAGCACGATGTCCTCCGCACGCCCCTCGACGGTCGGCTCCTCCGGGAAGTGGCAGGCCGTCAGGTGGCCGTCGTGGTTGCCGGAGAGCTGGATCAGCGGCGGCTCCTGGGTCGCGCACTTGTCCTGCGCCTTCCAGCAGCGGGTACGGAAACGGCACCCGGAGGGCGGAGCGATGGGCGACGGGACGTCGCCCGCCAGGCGGATGCGCTCGCGCCCGCCGGTGTCCTCGCCGCTCAGACTCACCTCGGGAACGGCGGACAGCAGGGCGTGGGTGTACGGGTGGCGGGGGCGGGTGTAGATGGAGTCGCGGTCACCGACCTCGATGATCTTGCCGAGGTACATCACCGCCACGCGCTGCGAGAAGTGCCGTACGACGGCGAGGTCGTGGGCGATGAACAGGAACGCGATGCCGAGTTCGTCCTGCACCTTCTGGAGCAGGTTCACCACCTGGGCCTGGATCGACACGTCCAGGGCCGACACCGGCTCGTCCGCGACGATCAGCTTCGGTTCGAGCGCCAACGCCCGCGCCACGCCGATGCGCTGACGCTGGCCGCCGGAGAACTCGTGCGGGAAGCGGTTGTAGTGCTCGGGGTTCAGACCGACGATCTCGAGCAGCTCACGTACGCGCTTCTCACGGCCGCCCTCGGGCTCGATGCCGTTGATCTCCATCGGTCCGGAGATGATCTTGCCGACCGTCTGCCGCGGGTTCAGCGACGAGTACGGGTCCTGGAAGATCATCTGGATCTCGGAGCGGATCGGCGCCAGCTCCTTGCGCGAGGCGTGCGTGATGTCCCGGCCGCGGTAGGAGATCTTGCCGCCGGTGGGTTCCATCAGCCGCGTGATCAGCCGACCGGTGGTCGACTTGCCGCAGCCGGACTCCCCCACCAGGCCGAAGCTCTCACCGACGTGCACGGTGAGGTCCAGACCGTCGACGGCCTGTACGGCGCCGACCGTGCGGCGGATCGGGAAGCCGCCCTTGATCGGGAAGTGCTTGGTCAGGCCGGTGACTTCGAGCAGCGGTTCCCCGCTCGGGCCGGTGCCCCCGTCGCGGGGGGCGGGAAGGACGAGGTCCTCTGTCATGACGTGTCCTCCTAGCCCAGACGGGGCTTGATCTCTTCGACGAAGATGGTGTGCTTCTGTTCCGCCGTGAGGTGGCACGCCGAGGCGCGGTCCGGGGCGAGCAGCGGGCGCTCGGTGACGCAGCGGTTGCCGCCGACCCGGTCCTGGAAGGTGCAGCGCGGGTGGAAGCGGCAGCCGGAAGGCGGCGTGAGCAACGAGGGCGGGGCGCCGGGGATCGGCGCGAGCGGGGCGGAGAGGTCGGAGTCGAGGCGCGGCATGGAGTTCAGCAGACCCCAGGTGTAGGGGTGCTGCGGCGTGCGCATCACCTCGTTCACCGTGCCGCGCTCGATCGCGCCGCCCGCGTACATCACCATGATGTCGTCGGCCATGTCGGCGATGACACCCAGGTCGTGGGTGATGAAGATGATCGCCGAGCCGAACTCCTGCTGGAGGTCCTTCAGCAGGTCCAGGATCTGGGCCTGGACCGTCACGTCCAGGGCCGTCGTCGGCTCGTCGGCGATCAGCAGGTCGGGGTCGCAGACCAGTGCCATGGCGATCATCGCGCGCTGGCGCATACCGCCGGAGAACTGGTGCGGGTACTCCTTCGCCCGCTCCTTGGGGTTGGGGATGCCGACCTTGCCGAGCATCTCGACGGCCCGGTCCCAGGCCGCCTTCTTCGAGGCACCGGTGTGCTTCATGAACGGCTCGGCGATCTGCCGGCCCACCGTGTAGTACGGCGAGAGCGCGGTCAGCGGGTCCTGGAAGATCATGGCGACCTTGTTGCCGCGCAGCTTCTCCAGCTCCGACTCCCGGGCGGTGGTGAGCTCCTTGCCCTCCAGCAGGATCTCGCCCTCGACGGTGGTGAACATCGGGTTGTGCAGGCCGAGGATCGTCAGGTTGGTGACGGACTTGCCGGAGCCCGACTCACCGACGATGCCGAGGGTCCGACCCCGCTCCAGGTCGAAGGAGAGGCCGTTGACGGCCTTCACGACTCCGTCCTCGGTCTTGAAGCTGACGTGCAGGTCCCGCACGGAGAGGAAGGTGCCCGCGTCGGCCGGCACGGGGGCGCCGGCTTCCTTGGTCAAAGTGGTCACGAGAGTGCTCCTCTTACCCGGCCTAGGACAGCCGCACGCGCGGGTCGATGAAGGCGTAGCAGGCGTCGACGATGATGTTGAACAGCAGGATCATGGCGGCGGAGAACAGCATCACGCCCAGCAGCATCGGCAGATCGCTGAACTGCACGGACTCCACGGCCAGTCGGCCGAGGCCGGCCAGTCCGAAGGTGTACTCCGTGATGATGGCGCCGCCCAGCAGCGAGCCGAGGTCGATGCCGAAGATGGTGACGATCGGGATCAGCGAGCCGCGCCAGGCGTAGCGGAAGAAGACGTACTTGCGGGACATGCCCTTGGCGCGGGCGGTGCGCACGTGCTCCTCCTGGAGCTGCTCGATCATCGCCGAGCGCGCCATACGGGTGTACTGCGAGGCGAAGATCGTGGACAGCACCACCCACGGGATGATCAACCCGGTGAACCAGGCGACCGGATCCGCGGTGAAGTCGTTGTAGACGGGCTTGTCGAAGAGGTGGGACTGGTAGACGAGGGCCGCGAGCAGCAGCGGGCCGATGAAGTAGATCTGCAGCGAACCGATCACCATCGACCCCGCGGTGACCGACTTGTCGAGCAGTGTCCCGCGCCTCCAGGCGGCGAGCATGCCGGTGCCCAGACCCACGATCAGGAAGACCACCGCGGCACCCAGGGTGAGCGAGATGGTGGTGGGCAGGCGGTCCATCATGGTCGCCCAGACCTGGTCGTTGGTGTGGTACGAGTACCCGAAGCAGGGGGCGGGGCAGGGGCCCTGGGCGAACTGGTTGCTGCCGAGGACGAGGTTCTTCAGGAAGATCCCGTACTGCTCGGGGATCGACTTGTCCAGGCCGAGCACATGGTGGATGTTCGCCAGACTGGTCGGGTTACAGGTCTTGCCGCACATCAGCAGCGCCGGATCACGAGGCATCCCGAAGAACAGCAAGAACGTCACGATGCTCAACAGGAAGAGGATGACGACGGCACCGAGGGTCCGGCGGACGAGGAAGCGCAGCATGACAGGGGCAGCTCTCTGACGTCAGCGGGCCGGGCGGTACCCGGTGCGACCGCCGCGCGAGGCGGCCGCACCGGGTACCGGTCGGACAGGGGGGTTACTTGATGAAGAGACGACGCGGGTCGATTCCGCCGAGGACGTCGTCGTAGACCAGGCCGCCGACCTTGGAGCCGGAGATCTGGACCTGCTTGTAGTAGATGGTCGGGACGGCGTTGATGACGTCCTTGGCCAGGTACTGGTCGATCTTCTCCCACGCCTCGGCCGACTTGACCGGGTCCGCGATCTTGTTCGCGGCGTCGATGTCGGCGTTGACCTTCGGGTCGTTGACATGCGAGTAGTTCGGCGAGCCGTCGGCGATCGTGCGGCCGTCGAACACCGGCGGGATCACGGTCGAGGCAGACGGCCAGTCGGCGCCCCAGGCGGAGGCGTAGATGTCGTAGTTGTTGTTGGTCTTGCCGACCTGGTCGTAGTACGTCTCGGCCGGGATGTCCTGGCGCTGCACGTTGAAGCCGGCGTTCTTCAGGGCCGCGGCGATGGCCGTGGAGTACTGCTGGCCCTCGGGCGTGTTCTGGTAGCCGTAGGTCAGCTTCAGACCGAGCTTGCCGGCCTTCTTCAGCAGCGCCTTGGCCTTGGCCGCGTCACCGCCCGGGTTCTTCTTCTTGCCCCACGGGTCGAAGCTGGCGTCGTAGCCGCTGACGGTCGGGCTGATGAAGCCGCCCGCGACCTCCGCGGCCGAGCTGCCGCCGAAGGCGCGGATGATCGGCGTGATCGGCAGGGCGTAGGCGATGGCCTCACGGACCGTCTTGTCCTGCAGCGGCGCGTGGGACATGTTGATGTTGATCTGGCCGACGTAGGGCTGGTAGCCCGCGACCGTACGGGCCTTGATCGCCGCGTTGCCGCCGAGGACCGCGCTGATGTTGCCCGCGTCCACCGAGTTGTTGAAGCTGACGCCGGTCTTGTCGGCACCGGTGTCCGCGAGGAGCGCCTTGGTGGAGCCCTCGTACTGGACGTTGAAGGTGAAGTTGAACTGGTCCACGTACTGGTTGCGGATCGGGTCCGTCTTCGGGTCCCAGTTGGTGTTCTTGACCAGCACCATCGACTTGCCGGACTTGAACGACTGGATCTTGTACGGACCGGTCGCGAGCGGCGCCTTGTCGTACTTCTGCTGCGTGTCACCCTTCTTGGACACCACCGCGTAGCCCGCCATGGCGAGGGCGTACGGCAGGTCGGGGTGCGGCTTCTGGAAGTGGAAGACGATGGTCTTGGCGTCCGGCGTCTCGAGGACGCTGTCGGGCAGGTGCTTGCCCTTGTACGGGCCGTCCGGCAGCAGCTTGCGGTAGTCGGCGGCGCTGGAGGTGTTGGCCATCCACTGCTGGAGGTACGTCGGGCCCTGGTTGATGAAGGGCGCGAACAGGCGCTCGAAGGTCTGCCGGAAGTCCGCCGAGGTGATCGGCGTACCGTCCTCGAACTTGATGCCGTCCTTGAGGGTGTACTTCCAGGTCTTGCCGCCGTCCGTGGTGGTACCGGAGTCGGTGGCCAGGTCGCCGACGACCTCGTGCTTGCTGCCGTCGTTGCTGGTGGCCTTGTAGCCGGTCAGCCCTCTGTGGAGCAGCGTGGCCAGCGAGCCCTCGTCGGAGACGTATATCTGCCCCGGGTCGAGGTGGGCGTAGGAGTCACGCTGCAGCACCTCCATGGTGCCGCCCTTCTTGGCTCCCGGGACGGCGGCGGCCGGACCCTGCGAGTCCGCCGCGTTGCCGAACTTGATGGACGCCTGCTGCCGCTTGGCGTTCTGCTGGTCCTTCTTCTCGTTGTCGCTGGCGTTGCTGCCGCCCTTGCTGCAGCCGGTGAGCACGAGTGCCCCCGCCGCGAGCACGGAGAGCGCGGCGTATGTCTGGCGTCCGCCCCTACTCATCACTGAAGTCTCCACCCATCTGTGTGTCGCCTGATGCGAAGAAATTGCTGTGCGTATCCGGGCGAGGACGCCCAAACTCTCGGTCAGCGCGCTGCCCTGGGATCGAAGGCGTCCCTGACCGAGTCCCCGAGCAGGTTGAACGCGACGACGAAGATGACCATCGAGACGCCGGGGAAGATCATGTAGGTGATGTCGTTCTGCAAGACGAGTTCGGTCGACGCCTTGGAGAACATCTGGCCCCAGTCGGGGGTCGGTTCGACGATGCCCACGCCGAGGAAGGACAGTCCCGCCTCCGCCGTCACGAAGGCCGGCAGCATGTACGTCGCCTGCACGAGGATCGGCGTCACCACGTTCGGCAGGAGCTCCCTGCGGATGATGCGCCAGGGAGAGGCTCCGCTGACCTTCGCCGCCTCGATGAACTCCCTCTCGCGCAGGGCGAGAGTGGTGCCGCGCAGGATGCGGGCGAGGCTCATCCAGCCGAGGAACCACTGCACGAGGATGAGCGCGACCACCCGCACATAGGTCGGTGTCTCGTCGCGCGGGCTCACGAAGAGCGAGACCACCACGGGCATGCTGGCGATGAAGAACAGCTGCGAGGGGAAGGCCAGCAGGAAGTCGATGACCCGGCCGATCCAGTAGTCGGTCCTGCCCCCGAGGTAGCCGGCCGCGATGCCCAGCAGGATGCCCGTCAGCACTGTGGCGACCGTCACCGCGACGGAGATCATCAGCGAGGTGCGGATCCCGTAGATCAGCTTGGTGAACACGTCGTAGCCGTTGCCTGGTTCGAGCCCGAACCAGAACTCGCTGCTGATGCCGCCGTTGGGCTGTACCGGTACACCCGCGCTGTCGAACAACTCCGGGCGGACGTCGGCGTAGATCGTGTACGGGTTCTTGCCGTACAGCTTCGCGATCAGTGGCGCGGCGGCCGCGATGACGAAGAAGAAGAGCACGACGAACGCCGAGATGACGCCGGTGCGGTCGCGCTTGAAGCGGATCCACATCAGCTGGCCGGGCGAGCGGCCCTCGAGCTCGGCCGCCGCGGCCTCCTTCGGAGGCTGGGGGGCGCCGTCGACGACGACCGACGTACCGCCGCCGTCAACCTCGATAGGACTGGTCACAGTTGGTCCATTTCAACAGGTGTGGGTGTGCCGAGCCGACGGGCGCCGCAGGGTGTGCGCGACCGGGGACCGGTTCATGAAGAAGTGTCGAGGCTCCCGAGGAAGCGAGAAATCCGCAGCCGGACGCGCGTAGGCGCTGGCCCGCGCTGAACGGCCGTCAAATCCCTCAGAGTGAACCGCCGCTACCAGTGGGGCAGTTGCCCACCACGGGCGGCGTGGCCCACCTGGTGTTCATGACACCGCACATGGGGCTCCTCCTCATGACTCCACGTGTTCACCGACAGGCAGGGCATATGTCTGGCCTCCGCCACCCCTGACGGACAGTCAGACATCCCTTGTGCTCGCGAGCCCACGCTGCCCCCACAGTGCGAGACCCGTCGACCCGAGCGCTACGCGCCTAACTATCTGCCATGAGCCATGGCCGAACCACACTCATAAGGTCTCGGTTCGATCACACCTTACGCGTACATCTTCCAAAATCCGGACAAAGGGTTTGCCGAAAGATCCCTGCGAAACGGACTTGTTACACACCTATCGGACCCGCATGTCCGTATACCGAACGCGAAACCCATGAAAATTGAGTTGCGGATCCACGGCCACTGTGCATGGACCGCACGGCCCCTCACATTCGGTCACCGGACCGACAACCCGGGGCCGTTCGCATCGCTCTCACGGCGGATGGCCAGAACTCACGCTGGCAGGAGCCTAGACCGGTTCGAACCGCCTTTACGGATCCGGAACGAGAACTAGGGTTTTCCCTACATCTGTCTGAACACCGGGGGGTACCGCCGACATGGACGGAGGCGCCGGCCACGAGCCGGGCACCCCGCGGATGTCCAGACACGACTGGTGGGGCGTCGTGCTCGAGGCGCCCGATCCGCGGGCGCTGGCACGTTTCTATGCGGACCTGCTGGGCTGGGAGATCGTCAAGGAGGACTCTGACGGGGTGGCCATCGCACCTCCAGAGGGTGTGGCCTACATCGCCTTCCAGCTCGCGGACGGGTATGTCCCGCCGGTCTGGCCCGCCCAGGACGGCGCTCAGCGGATCACGATGCACCTCGACTTCGAGGTCGTCGATCTGCAGGAGGCCGTAACGCACGCTCTCGAACTCGGCGCACGGGAGAGCGGCCACCAGCCGCAGGACAGCGTCAGGGTGATGCTCGACCCGGCCGGGCACCCTTTCTGCCTCTACCGGGACGGCAGCAGCGGTCAGCGCAGCGACCCGATGAGTCGCCGGGGGTGACGAGGCAGCAGGCGTCGGGGAGAAGACGGGAGTCGGGCTTCTGGGTCACCCGAGGCCGTGCCGTGGATGCCGGGTCCGGTCCACCGGAGTTGCCCGGCATCCACATGCCTTTGAGGTCAGCCGTGCTTCGCCCGGCTCGCCGCGCGGGCGCGCTCGCGGGCGTCCAGGTTCACCTTGCGGATGCGGACCGCCTCCGGGGTGACCTCCACGCACTCGTCGTCGCGGCAGAACTCCAGCGACTGCTCAAGGGAGAGCTTGCGCGGCGGGACGATCGCCTCGAACGTGTCGGCCGAGGACGACCGCATGTTGGTGAGCTTCTTCTCCTTGGTGATGTTCACGTCCATGTCGTCGGAGCGCGAGTTCTCGCCGACGATCATGCCCTCGTACACCTCGGTGCCCGGCTCGACGAAGAGCACTCCCCGCTCCTGGAGGTTCGTCATCGCGAAGGCGGTGACGGCACCGGCGCGGTCGGCGACCAGGGAGCCGTTGTTGCGGGTCTGCAGCTGGCCGAACCAGGGCTCGTGGCCCTCGTGGATGGAGTGGGCGATGCCCGTGCCGCGGGTGCTGGTCAAGAACTCCGTACGGAAGCCGATGAGACCGCGGGACGGGACCACGAACTCCATGCGGACCCAGCCCGAGCCGTGGTTGGACATGTTGTCCATGCGGCCCTTGCGGACGCCCATCAGCTGGGTGACCGCGCCCATGTGCTCCTCGGGCACGTCGATCGTCATGCGCTCGACCGGCTCGTAGACCTTGCCGTCGACGTCCTTGGTGACGACCTGCGGCTTGCCGATGGTCAGCTCGAAGCCCTCGCGGCGCATCTGCTCGACGAGGATGGCGAGCGCCAGCTCACCGCGGCCCTGGACCTCCCAGGCGTCCGGACGCTCGGTGTCGAGCACGCGGAGGGAGACGTTACCGATCAGCTCGCGGTCGAGGCGGTCCTTGACCTGACGCGCGGTGACCTTGCGGTCCTTGACCGCGGCCTTGTTGTCGGCGCCCTTGCCGGTACCGCCGCGGCCGACCAGCGGCGAGGTGTTGGTACCGATCGTCATCGAGATCGCCGGCTCGTCGACCGTGATCAGCGGCAGCGGGATCGGGTTCTCCGGATCGGCCAGGGTCTCGCCGATCATGATGTCCGAGATACCGGCGACGGCACAGATGTCACCGGGGCCGGCCTTCTCGGCGGGCTTGCGGGTGAGCGCCTCCGTCATCAGCAACTCGGTGATGCGCACGTTGGACATCGTGCCGTCACGCTTGATCCACGTGACGGTCTGGCCCTTGCGCAGCTCGCCCTGCTCGACGCGCAGCAGCGCGATACGGCCGAGGAAGTTGTCGGCGTCCAGGTTGGTGACGTGCGCCTGGAGCGGGGCGGCCTCGTCGTACTCCGGGGCCGGGACGTGGGAGAGGATCGTGGAGAAGAACGGCTCGAGGCTGTCGCTGTCGGCCGGGACGGTGCCGTCCTCCGGCTTGGTCAGCGAGGCCACACCGTCACGCGCACACGCGTAGACGATCGGGAACTCGATCTGGTCCTCGTCGGCGTCCAGGTCGAGGAAGAGGTCGTAGGTCTCGTTGACCACCTCGTCGATCCGGGAGTCCGGGCGGTCCGTCTTGTTGATGCAGAGGATGACGGGCAGGCGCTGCTGGAGGGCCTTGCGCAGCACGAACCGGGTCTGCGGCAGCGGACCCTCGGAGGCGTCGACCAGCAGGACCACCGCGTCCACCATCGACAGACCGCGCTCGACCTCGCCACCGAAGTCGGCGTGGCCCGGGGTGTCGATGATGTTGATGGTGATGACGTCGCCGCCATCCTTCGGGTGGTACTTCACGGCCGTGTTCTTGGCCAGGATCGTGATGCCCTTCTCACGCTCCAGGTCGTTCGAGTCCATCATTCGGTCGTCGAGCGACTCGGCGGCGTGCGCGGCGAAGGCACCGGCCTGCTTCAGCATGGCGTCGACGAGGGTCGTCTTGCCGTGGTCGACGTGGGCGACGATGGCGACGTTGCGGATGTCGTGGCGCGTGGCCATGAAGGCGTACTCCTGGAGTGTGAGGAAGGCCGACGCGTACGTCTGTGTTACGCGGACCCTGCCGGGCTGGACACGCCACGGCCTCACCCCATGGTACGGGGCCTCGGCCGCGGCGGCTCGCCCGGGCGGTCGGCTCAGGCGCCCCGGGTGGCCGGGGAGCCTGCCGTGCAGGAGCGCCGGGCCGCCTGGCGGGCGAGGTCGGAGCGGCCGACGTTCACCTGGCAGTCGAGGGTGCCGGTCATGTCGAGCGTCCAGTTGCGCGCATGGCCGGTGGTGGTGGTGCCGTCGGCACAGGAGTAGCGGAAGTCACCTTCCTCCATGCGCACTCCGGCGTACTGCACGAAGTGCCCGGCTCCGTCGATCCGGCTGGTGCGGCCGGCCGGCGCCGGGGCCTTGGCGTGCACATCCGTGAAGGCGTACGTCGTGCCGTCGCCGTCCTCCGCAAGCGTGTGCGCGTCGGAGTCGATCTCGCCGATCCTCCTGCCCAGCGAGAAGAGGACCTCGGCGGCGGAGACGTCCGGTCCCGCCGCGCGCACCGAGGGCCGCGGGCTGGACACGCGCCGCATGCCGTGCCGTAGCGGTCCGCCGCCGACGCCCAGCACCTCCACGTCGGAGATGCCGGTCAGCTCGTCCGTCTGTTTGATCCGGGACCAGGTGAAGGTGCCGTCGGCACAGGCCCTCACCGGTGCCTTCGCCTCATGGTGTCCGCTCGCGCCGCCGGTGCAGGCCGTGAGCCCGGCGAACAACACCGCCGCGGCCACACCCACTGCGCCACTCCCGCGTGCGACACCACGCATGCCCCGCCCCCGTCCGCCCCGCGCGCGGACGCCCGGTGCCCGCACCATGATCGATACCGACCTCATGGTGCGGGCACCGGGCGGGAGAGGCAACCGACTTGAGGGAGCCCTGAGCTACCGCACCGCTCAGCCGCCCGACGCGCTCGCCGACGGCTTGGCCCCCTTCTTCAGAAAGCCCATGTCCGCGTAGACCGGGGTCTGGAAGCCGAAGGAGCCGGCGTTCACCAGGTTCCTGGCCGCGGCGGTCAGCTGGGGGCGCTGGTACAGCGGGATGGAGCCGGCGGCGGCCCAGATGCGGGAGTCGGCCTTGCGGATCAGGGAGAGGTTCTCGTCGGTGTCGAGGGTGGCGGCCGCCTGGTCGAAGAGGTGGTCGACCTGGTCGGTGCCGATGCGGGTGTAGTTCTGCTCGACGTCGAGGGAGCCGTCGGCGGCCGGGACCGGCTTGGCGTAGATGGGCCGGGCGTCGGTGGCCGGGAAGGCGGAGGCGGGCCAGGAGTACAGGGCGAGGTCGAACTCCCCGGACGCGATGTGGTCCTTGAAGTAGCTGTCGTCGGAGACCTTCGTGATCCGGGTGCCGATGCCGACCCGCTGCAGCATGGCGCCGATCCGGTCGGCCACGGTCCGCAGGGCCTGCGAGCCGGGTCCCGACGGCAGCACGAAGCGCAGGGTGAGCGGCTTGCCGTCCTTGGCCAGCATCGCCGTGGCGGCGCCCGCCGGGGCCGCGGTGCCCTTGGGGGCGTAGGCGCCGGGCGCGCCGCCGTGCACCGGCTGCCGTCCGGCGTACTGCCTGCCGTCCGCGAGGTGCGTGCCGCCCTTGGCCTTCTCGTCCTTCTTGGAGTGGTCCTTGGGGTCCTTGTCGTGGCCGCTCTTGCTGTCGCCGTTGTCGTCCTCGCCGACGATGTACGTACCGTCGTCGCCGCCCTCCGACTCGTCCGCCTTCCGGCCCTGGGCCCCGGCGGCCTTCTCGCCCTTCTGCTTCTTCTTCTCCTCCTTGACCGGACCGCCGCGCACCCACCCGGCGTCCGCGAGCAGCGCCTGCGCCTCCGCGGTGTCCTGGCCGCCGAGCGCACCGCTGTTGTCGGCGTAGGCGGCCTGCCCGGACAGCGCGAGATGGCTGCCGACGGGCACGGCGGGCAGCCCGAGCGGTTTGAGCACGGCCTCGGCGAGCGACTTGCGGTCGAGGGCACGGGCCACCGCACGGCGGACGCGCTCGTCCGCGAGGGGGCCCTCGGCGCCGTTCAGGGCGAGCTGGGTGTAGACCGGCTCAAGCGACTTGCGGACCTCGAAACCGGTCAGCCCCTGGGCGTCGGCGGGCAGCGCCTTGGCGGCCGCGCGCCGGGCCTCCGGGCCCGGCAGCGCGGCGGAGCCCCTGGCCCCGGCGGTCGGCGCGATGCGCTGGGCGGCGGCGGGGTCGATCTCGGCCAGGTCGATCTCCCCGTCGGCGAGCGCGGCGGGCCGCTTGTCGAGCGGTACGGCCTTCAGGTCGATCTCGGAGAGCTTGGCGGGCTGACCCCACCAGCGCGGGTTGCGGACCAGGCTGACCTGGTTGTTCTTGTGGTCGACCGCCTTCACGGCGAAGGGCCCCGCGGTGACCTTGAGCGTCCTGCGCGCCCCGTCGTTGAAGGAGTCCGGCGTCCCCATCACGTCCTTGGGGTACAGCGGCGAGAACAGCGACTGCCAGTCGGCGTACGGCCGTGCGAAGGTGACCTTGACCTCTAGGTCGTTCGCGCCGCGCTCGATCTTCTCGATGCGGTCGTAGCCGGCGTTGCGGGCGGTCCAGTACGCGGTGTCCTTGCCGGACAGGGCGCGCCACTGGGCGGCGAAGTCGGCGGCGCCGATCTCGCGGCCGTCGCTCCAGACGGCCTGCTGGGCGATCTTGTAGAGCACGACCTGCTTGGGCTCGGTCTGCACGACCTTGGCGGACTCCAGGTAGTCGGAGTTGCGCTGCGGCCGTCCGTTCCGGTCCAGCCGGTACATGGACGGGAGGACGGCCTGTGCGACGCGGTTCGTGACCGCGTCGGCGTCCGACTGGAACGTGTTCAGGGTCTCCGGCACGTCGTCCACGGCCCATCGCAGGGTGCCGCCGTCGGCCACCAGGTCCCGGCCGGCGGGCGCGATGTCCGGCCCCGCCAGGGGCTTGCCCGCCTCGTCCTCGGAGGCACAGCCGGCGAGCACGGGCACCACCAGCACGCCCGCGGCGAGGAAGGCGACCGAACGCGCGACCGCACCGGGCCTGGTCCTCAGTCTCCCGTCGTGGGACATCTTCGCTACCTCCGAGGCCGCTCCAGCCGGTGACACGGGTGGGGGTCTGTTCACATTTGGCGGTATTTTGGAGTTGATCAGATGTACGGCCCCACTGAAGAGGAAAGGGTTCGCCGACCCGGGGTGACACGGCGGCAGAGCCGGGCAACCCCACTCGTACGGCCCAATGTGCGCCCCCGGCGCACACAGAGCGCTTGCAGGCGTGCACTGGAGGCGTGCAATCCGCCAATCGCTGCACATCCCTTCCCACCGGCAGGTGTGACGCGCAACACTCGCAGGCGCATGAACGTTGCCACCTGGGGCCTGACGGCCCATGGAAGTGAGGTCACGTCATGTCCGTGCAAGACGACCTGACGACAATGCAGCGCTGCCTGGACGACCTGTCCCGGTCCGTGGGCCGCCTGGAGAAGCAGCTGGGCAGCGGCGGACTGGACATACGCCGCGTCCGCGCCGACGCCGATCACCTGCGGGAGAGCGTCGCGCTCCTGCGCGAGGCGGCGTCGAGTCCGAGCGCACCGCGCAAGCCGGAACTCGTCACCATCCCCGACACCCCGTACGACCCCTCGCTGTGGATCGACACGGACGACGAAGGACTCGGCGCCCGCGACCGCCACGCCCCCTGAACCCGACCGGAGTCATGAGTTGGCCACTGGTACGGAACCACATCTGAACAGCGGCGGTGTACGCACCGGTACGCGCGCCGCGATCGACGCCCCGCATCTGCGGACCGACCGCTGGTGGCTGGCTCCGGCCGCCACCGCGGCCGGGTTGCTGGCCTTCATCGTGTACTCGACGTGGCGGGCCTTCGCGAACGCGGACTACTACTCGGCGCCGTACGTCTCCCCGTTCTACTCGCCGTGTCTTGCGCAGAACTGCAAGAACATGCCGTCGGGCCCGAACGCCGACCTCTTCGGGAGCTGGTGGGGCATCTCCCCCGCCATCATCATCCTGATCTTCCCGCTCGGCTTCCGCCTGACCTGCTACTACTACCGCAAGGCCTACTACCGGGGCTTCTGGGCCTCGCCCCCGGCCTGCGCGGTGGCCGAGCCGCACAAGAAGTACACCGGTGAGACCCGCTTCCCGCTGATCCTGCAGAACATCCACCGGTACTTCTTCTACGCGGCGATCCTGGTCGCGGGCGTGCTGACGTACGACACGGTGCTGTCCTTCCGCGACACGCACGAGAACTGGGGCCACATGGGCCTCGGCACCGTCGTGTTCCTCGTCAACATCACGCTGATCTGGGCCTACACGATCTCCTGCCACTCCTGCCGGCACATCGTCGGCGGCAAGCTCAAACACTTCTCCAAGCATCCCGTGCGCTACAAGGCGTGGCAGTTCGTCGGAAAGCTGAATGCCCGGCACATGCTGCTCGCCTGGGCCTCGTTGGTGAGCGTGGCGCTCGCCGACTTCTACGTCTATCTGCTGGCGTCCGGCGCCTTCGACGATCCGCGATTCTTCTGATGAGGGGTGCCTTCTGATGTCCGTGGTCGACCGCCAGGAGTGGGACGTGGTCGTGGTCGGCGCCGGGGGCGCCGGACTGCGTGCCGCCATCGAGGCGCGCGAGCGAGGCGCACGTACAGCAGTCATCTGCAAGTCATTGTTCGGCAAGGCGCACACGGTGATGGCCGAGGGCGGCATCGCGGCGGCGATGGCCAATGTCAACGAGCACGACAACTGGCAGGTCCACTTCCGCGACACCATGCGCGGCGGCAAGTTCCTCAACCAGTGGCGGATGGCCGAGCTGCACGCGCAGGAGGCCCCGGACCGGGTGTGGGAGCTGGAGACCTGGGGCGCCCTCTTCGACCGTACGAAGGAAGGGAAGATCTCCCAGCGCAACTTCGGCGGCCACGAGTACCCGCGCCTCGCGCACGTCGGCGACCGTACCGGCCTGGAACTCATCCGCACGCTCCAGCAGAAGATCGTCTCCCTCCAGCAGGAGGACCACCGCGAGACCGGTGACTACGAGTCCCGGCTGAAGGTCTTCCAGGAGTGCACGGTCACCAGGGTCCTGAAGGACGGCAACAGGGTCTCCGGTGTCTTCGCCTACGAGCGCGAGACCGGCCGTTTCTTCGTCCTGGAAGCCCCTGCCGTGGTGATCGCGACAGGCGGCATCGGCAAGTCCTTCAAGGTCACGTCGAACTCGTGGGAGTACACGGGCGACGGGCACGCGCTGGCGCTGCTGGCCGGGGCGCCGCTGCTGAACATGGAGTTCGTGCAGTTCCACCCGACGGGGATGGTCTGGCCGCCGTCGGTGAAGGGCATCCTCGTCACGGAGTCGGTCCGCGGCGACGGCGGGGTGCTCAGGAACTCCGACGGAAAACGCTTCATGTTCGACTACATCCCCGACGTCTTCAAGGAGAAGTACGCGGAGTCGGAGGAGGAGGGCGACCGCTGGTACGAGGACCCGGACAACAACCGGCGTCCCCCCGAGCTGCTCCCCCGTGACGAGGTCGCCCGCGCAATCAACTCCGAGGTGAAGGCGGGCCGCGGCTCCCCGCACGGCGGTGTCTTCCTGGACGTGTCGACGCGTATGCCCGCCGAGGTCATCCGGCGCCGGCTGCCGTCCATGTACCACCAGTTCAAGGAGCTGGCGGACGTCGACATCACCGCGGAGGCGATGGAGGTCGGGCCGACCTGCCACTACGTGATGGGCGGCATCGCGGTCGAGTCCGACACCGCCGCCGCACGCGGGGTGCCCGGGCTGTTCGCGGCCGGGGAGGTCGCGGGCGGTATGCACGGCTCCAACCGGCTCGGCGGGAACTCGCTCTCCGACCTGCTCGTGTTCGGACGCCGGGCGGGCTGGCACGCGGCCGAGTACGCGGCGGCCCTGGCCTTCGAACGTCCCGCCGTGGACGAGGTCCAGGTCGACACCGCGGCCGCGGAGGCGCTGCGCCCCTTCTCCGCCGAGGGCCCCGCGGCGGGCGAGGACGACGGCCGCCCGCCGGAGAACCCGTACACCCTGCACCAGGAACTCCAGCAGACCATGAACGACCTCGTCGGCATCATCCGCCGCGAGGGCGAGATGGAGCAGGCGCTTCAGAAGCTGGCGGACCTGCGGGTACGGGCCCGCCGGGCCGGTGTCGAGGGGCACCGCCAGTTCAACCCCGGCTGGCATCTCGCGCTGGACCTGCGGAACATGCTGCTGGTCAGCGAGTGCGTGGCCCGCGCGGCCCTGGAGCGCTCGGAGTCCCGCGGCGGCCACACCCGCGAGGACCATCCGACGATGGACCGCAAGTGGCGCAACATCAATCTGCTGTGCGAGCTGATCGACCCCACGGGCGGCCTTGCGGCGACGGACCCCGTGCAGGGCCAGATCGCCCTCTCCCGTGAGACCACCGAACCCATCCGCGCCGACCTGCTCGCCCTCTTCGACAAGGAGGAGCTGGTCAAGTACCTCGCCGAAGAGGAGCTGTACGAGTGAGCAGCTACGAGGCCCGCTTCAAGGTGTGGCGGGGCGATGTCAAGGGCGGCGGCCTGGAGGACTTCAAGGTCGAAGTCAACGAGGGCGAGGTGGTGCTGGACATCATCCACCGCCTCCAGGCCACCCAGGCCCCTGATCTGGCGGTCCGCTGGAACTGCAAGGCGGGCAAGTGCGGTTCGTGCTCCGCCGAGATCAACGGGCGGCCGCGGCTGATGTGCATGACGCGGATGTCGGTGTTCACGCGGGAGGAGACGATCACCGTCACGCCCCTGCGCGCCTTCCCGGTCGTACGCGATCTGGTGACCGACGTCGGCTTCAACTACACCAAGGCGCGCGAGGTCCCCGCGTTCGTGCCGCCGGAGGGTGTGGGGCCGGGCGAGTACCGGATGATGCAGGAGGACGTGGACCGCTCGCAGGAGTTCCGCAAGTGCATCGAGTGCTTCCTGTGCCAGGACACCTGCCATGTGGTGCGGGACCACGAGGAGAACAAGACGGCGTTCGCGGGGCCCCGCTTCCTGATGCGGGTGGCGGAGCTGGACATGCATCCGCTGGACGCGGCCGCCGAGACCGGCCTGGACCGCAAGAAGACCGCCCAGGACGAACACGGCCTCGGCTACTGCAACATCACCAAGTGCTGCACCGAAGTCTGCCCCGAGGGCATCAAGATCACGGACAATGCGCTGATCCCGCTGAAGGAACGGGCGGTCGACCGCAAGTACGACCCGTTGGTGTGGCTGGGGTCGAAGATCAGGCGGCGGTCTTCGTAGGCTGCGGGAGGGCGGCCGGGTCAGCGCACCCAGCCGTCCCGGTACGCCCTCCAGTCCGCCTCCGTGGCCGCGAAGTCGACGTAGAGCGCGACCCCGAAGCGGGACCGGCCCGCGTCCGTGCGGGACAGGCCCAGGCGGACGCCGCGGACGGCGGCCGGGACGGTCTCTGCATGGTTCCAGTGGCCGAACCGGTTCTCGTGGTAGAAGGGCAGGCCCATCAACAGGTCGGTCGTGGGCGGGGTGACCTCCAGGGCGAGCGAGGTCTGCTGCGCGACATAGCCGCCGTACAGGCTCTGCAGCGGCTGCATGGTGTCGTACGACATCACGGCGATCTGGTCGACCCTGCGTGCGACCTGGCCGAAGAACCTCTGTGACCACCACTTCGGGTGTCCGGCGACCGTGCCCCAGAAGGCGTGGAAGCCGGGGAGCGGATCGATCTGGTGGGCGGCGACGGACAGCAGGGCGTGGTGCGCCCTGGTGACGGAGCGGAGGGAGTCGAGGAGGGTGAGGTAGTCGCGGTCGCCGGAGTGGAGGGGCTCTAGGTCGAAGTGGACGCCGTCGAAACCGGCCGCCAGGATCTCGCGGGTGGAGGCGACGACCGCCGCGCGGGTGGCCGGCCGCTCCAGGCGCATCCCCGTCGGACCCTCGGTCGCGAGTACGTCGCCGAGCCAGGCCTGGACGCGTAGCCGCGGCGCTCGGCCGTGCAGGGTCTTTATCAGCCAAGTCGCCTTGCTGTACGCAGACTCGGGGAGGGTGCCGTTGTGTTCCAGCGGGCCTGCGTGGACGTACAGGTCGCGGATGCCGGTGGTCTTCAGGCGGTCGGCGAGGGCTGTGACGTCGGCGTCGGTCTTGCGGCCGTCGACCCAGGCGTGGCCGAGCCACATGGCGTCACGGTTTCTGGTGTACGTGCCGTCCTTGGGGTCGCCGGTGTAGTTGAGGCGGAGGGCGGATTCGGCGGCGAGGACGGGGACGAGGAGGGCCAGGACGAGGGCGAGGGCGAGGCGTCGCCAGCGGCGGGACCGCGGCTTTGGCGCCTCGGCTTCGCCATCGGCTTTTTCGTTCCCACCCGCACCACCCGTACTGCTTTCGTCGTCGGGTGCGGGTGGCCCTTGTGGGGCGTCCTCGCCGTCGGCGGCTGCGGGGGTGTGCGTGGTCGCCGGCGGGTCCGCCGGGGTGGTTTCCTCCGTTCCGCTGCCCTTGTGGGCCCCCGTCCCGTTCCCCGTGCGCTCCATTCCCGCTCCCCCTCGTCGACTGCGTCCGATCCGCCCCCGGTCGCGCGGCCGCATTCCTGCTCATACGCTCCGAAATGTGACGTCACCCTTGATTCGGGGCCGCCCGCGGCGGGCCACCGCTCACATATCCGTGCGGGTGCTGCACACCGTGGTGGGCGGGCTGGCCGCGGTGGTGTGGCTGGTGTTGCCGTGGATGACGATCAACAGTGAGGTGCCGGTTCCGGCCGCCCGCGCGCATCCGGCCGCCGCGAGCGCCGCCGCGCCGAAGCAGAACGGGACCTCGGCCGCCGATCTGGTGCTGCCGCTCGTCGCGGCGGGCGCGGTGGTGGTGGTCGCGGGGTACGGGTATGTGCGGCGCACTCGGCGCGCCCGGACGCGTACGACGCCCGGTGGCGGCCCGGCCCCCGCCGGGCCCGCCGCACCGCCGCTCTCCGAACTCGACGAGCGGGTACGGGTGTTGCTGGCCCTGGCCGACGACTGGGTGCGCACCAGCCGCGAGGAGCTCGACTTCGCCGAGGCGCGGTCCGGGGCGGACTCCGTGGCGCCGTTCGTACGGGCCGTGCGGGACGCCGAGGCCGAGCTGTCCGCCGCGTTTCGGATGCGGCAGCAGTACGACGACGGGATCCCGGAGGACGAGGCGGCCCGGCGGCATGCGCTCGCCGGGATGATCGGGCGGTGTCAGGAGGCAGGGCGGCGGCTGGACGCGGAGGCCGCGGGGTTCGATCTGCTGCGTGCGCTGGAGACGGCGGAGGGCCTGGGCGCGGCGCTGGAGGTCGCGGAGGACCGGTTCCGTGCGCTGGCCGCCCGTACCGGAGGCGCCGGGGCGACACCGGCCGCTCTCGCCGGGCGGTACGGGTCCGCCGCGGTCGACGCCGTCACCGGGCATGCCGAACAGGCCAAGGACCGCCTGGTGTTCGCCACGACCCGGCTGAACCAGGCCCGTCAGGCTGCCGACATGGGGAACGCGGCGGACGCGGCACGGCATCTGCGGGCCGCCGAGGGGGCGACGGCACAGGCCGAGGTGTTCGTGGCCGGCATCGAGCGGCTCGCCGCCGATCTGGCCTCGGCCGCGGAGTTGGTGCCGGCCGCGCTCACCGGGGCGGAGGCGGAACTCGCGGGCGCGCGGACGGGCGCGGGGGACGTCCCCGCCGGTGAACTGCACGCCCGCGCCGCGCACGCCGACCTCGTCCTGGCGGCCGTACGAGAAGAGCTGACCGCGGGGCCCTACGACCCGCTCGACGCCCTACGGCTGCTGGTACGGGGGCTCCTGCCGGTGGGTGTGGGGCGGGCCGGGGTGCTGTCGGCCGCCGCGTCGCTGGTCGCCCGCAGTGCCGTGGCCGAGGCCGACGCCTTCGTCACGACGCACCGGGGGGTCGTCGGCAGCACGGCGCGCACCCGGCTGGCGGAGGCGAAGCGGCTGCTCACCGGGGAACCACCGGACCTCCTCACCGCCGACGCCCTGGCCCGCAGGGCACACGAACTCGCCGAACGCGACGTACGGCTCCACGGCAACCCGACGGCCGGGGCTGCCGAGCACGAGAGCGGCGTCGCGGGGGCGATCGTCGGCGGAATCCTCCTGAGCACAGCCCCACAGACCGCCCCACCGGCCAGCTTCGGCGGCCCCCAGACCCGCACCCGTCGCGCGGAACGGGGGTCCCCCGAATAGGGGGTACTGCCCCGGCCGGGGTCACGCGCCCCGAACGGGCGCAGGGCTGTGCCGGCATGCGGCTCCGCCGCGAAAGGGTGACCAGCCGCGCCCCAAAGGAGCGCCGGGAACTGCGCGACCAGCCACGACGTGTCGCCACACACAACGGCCATCACTGACCCTGCGGCACAGCCTCGGCAGACAGCGACGAAGCCTCGGCGGCCCCGCCTGAAGGGACGCAGGGCTGTGCCGACATGCGGCTCCGCCGCGAAAGGGTGACCAGCCGCCCCCCCAAAGGGGCGCGGGGCTGCATGGAGTATGCGGCTCCGCCGCGATGGGGGTCCCCCCGCTCGAGCGAAGCCGAGAGTGGGGGAGCGACCAGCCACAACGCACCGGCAGTCGCCCGACGACAAGAACCCCGCACCCAATAGGCGCACCCCGGCTCAGAACAGACTCAGCAGCGCCTCCGCCGGATCCGCCAGCCCCGTCTCCCCGTCCGGCAGCGGCAGTTCGAACCACACCGTCTTGCCGCGCGGCGTACGGCGGGAGCCCCACGCGGCGCTCAGGAGGCCGACGAGCTGCAGGCCCCGGCCGCCCTCGTCGGTGTCGCGGGCACGGCGGCGGCGGGGCTGGACGAGGCCGGAGTCCCAGACCTCGCAGACCAGCGTGCGGTCCAGCAGCAGCCGCAGTCTTATCTCACCCTCGCCGTACCGCAGCGCGTTCGTGACCAGCTCGCTGACCAGCAGCTCCGTTGTGTCGACGAGGGGTTCGAGGTCCCAGGACACCAGCTGCCCGCGGGCGTACTCGCGGGCCCTGCCCACACTGCGCGGCTCCCGCGGCAGCGTCCAGTCGCCGACGGAATCGGCGGGCAGCCCCTGGACGCGGGCCATCAGCAGCGCGATGTCGTCCTCACCGTGGTGGGTGTCGAGGGTGTTGAGGACCTGGTCACAGACGTCCTCCAGGGGCGCGGAGGGGTCCGTGAGCGCACCGACGAACGCCTGGAGGCCCTCGTCCAGCGGATGGTCGCGCGATTCGACCAGTCCATCCGTGTAGAGCGCCAACAGTGCACCTTCGGGTAGTTCGACCTCCACCTCCTCGAAGGGCTCCCCGCCGACGCCCAGCGGCATCCCCGGCGGCACGTCGAGCATCAGCGCGTCCTCGCCGGGCTCCACCAGCACGGGCGGCAGATGCCCCGCGTTGGCGAACGTGCAGCGACGCGTGACGGAGTCGTAGACCGCGTAGACACAGGTGGCGAGGTACACCTCCGAGAGGTCCGCCTCCCGGGGGCGGCGGGCCGCACGGGTGGCCTGCTGGACCCCGCCGGGGGCGCCGAGGCCCCGGGCGATCTCGTCCAACGCGCTCAGCACTTCCGCAGGTTCCAGGTCCAGGAGCGCGAGTGTCCGTACCGCCGAACGGAGTTCGCCCATCGCCACCGCCGCCCGCAGACCGCGGCCCATGACATCCCCGACCACCAACGCCGTACGGTGCCCCGGCAGTTCGATCACGTCGAACCAGTCGCCGCCGACCTCGCTGGGGCGGTCGGCGGAGGAGTTGCCCGGCAGATAGCGGCAGGCGATGTCCAGACCGGAGGCGACCGGGTCGCCCGGCGGGAGCAGCGAACGCTGCAGTATCAGGGCCCGCTCGTGCTCACGGCGGTACAGTCGCGCGTTGTCGATACAGACGGCGGCGCGCGCCGCGAGCTCCACCGCCAGATCCCGATCCCGGTCCCCGAACGGCTCGCTGCCCTTCGTACGGGCGAACTGCGCGAGTCCTACGACGGTGTCGTGGGCGACCATCGGCACGGCCAGCGTGGACTGGACGAGGCCGCCCTCCTCGGCGGGGACGAGCTGGGGGCGGGCGGTGCGCAGGGCGTCCGCACAAGGGGAGTTGAAGGGGTAGTGGTGGACCGCGCCGACGGCGACGGGCGCACCGCCCCCGACGAACGGCGCGTCGGAGACCGCGCTGGCGAAGGCGACCCGGCGCAGCTCCGCGCTGCCGTCGGCGAGGCCCGGCGGGGTCTCGTCGCCCGCCAGCAGCCCCTGGTAGAGGTCGACCGTGGCGAGGTCGCAGAAGCCGGGGACGACGACATCGAGGAGTTCGCGGGCCGTGGTCTCCAGGTCGAGGGAGTTGCCGATACGGGCGCCCGCCTCGTTGAGAAGGGCGAGATTGCGCCGCGCGGCAGCGGCCTCGCGGGCCGCGGCGCGGCGGGAGGTGATGTCGGTTCCGAGCCATGCGACCCCGATGGGGCGCCCGGAGCCGCTGTGCACGCGGTACAGGTTGATGGACCAGTGCCGGCGGTCCTCGGAACCCGGCACGAAGCCCGTGACATGCATGTCCGTGATGGAGTTGCCGGTCTCCAGGACCCGGCGCAAGGTCGCCGCGACCCGCTCGGCCTCGGGCCGCTGCAGATAGTCGTGGACGCCGCGGCCGCGGTGGTCGTCGGGCGTGCCGCCGAAGGTGTTCGCAAACTGCTCGTTGACGCGACGGACCCGCAGGTCGGGGTCGATCAGGAGGAAACCGAAAGGAGATTGACCGAAAATCGACTGCGAGGCAGCGAGGTCGGTCTCGATGCTGCGCAGGGTGCGTACGTCGACCACGATGCAGACGGCGGCCTTCTCGCCCTCCTCGGTCCGCGTCGGCATCACATAGACCTCGGCGAGTCCCTCCCGCCCGCTCTCCCCCGCCGCCGCACCGGGCTGACGGAACGGGACCACTCCGGTCCACTCCCGCCCGTCGAGGATCTCGGCCATCTTGCGCTGACCCTGCTCCCGCAGGTCCGGGTCGATGAACGCCTCGATGGGGTCCATACCGACCGCGCGCTCGGCGGGGATCCCGAAGAGCTGCTCGGCGCGCAGACTCCACTGGTCGACGAGCCCGTCCGGGCCGATGGAGAAGGACGCGACCTTGATGTAGTCGTAGATGGAGCCGGGTGGACTGCTCTGCCACATGGCGTCACCGTGAGGCGTTCCGTCGGTCCCGTCGAAGGCGGACAGGCCCGTCCCGCCCGCCGTCCCGCTCGTCACATCGGCCGCGGCATCGCCCGCGGCCTCTGCCCTCGCGCCGTCCGACGGGTCCTCGGACTCCGTGGCCTTCGCTGGTATCTCGCTCACGCGAACCGTCCCCTCCAGCTCACCGCGTCCGGTACCGGTCACCGGGGGCGGCTGCCCGCAGTATCCAGCACTACGGCGCCGCACAACACGGTGTTCACGATCACAGCACGGTCCCGACGGTTTTCGGTCCCGGCTGCGACAACACTTCCAGTCTTCTAACCAGCCGACACCTCGTCGAATCCCGCTCGCCGGACACTGCCACCGGCTCAGCCGGGCAGGGCCAGTTCGAACCACACCGTCTTGCCCGCCTCGCCGGGCCGGGTCCCCCAGCGACGCGAGGAGTGGGCGACGAGTTGCAGCCCACGGCCGCTCTCGTCCTCGGGGCGGGCGACGCGTTCGCGCGGCGGGTCGGGGAGCGGGTCGGAGACCTCCACCAGCAGGACGTCCTCCAGGCCGGCGGGCCGTACGAGACGTACGCCGATGGGTCCGGTGGCGTGCCGCAGGGAGTTGGTCACCAGCTCGCTGACCAGCAGGGCCGTGAGATCTCCGAGGGCGTCGAGCTCCCAGGTGCGCAGCTGGCCGCGGACGGCGGCGCGGGCGCTGCGGGCGGCGCCCGGTTCCGCGGGGAAGCTCCACTCGGCGCAGTCGCCTTCTGTGTCGATCACGCCGATCACTTCCCAGGCCAGAAGCCCACCCTTGTCCGGTTTCGTGGGGTTAATGGGCACATACCCGATATCTGGGGCGGAGTACCGTCCACGGTCGGAGCTTGCTCCGCGGGGGGCCGGAGCCGCGTATCTACACGGCCCCGCGCCCCTGGAGGGCGGACAGCTCACGGACCGCTTCGACGTCCTGGTCCAGCCAAGGCACCGTCCACAGCTCGTCCCGAGTGAGCCAGCGCAGTTCGTCGTGGTCCTGCAGGGGCTTGGGGGCGGCGGAATCCGGGCACAGGCGGGCCGTCCACACCTGTAGGACGTACGGGGGCCTCAGGGGCCACTCGCCCGATACGCGGGCCACGGGGTCGGCGTGCACGCCGAGTTCTTCGTGCAGTTCGCGCACGAGGGCCGCCTCGGGGGTCTCGCCCGGTTCGACCTTGCCGCCCGGGAGTTCCCAGCGGCCGGCGAGTTCGGGGGGTGCGCTGCGGCGCGCGGCGAGCAGGCGGTCGCCGTCGAAAAGGGCGGCGCCCACCACCACGATCCGTTCCGTCATGCGGGGGAGCCTACGGGAGTCAGTTGGCCGCGGCTGATCCGTTCTGCCCGTTCTGGCCTATGCGCTCGACCCAGTACAGCTGCTTGTGCCCGCGGTCGTCCAGGCTGTCCGCGATCTTCTGGGCCTCGGCGCGGGTCGCGTACCGGCCCACGCGGTAGCGATTGCCGTTGTCGTCCTGGCGAATGACGAGCCAGGGAAGCGTGATCGTGCCGTCGTTCATCGCGCCCCACCGCTCCTTCCCACCCCGGCCCGCCCGCTCCTCGCCCGCGGTTCGTGCCGTGCCCCACCCTCTAAGGAAACCGCAATCCGCATATGCCCGAGCCTACGCCTTACCTTTACGCAGCGAACACGCCTTTTCACAAAGAGGTACGCAACCGGCCAGAACGAGGGGGGCGCACATACTCGAACGCGCCGCGCGCGGGCATCGACGCATCCGGTCAGCGGCATCACGGGCATGCGTGGGGCGACCTGCGAGAACGGCCAGATTCCAGCGACGGACCGACAGGTTCCGAGGGCGTGCGCAGAGGGTCGTGGCGAGGGGGCGGCGGGGTCAACTGCCGTAAAGGTGTGCGCTACTTCACTGGGAGGTGGTACGCCACGCGGTAGCGATCAGCGGGGATGACGACGTCGGCCGTCTCCACGGGGCGGCCCGAGGCGAAGAAGGTGCGCTGGATGACCAGGACGACATGACCGGGGACGCCGCCGAGGGTCACGAGTTCCTCGGCGAGGCCGGGGCGGGCGCCGACCTCCTCCGTGACGTTGTCCACGATCACGTCGATCGCCGCCATGCGCTCGACGACGCCCATGCCGCCGAGCGGACCCTCCTCGGGAAGCATCACGGGGGTGCGGCCGGTGACCGCGAGGGGCTCCCAGGAGGTGGAGAGCATCATCGCCTCGCCGGCCTCGCGGAAGACGTACCTCGTGCACATCACGCGGTTGCCGGGCTTGATGTCGAGCCGCTCCGCGACGGAGCTGCTCGCCTCGGCCTGGGCGCTGCTGGACTCCCAGGTGCCGCGCCCCTCGCCGTCGGCCTGCTCCTGCCGGAAGGGGGTCGCGCCGCCGGCCGGGCGGAACCCGGAGCGGGCCACGCTGCGGGGCACCGGGCGCTCACGGACGTAGGTCCCCGAACCGGAGCGGCCCTCGACCAGGCCCTCCGCCATCAGCACCTTGCGCGCCTCCAGCGCGACGGTGTCCGAGACGCCGTACTCCTCGCGGATTCTGGCCTGGGAGGGCAGTCGGGTGTGCGGCGGCAGCGAACCATTGACGATCTTCTTGCGGAGATCACCCGCGACACGCAGGTACGCCGGCTGCTCACCGAAAGTCACTGGCCGCTCCCATCAGGTTGTACAGACAGCAACAGCGTGGCAACCGTGGGTTGTGCCGTGCAAGCAAAGGCCAGAGAATCACTCGATGTGATGACATGTGCCCGCGGAGGGCTTTACGCAGGCACTTTCTCCCCGCTATAGCCGCGGTCACACCTCGAACTCGGAGGGCCCTGAGGAGCCGTTCCCGTCGTCGTCCGCGTCCTTGGACTCGGGCGGGGTGGCGTTCAGGCCCAGAGCCTTGCGGGCGGTGACGGCGCGGTCGGGTGTCGAGAGCGCCATGACGAGGTCGTAGTGCTGGTAGAAGCCGTTCGCGTCACCGGCCTTCGCGGCGTCCGCCCATTCCTGCCGGCGTGCCGCGACCTCCTCGGCGACCTTGGCGACCGGTGTCCGCGCACCGGCCGGCCAGGAGTGGGCGTGGAGCATCCGGGCCTCCTGGCTGAGCGCGGCCGACATCCGTCCGGCCCACTGGCGGTTGGCCCGCAGATCGTCGTCGGGGCTGTCCGAGGGCTGTCGGTCCAAAGCGGCGTTCTCGACGTCGACGGCCTTGAGGTAGGCGGCCTGGTCGGCGTCCAGGGTGTGCTCGTCGTTGCGCAGCGACCCCTCCATGCCGGCCTTCTCGTCGGTGTTGCCGAACAGGCAGGTGACCTCGCGGTCGCCGTAGCGCCAGCTCTGCCGGCTCGGCGTCAGGTAGTACACGTCGACGTCGTCGGGCACGGCCCAGGCGTCCATGGCGTAGCCGTAGCGCAGCGCGTAGCACCTGGTGTCGGCGGCGTCCGTGATCTCGCCGTCGCCGGGGTAGTCGGCGCCGCCCGGCATCCGGAAGGTGGCGAAGACCTCGGCGTCGTGCAGCCCGGTGCAGGGCACCTTGTCGATGTCGTAGGCCACGCCCTCCAGGGAACCGCTCGGGGCGTCGAAGCACTCGCCCTTGGTGAGGGAGTAGGCGCTGCCGTGGTCGCGCGCGGCGCCCTTCGCCCAGTCGCCGAACGCGGCGCCGCCGACCGGCACCGCCACCCACAGCACGAGCCCGAGACCGGAGAGGACCGCACCGGTCACGGCCATCGCGCGTCCCCGCTCGCCGGTCCTCCTGATCTGGCGCAGCGCGACCAGCCCGAGGAGCAGCCCGAGGGCCGGGACGCAGCAGAGGATGCCGAGCACCAGGGCGGCGATGGCGACCCCGTTGACCGGCGCAGGCGCGTTGTACGGGCGGTGACCCTGCCCCCAGGGCTGGTACGGGTACGGCCCGGGAGGCGGGGGTGGTGTGGACACGGCTGCCGTGCTCCTGGTTCGGACGACTGACGCACAGAACGGGCGTACGGAACTCGTACGACTGGGCGCATGGTAAGCGCGCGGTGAGGAGAAGAGGACCCCCTGCCTCCGTTACGCCCGCCCGCGCTCGGTCTCCAGCAGGGCCACGCACCGCCCCAGCAGCCCGGTCAGCGCCTCGCGTTCCTCGTCCGTGAACTCGGCGGCCAGGGCGCGCTCGACCCGTACGGCGCGGGCGTCCGCGTCGGCCATCACCGCGCGGCCCTCGTCGGTGAGACGGGTCTCCAGGACGTTCCTGTGCCACTCGTGGGGGGTGCGTTCGATCAGGGCGCGGTCCTGGAGGTTGTTCAGGACCGTGTTCATCGTCGGCGGGGTGACGCCGCACAGGCGGGCCAGGGCCGCGGCCGAGATACCGGGGTTCTCGGAGAGGTGCAGCAGCGCCGAGTACTGCGCCACCGTCACACCGGCCGGTTTGAGGACGGCCGCCTTGGTGGCGCTGAGAGCCTGTTCGGCCCGCTTGAGGTGGGAGCCGAGGCGCTCGGACACGGGCATGGACGTCATCTCCGCATGGTAGCGGCCCCATTCAACGATCCACATGCAGCCATCAGTTAATGCATTGACGAAGATTAGAGTTCTAATCTACGTTCAGACCCGCAAGGAAGTGAGTACCGAATCGACCCGAGACGAGAGGCACCGACGTGTCCCGTTCGATCCACCGCCGCACCTTCCTGACCACCGCCGCCGCGCTGGCCGGCGCCGTGGCGCTTCCGGCGACGGCCGCCCGCGCCGCCGCCGCACCCCGCATCAGCACCGCCTTCACGCTTCCCGAGGAGCGCGCCTATCCCGAAGGCATCGCGCTGGACGCGCGCACCGGCGACGCCTACGTCGGCTCGTACACGACGGGTGCGGTGTACCGGGCCGTGCGCGGCAGCCGTGCGGCCGAGGTGTTCCTGCCGTCCGGCACCGACGGCCGTACCACCGCCAACGGTCTGAAGGCCGACCGGGCCGGGCGCCTGTGGGTCATCGACTCCACCGCCGGGGTGGACGTCTACGACCTGCGCACCCGTGCCCTGCTCGCGCGCTTCACCGTCCCCGGCGGCGGCCCTTCTTTCGTCAACGACCTGGCGCTCGGTCCTGACGGCACGGCCTACCTCACCGACAGCTCCCGCCCGGTGGTCTACCGCGTCACCCCGGCCGACCTGGGCCGCGCCCACGGCGGCAGTGCGACACTCGACGCCGCCTACGACCTGAGCGCCGTGGCCCCCTCCGACGGGCTCTTCCTCAACGGCATTGTCGTCGACCCGTCGGGGCGGTACCTGCTCGCCGTCGGCATGACGGGCGGCGGCCTGTACCGGGTGGGTACCGCCACCGGATCCGTACGCCAAGTGGCTCTGAACGGCGGTGACTTGAAGCACGGCGACGGTCTGGAGCTGGCACACGGCACGCTGTGGGCCGCGCACAACGCCACCAACACCCTCAGCCGCTGGCGGCTGTCCCCGGACGGCACCTCGGCCCGCCTGGAGCGGCAGTTCACCGACACCGCGCTGCAGATCCCGACCACGCTCGCGCGCACCCACGGCCGGCTGCTGGTCGTCCGCTCACAGTTCGACAAGGGCGGGCCGATGGGGCAGGGGGTGCCGGAGGAGCCGTTCACCGTGGCGTGGGTGGACGGGATCTGAGGGCCGGCCCTGCGGCCGGATACGGGGCGGCACCGGAGAATCGCCGCAGCTCGTACCGGCTCGGTTCGTGCAAGGCCCGCGCCGACGCGTACTGGCGGCCTCGACAGCCCAGCCGCAGCCGCCCCTCGGTTCCAACTGCCCGAGCGGAGTTCGGGCCTCGGCGGGGGCGGGCGCCGGGCAGGAGGCGGTTCAGTCGCGGAAGCCCGTGCGGCGGGTGCGCTTCTCCCAGGCGAGGACGTCGTCGCGTACCTGGTCGAGGTGGTCGAGGACCGCACTCACACCGTCGTCGCCGAGCGGCAGGCGCAGCGGGGTCTGGCCCGCCTCCAGCGCGGCCAGGATGAGCGCCGCCGCCTTGGCCGGGTCGCCGGCCCGCTCGTCGAAGCCCGCGTCGACCATGGCGCGCGTGCCGCCCACGGTGGCGTACACCCCGGCGTCGGCGCTGGCCTGCGTCCCGTCGTACAGCGAGGTACGGAAGGCGCCCGGCTCGACGACGAGGACCTTGATGCCGTACTCGGCGACCTCGCCCGCGAGCGCCTCGGACATGCCCTCCAGGGCGAACTTCGTCCCGCTGTACGCCGAGAAGCCAGGGTACGAGGTCTGCCCGCCCATGCTGCTCATCTGCACGATCGCGCCCGAGCGCCGCGAGCGCATGTACGGCAGTACGGCGCGCACCAGGGCGGCCGGGCCGAAGACGTGCACGTCGAACAGGGCGCGCAGCTCGTCCTCGGTGGTCTCCTCGAAGGCCCCGACATGGCCGCGGCCGGCGTTGTTGACCAGGACGTCGATCCGCCCGTGCCGTGCCACCACGTCCCGTACCGCCGGTTCGGCGGCGGCCGTGTCGGCGACGTCCAGGCGCAGCGCCTCGACCTGGTCGGGGTGGGCGGCCACTAGGTCGTCCAGCCCCTCGGGCCGCCGCGCGGCACCCACCACGACGTCACCGTCGGCGACGGCCGCCTCGGCGATGGCCCGCCCCAGTCCGCTGCCGGCACCGGTGATCAGCCACACCTTGTTCACGAGAACCCACCCTCTCCGAGCAACGCTCCGAGTGCCTCCCTGGGCAACTCCTGAACCAGGCTGCTCCTGTGGCGAGTTGCCCGTCCAAGACCTACGGTGACAACCGATGGCTATGACGGCGGACGTTCATGTGCGGGACCTGCGGTACTTCGTCACGGTCGCCGAGGAGCTGCACTTCACGCGCGCGGCCGAGCGGTTGTACGTCTCGCAGCCCGCGCTGAGCAAGCAGATCCGGGCGCTGGAGCGGCAGTTGGGGGTGGAGCTGCTGCGGCGCGACCGGCACGGCGTGGCGCTCACCGCGGAGGGCGCGGCGCTGCTGCCGCACGCCCGGCGGGTGCTGGAGGCGTGGGCGCAGGGTACGGCCGTGGTCGCTCAGGCGCGGGCCGCGCAGCGCAGCACGCTGGTGGTGGGCATGAGCACCAGCCCCGGCCGCGGCGGTCTGCTGCCCGCGATCCGCTCCCGCTTCACCGCCTCGCATCCGCAGGCGGCGGTCCGTCTGCGCCAGGTGAGCTGGGACGACCCGACCGCGGGCCTGGCGGACGGCGACACGGACATGGCCTTCGTCTGGCTGCCCCTGCCCGGCCAGGAACGCTACGCCTGGACGGTCGTCGCCGAGGAACCCCGCCTGGTCGCCCTCCCCGACTCCCACCCGCTCGCCTCCCGCCCCGAGATCGACTTCACGGACCTGGCCGAGGAACCCTTCCTGGCCCTCCCGAAGAGCGCGGGCCCGCTGCGGGACTACTGGCTGGCCGTGGAGGAACGCGCGGGCCGGCTCCCCCGCATCGGCGCGGAGATCGCCAGCACGGAGGAGACGTACGAGGCCCTGGTCGCGGGCCTCGGCGTCTGCCTGGTGGCGGTGGGCAACGTCCCGCTGATCACCCTGGGCGGCGTGGTGACCCGCCCCGTCCGAGGACTCGCACCCAGCCGGTACGTGCTGGCCTGGCGAAAAGGGGACCACAGGCCGCTGGTACGGGCGTACGCGGATGCCTGCCGCCGGGTGACGGAGCGGGGCCGCGGAGGGCCCCGCCGCCCGTCGGGAGTGGCCACGAGCAGCCACGACGAGGGCGCGTGAACCTGCCCGGGACGAGCACAGGACGGGCAGTCCCCCGGCGACGATCTCGTGGCCCGCGCTTCGTCGAATCGCTACGGTCGAGCCATGACCGCACTGCCCGACTGGATGCGCCCGCGGCGCGAGGAAGGCTGGTTCGCGGAGGACCTGGACCGCCTTCCCGAGGCACCCCGCCACACCGAGCTGATCGACGGAGCGCTTGTCTTCGTGCTGTCGCCGCAGAGGTGGTGGCACGGCCACCTCGTCACCATGCTCACCGTCGCTCTCATGGAGCAGGCGCCCGGCGATGTCAGGGTCGGCCGCGAGATGACCGTAAAGCTCGACGAGCGAAACCGGCCCGAGCCGGATCTGCTGGTGACGACGGCCGACTATGACACAGACCGCACCTGGTTCGCGCCGGACGAGGTGCGACTGGTCATCGAAGTCGTCTCGCCCGAGTCCGCGCACCGGGACCGGACGGTCAAACTGTGCAAGTACGCGGAGGCCGGCATCCCCCACTACTGGTGCATCGAGGACGAAGACGGCGCCCCTGTCGTCCACGTCCACGAACTCGACGAACCGACTGGGGTCCACGCGCCCGCCGGCATCTTCCGAGGCACCCTGAAGCGCCCTGTGCCGTTCGAGATCAGCCTGGACCTCGACAGGCTGACGCCACCGACGAGCAACCAGCCGTAGGGGCGTCGATGTCAGGGCCCGGTCGGCTGCTCCTCCGTGAAGCCCGGCAGCCAGCGGGACGCCTCGGCGCGGAAGGGGATCTCGCACTCCAGCTGGCACAGCACCGCCGTGGCCTGGCCGACCACGCGGTTGACCAGGACGTACGACGGCGGCAGGTTGAAGCGCCGCAGCAGTCCGCCCTCACGCAGGTCGACGGCCTGCACCACCTCCTCGCGGAGCCACTCGCGAGTGAAGCGATAGGTCTGCTCCGCCGTCGGAGTGGCGAGGGGCACCAGGAACGAGGCGAGTGCGACGGGGTCGAGAGGAACGCCCGGCGTGATGATGCCCTCCTTGACGAGTACCTCCTCGGCGGCCGCCCACTCGCCGCCCTGCGCCAGCCTGATCAGCGTGCCGAGCGCGGGCGGGAAACCGTCCGGCAGGTCCTTGACGGCACCGAAGTCGATGACGCCGAGCCGGCCGTCCTCGAGCAGCCGGAAGTTGCCCGGATGCGGGTCGGCGTGCAACCGGCCCGCACGCTCGGGGCCGGAGAACAGGAAGCGGGCGTACAGCAGGCCCGCGCGGTCGCGCTCGGCCTGTTCACCGTCCCGGATGACGGTCGCGACCGGGGTGCCGTCCAGCCACTCGGTGACGAGCACCCGCTGGGTGAAGGTCACCACGTCCGGGACCAGGATCTGCTTGTCGCCCCGGTAGGCGTCGGCGAAGGCCTGCTGGGCCGCGGCCTCCAGTCGGTAGTCGAGCTCGTCGGCGACCCGCTCCCGCAGTTCCCGCAGCATGGGCTCCACGTCCAGACCAGGGGCGACCACGGAGAACAGCCGGACCAGACGGCCGAGTTGGGCGTAGTCGCCGAGCAGCGCCTCGCCGGCTCCCGGGTACTGGATCTTCACGGCAACCCGGCGGCCGTCCTCCCACACGGCCCGGTGGACCTGGCCGATGGAGGCTGCCGCCGCGGGCGTGTCGTCGAACTCGGTGAAGCGGTCGCGCCACCGTGCGCCCAGCTCCTCGGTCAGTACGGCGTGCACCTGCTCCGCGGGCAGGGCGGGCGCGGCCTCCTGCAGGAGGGTCAGGGCGGCACGGTAGGGACCGATGACCTCGGGGGGCAACGCCGCCTCGAAGACGGAGAGCATCTGCCCGAACTTCATGGCACCGCCCTTGAGTTCACCCAGTACCCGGAAGAGGTGGTGGCTCGTACGGCGTTGCAGTTCGCTGGTGATCAGGTCCACCGGCTGGCCCAGCAGACGCCGACCGAACCGCATCGCGGACCTGCCCGCGAAGCCGAGCGGCAGCGAGACCAGCCGCGCGTTGCGCGCGAGGGGCGACCGTGGAATGCCACGGGCCGCACGGTCACGGGGGTGTGGAACGAAGGGGTCCTGTCCGGGCTCTCGTTCCCGGCCCTCCTCGCGCCCCTCCCCCTGCGGAGTCGGGCCGGCCCCGGTCATCGCAGGCTCCCCGAGGTCGCGGCGGCCGGTACGGAACGGCCCAGGCCGGTCACGGCGTTGGCGATGAGGGCACGGCCCGCGCGCTCCGCCGACGTCATGATCGACTCCGGGTGGAACTGGACGGCCGCGATCGGGAGCACACGGTGCTCGACGCCCATCACCGTGCCGTCGGACGTCCGGGCCGTCACCATCAGCTCCGCCGGCAGCGTGCGTGTGTCGGCGTACAGGGAGTGGTAGCGCCCGGCGCGGAACCGGGCGGGCAGGTCGCGGAACACCGTTCCGCCGTCGCCGACCACCTCGACGGGCGACGGCTTGCCGTGCACGGGTCGCGGGAGGGTACCGAGCGTGCCGCCGAAGTACTCCACGATGCCCTGCAGACCCAGGCACACGCCGAACACCGGGATACCGCGCAACACTGCCCCGTCCAGCACGCCGGACATGCCGAAGTCCGCGGGGCGGCCGGGGCCCGGCGACAGGAGCAGCAGGTCCGGCCGCTCGGCGTCGAGCAGTTCCGCGGGGAAGCCCGCACGGTAGGTGACGACCTCGGCACCGGTCTGGCGGACGTAGTCGGCGAGCGTGTGGACGAAGGAGTCCTGGTGGTCGACGAGCAGGACGCGCCGGGGCGGCCCGGTGTCCGGGTCGGCGACGCCCCACGGCCGGGCCGACCCCGGCACGGCACCGCGCCCCGGCCGGCCGGCGGAGGCGTCCCGTGCGCGGGCCGGGCCCGACGGGTTCTCCACCGCGTCCAGCAGCGCGGACGCCTTGAGCTCGGTCTCGTCCTCCTCCGCCTGCGGGTCGGAGTCGAACAGCAGCGTGGCACCCGCCCGTACGGTGGCGACGCCGTCGCGGAACTGGACGGTGCGCAACGTGAGCGCGGTCTCCAGGCTGCCGTCGAAGCCGATCCGGCCGACCGCACCGCCGTACCAGCGGCGCGGGCTGCGCTCGTGCTCCTCGACGAAGGCGATCGCGGCGCGCTTGGGCGCCCCGGTGACGGTGACCGCCCACATGTGGGTCAGGAACGCGTCGAGGGCGTCCCGGTCGGCGCGCAGCCGGCCGCGGACGTGGTCGACGGTGTGGATGAGCCTGGAGTACAGCTCGATCTGACGGCGCGCCAGGACCTCGATGCTGCCGGGTACGCACACCCGGGCCTTGTCGTTGCGGTCGACGTCGGTGCACATCGTCAGCTCTGATTCCTCCTTCGCTGAGGCGAGCAGCGTGCGGATCTGCTCGGCGTCCTCCAGGGCGTCGCGGCCGCGGGCGATGGTGCCGCTGATGGGGCAGGACTCGACCGTGCGGGCGCGGGGGTCGACCCGGACGAACATCTCCGGTGAGGCCCCGACCAGGTGCTCGCCGTCGGCGAGGTTCATCAGCAGTCCGTACGGGGCCGGGTTGCGCTCACGGAGTCGGCGGAAGACCTGCGACGGCGGGGCGGTGGCGCGGCGGTGGAAGCTCTGGCCGGGGACGACCTCGAACAGGTCACCGGTCCGGAACCGCTCCTTGGCGCGGCGGACCAGCTGTGCGTACACGCCGGGCGCGTGGTCACGGCGGGTGGCCGGCTCGGCAGGCGGTCCGCAGGGTGCGTCGGGCGTGGCTCGGTCGAGGCCTGCGGTGCGGAGCCCGGCGTAGGAGAACTCGTAGCTGTGCAGGGTGGCGGTGCCGCGCTGCCGGTCGATCCGGAGGATGCGGTCCGGCAGGTGCAGCACGAGGGTGCGGTCACGCGGGTCGCGGTCCTGGTGCAGAGGTACGGGGTCGAAGCTGAGGGCGAGGTCGTAGCCGAACGCGCCGTACAGGCCCCACAGTTCGTCGTGGGGTCCGGCCAGCGCGGCGACGAGGGCGCGCAGCACGGTGAAGACGGAGGGCAGGCGGGTGCGCTCCTCCTCGGCGACGGGCCCTGCGGGCTGTGCGACGTCCACGGCGCCGAGGGTGGTGGTGACGGTGCCGGCGGCCTTGTCCCAGCGCGCGCCGTGCGGGGCAAGGGCCGCGGCGAGCGCGGGCAGCAGGACGCTGCCGCGTGTGTTCAGCGCGCGCAGCCGTACGCCGTCCTGGTCGGCGGTCACTTCGACGGGCGGGTCGACGTGGCCGAGGTCGTGCGGGTGGTAGCGGCCGGGCTGGTCGCAGCGGCCCGAGAGCAGCAGGCCTCGCCGGGTGTCCAGCGCGTCTTCCATGCGGGCCAGTTCGGCCTCGGCCCGCTGCGGGTCCAGCGGTTCGGTGAGGCGGGTCACCTCCAGCCCGATCGGGGTCGTCCACCGGTGTGTCGTTGCCGTCATCATGAGGTCCTTCTGCGTGGGTTCGCGGCGTTTCCTGGGCGGCCGGGGTCGGTTCCTGTCTTTCGGATCTCGCCGGGGCAGCGGTGCGCCGCCGTCCGAAGCCGGTCTGATGCGAGGACAGGCCCTAGCTGCGGACGTGCGGGCGGGTCTCGCGGTGCCGGGCGAGCACACGGTCCACGAGCGCGCCCGCGGCGCCGGTGTAGTGCTCGGGGGCGCACAGGGCACGCAGTGCGTCGGCGTCGTACAGGCCGGTGAGTTCGGGTGTCTCGGCCAGGACGTCCGCCAGGTGGCGGCCCTCGATCGCTGCCCGTGCGGAGGCGGTGGAGACGAGGGCCTTGGCGGGGGCCCGGCCGAGGTCGGGCCAGAGGGCCGCCGCGAGCCGTTCGGAGACCACCAGGCCGCCGGTGAGGGCGAGGTTGGCGCGCATCCGGCCCTCGTGCACGGTCAGGTCGGCGGCGAGTTCGGCCGCCGTGTGCGCGGCTCCGCCGGCCAGCCGCAGGGCGGCGCGCAGCGGCTCCCACTCGGCGTGCCAGGCGCCGGCAGGCCGCTCGTCGTCGGTGACGGCCGCGTGGGCAAGGGTGCCCGCGAGGCCTGGCAGTTGGTAGGCGGCGGACCGTAGGAGGGCGGCGAGGGCGGGGTTGCGCTTGTGCGGCATGGCGGAGGAGGTGCCGCGGCCCTCCGAGCCCGGTTCGGAGACCTCCGCGGTCTCGGTGCGCGACAGCAGCTGGACGTCGGCGGCGATGGTGCCGAGGACGGAGCCGGTGAGGGTGAGCGCCGCCGCCAGGTCGGCGAGCGGGGTGCGCACGGTGTGCCAGGGCACGGCCGGTGCGGCGAGGCCGAGTTCGGCGCCGTAGGCGGCGGGCAGTCGGCGGGTGTACTGGTCGAGGGCGTCCGGGGCGAGGCCCGCGACGACGCGCGCGTACTCGAGGTAGCCGGCCATCGTGCCGGCCGCACCGCCCAGTTGGACGGGCAGCCCGGTCGAGCGGACGCGGCGCAGCCGCTCGGAGGCGTCCATGACGCCCTGGAGCCAGCCGGCCGCCTTGAGCCCGAAGGTGGTGGGCACGGCGTGCTGGCCGAGGGTGCGCGCGGCCATCGGCGTGTCGCGGTGCCGTGCGGCGAGGGCGGCGAGCGCATCGGCGGTGCGGTCCAGGTCGGTGAGGATCAGCTCCACGGTGCGGGCCGCCACCAGCATCAGACCGGTGTCGAGGATGTCCTGGCTGGTGGAGCCCTGGTGCACGTACTGCGCGGCCTCGGGGTCCTTGCGGGCCACGGTCTCGCCGAGCACCCGGACGAGGGGGACGACCGGGTTGGCCGCGGCGCGGGCGGCGACGGCCAGGGCCCGCACGTCGAAGTGTTCCGCCCGGGCGGTGGCGGTGATGACGCCTGCGGCCCGCTCGGGCACGGTGCCGAAGCCGGCCTGGACACGGGCGAGGGCCGCCTCCGCGTCGAGCAGGGCCTGCAGACAGGCGGTGTCGTCCGTGGCGGCCTCCGCGGGCGAGCCGGCGCGCACCGGCGACAGCAGGCCGGTATCAGCCGGGGATGCCTCGCCGTACGGCGGTGGGGGCGCGGGTTCGTGGGTGGTGCTCACTCGGTCTCCTGAAGGGCTGTGAGCTCGGGCTCCCGGCGGAGTTGCGGGCCAGGGGCCAGGGGCAGTGCGGCGGCCGTGGGCGCGGGGACGGGTGCGGCCAGTGCGAGCAGTGCCAGGGCGATCGCGTCGGAGTCGCCGAGCGTCACCGAGTCGACGCCGGGCCGTACTCCGGCGGCGGTCACCCAGTGGACGGCCTCGGTCGGGACGCCGTAGGCGAAGCGGCGTGGATGCGGCCGGCCGTCGGCGGCCACCAGGTGGTAGGGGCGCCGGGTGACGGACAGGCCGCCGGTCTCGTGGTCGCCGTGCTCGGCATCGGCCACGACGAAGGGACGGCACTGGCCGGTGTCGGCCAGGTGGCGCAGCAGCGGGTCCGTGGTGTGGCGCAGGTCCGGCTCGGGCAGCCGGGCCTCGATCAGGCAGGTCGCCTCGACGCGGGAGCCGGGCACCTCGGCCGAGTCGACGACGAACACGCCGGCCCGCTCGTCGGTGCGCACGCGCATCCCCGGGCCCAGGACGTGCAGGACGCCCGCCTCGATGAGCGCGGTCATCTCCTCGATGCGGCTGGGCGGCGGGCCAATGGAAAGGAACGCGTTCAATGGCGTGTACCAGCGGTCCAGCTGCTCGCGGTGCGAGTGGCCGGTGAGCCCGCCGTGATCGATGAGGAGGCGGACCTCGTTGCGCAGGTCGCGCAGCACGTCGAGGGCGGCCTTGAGGGGGCCGTCGACGTTGCCGAGTTCGGACTCGGCGACATCGCGGCGCAGCGCGTCGAGCAGCCAGGAGCGCCAGTCATCGGGGCTCGAGAAGGCCTGGCCGCCGTAGGGGCGGGCGAGGAGCCGCCAGTCCCAGCGCTCGGTCGGCGCTATGCCGTACCGGTCGAGTACGGCGGCCTCCGCGGGGGTGTCCCAGCCGGTCGCGAGGGTGTCTTCGCGGAACGACCGGCTCACGCACACACACGAGCGGCGGGTCAGCAGGGCCGTGTAGTAGACGGTCTCGGCCTCTTTGGCGATCAGCGGCCACAGGTCGCGGACGAAGTCGAGTCCGCCCCGCTCGGCGGCCGCCCTGAGTTCGGCGACTTTGCCGAGGGTGAGCAGCAGTGGTTCGTGGCGGCCGTGGGCGCCCTTCTGGTTGCGGCCGCGGGAGTGGTACGGCACCCCGCGGCGCGAGCCCGCGTACAGGACCGGTTCGCGGCCCGAGGGACGGTAGACCAGCCGCTCGTCGTCGGCACGCTCGAACGTGCCGCCGCGGCCGGCGGTGAGCAGCGCCATGTGGTCGAAGAAGGTGAGACCGAGGCCGCGCAGGGCGACCGTCTCGCCGGGGGCCAGGTGGGACAGGTCCGTGTCGGCCGGGTTGACCGGAGGCACGTGGGTGAGGGAGTGGCGGCGGGCGAAGTCGGCCAGCCGCTCCTGGGTCTCGTCGGCGCGCCTCGGCAGATGGCCCTGCGCCATCACCACGGCGTCCAGGCCCTCGATGCGGGTGCCGTTGGCCAGTGTGACGCGCTGGAGGCCGTCCGGCCGGTCCTGCAGCCGGACGGCGCGCAGGGGGTGGACCACGACGCTGACGTGCGCTGGAGCGGTGCGTACCACCCGTGCGAACACCCAGCGCAGGTAGTGGCCGTAGAAAGCGCGGGTCGGATAGGAGTCGGGAGTCAGATCGCGGGCCTCGGCGAGCACCTGGTCGTCGAGGACGTCGTCGGCCGCCGGCTCGCCCATGAGCACGAGGGAGCGCGCCCACTCGTAGAGGCTGGGGCCGGGCGCGAGTTCGCCCGCCATCTGCACGCTCGGGTCGGTGAACAGGGTGACCTGTGAGGCGACGGTGTTCATCAGGAGGTGGTGCGACTGGTCGGTGCGCCAGACCCGGCCGGCACCGGGTCTGCAGGGGTCGACGACGTGGACCACCACCTCGGTGCCCAGGGCCCGTTCGCGGGCGTTGGCGCACAGCCGCTCCAGGACCGACAGGCCGCGAGGGCCGGCACCGATGACGCAGACTTCGAGCTGCCTTTCGCTCACTGGTTATCCGTTTCGCTGGGAAGTGGGGCGCGCACGGCTCGTCGGGGAGCCGGAGGGCCGGGGCATGGCTGCCGGGCGGGCGCGGGAGGGGGCCGGGGGCCGGAGGGGCCCGTTGTCGCAGGGACCGGGCGCCGGGCCGGACGGCCGTGGTCAGACACCGAGGTCGCGGCCGATGATCTCCTTCATGATCTCGTTCGTGCCGCCGTAGATCGGGTGCACGCGGTTGTCCACGAACGCCTTGGCCACCGGTGTCTCGCGCATGAAGCCGTAGCCGCCGTGCAGTTGGACGCAGCGGTCGAGCACCCGGCGCTGGACGTCGGTGGCCCACCACTTGGCCTTGGCGGCGGCGACCGCGTCGAGGCGGCCGGCGTTGTGCTCGGCGACGGCCCGGTCGACGTAGGTGCGCGCCACGTCCAACTCGGTGGCCATCTCGGCGAGTTCGAAGCGGACGTGCTGGAAGGCACCGATCGGCTGCCCGAAGGCGGTACGGCTCTTGCAGTACTCCAGGGTCTGGGCGAAGGCGGTCTCGGCGGCAGCCACGGCGTAGGCGGCGATGCCGAGGCGCTCCTGCGGGAGGTTGGCTGCGAGGTGCAGGAAAGCCCGGCCGGGCCGGCCGAGCAGATTGGCGGCCGGGACCCGGACGTCGTCGAAGAACAGCTCGGCCGTGTCCTGTGCGGCCATGCCGATCTTCTCCAGCTTGCGGCCGCGGGTGAAGCCGGGCATGTCGCGCTCGACCACGAGCAGGCTCAGGCCGCGCGCACCCTGGCCCGGCTGGGTGCGGGCCACCACGACGACCAGGTCCGCGTGGATGCCGTTGGTGATGAACGTCTTGGCGCCCTTGAGGACGTAGTCGTCGCCGTCGCGGAACGCGGTGGTGCGGATGGACTGCAGATCGCTGCCGGCCTCCGGCTCGGTCATCGCGATGGCGGTGATCAGTTCGCCCGAGCAGAAACCGGGCAGCCAGCGCTGCTTCTGCTCGTCCGTGGCGAGGTCGAGAAGGTAGGGGGCGACCACGTCGTTGTGCAGCGCGAAGCCGATGCCGGTGGCGCCGACGCGCATGATCTCCTCGCTGATGATGACCTGGTAGCGGAAGTCGCGCACGCCTCCACCGCCGTACTCCTCGGGCACGTCGATGCCGAGCAGGCCGAGCTTGCCGGCGCTGCGCCACACCTCACGGTCGACGAGTCCGGCACGCTCCCAGTCGGCGTGACGGGGCACGATCTCGTGTTCCACGAAGTCGCGCACCATTGCCTGGAAGTCGCGGTGTTCCTGGAGGAGTTCGGTGTCACGCACGCCCCCTCACCCCGCCGTCCGGCCGACGGCGGCCGACGCCGTGCGGTGGATGATCTGCTCCACGGTGCCGGTGCAGGCGCGGGTGCCGTGCTGCGCGAAGCGGACCTCGGCGACCGCGCGCCGGGTGGAGCAACTGGTCAGCTCCGTCTCGATGGTGACAGGACCGGGAATCAACGGTGCGTGGTAGTCGACCGAGAGGCCGGCGGTGAGGAAGCCGGAGCCGTCCGGGATCGCGGACAGCATCACCAGTCCGGCGAAGTGGTCGACCAGGCAGGCGATCCAGCCGCCGAAGACGACACCGGGGGTGAGCGTCAGGTCCTCGTCGAACGCGGTCTCACAGGTGATCAGGCCCGGCAGCCACGAGGTGGCGGGCGGCAGCGCGAGCGTGCGGGCCGCCGGCGGATCGGCCACGGTGCCGTCGGCCAGTCCGGTGAGCACACGGCGACCGCTGGTGTCCGCCCCGGCCGGCGCGAACCCGCGCAGCCGGGTGGGACGAGCGGGTGGCGGGGTGGTTTCGAGCATGCTGGCATCTCCGCGTTTCCAGGGAACAAAAGGGCCGCGCTGTACGAAGGGGCGGTGAAGGGCGGTGTAGGAGTCGGGCCGTGCCGGCGGGACGCCGCCGCTCCCGGAGCCGGGGGACGTACTCCGGGGCGGCGGCGCCCGGTTCAGAGGGCGGGAGCCGTGCCGTCGGACGGTGCGTCGCCGCCAAGGTCGATGACGTTGCGGATGTCCCGGCGGCGCTGCTCCATCTCGTACTTCGTGAGCGCGTCGACGGCGGCCCTGTCGTCGAGCGCGCGCAACGCCTCCTCGTCCACCTCGTGGAAGCCGAGGACGCCCATCCTGGCCAGCGCCTCCTGCACCCGGGGACCGAACATCCCGATCTCCTTCAGACCCGGCACGATCCGCATGAAGACCAGGCGCCGGAACTCCCTCTTGGCGGGCGAGCGCCGCGACGCCTTGATCGCCTCCTCGCCGTACCCGAGTGTGTTCCAGATCTCGTCGTCGACATATCGGTCGCGCAGTGCCCAGCAGCCCTCGACGACGAAGTCCTCGCGCTCCTTGAGCTCGGCCTCGGACAGCTGCGGGTAGTACTCCCGCAGCAGCAGCCGCCCGAACGCCACGTGCCGGGCCTCGTCGCGCGCGACATACGCGCTGAACGCCCGCGCCAGCGGGTCCTTCAGCCGCTCGCGGTGCACGCCGAACGTGGCCAGGCCCATGTTCTCGACGAGGATGTGCGCCGCGAGGACGCCGAAGTCCCAGCGTGGTTCGCGCATCGCCTGCTCGAACATCGCGGAGATCGACGGCGAGAGGCCGTAGCGCAGGCCGATCTTGGTGTGCAGGAACCGGTTGAAGCCCTCCACGTGGCGGGCCTCGTCCATCATCTGTGTGGCGGCGTACAGCTTGGAGTCCAGGTCCTCCACGGTGAGCAGGATCTTGCCGACCGCGATCAGGGCGGCCTGCTCCGAGTGCAGGAACTGCGAGTACAGCCAGCCGCTGCTGTGCCGCCGTACCACGCGCCGCTCGCTCTCCGGCAGCCGGTCCCACAGCTTGGACCCGGCGATGGAGATGAACTCGTCGGGCAGGCCGAGCGGGTCGTCCGGGTCCGTCTCGTGGTCCCAGTCGAGCCGTTCGTCCATGTCCCACTGGCGCTGCTTGCCCTGCTTGTACAGCCGTACCAGCTTGTCGTTGCGCTGGTCGTAGTCCCACTGGATGACGGCGTTGCCGTGCACCGGGACGGCCCACTCGCCGGCGAGGTCCGTCAGGACCTCGGGGCGGGTGTATTCGGTGGTGGTCATGCGGTGTGCTCCCTGTCGGCGGTGAGCGTCTGATGGGCGGTCTCGCGCAGCCGGGTGCGCAGCGCCTTGCCCGCCGGATTGCGCGGGATGCGCTCCACGGGCAGGAAGTGGGTGGGTCGTTTGTAGGGAGCGAGCCCGTCGACGCACAGCTGGAGCAGCTCGCTCTCGTCGAACCGGTCGGCCTCGACGGGCTGCACGAACGCCACGGGTGTCTGCCCCCACAGGTCGGACGGCAGGGGTACGACGACGACGTCGGCGACGTTCGGCGACTGCCGCAGCACGTGCTCGATCTCGGCCGGGTAGACGTTCTGCCCCCCGCGCAGGATCAGGTCGTTGCGCCGGTCGACGACCCAGACCCGGCCGCCCGCGTCGACGCAGCCCAGGTCATGGGTGTTGAGCCAGCCGTCGCGCAGCACGTCGTCGGTGGCCTCCGGGTTCTTCCAGTACGTCTGCATCAGGCCGTCGCCGCTGACCTGGAGCTCGCCGACGGTGCCCGCGGGCACCTCGCGCCCGTCCTCGCCGGTGACGCGCAGCCCGGCGCCGAGCATCGGCACCCCCACGCAGACGGCTCCGGGCACGGGAGGTTCGCCGACGCAGGTGCCCGGGCGGAGCGTGAGGACGGGGCCGCCGCCCTCGGTGATCCCGAAGATGGTCTGCAGCTCCACGCCGAGCCGCTCCCGTGCCTCGCGGGCCAGTTCCTCCGGCATCGGCGCGGCGCCGTGCAGCAGCAGCCGCAGCCGGGACAGATCCGTGCCGGCCAGGCTCTTGGTCTGCAGCAGCAGCCGGACCATGGACGGGACGAGGAAGGCGTGCTCCACCTCCCAGCGTTCCAGGGCGGCCAGACAGCCCTGCGGGGTGAAGCGGTCCAGGACGCAGACCGTGCCGCCCGCGGCCAGGTGGTCCAGGGCGATCACCACGCTGCCGTGGAACAGCGGCCCGGCGTTGAGGAAGGCGGTGCCGGGGGCCGGGCGCACGTCGGCGAGCCAGGACAGGGCGTTGATCTGCAGCGAGCGCTGGTCGACGACGACGCCCTTGGCGCGCCCGGTCGTCGCCGAGGTGTGCAGGATGAGTACCGGGTCGGCCATGCCGCTGCCCGGCTCCATGGTGAACTCGGCGTCCTCGTCGGGCAGTTCGGGGATCGTCGCGACGTCGGTGACGGGCAGCCCCGGGTACAGGTCGCCCAGGCGGGCCGCGAAGCCCGCCTCGGCGACCGCCGCGGACGGCTCCACCGACTCCATGATCGCGCCGATCTCGGGGTCGGTCAGCGCCGGGTTGACCGGCACTGCGACCAGGCCGGCCGCAGCGCAGGCGAAGTAGGTCTCCAGCACCTCGACACGGTTGCCGCTGAGCACCAGGACGCGGCTGCCGGGCAGCGTGTCGTGGCGCAGTCGGCAGGCCAGCGCCCGCACATCGCGGTGCAGCTCACGCCAGCTGACGTCACGCCGGCCGTCGCGCAGGGCGAGGGCGTCGGGGTCCCGGTCGAGTCCGCGGCGCACCACATGGTTGAGCCACATGTCAGTCCGCCTCCGCCCCGATCAGCGCGGCGACGGCGCGCACCGACGTGAGCCCGAGGAGTTCCTCGTCCGCCAGGGGACGGCCGAGCTCCTCCTCCAGGCTCAGCGCGATCCGGATCAGCTCGCCGGAGCCGATGCCCGCCTGCGCGAAGTCGTCGTCGCCGCCGAGGCGGTCCAGCAGAGCGGGGTGGTCGAGGCTCGCCTTGATCAGGGTGCGTACGGCGTCCAGGGAGTGTGTGGCGGTCATGCGGTCCTCCTCGGGCGGGCGCCGACGCCGACCATGGCCCAGTAGGGGGCGGGTTCACCGTCGAAGTACACGAGAGGTTCGGCGCTGTCGGTGCGGCAGGGCAGGAGCCGGTTGAAGCGGCTGCCGAAGCAGGCGGCTGCGAACTCGGGGGACTCGGCGACCCCGCGCTCGTCGCCGACGGTGGCGACGAAGGCGAAGACCGGGTCGAGCGACTTGTGCACGCCGTCCTCGACGACGTCGCACCAGGCGTGGTCGCTGCCGAAGAGCCCGAGGAGGTAGCCACGCCGGGCGGTGGCCTCCAGGCCGGTGGCCCGCAGCCGGTCGGCCAGCAGCCGCGAGGCGACCACGCAGTCGGCGATGCCGAGTTCCCAGGCCCGGTGGTGGTCGGCGCGCAACGGCTCGGGCACCGTCTGGTAGATCACGCGGCGCGTGGCGAGGGCGTCGACGACCTCGGCCCACACCTCGTGGATGCGCGGGTCGCGCACCGACTGCTCGGTGCCGGTGAGGCGGATGGCCGCCTCGTAGCCGGACGTGCGCAGCGGCTCGTCGAACGGTCCGCCGGAGAGCAGTTCCACGCCGGGCGCGTTCAGGTCGGGGACCCGGACGGTGACTTCGAGCCGTCCGTCGTCGGCGCCGGGGGCCTCCGCTCCCTCGCCGCCGGCCGTACGGGACGGGTGGACGCCGAGCTCCCAGTCGCGGGGCGCGAACCAGCTGGCCCGTGGCGAGGCCGCGAAGCGCATCAGGAAGCGCAGCCCGAGCTCGGGCACCGTCTGGCCGGTGCCGCAGAACATGCCCACGTTCATCAGGTCGTCGTAGTCGAACAGCGGTCCGTGCTCGGAGTCGACGCGGTGCGGGAACCCCTCGACGGCCAGCCGGGCGACCTGTTCGGGGGCGGCGCGCAGGGCACGCGCCGCGGTCGCGGTGTCGGTGTCGTAGCGGGCGATGTCGGGCGGCGCGGGCTTGAACCGGTCCAGCGCGCCGAGCAGTGCATGGGACTCGGCGGTCTCCACGGTCATATGCTGCTGCCCTCCCGCGCCAGCTCGGCCACGAAGTCGGCGAGTTCACGCACGGTCGCGGTCTCGAACAGGAAGTCGTCGGGGATGACGACGCCGCACTCGTCCTCGATCTCGGTGATGGCGCGCAGGGCCTTCACGGACTCGATGCCCGGCACGGCCGAGAGCGCCTTGTCGGGGTCGACGGACGACTCGGCGACGCCCGCCTGTGCGGCCAGGGCCCGTACGACGATGTCCAGGGTCGCGGTGACGTTCACGAGTGCTGTCCTTCCGATGCGGTGGTCAGAGACTGGTGCTGCCGGTAGAGGTCGGCCGCGCCGGAGCGCTTGACCTTTCCGGAGCTGGTGAAGGGGAGGGTCTGGGGGGAGACCGCGAGGGTCTCCACGGCGGTGAGGCCGAGGTGTTCGGCCAGCCGGGTGCGGATGGCCTCGCCGACGGCGGCGGCTGTGTCGGCGTCGAGCTTCGTCTCCCAGATGACCACCATGCGTTCCTCTCCGTCTTCGTCCCAGGCGAAGGCGGCACAGTGCCGGCGGTCGACTCCGGGCGTGGACTTGACGACTTCTTCGACGTCCTCGGCGTAGTAGTTCTGGCCGCGGACGACGGCCATCGCCTTCAGACGGCCCATGACGTACAGCTCGCCGTCCCGCAGGAAGCCGATGTCGCCGGTGCGCAGCAGCCCGTCCGGGGTGAACGGCTGCTGCTCGGCGGGCAGTCCGAGGTAGCCGGAGGTCACCGGCCCGCCGCCGATCTGCACCTCGCCCACGACGCCCTCGTCGAGCGGGGTGCCCTCGGCGTCGCCGATACGCAACCGGAGGCCCTGGACGGGGATGCCGCAGGAGACGACGGTGCGGGTGGTGGGGCCGGGCGCGGCGGCTTCCTTGACCTGGTCGCCGATGGACAGGCTGGAGCGCTCCACCTCCAGGCTGCGGTACGCGGATCCCGGCACTCCGGTGCTGACGATCAGGGTGGCCTCGGCGAGGCCGTAGTTGGGCTGGACGACCTGGGGGCGCAGTCCGTGGGGGGCGAACGTCCGCTGGAACGCCTCCAGGCTGGAGCGGCGCACCGGTTCGGAGCCGTTGCCGCCGTAGCGCCAGGCCGACAGGTCGAGGCCGTCGGGGATGCCCTTGGAGGCCGCCGCGACCAGGTAGTCGTAGAAGAAGTTCGGCGCCGGCATGATCGTGGAGCGGGAGGCGGCGAATTCGGCGAGCCACTGCAGCGGACGGCGCACGAAGTCGCCCGGCTGCCAGAGTGTGATCGTGGAGCCCCTGCGCAGCGCGGCGAGCAGCGTGAACAGGCCCATGTCGTGGAAGAGCGGCAGCCACTCACCGAGCCGGTCCTCAGGCGTCCACCGGGTGCCGGCCTCGATCGCGTCGAGCCCGGCCGAGACGTTGTCGTGGCTCACCACGACGCCCTTGGGTGCCGAGGTGCTGCCGGAGGTGTACTGGATGACCGCGGGGGCGCGGCCGCCGCCCTGCGGGGCGGGCAACTCCCCGCAGCCGGCGGGTGGTTCGGCGATGTCGATGAACGGGACGTCCGGTACGGCGCCCGCGACGCGGGAGACGATACGGCCGCCGAGGCTGCCGTCCACGAGCATCGCGTCCAGCGATGCGTCGTCCGCGATGCGCCGGACGTGGGCGGCGTAGGCGTCGGCACCGCCGAAGGCCACCGGGAGCGCCAACGGTACGGCCGCCGCGTCGAGGCGGAGCGTGGCGAGCAGTCCGCGTACCCACGGCTCGCCGTTGGCCATGAGCAGGCCCACGCGGCGCGGGGCGCGGCCGCCGCACTCGGCGAGCACGGCGCCGGCGGTGCGCTCGGCGCGGGCGAACAGGGCGGCACCCGAGACGGGTTCCTCCGAACGCGAGGGGGTGTGCAGCCGGGTGTCCTCGCGCAGGCCACGGACGAGTTCGTGCCAGAGGTGGGTCATCGTGGTCAGGCCTCCTTCCGGGCGGTGGCGGTGCGCTGGATACGGCCGGCCAGCTTGCGGCGCAGTACGGACCTGCGGACCTTGTAGGAGCCGGTCACGGGCATGGCCTCCCACTCCCAGAAGCGCACCTGGAGGTCGGGCAGGCCGGCCTCGGCGGCGACGGCGCGGAACCGCTCCGGGTCGGGCGTGGTGCCCGGGCGCGGACAGGCCACGGCGAACACGGAGCTGTCGTCCTCGTCCTTGACCAGGACCAGTTCGACGAGTTCGGGCATGGCCTCCAGCAGCTGGTCCTCCTTCTCCAGGAGGCTGCCGACGCCGTCGACGTGTTCGACGATGCGGTCGAGGAGTTCCAGTGAGCCGTCGTCGAGCAGGCGGCCGATGTCGCCCATGGGCCACCAGGCGTCCTCGGGCGGCATGGGGCCGCCGCCGACGTAGCCGCGCATGCGGCCGGGGGAACGGGTCTCTATGAAGCCGGGCGTGTTCGCCGGCTGCCGTACGCCGTTCTCGTCGACGATGCGGATCTCCATCCCGCCGCCGGAGTGGCCCACGTTGCGCGGCGAGTAGGCGGCGGACTCCTCGCGGGTGACGATGCGCAGGCAGATGGGGCCCGACTCGGTCTGGCCGTACGCCTGGAAGTAGTGCGCGCGCGGGTGTTCCGAGGCGCCCAGCAGGGTGCGCACGGTACGCGGGTGCATCGCGTCGAAGGTGCTGATGAACCGCTCGACGTGCCGGAAGGGCCGGTCCGGGTCGTGGGCCAGGGACTCCCACTGGATGTAGACGTTCGGGTGGGTCTCGATGGAGGTCGGGCGGTGCTCCAGCATCAGGCGCTTGACGTTCGCCGGGTCCGGGTCGGCGATGGCCAGCGCGGGCATCGCGGTCTCCAGCGAGGCGAGCGTGCCGGCACAGGTGCGGGCGTGCACGAAGGAGAGGTGCTTGGCGTTCAGGTCCTGCGGCGAGTACTGGTCGCGGAAGATCATGATCATCGGCGCGACCATGCCGAACAGCGAACGAGTGGAGTGCGCGGCCATCTTGGGCGCACCGGTGGTGCCGGACGAGTGGGTGATGACGAACCACTCGTCCTCGTCCCGCGGATCAGCGGTATGGGCGATCCGCTCCTGCAGCGGTACGACCCAGTTCTCTTCCGCCTCTTCCAGGCACAGCACGTTGCGGGTCAACTGCCGCAGCGCGTGCCGGTGTTCGACGAGCCGGGACAGCCCGAAGGAGTCGACGAGGAGGTAGGGGTTCTCGAGCCGTGCGAAGCACTCCAGGAGCTCTCCGGTCTCCATGGCGGAGGAGAGCAGGGCGGGCAGCGCGCCGATCTTGCCGAGGGCGCACATGACGCCCTCGACCTCGATGTGGTTGCGCTGCACCACGGCGACGACGTCCCCGCGGCGGATTCCCCCGGCCCAGAGCCGGTCGGCGTAGTCGTCGATCGCCCGGGCGAACTCGCCGAAGTTGCGGACCGGACCGTCGTAGGTGCGCCACGGTGTGTCGGAGAGGAAGGGAGTGTCGGGGTACTTCTCGGCCGCGATGGTCGGGAGGATCCCGAGGGGCGCGGTCGGCTCGGGGACGACATCGAGCTTGAGTGCGGATATGTCGGGCATGACGGTTCCCTCTGCTCGGCCTGGCGATGACGTGCGGGCAGCGCAAACGCGCCCGGGTGGCGCTGTTGCGTGTGCGTGGGGGGAGGGCCGGATCCGCTCACCGCGGCGGTGGCGTCCGACATCAGACAAGAGACCGAATCCCGCCCATGCACTCCACCGGAATCCAAGATTTTCCGGAAGCCCGCATTCCCCGGCCCCGACCGGCCCGGCGGCCCGTCCGGCGTCGCACACGCCGGGCCCGGGCGCGTGCGACGATTCCGTGACCGGGTGTCAGTGGCGGTCGGAGAAGAGGTTCATCGCCTCCGTGGCCACCAGGTCGGGGCGTTCCTCATGGAGGTAGTGGCCTGCGCCGGGGATCACCTTGACGCGGAGGTCGTCCGCGTGGCGGCCTGCTTCCGTGATGACGCCGGGCGGGAGCATGAAGTCCCGCTCGCCCGCGAGGACCACCGTCGGTGTGGTCAGACGCAGCCTCTTGTAGCGGCCCAGGAGCAGCTTGGCGATGTCCCGCAGTGCGAAGGCTCGGTGCAGGGCCTCACCGGCCCGCGCCCGCCCGGGCTCCTGGCTGGAGCGCACGAACTCGTCCATCGCGGTCGGCGTCCACACCGCCTGGTCGACCACGCCCTTGCGCATCAAGTAGCGCGTGAATCCCGGGCGGTTGCGCAGCATCCAGCGGCCCAGCAGCGGCTGCTCCAGCAGCGCCGTGTACCAGAACCGCCAGGACTGCGGCATCAGCCGGTGGTGCCGCGGCCAGGGGTGCATCATGTTCAGCGCCAGGTAGTGCCGGATCCGCTCCGGCGCTTGGAGACAGACGTGGAATCCGGTCCACGCACCCCAGTCGTGCCCGATGAGGCGGACCTGCTTCAGGCCCAGTTCGTCGAGGAGGGCGAGTACGTCGGCCACCCTGCTGTCGGTGTCGTAGCCCTTGGCCGGCGCGTCGGACCACCCGAAGCCGCGCTGGTCCACGCACAGCAGCCGGTACCGGTCGGACAGCAGCGGGACAAGCCGCCGCCAGCCGTACCAGTGCTGCGGGAAGCCGTGCAGCAGCACGACCGGTTCACCTTCTCCCACCTCCGCGACGTGCAGCCGTACACCGCGCACGCTGACATGGTGATGTCGGACTCCTGCCAGTCGGGGCATGGGCGGGGTGCTGTTCTCCACGGTGTCCACGGCGGCTCCAGGGGGGTGCTCTGCTTACTGGTCGGTCTGTCAGGAGTCGCCGGATGTACGAAAGGTTCCGTCCGATCGCCCACTCGATCCGTGCGAAGACGTACGGGAAGACGTACGGAACGTTTCGGCGCCCCGCCTCCTCCTGATCCAGCGTGGCTCGTTGGAGCCGACTGGCCCTCAACAGAGGAGAAGACCGTGACAAGCAGGCGAGGCCTGGCCCAGGCCGCCGGGCACTGGAGTGCTACGCACCGATGGGCGGCCGTGTTGCTGTGGCTGGCGTTCGTCGTCATGGCCACCGTGGGCGGCGGCATGGTCACCCAGCAGGAGCCGACCCCCGCCGAGCTCACCAACGGCGAGGCGCGGCACGCGGAACGGATTCTGGACGACGCCGGGCTGACCCTCCCCGCGCACGAGGTCGTGTTCGTCCACAGCGACAGGGCGACCGCGGACTCCGCGGAGTTCCGGACCGCCGTCACCGACGTCGTGCAGCGCATCAAGGGCACGGGCAAGGTGCGCGACGTGCTGTCGCCGTTCGACGCGGCGGGCGCCGCGGCCGTTTCTGCAGACCGGCACAGCGCCCTGGTGCAGTTCGACATGGCGGGTGACGCCGTCAAGGCCAAGGAGGAGGTACAGCCGGTCCTGGACGCCGTGGCGAAGGCGGACAAGTCCCATCCCGCCATCGATGTCGAGCAGTTCGGCGAGGCCTCGTTCGCCCATAAATACGAGGAAAAGCTGCACTCCGACTACACGAACGCCGAGACCATCTCCTTCCCAGTGACGCTCGGCATCCTGCTGGTGGCCTTCGGAGCGCTGGTCGCCGCCCTGCTCCCGGTGGTGCTCGCGATCACCGCGGTGGTCGCCGCCGGCGGTCTGCTCACCCTCAGCAGCCACCTGGTGCACATCGACCAGAACGGCAGCTCCGTGATGTCACTCATCGGCATCGCCGTCGGCGTCGACTACTCACTGTTCTACATCCGCCGGGTGCGCGAGGAGCGGGCGCGCGGCAACACCACGCAGGCGGCGGTGAGTGCGGCGGCCGCCACCTCCGGCCGGTCCGTCGTCGTCTCGGGCCTGACCGTCGTCGTCTCCCTGGCCGGGCTCTTCCTGTCGGGCAACGGCATCTTCTACGGCATGGCGACCGCGACGATCATCGTGGTGGCGGTGGCGGTGCTCGGCTCGGTGACGGTGCTGCCCGCACTGCTCTCGCTGCTCGGGCACCGGATCGACAAGGGCAGGGTGCCCCTGCTGCCGCGGATGCGGGTGGACGACGAGGACACGGGCCGTCGCGGCTTCTGGGGTGTCGTGCTCGGCGCCGTACTGCGTCGTCCCGCCGTGTCGCTGGTGCTCTGCGGCGGCGCGCTGGTGGCCCTGGTCGCCCCGGGCTTCTCGCTGCACACCTCCGACCCGGGCGTGAGCGACCTGTCGGCCAAGAGCCTGCCGGTACTGCGGACGTACGAGCGCATCCAGGAGGCGTTCCCCGGCTCGTCGACACCGGCCAAGGTCGTGGTCAAGGCCGACGGCCTGGACAAAGCCGCGGGCCAAGCGGCGCTGAAGAGGTTCACCGAGGCGGCCGCTTCCACGCCGGGGCTGAGCGGCCCGGTCACCTACCGCGTCTCGGACGACGGCAAGGTCGGTGTCGCCACCGTCGGCCTGGCCGGCACCGGCACGGACGAGACGTCCGTACACGCGCTGAAGACCCTGCGCGACAAGGTCCTGCCGGCGACCTTCGGCACCGTGGCGGGGGCCGATGTCGCCGTCGGCGGAACCACCGCGGCCTCGGTCGACACCAACGCGAACCTCTCGGACCGGGCTCCTTGGGTGGCGGGCTTCGTGCTGCTGTTCACCTTCGCGGTGATGCTGGTCTCGTTCCGGTCGCTCGTGGTGGCCGGGTTCACGCTGGTGCTCAACCTTCTGTCGGTGGGCGCCGCCTACGGCATCGTGGTGCTCGTCTTCCAGCGCGGCTGGGGCGAGGGCCTGCTCGGCTTCACCAGCACGGGCGGGATCGCCTCGTGGGTGCCGCTGTTCATGTTCGTCTTCCTGTTCGGCCTGTCGATGGACTACCACGTGTTCGTCGTCAGCCGCATACGTGAGGGCCACGACCGCGGGCTGTCCACCGCCCGGGCCATCGAACAGGGCATCAAGGGGACGGCCGGTGTGGTCACCGGCGCGGCCGTGGTGATGGTCGCGGTGGCGGGCGTGTTCGGCATGCTGCCGCAACTGTCGATGAAGGAGTCGGGCGTGGGCATGGCCACGGCCGTGCTGGTCGACGCGACGTTCATCCGCATCGTGCTGCTGCCGGCCACGATGAAGCTGCTGGGTGATGCCAACTGGTACCTGCCGAGGTGGCTGCGGTGGCTGCCGGCCGGTTTCGCCGAGCCGTCCGCCGAATCCACCGTGACGCCCACGCGGCCCGCCGACCGGGAAACCCTCCCGACCGGCGCCTGACCGTCGTCGTACGGCCCGCAGACACACCGATGCCGCCGGATTCCCGGCGGCATCGGTGTGTCCTCGGTGCTCGGAAGTCGGCTACGGGGCCCTGCCCGCCCGCCAAGGGGTGCTCAGCTGCCGGCGGCGCACAGCTGTGCGGTCAGTTCGGCGATCTCGGCGGTCTGGGAGCCGTTGAGACGTGGGTCGCAGGCCGTCTCGTAGCGGCGGGGCAGGTCCTCCTCGGCGATGCCGGCGACACCGCCGACGCACTCGGTGACCGGCGCCGGGGTGGCCTCCAGGTGGAGACCGCCGGGCCGTCCGCCGACCGAGCGGACCGCCTCGAAGAAACCGCGGATCTCCTCGGCCACCACCGCCACGTCCCGGGTCTTGTGCCCGCTGCCGCTCACGTACGTGTTGCCGTGCACCGGGTCGCAGAGCCACACCACGGGGTGGCCCAGCCGCGCCACCTCCGCCACCAGCGGCGGCAGTGCCTCGCGCACCCGCTCCGCTCCCATCCGGGAGATCAACAGGAGCCGTCCCGGCTCCCGGTCCGGGTCGAGTGCTGAGCACAGCGCGGCCAGGTCCTTAGGGCCGGTGGACGGACCGATCTTCACGCCGACCGGGTTGACGACGCCGGAAAGGAAGCGGACGTGCGCCCCGTCGGAGTCGCAGGTGCGCGCGCCGATCCAGGGCAGGTGGGTCGAGGTCAGGCAGAGGACACCGGTCACGGGATCGCGCCGGACCTGGGGCTCCTCGTAGTCGAGCACCAGCGCCTCGTGGCTGGTCCACACGGCGGGCGCCGCGTCCGCCGGGACACCCGGCATCGCCATGCCCGACTCGGCGAGTTCCCGCAGCAGGGCCAGCACCTCACGCGCGTGCGCATGGCCGCGCAGCAGCCGCATCGCGTCGGGAACCCGGGCTTTGGGGTCCGGCCCCGGGGCGTTCACCAGATGCCCCCGGTACGAGGGCAGGACCAGGCCGCCGACCCGCTCGGTCGGCGAGGAACGGGGCTTGGCGTACTGGCCCGCCAGCCGGCCGATGGGGATCACCGGTTGGCCCAGAGCGGCGCCGATGGTGTCGGCCGTGCCATGCATCAGGTCGACCCGGGCCGCGATGGCGGCGAAGGTGGGGCCGTCGAACGTCTCGGCGCAGTCGCCCAGTTGCACCACGAAGGCGTCCCCGTGTGCGGCCGCGGCCAGCGAGCGGCGCAGATCGAGGATCTCGTGCGGGCGTACGAGCGGTGCGGTGCCGGCCAGCCGGGCGCGGACCCGGCGCAGCAGTGCCGTGTCGGGCCACTCGGGCTGCTGCGCGGCCGGGCGGTGGCGCCAGTCGGACGGTGTCCAGTCCGGCAGTCTGTGCGATGCAAGTACAGCGGGTGAGGGCACGGCGAATCGACCTCCGTCGTCAAGTGAGGGAAAGTTCGGCTGAGTTCGGGCCAGTCAGATGGGGCGGTACGGAAGCGGGGAGCGGACGAAGGCCGGCGGCCGGCGCTCCACCGCGCGGGCCGTCAGCCGGAGAGAAGCGCCCAGCACAGCACACCGCCCTGCGGCAGGTGCCGTACGCTCACGCGCACACAGGGCTCCGGGTGTCCCGTGGCCACGACAAGGAATCCGGTGCCGTCCGGTGTGAGCCGTAGATCCCGCAGTCCGCGCAGGTCGGCGCCGATGAGCGGACTGAGGGCCTTGAAGGCGGCTTCCTTGGCGGAGTAGAGGGTGAGCAGACGCGACGCCGCGGTCCGGGGCGGGCCGAGCAGCGGCCGCTCGGGCTCCCGCAGCACCAAGTGAGCGGCCGGCACCGGCAGTTCCCCCAGTTCGAGGTCGACGCCGAGGGCCGGGAAGCGGTCCGCGGGTCCTGCGACGGCGACCGCGACCCCGCGGGAGTGACTGATCGAGGCCGAGAGCCCCTCGGGCAGCCGGGGCCGGGGGCCGTCGCACAGCACGGCACCGACGCTCGTCCCGGCCGCGCGCACGGCACGGTGCAGCGCGCTGCGCCCGATGAGGAAGTCGGCTCGGCGCTGTTGCGGCATCGTCCGCGCCAACTGCCGTTCCTCTTCGGCCACGGCCACCGGCGGCCCCTCATGGACCGAGGCGGCCGCGAAGCCCATCCCCGGAATACGCGGCCCAGTGCTGGAGAATACGCGGGGAAGAATCTGGAGCGTCCCACTGAATTGCACGATGCTCGTTTCCCTGTCCTTGGGTGATGGCTCTCGAAAGGACCGGCGCCCGGGTACCGGCGAATGTCCGGACAATGACCATGCCCGTTTCGCCGGTGGCCTCCGGATCACTCAGCGGAGTGGCCAGGTGTGCATTTCCGAGCCCCCCAGCGGCCTCATCCGCGTACCGGCCCGCATTCCGGGGGCACGCAGCACGAACGCCGGCATCACGCCGACGCGATCCTCCCTGCGGCTCCGGCAGTCGCATCCCGACCTCTCAGGTACAAAGAGGCGGCGCAGCGCCGATGCACTCCCCGCGGGGTGAATCTCTTACCCGACGACCATCCGGTTCGACGGCGCAGTCGCATTTTTGCCGGGCCTTGACCGTGCAGGGCGGGCGGTGCAATTCTCCCTGACATACGCGGCAGAGGGAGCGAAGCAATGACCGGTTCGGTGAACAGCGGCTGGCCGACAGCCGAACTCGATGCCGTACGCCGACTGCAGGTCATCGCGTCCACCGCGAAGCATCCGACCTACGCCGAGCGCCGTTTCGATGTGCCCCTCGAACAGCTGTGGCCCGTCGCCTCCGATCTCGAGAACGAACTCCCTCTCATGGTCAGCGGATTGCGCTCCTTCACCGTCACACCGTCCTCCGGCGAGCGGTTGTCCGGGCAGGCGGTCGGCTTGCTCGGCTACAAGGAGCGGTTCGACGTCGTTCTGCGCCCCGGCTGGTGTCTGATGCAGGGCCAGGTGCTGACCAGCGGCATGGCGGCGGTGGCGGACGGCGACGGATGCCGCTTCGCCTTCTTCACCAGCCTGCGCCTGCCCGCCGGCGAGCTCCTCGGCCGGATGCGCGCACCGTGGTCCGCGCGTCGGGCCGAGGAACTGCTCGACCGCCTGGGTGAGCGGGTTGCGGCCAGGTCAGCCCCAGGCCGAGCGGAATGACCGCCTGGCGCGGAACAACCGGGACCTGACCGTCCCGACGGGTATCTCCAGCAGTGCGGAGACCTCCTGCTCGCTCAGCCCCTCCACATGACGGAGCATCAGCACAGCCCGATGCTCGGGCGCCAGGCGCTGCAGCGCGTCAGCGATGTCGGAGGCCAGGTGGAGGTCTCCGAAGGACGGCGCCTCCTCCCATTCCATGGGCACCGTCGACTGCCGGCGGCGTCGGCCGGTGAACTTCAGTGCCTCACGCACCGCGATCGCCCGCGCCCAGCCGAACAGGGCGGCCGGCTCCTTGAGCTGGCGGATGCTGCGGAAGACCGCGATGAGCGCCTCCTGCGTCGCGTCCGCGCCGTCCTGGAGTGCGACAGGCCCGCAGATCCGACCGACGTACGGGGCGAGGATGCCCAGCAGTTCGTCCATCGCCAGGGCGTCGCCGCGCTGGGCCCCCTCGACCAGACGGGCCAGCAGCTCGGGATCGTGCAGCGTGCGCGATTCCCTGCCCCCCGTCACCGCATCCTCGCTTCCGGCACCGGCGCACACGCAAGGGGAGGGGAGTTGGGAAAACTACGGGAAAAGCCACTCCCCCACTGCGACGAACCGCACCGGACCTTCCCGTATTGACACCGCTTCCCATTGCAATCGCAGAATCCGGATTTCCCTGAAAAGCACAGAACCATGTGCAACACCCCCGTCGATGGCGAATTAAAATTCACACGCACACCGTCGGCAACCCTAGCACCGGGCACATGAAAGACACAGGCATCCTGGAGGCCGGAGAGCGCACAGCCCGGCCAACTCGCGAGTAACCGGAGAACGTTACCGGCGAACACACCTGCGCAGCGCCTCCGTCACAGAGGCACGGGATCCTGGCTATCGGCAGACTCAAGACCCAAAACCTTGAATCCCGTTCTTTCCCAGAGTCGGCGGGACGGCCGCAGAGGATCCTCGGCCAGCGTGTCAATCCGGTCGTATATCCTCGTCGGTCTGCCGCCCGTGCCATAGGCGGGCCAGCCCGGATCCCCGGTCTCGGCGAACCGCACCCAGGCCGCGCGCATCCGGCGGGACAGCTCCGTCGCCTCCGTCGACGGCCCGGGCCCCAGCATCCGCCGGGCCGTCGGCGCGTCCAGGGTGCCGAGGACGAGCGGTACGTCGAGGCCGTGGCAGGCGCCGAGCCGGCCGCCGAACACCGGCGCGGGCCAGCCCAGTTCGTAGGCGAAGGCCCGTCCGCCCGCGGCGACCTGCGCCTCCAGCAGGAGCAGTGTCGGCACCCGGCACAGCCAGTCGGAGCACACCCGCTCATACAGTTCCTCCGCGCCGAGCCCGGGACAGGCGTCCCGGTAGGCGCGCTCGCCGCCCGCCGCGGCGCCGAAGACCTCCAGAGCCCACCCGGCGCGCTGCTCGTCCACCCTGCCGAACTCGCCCCGCTTGGCCATGAACAGCCGGTACTCGTCGCGATTCCACCCCAGCAGCAGGTCGATTCCGCGGGCGGCACCGCGCTCGACCGCCTCCCACGGGACACAGGCCGGCATCACACCGTCGACGACCGGGGAGAACACGGTCTCCGCATGGGCCAGGGTGCCCCAGCGGTCCGCCCGCTTCTCCCGGTCGGCGAACACCTCCTCGGCCGCCCGCACCAGCGCCGCGGGGTCCGAGGTGCGCAGCGCTTCCGCCGTGGCGGGCCGGCCCAGCCGCGCGGCCACGGCTGACGCGACATCGGCGGCGAGGGACGGGGTGACGTATGAGCCGGGCACGCTCTGCGCCACGGCTCGACACAGCAGGCCGGTCGCCGCGTCGCCGGCCAGCAGCGCCGCTATCGACCCGGCTCCGGCCGACTCTCCGAAGGCCGTGACCCGCGCCGGGTCGCCCCCGAACGCGGCGATGTTCTCCTGGACCCAGCGCAGCGCGGCGATCTGGTCGAGCAGGCCCCGGTTGGCGGGGGCTCCGGCGATGTGCCCGAACCCCTCCATGCCGACGCGGTAGTTGAAGGTCACCACGACGACTCCCCCGGCGGCCAGCACAGAACCGTCGTACACGGGGTCGCCGGCGTGCCCGAAGACATAGGCGCCGCCGTGGAACCACACCATGACCGGCAGTCCGGCCGCGCCGGGGTCCGGCGACCACACATTGACGGTCAGGCAGTCGGGGGCCGGATCCGCGCTGTCCGCGGCCGGGCCCATCGGGTTCATCCGGTCGTACTGCGGCACCGCCGGACCGAACTCCGTCGCCTGACGTACGCCGTCCCATGCCTCGGGCTGCTCGGGCGCGGCGAATCGCAGGGCGCCGAACGGCGGTCTCGCGAACGGGATGCCGCGGAAGGCGGCCACCCGTGTGCAGCCTCCCAGCGGTCCGTCAACAGGCTCCATCCGGCCGGACACCCGACCCCGCTCGGTACGCGCCTTGACGCGCGAATCCCTCGGCACCTGCCCGTCCTCCTCCCACGCTCGGGTGCCGTGGCGGCCCGGTACAGGCCGCCACGGCGGGCATCTCCGACGTTCGGATAGAGGCGTGTGACAGCCCATGCACTCCCCCACCGCCCGCATCAGTTCACGCCGTTTCACGAAATGCGGGAGTGCCTGGCCTCTGCCGCTCCTCCTCTCCACCGAAGCTCCCACACCGATGTGGTCTTGGTGCCGCTGGAGCATCGCCGAGCAAGGGAGGAGAACAGCAGATGAACACGGCTCGAGCGGGCACCCTGCGACAACAGGACCCGGCTCCCCCGCAGGTCGCCCAGGAGGACCCGTGGGCTGCGGCAGCCCCCCTTGTCCGGACTGCCCAGTCCGGTGACGCGATGGCACTCAACGACCTGCTGGGCCTGCTCACCCCGTATGTCAGCAGGCTGTGCCGGCCGATCGCCCTCAACAACAGCGCCGACGCCGTGCAGGAGGCGCTGATCGCCGTTTTCCAGGGGCTGCCCCGGCTGCAGGATCCACGCGCCCTGTACGCATGGGTGCGCACGATCACCGTACGCGAGGCGGTGCGCGTGGCCCGCAGAGCGGAGCGTGAGACACCGGTGTGCGAGTTCGACGACCTCGCCTGGCCGCGCAGCCCCGAACTCGCCGTGGACATACGGGACGTTCTGCGGCGTATGTCCACCGAACACCGCGCCGTCCTGGTTCTGCGGGAACTGGAGGGCCTGGACGAACGGTCGGCGAGTGAAATCCTCAACATCTCCTCGGGCACGATGAAGTCCCGTCTGCACCGGGCCCGACACAGCTTCCGAAAGGCGTGGCCGCGATGAACTCCAACTGGCCGACGGCCGAACTCGACCCCGTCCGGCGTCTGCGCGTCCTGGCGGGGGGACTGCACGCCGTCATGTACGCGGACGCCCACCTGGACCTGCCGATCACGGAGGTCTGGGCTGTCGCCAGCGACCTGGAGCACGAACTGCCCCATCTGGTCCCGACGCTGCGCGCGTTCCGCTGTTATCCGACCTCCGAGGACCGGCAGCTGGCCTGGGCGTACGGCCCCTTGGGGCACACCGCCCGCTTCGACGTCCTGCTGCAGACCGGGTGGTGTCTCATGCAGAGCCGCTATGTGGTGGGCGGCATGGCGGCCGTCCCGGAAGGCTCCGGAACCCGGTTCGCGGTGCTCGGCGGTCTGCGCCAACCCTGGTCCACGCCCTTCCAGCGAGCACTGCGCCCGCTGGGCCGCTCCCGGGGCCTGACGATGGTGGACCGCGCCGCCCGCCGCGCCCTCGTCCGCCGCGGCCGGAGCCCGGTCGAGGCGCACGGTGACCGATGACAGGCCCGCCGGGCCTTCACCCCGGACGCCCGGCCACGGGGCGTCCGGGGCACACAACGGTGTGCCGGTGGACGAGCTCACCGTGCGTGGGCCAGTGCCGCGCAGGACGAATGACGACAGGTGACGACCCGTCAGTTCGTCCAGCCGGCATCCGGCCGCGGGTACGCCAACGGGCCGACCCGAAATCGGGTCGGCCCGCCCGACCTGCATCTGCGCCTAGTCCGCCAGGTCCCCGCAGATACGTGGCTTATACATTGAAGCGGAACTCCACCATAAGGCTCTGACCTGCGAAAATGCACGCGTATCCAGCACCTGTCCAGCACGGGCACCGAGACAAGACGCTAGAAGACCCACGATTACCAAATTCTAGGCGGCCCAGGCCACATCCGCCTCGAGCCAGCGACAGTACGTCGCTTCAACCTTGAGTCAGCGTCCTGACCCATGCCAGGTGGCTTGGTCCCTGAATTCATCCGCAGAGGCTCCCCCGCCGGAAACGCGCGAGGGGACCGCGTGCGGTGCGCAGATCGCTGAGCCTCTGTTGTTCGTCAGCCGCTGCTGGTGGCGGTCGGGAGGCGGCCGAGTTCGCGGCCCTTCATTCGATAGGACTCGCCTTTGAGGGAGTGGACCTCAGCGTGGCGGAAGGCTTCGACCTATGCGACAGGTACGCGCAGCATGCGGCGTGCGAACAGCCACTCACCGTCGATCTGCACCAGTTCGTCTTCGTAGTCGCCGTAGACCTCGATGCGGGTCTGGCCGCCGGAGACGTCGAGTCTGTAGCCGTAGCAGTAACCGGTGGCGGTTGTCCCGTCGCCGTCGACCAGGAGGTTCACCGTCCAGTGCCGAGTCGACCCTTTGCGCAGCTCGTTGTCCTTCCTGGCGAATTCGGCGATCGCGTCGCGTCCGTGCACTTCGAGCGTGGGCTCGGTCTCGTCGCCCATGAACATTTGCCAGCGGCCGTCGGGGGTGAAGAGCTGGGCCCAGCCCGAGGGGTCGTGGTAGTCGATGCGGCGGACGTAGGTGCTGTAGAGCTGGTCGATGTTGAGCCGGTCCTCGACGGTGAGCGCCATCGTTGACGTCCTTTCTGTGGTTCCCGAACAACGGGATCTGCCGGAGTGGAGGTGCTGCTAGCGGAGTTCGAACGCGCGGACGCCCGCGCGGACGTCGGCGAGGAAGAGGTCGGGCACTTCGAGGGAAGGCATGTGGCCGCCGCGGGGGGCGCGGGCGTAGTGGCGCAGGTTGGCGAAGCGGATCCGCGCGAGCCGCTCCGAGGGGGCGTAGACGTCGCTCGGGTAGGCGGTGTAGGCCGTCGGTGCGGTAATAGCGACGTCCTGGGCCGCGGCACCGAAGGTGGTGCCGAAGCTCTCCCAGTACAGACGCGCCGAGGAGACAGCTGTGGCGTTGAGCCAGTAGACCATCACGTTGTCGAGCAGGACGTCGCGGGAGAACGCGGCTTCCGGGTTGCCGCCGTCGGCGTCGGACCAGGCGGAGAACTTCTCGATGATCCAGGCGCACTGGGCAGCAGGCGAGTCGGCCAGTCCGTATCCGAGGGTCTGTGGGCGGGTCGATTGCTGTACGGCGTAGCCGGTGCCCTGTGCGCCCAGTCGCCCGAACCTTTCGAGTTCGGCGAGTTCATCGGCTGTGGGTTGCCCGGTGTCGCCGCGAGGCGGCAGCGCGAAGTTCAAGGTCACCCCGGCGATGCGGTCACCGTGGCGGACGGCCAGTTGGGTGGAGACCGCCGCGCCCCAGTCGCCGCCGAGCGCGACGAACCGGTCGTAGCCGAGCCTGGTCATCAGCTCGGCCCAGGCATCGGCGATGCGCTCGACCCCCCAGCCCGTGCCGGTGGGCTTCGAGCCGAAGCCGTAGCCGGGAAGCGAGGGAATGACGACGTGGAAGGCGTCGGCGGCGTCGGCGCCGTGGGCGACTGGATCTGTGAGCGGTCCGACGAGGTCGACGAAGTCGAGAACCGAGGTCGGCCACCCGTGAGTGAGCACGAGCGGTACGGCGTTCGCGTGCGGCGAGCGGACGTGGATGAAGTGGATGTCGAGTCCGTCGATCGTCGTCACGAACTGCGTCACGGCGTTCAGGCGCCGGGCGACGCGTTGCATGTCGTAGTCGTGCTGCCAGTACCCACACACCTCCCGCAGGTAGGAGAGCGGCACGCCTTGGGACCAGTCGTCGACGGTCTCGGCGTCCGGCCACCGGGTGCGGGCCAGGCGGTCACGCAGGTCGGCCACCTGGTCGTCGGTGATCTCGACACGGAAGGGGACAATCTCCGGCCCGGCCGGGGTCGCGTCGGGTCGCGGTACAGCGCACACACCGTCGACGCACACGGCGCCGGTCGCCTCGCCCATGGATTCGAAAGGCGCGCTCATGCCGGCCTCCCGCTCATGGAAGTGGCCCGCTCCAGCGCCGAGAGGAACAGTTCGGGCGACTGTGCCCCCGACACCGCCAGCCGACCGTCCAGGACGTAGAACGGGACGCCGGTGATCCCGTAGGCGGCGGCTTGGGCCTGATCGGCGTGGACCTCGGGCAGGTAGGTCTCCTCGCGCAGCGCCGCCAGCACCTCGTCGCGATCGAGTCCGACCTCGGCGGCGAGCCCGGCGATCACCTCGGGGTCGTTGAGGTTGCGTCCCTGCTCGAAGTAGGCGCTGAGCAGTCGCTCCTTGAGCTCGCCCTGCAGGTCGTGCGCCTTGGCCAGGCGCAGGGCCTGGTGGGCGAGCACGGTGTTGGCGGGGCGCAGCGCGTCGTAGTCGAACGCCAGTCCCTCGCCGGCGGCGACGTCGGTGACCTGGTTCAGCATCTGCTGCGCCTGTTCGACGGGGATGTGCTTGTACTCGGCGAGGAAATCGGCCTGGGTCCCGGGGTAGTCGGCCGGGGTGTCCGGTGCGAGTTCGAAGGAGTGGTACTCGATCTCGACCCGGCCGTCGAAACGGGCGATGGCCTGTTCGAGCCGGCGCTTGCCGATGTAGCACCAGGGGCAGGCGATGTCGGACCACACGTCGATCTTCACGACGTCGCTCATGATGGTTGCCTTCTTCCGGTCAGCGGGATGGATTCGTCCGCGCGCCGGACCGCAGGCGGTCCAGGACTGCGGTGACGTGGGACGCGGCCGACGTCTCGGCCTCGGCGAGCTGCTCCTTCGCCTGCTCGCGCAGGAACGCCATCGCCGGGTTCTGGTCGGCCGATGTGAGCTCGGCCCGGGCGAAGGACAGCTCGAGCCCCCACGCGTCGCCCAGCAGACGGGTGAGGTACGGCGTGACGAAATCCCATCCCTCGCGCGGCGTACCGGGGTCGTATCCACCGCCTCTGGACTCGACGACGATCGCCTGCCGACCGGCCAGGAACGTGCCGTCGGATGCGGCGGGACGTGCGTCGAGGCAGATCAGGTCGATCCACTGCTTCAGACCCTGCGGCACGCCCCAGTTGTAGATCGGAGCTCCGATCACGATCGCGTCCGCGGCGAGCAGCTCTCCCACCAGCTCGTCCACGAGTGCGGCCGCCCGCGCCTGCTCAGGAGTGCGCTGCTCGGGCGGGAGATGCGAGCCGGGGACGCCGGCGTGCCACAGCGGCGGCAGCGGAGCACTGCCGACGTCGCGGCGCGTGACCGTGCCGTCCGGATGCTGCTGACGCCACTGCTGTTCGACGGCATCGCCGAGCTGGCGGCTTACCGATCCTTCCGACCGGATGCTCGCGTCGACCCGCAACAGATTCATGGTGTTGCCCTTCTTCGTTCCAGCGGTACGCAACAACAATACGTTGTTTTTCAGATCAGTTGTCAAGGCGACCATCTGCAGAGACGCATTCTTGACCAGGATCTGGTACGCTCGCGGCCATGGACGCACCCCAGGCCACACAGACGGAACGGGCTCCGTTCGGGATCTCACTGGCCGTGGTCCAGCACGCGTTCCTGCACGCGTCCGAAGCCGCCTTCACCGACCTGCCGGGCGGGTCGCGCGGTTATCTGGTGCTCGGGGTCTGCTCGCACCAGGCGCCACCCACCCAGGCGGCGTGCGCCTATCAACTGGGCATCGACCGCACCGTGTTCACGTACCTCGTCGACGACCTCGAACGTGAGAAGTTGGTCGAGCGCACCCCCGACCCGAACGATCGGCGCGCTCGACGGATCGCCATCACGGCCAAGGGGGCGCGCATGCTCGACAAGATCAACGATCGGCTGGCGCAGAGCGAGCAGCACACGTTGCGCGGGTTGAGCGCAGCGGAGCAGGAGACCCTGCAAGATCTGCTGTGGCGGGCCGCCGCCGCGACCACACCCGACGCGTCCACCTCGGCCGAGCTCGCGAAACAACTCGGTCGGGCCAACGGAACACGGGAGCGACGAGCGCGCCGCGCCACGAGCTGAGCCGCGACCTCGACACGACTGGGCGCCTCCCGCTACCGGGCCGCGCTCGGCGTCGGACGGAGGGGGTGCCGGAGGGTCATGCGTTCAGCAGATCGGCGACCTTCTCAGCGAGCGCCTCGCTCAAGGCGGGGTTCTGCCCGGGGACGACGCTGCCGTCTGCGCGTGGCGCGGTCGGTTTCGGTTGAAGACCGCCCGGCTCCTTCGCGCGAGCTCAGAGCGCGAGATAGACCACGACGCGTAGCCGCTGGACGTCCAGGGTCTGCATCTTGACGTGGCGGTAGCGCTGAGCGCTTCCGTCCGGCTGGAGGAAGGTGATGACGCCGGGCGCGTACTCCTGCACGTGGAACTTCTGCCACAGGTGCGCCGCGTTCTCGTCCTCAAGGATCATCGACGCGACCTCATCGGCTCGGGGGTCGTACCTGCGGTTGTGGTGGTACGAGGTGCGGAACTGGCCGACGACGCTCCGCGCCTCCCGTTCCCATTCGACATTGCGTCGCCGGTACTCCGGCCACCGCAGCAACAGCCAGAGAAAATTCCGGTGCTGCGCGGGCAGGTCCGCGAGGTTCATCGTCAAAGCCGTGTAGGCGTCGTTCCAGGCGAGGAAGTCCCAGTTCTCGTCGAGGATGAATGCGGGGTTCGGCATCATCGTGTGCACCAGCGCCAAGAGCTCGACGGACGCCACGGGACGCTGTAGCGGGCGGCGCTCGGGAGGCGTTGACGCATCGGCAAAGGACAGCAGGTAGCGCCGCTCGTTGTCGGCGAGCTGAAGCGCTCCCGCCAGGGCGGACAGTACGGCCGTGGTCGGGCGTGCCCGTGCCTGCTCCAGCCACGTGTACCAGCCGACGCTCACGCCGGCCAGGGCCGCTACCTCCGAGCGTCGCAGCCCCTTGGTACGGCGGCCCTCGCCTCGCGGCAGACCGACCTGCTCAGGGGAGACCTGCGCACGGCGCGAGCGCAGGAACGCCGCCAGTTCCTGCGCTGAACTGGATGGGTCGGGCACAGCACCGATCGTAAGGGCAGTTCATCGGCCCGCTCGCTCGCGGCGGGGAGCAACGGCTGTTCCACACCTCGGACAGCCGCTGTGCGGGGGCGTCCGGTCGGCGTCCTGTGATGGTGATGCGGCACCAACGGGATGTTGATGAAGCTGCACCGCCTGCTGTGCGAGGTCCCATGCTCAGGCTCTCGAGGGCAAGAGCGTCCGAGGCTGTTGGTATGCACCACACCTGGCCCGCAGGGCGGCCCTAGATGTGGCCGTACGGTGGTCTGCGGTTTCGCCGTCGTGGCGGACACATGTGAGGAGCTTTTGATGCAGACAGTACGGCTGGGAGCCACTGGCCTGGAGATCAGCCGGATCGTGCTCGGGATGATGAGCTACGGCAGGCCGGCCAGCGGGTTGCACGAGTGGACCGTGGACATCGACGAAGCCCGCCCGCTCGTGCGTAGGGCCTTCGAGGCGGGGATCACGGCCTTCGACACCGCCAACGTCTACTCCGACGGCACCAGCGAAGAGATCACCGGCATTCTCCTGAAGGAGCTGGGAGCGCGCGAAGAGGTGCAGATCTTCACCAAGGTTCATGGCCGCATGCGTCCGGGGCGCAACGGCGCCGGGCTGTCCCGCGCCGCCATCATGACGGAGATCGACGCCTCTCTGACGCGGCTGGGAGTCGACTACGTGGATCTGTACCAGATTCACCGCTTCGATCCGCTCACCCCGGTCGAGGAGACGATGGAAGCGCTTCACGACGTCGTGAAGGCCGGGAAGGCCCGGTACATCGGCGCGTCGAGCATGTGGACGTGGCAGTTCGCGTTGATGCAGCACGCTGCGGAGCGGCAGCACCAGACGAAGTTCGTGTCCATGCAGGACCAGTACAACCTGCTGCAGCGGGAGGAGGAGCGCGAGATGCACCCGTTCGCGGCCGCGACCGGTGTCGGTGTCCTTCCATGGAGTCCGCTCGCCCGGGGCCGACTCGCTCGCCCGTGGGGTGCGCCCGGGTCCGGCACACGGCAGTCGACCGATGAGTTCGGCAAGGGGCTCTACCAGGGTCAGGAGGATGCGGACGAGCGGATCGTCTCAGCAGTTCAGGCACTCGCCGAGGAGCGGGGCGTGTCGATGGCTCAGGTGGCGTTGGCGTGGGTGCTGGCCAAGCCCGCCGTATCCGCACCGATCGTGGGAGCGACCCGGCAAGGCCACATCGACGATGCGATCGCCGCAGCCGGCCTTGAGCTGCGACCGGACGAGGTCGACCGGCTCGAGGCTGCCTACACCCCGCGACTCCCCCAGGGCTTCTGAAGCACGCCATACCTGGCCCCTCACACCGGCTCAGGCAGCCGGCCGCAGGGCAGGAACCGAACGGCTACCTGTGTGCGGCGGTACCACCTTCACTGCTCCAGGACGCGCCGGCATCGCCCAGCATGGACGCATGCTGATCCACGACTGCGAGGTCCTCACTCCTCCTCGCGCCGTACTGGCACACACCCGTGGTGCTGCACCCGCCGACGGCAGGAGCACCCCGGCCCGCCCAACCCAGATCACCGGGGTCTGCCGGCGTGAGGTCGCGCGGGGGGCGGGCGTCCAAGCTGACCATCACGCGCGCTTCGCAGCGGGGGCTGGGGCGTGAGTGTTAAGGAGCGCCGGCGTCGACGCCGAGTGATCGGGATGTGGGCGGTGATCTGCGCCGGACTCTTGATGGCCGGGTCGGTCTTCACCGTGGCGAAAACGATCTTGGCTCCTTCTCGTGGGAGTGCGGAGGCCGTCGCCGGTTCCGCTGCCGGGGGCACTCAGGGCGGCGGTCGCCCGCCGAGCGGAGAGACCGAGGAGGGAGGCGGTGGATCGACCTTTCCTCAGCAGGCCCTGAATGACCCATGGGGGCTGTCCGCCTTCCGGGGGAACTGCATGATGTGCCACTCGGTCGACCCGGACGAGAACGCGTTCGAGTTCAATGGCTTCGGTGAGGACTGGCGCGAGGACCTGTTCGAGACGATCGCGCCGGGATCCGACGACATCTTCGATCCGTCTCAGGAGCAGCGCGAGGCAGCCAGCACCTACGAGCCCCTGCTCGAGAAGGACAGCGACGGCGACGGGTACCCGAACGGAGTCGAGCTGATGTTCGGCAGCGATCCGGGCGACCCCGAGTCGTTCTCCACACAGTCCCAGGAACTGCTCAGCTCCTGGTTCGTCACCGTGCAAAGAGTCATCGACCGCAGGAACATCTCGCAGTACGAGGCGATGCCTGAAGCGGTCAGGGCTACCGCGGACCGTGACGGAGACGATGTCCCCGACCTGCTCGAACGTTTCGCCGGCACCGACCCGAGCAACGCTGACTCGACGCCGCTGACGGCTGCACGCCGTCTTGCCGCCTACCGGATCATCCTCAATGAGGCGGGCATGAACGTGGATGCCGCCTCATGACGGGCATGCGCGCAGCGGTGCTGGACGTGTTCGGCGCGCATGCACCGGCGGTCCGCGACGTCCTGCGGCCTGAGCCGGAGCCGGGTCGCGTGCTGATCCGTGTTCTGGCTGCCGGCCTGAACCCGATCGACAACGGCATCCGACTGGGCCGGTCGCCGTACGCGCAGCCGGCGCTTCCCGCGATCGTCGGAACCGATGTCGCCGGGATCGTGGAGGCAGTCGGCGACGGTGTGGACAGCTTCTCGCCCGGAGACCGCGTCTTCGGCCTCACCGGCGGTGTGCGGGGTGAGCAGGGTTCGCTCGCCCAGTTCCAGAGCGCCGACCCCGCGCTGCTCGCGCACGCACCCGACACTCTGCCGCTGCGCCAGGCGGCGGCACTGCCTCTGGTGACCCTCACGGCGTGGGAGGCATTGCAGGCAATCCAGGTCGGCGCCGGCAGCAGACTACTCATCCAGGCCGGCGCCGGGGGCGTGGGACACGTCGCCACTCAGATCGCCGTCGCGTCGGGAGCCGACGTCACCGCCACCGTCTCCCCCGGCAAAGCCGCGCTCGTGGAAGCGTGGGGGGCCACAGCCGTGGACTACACCCGGACGGACGTGATGACCCGGCTCCGCGACGCGAGCGAAGGAGGCTTCGATGCCGTGTTCGACACGGTGGGCGGTCCCGCACTGGAGCAGTCCTTCCTCCTCGCCAGGCAGCACGGTGACGTCGCCAGCTGCGCGGCCTTCGGCCGGCCGTGCCTACAGGAGGCGTCACTCCGGTTCCTCACCCTGCACCCGGTGTACGTGCTGCTTCCGCTGACATCCGGGCGACGTCGTGCCGCGCACGGCGCTTTCCTGCGACGCACGGCCGAGCTCGTCGACTCCGGACGGCTCAGGCCGGTCGTTGACGAGCGGAGATTCACACTCGACGACCTGCCCGCGGCCTACACCGCGGTGGGGGACGGCAGCGCTTACATCAAGATCGTCGTCGACATCGCCGCCGACCCGTCCCCTCTGCGATGACCAGGGCCTTCGGGCCGCGGCCCTCCCGCCCTTTCGATCCCAGGAATGTCATGACCGCGAGCACCCTCCGCGCCGCACGCCCCGACCGCCGGGAGCAGCTGGTCGACGCGATGACCGGCCGCGGCGCGCTGTTCACGCTCCTCATCGCCTCCTTCCTGCCGTTTCTCACCCCGTTGGCAGATCTCGACGCGCAGCGAGGAACGGCCCGGCAAGCAGGGCTCGTCGTCGGCTCACTGGCGCTAATGACCCTGTGGTGGCAGGTCATCCTCGGCGTGCGGCGGGTCTCACAGGTGCTGCGGATGGACCGGGCCACCGCTGTCCGCGTCCACGCCGCACTGGGCACGGCCGGGGTCCTTCTCGTCCTGTTGCATCCCCTGCTCATGGCGGGCACCCAGAACCGCCCCCTGGCATGGCTGTGGCAGCTCGACTTCCGCTACCCGCACAACACGTTCGTCACGTTCGGCAAGCTCGCCGCCGCGCTCTTCGCAGTGGTCTGGATCTCCAGCACCATCGCAAAACGCCTCATCCGGTACCGGTCCTGGCGGGCGATGCATCTGCTCACCTACCCACTCGCCGTCCTGGTGTTCGCCCACTCGTGGGGGGTGCGGACCCTGATCTCGGACTCCGTGTTCGTCAACGCCTACTGGTGGGTCCTGGCCGCTTCCCTCGCCGCGGCTATGGGGCTGCAGCTCATCCACCGGTTGCGGCCGGCCTCAGGACACGCGTCGACCATCGGCCACGACGGCGACGTCCGCATCGTCGAGGTGTCCGTCCCGCCACGCCTCCAGCCCGCTCCCGGGCAGTTCGTGTACGTGCGGAGCACACGGTTGGGGCGCGCTCATCCGTTCTCACCGATCGGCCGCGACGAACACGGGCGGATCCTCCTCGCCGTGGAACCCGTCGGCCCCTTCACCCGGGCGTTCGCGGTCTCTGCGCAACGCTGCTGGGTCGACGGCCCCTACGGCTCGTTCCTCGACGACGATGCCACGGTCCGCGTCTACATCGCAGGCGGCATCGGGGTGACGCCGTTCGTGGATCACCTCACGTCCAACGGGCGCTTGCACCTGTACCACCTGGCGCGCTCCGAGCGTGACCTCGCGTTCTCCCGACGGCTGAGTTCCACGTTGGGCCCGCGCTTCTACCACCCGGTCCTGAGCGGGCGCGGTGGGCGCATGCGCGCCGATGACATCCCGCGCCCCCTCCTGGACAGCGCGACGTTCTTCATCTGCGGTCGCCGCCGGTTCGTCACGGGATGGCGGGAACAGCTCAAGGATGTCGGCGTGGAGTCCGGCCGTATCCGGTCCGAAGTGTTCGAGTGGCCGTGAGACACCGCCGGCCGGCGGTGCGTGCCGGCTGATCCGCACGCTGCTGCTCACCGTCAGAGCTTGGACACAGGCTGCAGCGGCTGGCAGCTCGCCGCATCGGCCTGACACGGCCGGGACTCATTTCCTGGGCCCCGGTGAGGGTCTTCCCGTCGAGTGGCGACATACGAGCGCATGCGTTGCTGCGCCCGTTTTCAGGGGTCGGGCCCGCCGTCGGGGATCAGATACGGTCGAGCCAGCTGACCTGGGGAACATAGCCCAGCACTCGCCGTGCTTTGCCCGTGCTGAGCAGCGACGCGCGTCCCTCGAGACCGGACCAGCGTTCCACCGACGCCAGGCGGCCGGTGATCAGCTCGGAGGTGGGCCGTCGCATCACGGTGTCGGCGGCGGCGATGATGAAGGTGTCGGCGCCTTTGCGGTCCGACTCGACCGCGAGCCTGACGGCGCGCGCGCCGTCACGGGCGTCGATGTAGCCCCACAGGTTCCATGACCTCGTGTCAGGGTCGTCCTGCCAGGTCTCGAAACCCGGGTAGTCGGAGTCGTCCATCACGTTGGAAAACCGCAGACCGATGATGGAGAGGTCGGGCGTCCACCGCGCGAAATGCTCGGCCATCGTCTCCTCCAGCGCCTTGCCGAGGGAGTAGGAGGACTCCGGCCGAGCCGCGTACTCCTCGTCGACGGGAAGGTAGGGGGGCGCAGTCTCGAAAGGGATGCCGAGCACTGTTTCGCTCGACGCCCACACGATGGTGGTGATGCCTGCGAGCCGGGCCGCGGAGAACACGTTGTACGTGGAGGTGATGTTGTTGGTGAACAGCGCAGCGTTCGCGGCAAGGCCCGGGCCGGGGATCGCCGCGAGATGGACAACGGCGTCGATGCCGCGCGGGCGGGCGTCCACTCCGGTGAACGCTTCCACGACCTGTCCGTAGTCGGTCATGTCGATGACGGTGCTCTCGGCCGCGGTGTCCGGGAACCGGATCCGGTCGAGGGCGAAAACGACGTGACCGGCCCTTCGAAGGTCCTCGACCACGGCCCGCCCGAGCTTGCCCGCAGCACCGGTGACAGCAATGTGCATCGGAAAGCTCCTTTCACCTCCGCCTACGGCGGGCTCACTTCATGCGGCGTGGGCGGCAGCTGCTCGGCACAACGCGACACCGGCGTCGTGGTGGCTTTCAGGATGACGGCAGACGCCCGGCGAACCGGACCCAAAGTAGTACGGACACAACCACCTAGCCCCTTCTGCCTCGTGTGCAACGACGCAAAGGGAATCCCAGGTGTGCGGGTCAGCTCCAGCCGTCGGCAGTCGCGGAGGCGTCCGACACCGGCTCCGGCATCTGCTGCGACGAGAAGATCAGGGAGGGTGAGCACCACATCCCGACCCTCCCCTGCCGGGCCCGGCGCCTGGCCGACGTGATCCTCGCGATGCTTCGCGACGGCCCTTCTTGACAGCCGCCGACCCCCGTACTCCCGGCACCTGGCCCAAGGCCGACGGGGACGGGGGCTGGTCGGGCCGGCGCGCCCTGCAGGCTCTCGCGAGAGCCTGCAGGGCGCGCCCCGGGCGGTCAGCTGGCCTGGGCGGTCGGCATGACGGTCACCTGCTGCAGGTTGACGCGTGCGGGCAGGGACGCCACGAAGCCGACGGTCTGCGCGACGTCCTCGGGGGTGAGCCACTCGATGGTCTCCTTCGCGCCCGCCAGCCAGGCCAGAGCACCGTCGTCGGTGACGTGGCTCTGCAGCTCGGTGCCGACGATGCCGGGCTCAATCGCCGAGACACGCACATTCTTCGGGCCCAGTTCGACCCGCAGGTGCCGGGAGAGGTGGGTGACGTACGCCTTCGTCGCGGAGTAGACGGCGAAGTTCGGGTAGATGTTCTGCGCCGCGATCGACGAGGTGTTGATCAGGTCCGCGACACCGTGCTGCTCAGCGGCCTTCACCAGCTGAGGGGTGAAAGCGCCGATGGCATTCATCAGGCCGGTGATGTTGAGGTCGATCTGGTGCTGCCACTGCTCGCCGGCGCGTTCCTCGATCGGCGCGGGCAGCATGATGCCCGCGTTGTTGAACAGCAGGTCGGCGCCGCCGAACTCGGCCGCGACACGGTCAGCCGCCGCCTGGACCGCCGCCTGGTCGGTCACGTCCAGGGGCAGGGCGCCGGCCTGGCCGCCGTTCTCATTGATCCGGGCCACCAGCTGCTCCAGCCGGTCCGCGCGCCGGGCCAGGACGACGACGCGGGCGCCGAGCGCGGCCAGGTGCTCGGCCGACGCTGCGCCGATACCGCTGGAAGCGCCGGTGACGACCGCGACACGGCCGGACAGGGGGCGGGAGGTCTGCGTGGTCATGAGACACACCTTTCAACGAGATGAGGATCGAAGAGCCGAGGGTCTGTTCGCCATCGGCCCCTCCACCACAACACCACCCGCAGACGCCCCGCAGGACGCTGGAAAAGGCCCTGACCAGGCAGGTACCCCCAAGGAAGGTACTGGCGGTACCACCCAGCCCCGGCCATGGTCTCCCCCCGCCCGCCACACTGGGGACATGGACGACCGTAGGACCGAACTCGCCGATTTCCTGCGCACCCGCCGCGCCCGGGTCACCCCCGACCAGGCCGGGCTGCCCGACGACGGCCGGGCTCGCCGTGTACCGGGCCTGCGCCGCGACGAGGTCGCCCGACTGGCCGGCGTCAGTACCGAGTACTACACCCGCCTGGAACAGGGTCGGGCCCTCAACCCCTCCCCCGAGGTCGTCGAAGCCCTCGCCCGCACCCTGCGGCTGGATCCCTCCGAGCGCGAGCACCTCACCGACCTCCTGGCACGGCCCACACCAGCCCGCCGCGCTCCCACCAGCCCCCAGCGCGTGCGCCCCGGACTGCACCTGATGCTGCAGACCCTCGACCACGTGCCCGCGTTCATCCTCGGCCGGCGCACCGATGTCCTGGCCTCCAATCGCCTCGCCCGCGAGGTCCTCACCGACTTCGACGCCCTACCGGCCCCCCGCCGCAACCTGGCCCGCTACTACCTTCTGGACCCCGTCGCGCGCGAACGCGTCGGCAACTGGGCCCAGATCGCCGCCGAGACCGTCGCCATCCTCCGCCTGGAAGCCGGCCGTAACCCCCATGACCGCCAGCTCGCCGACCTCATCGGCGAACTCACCGTCAAGACACCGGAGTTCACCACCTGGTGGAACGACCACCAGGTACTGCGCCGGACCCACGGCGCCAAGCACTACCACCACCCCCTCGTCGGCGACCTGCACTTCTCCTACGAGTCCTTCCAAGTGCCCGGCGACACAGACCAGACCCTGTGCGTCTACAACGTCGAACCCGGCTCCCCGACCGCCCAGGCTCTGCGACTGCTCACCAGCTGGACAGCCCCCCAACCAACCGGAACGCCCGAACGAGACGCCTAGGAAACCAGGGCCTCGCATCCGTCTCCGGCATGGGGCGGACACCTTGCCACCGCGGCCGGGCCGGCCCATGGCACCTTTCCCCGGCCGGCGAGGTTGAGCGCCTCATGGGCGGGCGCCCGTTCGACAGCCACTACCGCAGTGGACAACGCCGCGTGCAGTCGCCGCCCTCTTCACCAAGGCTGTTCCGCCACAATTCCCTGCTGTGCGCCTTCGATGATGGCCGGCATCTCGACGCCAACGACGAGGTCGCCGTAGGCGAGATCTGGTGATACAGACCATGTTCAAGGTGGTCCTGCCAGTGTCACCTTGAGTCTCTTTATGGCGCCGTTCCGCAGATAGGCTCTTAAGCGAAACAGTCGAACGAACAAGGTGGACTTCGTGTCAGTTTCCAAGGCGCAGAGTTTCTCAGGTGTCGGCCGTCGCGATTTTATTTACGGAACCGCCGCAACAGCGGTGGCGGGAGGACTACTGACCGCCACTCCTTCGCGGGCAGATGCCGCCACACCGTCGGGTTCTCTCGGGCCGATGAATGTCGTCGGAATGGCCAACTTCGACACATCGGGCAGCTTTCGTCCTCACCGATTCCAGCGCAGGCCGGTACGTGCCGACGACGTACAGGTGCGCATCGACTTCTCCGGCGTGTGCCATTCGGACATACACACGGCTCACGGCGACTGGGGACCTCAGCACTACCCGCTGGTCACCGGGCACGAGATGGCCGGGGTGGTCACAGCGGTGGGGGCCGAGGTGAGCCGCTTCAAGGTCGGCGACCGGGTCGGCGTGGGAACGTACGTCGACTCGTGCCGCACCTGCGAGGAGTGCAGGGCCGGCAGGGAGCAGTACTGCATCAACAGCGCACTCTTCACCTACGGTAATCCGATACCGTCCTATGCAGACGCAGCGGACTATCCTGGTGGATATCCCAAGGGCGGATACTCCACCGGAATCGTCGTACGCGAGAACTATGTCTACCCGATCCCGAAGGAGATCGACCTCAAACACGCGGGCCCCATCATGTGCGCCGGTGTCACGGTCTGGTCTGCGCTCCGCAACTGGGACATCGCGCGCGGCTCCCGGGTCGGGATTCTCGGGGTGGGTGGACTCGGGCACCTGGCCATTCAGCTGGCCCACGCTCTCGGAGCCGAGGTCACCGGGTTTACCACGTCGGCCGAGAAGAAGAGTGACATCCGCCGGTTCGGTGCCGCCGACGTCGTGGTGAATTCCGACCCGGACCAGATGGCGAAGTACACGCGCCATTTCGATTTCATCCTGGACACCATTCCAGCCACCGTCCCCCTGGATCCCTATCTCAGTCTCCTCAAGCGAGGAGGCACTCTCTGCCGCGTCGGCATCGACAAGACGACGATCGCGAACGAGTTCGGGGCCTTCTCACTTACCAGCGCCCAGAACTCTCTGGCCGGCTCCAATGTCGGCAGCGTCCGCGAGACGCACGAGGTACTCCAGTTCGCAGCGCGATACGGCATCCGGCCCCAGGTGCAGGTGGTTCCCGCACGCCAGGTGGGTACTGTGTGGCCCAAGGTCGTCGACAAAGCGGCTCGCTACCGGTTCGTGCTGGACATGAGCGACCTGCGATGACCCGTTCCCGGCAGGCGCCTTGAGCAAGTTGGCTCAACGTACGCCACCGGTGACGACCTCGTCCCTTCGAGGATTTCAGACGGGCAGCGCCACGCTCGACCGGAGGCTCGTGCCTTCGGCAGTGCCAGTTTGACGGTCTGCTGGGTGAGCGTCAGTTCGCCTCCCCGCAGGCCGTCTGGCCGGTACGCATGCCCAACACCGGTAACGGCGCGGTCGGCCAGGATCGGCACCGCACGGTGAAGGCGCCTTCCGCGAGGACATCTTGAACCGAGAGCCGCGCCCAGTGGCAAGGATCAATGGGGTGTGATGCGCATGGTCTGAATGCCCAGGGCGCGCGCCACCAACTCCCCGCGGCTGCGTACACCGAATTTGGAGAAGATCGACTTCAGATGGTCCTGCACGGTGTACGGGGACATGCTCAGTACCGAGGCGATCCCCGTCGACGATCGGCCGGAGATCACCTGCTGCAAGATCTCCCGCTCCCGGGCCGTCAGTGCGTACACGAGGGTCAGTATCTCGGTGATGCCGGCGGTCGGGGTCGGCTGGATGGAAACCGAAACCATACCGGCCGGGGCACCAGCGTGCGGTTCGCCGTCCAGCGGCGAGCCCCACAGCGAGAGCCATCGCCCGGTGCGGGACCGCACCCGCAGATACGCCTCCTCGCCCCGTCCCGCTCGAGCAGCCGCCGACACCTCGTGCAGGGCCTGGACGCTGATCTCGTCCAGCCAGCGCCGCGCCGTGTCGTTGGCGGCCAGAGTGCGGCCCTCCGCGTCGGACACCACGACGCCGGGTCCCGTCGGCCCCGAAGATGTGGGCTCCGGACCGTTGACGCTAGCCCGGCGCAGGGCCGTTGCGACCGGCCGGGACAGCGCGCGTACCAGGGACGCTTCCCGTGGTGTGAAGTCCGCCCGGTCGCCGTGTCGGAACATCGCCAGGGCGCCCCAGCACTCCCCGTCCGCCATGAACACAGCACGCAGCTCGTGCCGGGCGTCGAAGATCGGCAGAACCGAGCGGAACCGCGCACTCAGACCGGGGTCACCGCCTGAGCTGTGACTGAGGATTCCGACGGTACGGCCGGTGCGCGCGAGGTCGGAAAACTTGTCGACATCCGGCACCAAGTGCTCGTGGTGCGATGCGAGCGCCCCGCTGCCGGGCGGAATGCCGTCCGAGACGTCATCGGTGAGCAGCAGTGTCCACGGGTCGATGGTGCCGAAGCAGAAGGCGTCGTAAGCAACATCCTGCTCCAGCCGGGCCATGACCTGGGAACGCAACGCCCGTGTGTCCAGACCCTGCCTGCATATCCGCTCGATGTCGCTGTGCAGCCTGTCCATCGGCGCAGCCTATCCAGAAGACCCCAGAATTCTGGGATGGCCTGAACGACGACCGCTCCCATAACGTCCGAGGTGATCATCAGTCAGATCGTGGAGGATCACAGTGAGTTTTCCCTATGTGTCCCAGGCCGGCGAACACGAGCAGTTGGAGTGGCTCGGCGAAGGGATCATGGAAGTGCTGCTGGACGGGCAGCGCACCGGCGGCGCTCTGAGCATGTTCCGGTCGACCTTGCCGAGTGCCACCGCTTCCCCCGTGCACGTGCACTCCACCGAGGACGAGATCATTCTGATGCTGAGCGGCAGCGGCCTGTTCTGGATCGGAGACCGTCGGTTCGAAGTCACCGCAGGCGGCATCGTATACCTGCCGCGCAACATCCCTCACGCGTACCACGTGACGTCCGACCAGGCGGACATGCTCGCGATCGCCACCCCCTCGGGTGTGGAGAACTTCTTCCGCGACGCTGGCTGGAGCCTGTCCCGACCGAAGCCGGCCGACTGGGCCGTCACCCCCGAGATCCTGGAGAAGGCCGCTGCCGAGAACGGACAGATCCTGCTCGGTCCGCCGCTCGGCAGCGACGAGATGATTCCGACGGCTGTCATCGAGCGTTTTGGGCGTGGCCACTGATCTGGCGACGCCGTCGACGTCCGCACCACACCAAGCTCCCGTGCCGTTGAGAGATCTGTTCGACCTCTCTCTCATTCACGCACGAGCCTGGCCGGTTCCCTGTGCTGCCGCACTCGGCTTGCCTCACCCGCCGCTCGAGTCGACGCCATGCCCATGGGAACCCGCGAGGGTGCCGCCATTGCAAGCTGCCACCGCACCAGCCTGCACTGGCCGACATTGCAGAAGAACGGGTCGGCAGGGAAGGGGGCGTAGGTTTAGTTCTTTCTCCCGAGGCACCATGCGCCGCGGGACGGATCCGCCCCCGTCCAGGCATCCCTGGGCTGATCCGCGTGAGCGATGCACCTCGCAAACCGCCCGCGACGCATCCCCGGAGGTCATACGGGGTTACGTGGGCCACGACGCCGTCTCGGTCCAAGAGGCGCTGGACGGTCTGGACTCGGGCGGCTCGCTGGAGGTGTATGCCATCCTCAACGGCCTATTGCGCTCGACCATCAGCATCATGGAGCTGACGGGCAGGCAATGGCAGCTAGAGGATCTCGTGCGGCAGGCAGACGAGGTCGCTGTCTCGGAGCCACCCCACTACCAGTTCGCCGCAGCCGAGGCGGCACGAGCGTGGGCCCGGGGCGACGAATCGGCGATGCGGGCGGCGTCGTGCCGGGCCTTTCCCGGGGCTGTGCACATCACGGCCATGGGCGCGTCCCCGTGCTGGGGCAGGCGCGGCTTCCTGGACGTGCTCGGCGAGTTGCACGAGACCGCTGCCACGTCCGCGGCCGACTGGATCTACGCCAACTCCGAGGACTCGTAGTTCAGCGCACCAGACTCTCGTGGCTTCGTCGTCGATGCCACCTGCCTGCGAAGCCGACGAGAACCCTCACTGAGGACGCCGCCGTCGTCGACCATCACCTCGCTGACATCGGCAGGCTGCCGGGACCGGACAACCCGTCCAAGCGAGGTGGTGGATCGCACAGCCCAGGACGCCGAAGAGGCTGAGGCAAACAGTGCGCGCCCCAGCACGGGCGCTCGCATCCTGCCCAGCACAGATCCAGCACGGTAGGGATGAGCAGGGGTGATGACAGGTGACGAGAGGTCAGAAAATCCAGCACCTATCCAGCACGGTAAAAATCAAGGGGCCTGACCCCGAAGAGCCAGACCCCTTGTGACCTGCATGTTTGCCAGATCAGCGAAGTGGTGCTACGTCACCCGCTACACGTTGAAGCGGAACTCCACCACGTCCCCGTCCTGCATCACGTAGTCCTTGCCCTCCATCCGCGCCTTGCCCTTGGCGCGGGCCTCGGCGACCGAACCCGTCTCCACCAGGTCCTCGAAGGAGATGACCTCCGCCTTGATGAAGCCCTTCTGGAAGTCGGTGTGGATGACGCCGGCGGCCTCGGGGGCGGTGGCGCCCTTCTTGATGGTCCAGGCGCGGGATTCCTTGGGGCCGGCCGTGAGATACGTCTGCAGGCCGAGGGTGTTGAAGCCCACGCGCGCGAGGGTGGTGAGGCCCGGCTCCTCGGCGCCGACGGACTCCAGGAGCTCCATGGCGTCCTCCTCGTCGAGCTCGGCGAGGTCCGCCTCGAGCTTGGCGTTGAGGAAGATCGCCTCGGCGGGCGCGACCAGGGCGCGCTGCTCGGCCTTGAAGTCCTCGTCGACCAGCTCGTCCTCGTCGACATTGAAGACGTAGAGGAAGGGCTTGGTCGTCAGGAGGTGCAGGTCGTGGAGGAGCTCCTCGTTGCCGGAGCCCTGGACGATGCCCGCCGAGAACAGCGTGTCGCCCTTCTCCAGGATCTCCCTGGCCGCCTCGACCGCCGCCACCTTGGGAGCCACGTCCTTCTTGATCCGGGACTCCTTCTGGAGCCGGGGCAGGACCTTCTCGATGGTCTGGAGGTCGGCGAGGATCAGCTCGGTGTTGATCGTCTCGATGTCGTCCTTCGGCGAGACCTTGCCGTCGACATGCACGACGTTCTCGTCCTTGAAGGCGCGGATGACCTGGCAGATCGCGTCGGACTCACGGATGTTCGCGAGGAACTTGTTGCCCAGGCCCTCGCCCTCGGACGCACCCTTCACGATGCCCGCGATGTCGACGAAGTCGACGGTCGCCGGGAGGATGCGCTGCGAAGAGAAGATTTCGGCCAGTTTCGTCAGCCGGGGGTCGGGGACGCCGACGACGCCCACATTGGGCTCGATCGTGGCGAACGGGTAGTTGGCCGCGAGCACGTCGTTCTTGGTCAGGGCGTTGAACAGGGTCGACTTGCCGACATTCGGCAGGCCGACGATTCCGATCGTGAGCGACACGTTGCGACTTCCCGTACGTGAGAGACATCAGGGGACTGGGGCGGTGGGCCCGGTCCTTCTTCGGTGCGCGGGCGGGCCGATCCACCAGTCTACGGCGTACCGGTCCCCGCCCCGGCTCCCCGTCGAACGCTTGGCCAGGCTCCGCCCCTCGGCGTGTCTGAGGGCCGATTGCACACATAAACCGACCTAAGTTGGTCCGGTGGAGCAACACGGGTCGGGACCACCGCACAACGGAGCACGACGCGGCACGCCCCCGCTGCCCCCGCAGGCGAAGCGCGGCGGAAGCGCTGGGGGTGCGGGCGGTGGTGCGCGACCTGCCGGACAGCGCCGCCCCGCCACCCGCCCGGCGGCGCGACAGCCCGGCCCGCCGCCGGCCGAGGCGGTACGGCGGCTGCCCAACCCGCGGCTGACCGGGCTGGGCAGCGGGCTGTTCAGCGGGGCGGTGATGCTCACGCTCGGCTGTCTCGACCAGCTGCTGTTCGGGGCGTCGCTCACCCTGTACGGCGTGCTGTTCCTGCCGGTGTGCCTGCTGACCGCGGTCTGGGTGCGCAGGAGCGATCTGGCGACCGCACCCGTCGTCGTACCGATCGCCTTCGCGGCGGGCCTGTTCCCGGTGGCCGACAGCAGCGGCGGGCTGCTCGGCCGCCTGATGGGCATGGTGACGGCGCTCGCCACCCAGGCCGGGTGGCTGTACGGGGGGACCCTCGTCGCGGGCCTGATCGTCACGGGACGGAAGGCGGCCCTGATGCGCCGCCGACGCACCGGCGGCCGCCGTCCGCCCGGGTACTAGGGCCTGTCGTTCGGATCAGGTCGGCTATGGCCAAGGGGGTTTCCCGGCTGCCCTGAGCGGGGTCATGGGGTCCCCCCCGCTCGAGCGAAGCCGAGAGTGGGGAGCGTGCAGCTGCAAGGCGGAGGAGCTGTGACCTCAGCCGCTGCCGCGGCGGGCGACGCGGAGCGGTGGGGACCCCTCCCGCTCGAGCGAATTCGAGAGTGGGGGAGAGTGACGACAACGCGGCTGGGGGTCCCCCACGCCCTTAGAACTCCTAACAAAGTGAGAGGTTGACCAGTCGTCGCCAGCAGATGATGCCGCAGGCCAAGCTGAGGAACGCTTCGTGGATGTCGTCGCGGATCTCCCAGCGGATGCGCAGTCGGCGGAACCAGTGCAGCAGCGCAAAGCTCTGCTCGACCACCCAGCGGTGCACGCCCAGCCCGGAACCGTGCTCGACGCCGCGCCGCGCGATCACCGGGGTGATCCCCAGGGCCCGCACCTGTTTGCGGTACTTGTCGTGGTCGTAGCCGCGGTCGGCGTAGAGCGCGACCGGTCGCTGTCGGGGCCGTCCGCGCCGGCCGCGTACGGGCGGGACGGCCTGGATCAGGGGGATGAGCTGGGTAACGTCGTTACGGTTTCCGCCGGTCAGCGATACCGCCAGCGGGATGCCGTGCCCTTCGGTGATCAGATGGTGCTTGGAGCCTGTTCGGGCACGGTCGACCGGGCTCGGTCCTGTTTTGGGCCGCCTTTGAGCGCCCTGACGTGCGAGCCGTCGATCACCGCCCTCGACCAGTTCAGCGCGCCGGCGGCGTTCAGCTCGGCCAGGAGCGACTCGTGCAGCCGCTGCCAGACGCCCGCGTCGTTCCAGTCACGCAGGCGCCGCCAGCAGGTCATACCGGAGCCGAAGCCCAGCTCCTGGGGCAGGAACTCCCACGGAATGCCGGTGTACAGCACGAACAGGATGCCCGACAGCACCTTCCGGTCGTCCAGACGCTTACGACCGGGGTGATCCGTGCGGCGCGGCACAACCGGCAGCAACGGCTCGATCCGCTCCCACAGCCCGTCCGGCACGATCCACGGCGGCTGCTCACCCCTTCTCATGTCCAGGCTAACAACCCATCAGACACCGAGATTCCAAGGCAAGTTGCAGCATTTTGATAGGAGTTCTTAAGGCAGTGGGGGGAGTGCGTGCCAGGGCCCGCGACGCCGGGCTGATCCAAACGGCAGGTCCTAGGCCCAGTTCTGACTCTCCGCGGCGTGCATCGCCGCGCCCACGATCCCCGCGTTGTTCTGCAGCTGCGCCGGGACGATCTCCGCCTTGATGCCGTCGATGAAGGGCAGGAACTTCTGGGACTTACGGCTGACGCCGCCGCCGATGACGATCAGTTCGGGTGAGAACAGCATCTCGACGTGGGCGAGGTACTTCTGCACGCGGTGCGCCCAGTGCTCCCAGGTCAGCTCGCCGTCCTCCTTGGCCTTGCTGGAGGCGCGCTTCTCCGCGTCGTGGCCGTGCAGCTCCAGGTGGCCCAGCTCGGTGTTGGGCACCAGGGTGCCGTCGACGAACAGGGCACTGCCGATGCCGGTGCCGAAGGTCAGCAGGATGACCGTGCCGCGGCGGCCGCGGCCCGCGCCGAAGTGCATCTCGGCGACGCCCGCCGCGTCCGCGTCGTTGACCACCGTCACCGGCAGGCCGCCCAGGCGGGAGCCGAACAACGCGCGCGCGTCCGTGTCGATCCAGCCCTTGTCGACGTTGGCCGCCGTACGGATGGTGGATCCGCCGGTGACCACGCCGGGGAAGGTGAGGCCGACCGGGCCGGTCCAGCCGAAGTGGTCGACGACCTGCTTCACGCCGTCCGCCACCCCGTCGGGCGTCGCCGGGTGCGGAGTGAGCACCTTGCAGCGCTCCTCCGCCAGATCGCCCTTGTCCAGGTCCACAGGGGCGCCCTTGATCCCGGATCCACCGATGTCCACACCGAAGATCTGCATGGCTCTACGTTACGACGGACGACTGACAGTCACTCCGGCGAGGTGCCGGTTCGCTCGGCGATCAGCGCCGCCGCCTCCTCGCGCAGATCGCGGCGGAGCTCCTTGGGCAGCGAGAACGTGATGGACTCCTCGGCCGCCTTGACGATCTCGACGTCCTCGAAGCCGCGCTGCGCGAGCCACTCCAGGACCTGCTCGACCAGGACCTCGGGGACGGAGGCGCCGGAGGTGACGCCGACCGTGGACACGCCCTCCAGCCAGGCCTCGTCGATCTCGTCGGCGAAGTCCACGAGATAGGCCTCGCGCGAGCCCGCGAGCTTGGCGACCTCGACGAGCCGCTTGGAGTTGGAGGAGTTGCGGGAGCCGACGACGATCACCAGCTCGGCCTCGGCGCCCATCTGCTTCACCGCGAGCTGACGGTTCTGCGTGGCGTAGCAGATGTCGTCACTGGGCGGGGAGATCAGCTGCGGGAACTTCTCCTGCAGTGCGTCGACGGTCTCCATGGTCTCGTCGACGGAGAGGGTGGTCTGGGACAGCCAGACGACCTTGGACGGGTCGCGGACCTCGACCTTGGCGACGTCCCCCGGCCCGTCGACGAGCTGGATGTGCTCGGGGGCCTCTCCGGAGGTGCCGATGACCTCCTCGTGGCCCTCGTGCCCGATCAGGAGGATGTCGTAGTCCTCCTTGGCGAAGCGGACGGCTTCCTTGTGGACCTTGGTGACGAGCGGGCAGGTCGCGTCGATGGTGGCGAGCTTGCCGCGTTCGGCCTCTTCGTGGACGACCGGGGCCACGCCGTGCGCGGAGAACATCACGATGTTCCCCTCGGGGACCTCCTCCGTGCGCTCGACGAAGACGGCGCCCTTCTTCTCCAGGGTCTGCACGACGTACTTGTTGTGCACGATCTCGTGCCGGACATAGATCGGAGCCCCGTACTGCTCCAGGGCTTTCTCGACGGCGATCACGGCGCGGTCCACACCCGCGCAGTAGCCCCGGGGGGCGGCGAGCAGGACACGGCGGCCAGGCGAAGCAGTCATGGGACCCATCGTAGGGCCACGTCCGGCGGGTCGAAGATCGCACATCGCCCCCGCCGCCCCTACCCGTCCCGTCCCTGGAGCTGCGCCCGCCAGACCCCGCCATCGGCCTGAACGGCCTCGTCCTCAAACGCCGGACGGGCTGAAAGACACAGCCGGGGTTGTCGGTCTTGGCCGTTACCCTCGCCGCATGGCTCTCAACACGTCCGCAGAAGCGCCCCTGCCCGTCGGTGAGGTGTCGCGGCTCATCGGTGGGTGGATCGACCGGCTGGGGGCCGTCTGGGTCGAGGGCCAGATCACTCAGCTCTCGCGGCGGCCCGGCGCCGGGGTGGTGTTCCTGACCCTGCGGGATCCGTCGTACGACATCTCGGTCAGCGTCACCTGCTACCGGCAGGTGTTCGACGCCGTCGCCGATGTGGTGAGCGAGGGCGCGCGGGTCGTCGTACTCGCGAAACCGGAGTGGTACGCGCCGCGGGGGCAGCTGTCCCTGCGGGCCGCCGAGATAAGGCCCGTGGGGGTCGGGGAACTGCTCGCGCGGCTGGAGCAGTTGAAGAAGTCGCTCGCCGCAGAGGGGCTGTTCGCGCCCGAGCGGAAGAAGGCACTGCCCTTTCTGCCGCAGCTCATCGGGCTGGTCTGCGGCCGCGCCTCGGCCGCCGAGCGGGACGTGCTGGAGAACGCCCGGCACCGCTGGCCCGCCGTCCGCTTCGAGGTGCGCAACGTCGCGGTGCAGGGCGTGCACGCCGTCCCGCAGGTCGTGCAGGCCGTGAAGGAGCTCGACGAGGCCGGCGAGGTGGACGTCATCATCGTCGCGCGCGGGGGCGGGAGCGTGGAGGACCTCCTTCCGTTCTCCGACGAGCAGCTCGTGCGCGCCGTCGCCGCGTGCCGTACGCCCGTCGTGTCGGCGATCGGGCACGAGCCCGACAACCCGCTCCTGGACCACGTCGCCGACCTGCGGGCCTCCACCCCCACCGACGCCGCCAAGAAGGTCGTACCGGATGTCGGGGAGGAGTACGAGCGCGTGCAGCAGTTGCGCAACCGGGCGCGGCGGTGCGTCGAGGCGCTCGTCGAGCGGGAGGAGCGCGGGCTCGCCCAGGCGCTCGCGCGGCCCTCGATACAGGATCCGCACCGGATGATCGACGAGCGGGCCGATCATGTCGCCTCGCTGGTCGACCGTTCGCGGCGCACGCTCGGCCATCTCCTGGACCGCGCCGCCTCCGAGCTGACGCACACACACGCGCGCGTGGTGGCCCTCTCCCCCGCCGCGACCCTGAAGCGTGGTTATGCCGTGCTGCAGAAGTCCGACGGGCATGTCGTCCGCGCCCCGGACGAGGTGGGGACGGACGAGCCACTGCGGGCGCGCGTGGCCGAGGGCGAGTTCACGGTGGTCCGGACCGACCGGGAACGCTGAGAACACGGGAACAGGGCACGGTCCGAGTCGATGCATAGGGTGGGCGGATGACCAGCAAGGTGGATGAGGCGCTCGGCTACGAGCAGGCACGGGACGAGCTGATCGAGGTCGTACGACGCCTCGAGGCGGGCGGTACGACGCTGGAGGAGTCCCTGGCGCTCTGGGAGCGGGGCGAGGAGCTGGCCAAGGTGTGCCGGCGCTGGCTGGACGGGGCACGCGCCCGGCTGGACGCAGCCCTCGCGGAGGAAGAGGCCGCGGAAGAAGCCGGCGGCGAGTAGCGCACGACGAGGGGCGGTGGCGGCGGTCCGCTGTGAAGCGGATCACCACGTCCCGTTTATTGTTGAACCTTGAACCTTCCTTCGCGTACCGTCGCTCTCGTCAGTCGATCCGGACCACGGTCCGGATCGGATCCCGGCGCCCTACCGAGGAAGTTCCCGCATGTCTCTCGTTCTTGACCCCGCCGCCCAGGACCTGCTCTTCCGCGAGGCCCGTACCGCGAACACCTTCACCGACGAGCCGGTGACCGACGAGCAGATCCAGGCGATCTACGACCTGGTCAAGTACGGTCCGACCGCCTTCAACCAGTCGCCGCTGCGCGTCACCCTGGTCCGCTCCGCCGAGGCCCGTGAGCGCCTGGTCAAGCACATGGCCGAGGGCAACCAGCCCAAGACCGCCACCGCCCCGCTGGTCGCGATCCTCTCCGCGGACAACGAGTTCCACGAGGAGCTGCCGACCCTCTTCCCCCACTTCCCCGCCGCCAAGGACGTCTTCTTCTCCGAGCGCCCGGCCCGCGAGGGTGCCGCCGGCCTGAACGCCGCGCTGCAGGCCGCGTACTTCATCATCGGCGTCCGCGCCGCCGGTCTCGCCGCCGGCCCGATGACCGGCCTCGACTTCGCGGGCGTCCAGAAGGAGTTCCTGGACGACGACCACACCCCGCTGATGGTCGTCAACATCGGCAAGCCGGGCGAGGACGCCTGGTTCCCGCGCTCCCCGCGCCTCGCCTACGACCAGGTCGTCACCACGGTCTGAGCCAACGACGGCCTGCGTGACCACGCATGACGAAGGCCCCCGGCTTCACAGCCGGGGGCCTTCGTCATGCGTATGGGCTACTCCAGTTTCAGCGCCCGGGCCATCTCCGTCAGCTGCTGGAACGAGCCCGTGCCCGCGACCACCGTCGTCGAGCTCTTGCCGGGGAGCACGAGGGCGTCGTAGCGGCCGCCGGTGTAGCGGGTCCAGGTGCGGCCGGCGATCTCCTCGGTGGCCTTCGTCGCGTTCGACCCCTGGGTCGCCTGGTCGATGAAGGTCGACGGCTTCTGAGTCGACTGCTCGATCTGCACGTACTGGCCGTCGGGCGTGTGGAAGCCCAGGTGCCAGGCGTCGAACTGGTCGCCCTGGAAGCGGACCGAGGTCGCCTTCCAGTCCTTGGACAGGCCCTCGGGCGCGGCCACCGGATAGGCGGCGGCGCGGCGCGCCGTGAGCAGTTCGACGCGGTAGTCGACCCGCGGGAGGTCCGGAGGCGAGTCGTCGTGCGGGATGAACACGTAGATGAGTGCCGCCGCGATCCCGATGAGGCCCAGGGAGAGAATCATGTCCCGGACCGTCTTCTGCTTGCCGTTCGAACCTGCCACGTCCCCTATCGTCGCAGGTGCCCGGCTCGCTCATCCGTGGGGTCCCCTGCTCATTTTGTCGGACTGACGATAGAGTCGAGGGTCGAACCCTCATCCGGCCGTCGTCGTATCAGAAAGGTGCGCCTCGATGACCGAGCATCATCACTTGCCGTCCGAGCTCGAAGTCCCCAGCGAAGCCCCCGACCGCAACCTCGCCCTCGAACTCGTCCGGGTGACCGAAGCCGCCGCGATGGCCGCGGGCCGCTGGGTCGGGCGGGGCGACAAGAACGGCGCCGACGGCGCCGCGGTGCGCGCCATGCGGACCCTCGTCTCCACCGTGTCGATGAACGGCGTGGTCGTCATCGGCGAGGGCGAGAAGGACGAGGCCCCGATGCTCTTCAACGGCGAGCGCGTCGGTGACGGGACCGGGCCGGAGTGCGACATCGCCGTCGATCCGATCGACGGCACCACCCTGACGGCCAAGGGCATGCCGAACGCGATCGCCGTGCTGGCGGCCGCGGACCGCGGGTCGATGTTCGACCCGTCCGCCGTCTTCTACATGGACAAGCTGGTCACCGGACCCGAGGCCGCCGACTTCGTCGACATCGACGCGCCGGTGTCCGTGAACATCCGCCGCGTCGCCAAGGCCAAGCGCTCCACGCCGGAGGACGTGACGGTGGTGATCCTCGACCGGCCGCGGCACGAGGGGATCATCAAGGAGATCCGGGAGGCCGGTGCGCGCATCAAGCTGATCTCCGACGGTGACGTCGCCGGGTCGATCTACGCGCTGCGCGAGGGCACCGGCGTAGACATGCTGCTCGGCATCGGCGGTACGCCGGAGGGCATCATCTCCGCGTGCGCCGTGAAGTGTCTGGGCGGCACGATCCAGGGCAAGCTGTGGCCCAAGGACGACGAGGAGCGGGCTCGGGCGATCGAGGCCGGGCACGATCTCGACCGGGTGCTCACCACCGACGACCTGGTCGCCGGCGAGAACGTGTTCTTCGTGGCGACCGGGATCACGGACGGGGAGTTGCTGCGGGGGGTTCGGTACCGGTCGGAGACCGCTACCACCGAGTCGATCGTGATGCGGTCGAAGTCGGGGACGGTGCGGCAGATCAACTCCGAGCATCGGCTGAGCAAGCTGCGGGCTTACAGCGCGATTGATTTTGATCGCGCCAAGTAGCTCGGGGGGTTCGGTGCGTTGGCGGGCGCGGGTCCGTTGTGGCTTGTCGCGCAGTTCCCCGCGCCCCTAAGACGAGTGGGGCGCCCCCGGTGCGGTGGGGGCGCCCCGTCGGTTGTTGGGGGCGGCGTCAGCCCGCTGCTGCTATGCGGCCCTGGGCTCGGGCCGTCTTCTTCAGTTCCATCTCGCGGCGGCGCCTGCGCGCCAGGACCACGCGGCGTTCCGCGGCGGTGAGGCCGCCCCACACGCCGTAGGGCTCCGGTTGCAGCAGCGCGTGCTCGCGGCACTCGACCATGACGGGACAGCGGGCGCAGACGCGCTTGGCCGCCTCCTCGCGGGAGAGCCGGGCGGCGGTGGGTTCCTTGGAAGGTGCGAAGAACAGGCCGGCCTCATCGCGCCGGCACACCGCCTCGGTGTGCCATGGGGCGTCTTGGTCCCTGTCCCGCACTGGCACCCGCTGGGCCGGAACGGCAGCTACCTGCAGGGACGAATGCGGCGGTTGCAGCACGGTCTACTCCTGACGACGGCTTCGCGAGCGAGCGACGATGCAGCAAGGCCTACCCGCTGTGCGCGAGCCTATGCACTGAGTTCCGAACCGCTGGATTTCGCATGCTCGCGAGCGCCTCGGGCGCGCGAGGGCGGGTGGACCAATACCCTGCGGGCGCGCCCGAATTAACAACCGTCAACGATTCAGATGTTTGCGCAAACTCTTGTCGACCTTGTGCTGGACGCGGTCGAGGATGTCCGCGACGAGCTTGCCCCGCTTCGGCCGGGCCTCGACGCTGCCCAGCACGGCCCAGCCGTCGACGTAGACCACCGGTGCGTTCGCTTCGGTCGAGTCGAGGTTGTCCACCTCGAAGCTGCCGAGCACTCCGCCGCCGGTGCCGCGCAGGGACACGTTCTCCGGGACGCGGACCTCGACGCTGCCACAGAACGAGAACGTCTTGATCGCGACCTGCTGGTACTCGAAGAGGGCCTCGCTGAGGTCTATCTCCACGCTGCCGAAGATCGCGTACGCATGGATGCGGCGCCCCGCGCGCCAGCGGCCCTTGCGGACGGCGCTGCTGAACACCGCCACCACGTTGTCGTCGGGGTCGGCCGGGATCGCGCCCACCGTGGGGCGGCTCGGGGCGGCGGCGAAGGCGGGGGCCGCGCGATGCTGGTGGGCGGCGGGCAGGTCCCGTATGAAGACCTCCAGCTCGCCGACCGTCTTGGCGGCGAGCACGCCCTCGACGCGCTCGGCGTGCTCGTCGGCGGTCAGGCGGCCCTCGGCGAGGGCGTCGCGCAGGAGGTCGGCGATGCGGTCACGGTCGGCGTCCGAGGCGCGCAGTTCGGAAACCCGCGGTGCCGCGTCCGGGTGTCGGTCGCTCTTCTGAAGGTCCACGACAGCAGCGTACCGAAACGCGATAGATCGCGACTACCCCTCATCGAAAGCTGTGGAAAACCCTACGGTTCTCGAACTGAGCCTTACCTCACAGGCCCGGTGTCAGCGGCAGGTTCTACGCTGGTGAGCGCCCGCCAATGACGGCGGGCGCCGTCTGTCGAGTGAGGAATGGGCTGAGATGCCTGAGTTCGCGTACACCGATCTGCTCCCCATGGGAGAGGACACCACCCCGTACCGGCTGGTGACCTCCGAAGGTGTGTCCACCTTCGAGGCCGACGGGCGGACCTTCCTCAAGGTGGAGCCGGAGGCGCTGCGCAAGCTCGCCGAGGAGGCCATTCACGACATCCAGCACTACCTGCGGCCCGCGCACCTGGCCCAGCTGCGGCGCATCATCGACGACCCCGAGGCGTCCAGCAACGACAAGTTCGTGGCGCTGGACCTGCTGAAGAACGCGAACATCGCGGCCGCGGGCGTGCTCCCCATGTGCCAGGACACCGGCACGGCGATCGTCATGGGCAAGCGCGGACAGAACGTGCTCACCGAGGGCGGCGACGAGGCGGCGCTGTCGAAGGGCATCTACGACGCGTACCTCAACCTCAACCTGCGGTACTCGCAGATGGCCCCGCTGACCATGTGGGACGAGAAGAACACCGGCTCCAACCTGCCGGCGCAGATCGAGCTGTACGCCACCGACGGCGGCGCGTACAAGTTCCTGTTCATGGCGAAGGGCGGCGGCTCCGCCAACAAGTCGTTCCTGTACCAGGAGACGAAGGCCGTTCTGAACGAGGCCTCCATGATGAAGTTCCTGGAGGAGAAGATCCGTTCGCTGGGTACGGCCGCCTGCCCGCCGTACCACCTGGCGATCGTGGTCGGCGGTACGTCCGCCGAGTACGCGCTGAAGACCGCGAAGTACGCCTCCGCGCACTACCTGGACGAGATCCCGGCGGAGGGCTCGGAGCTCGGTCACGGCTTCCGCGACAAGGAGCTGGAGGAGAAGGTCTTCGAGCTGACGCAGAAGATCGGGATCGGCGCGCAGTTCGGCGGCAAGTACTTCTGCCACGACGTGCGTGTGGTGCGGCTGCCGCGGCACGGCGCGTCCTGCCCCGTCGCGATCGCCGTGTCCTGCTCGGCCGACCGCCAGGCCGTTGCGAAGATCACGGCGGAGGGTGTCTTCCTGGAGCAGCTGGAGACGGACCCGGCGCGGTTCCTGCCGGAGACGACGGACGAGCACCTGGAGCAGGACGGGGACGTCGTCAAGATCGACCTGAACCAGCCGATGGAGTCGATCCTCGCCGAGCTGACGAAGTACCCGGTCAAGACCCGGCTCTCGCTCACCGGTCCGCTGGTGGTGGCCCGCGACATCGCGCACGCCAAGATCAAGGAGCGGCTGGACGCGGGCGAGGAGATGCCGCAGTACCTGAAGGACCACCCGGTGTACTACGCGGGCCCGGCGAAGACCCCGGAGGGCTACGCGTCCGGTTCCTTCGGCCCGACCACGGCCGGCCGTATGGACAGCTACGTCGAGCAGTTCCAGGCGGCGGGCGGCTCCAAGGTGATGCTCGCCAAGGGCAACCGCAGCAAGCAGGTCACGGACGCGTGCGACGCGCACGGCGGCTTCTACCTCGGCTCCATCGGCGGGCCGGCCGCCCGGCTCGCCCAGGACTGCATCAAGAAGGTCGAGGTCGTCGAGTACGAGGAGCTCGGCATGGAGGCGGTCTGGAAGATCGAGGTCGAGGACTTCCCGGCGTTCATCGTGGTGGACGACAAGGGCAACGACTTCTTCCAGGACCCGGCCCCGGCGCCGACGTTCACGTCGATCCCGGTGCGGGGCCCCGGCCTGGCGTAGTGCCTCCGGTGCGGCGGGGACGGATCTCGCCCCCGCCGCCCCCCACCCGTCCCGTCCCCAGGGGCTCCGCCCCCTGGACCCCCATCGGCCTGAACGGCCTCGTCCTCAAACGCCGGACGGGCTGAGAGACAGCGTCCCGGGACAGCGTCGACATGGCCGTACGGCGTCGCCGAACGCCTGAGTGCCGTCCCAGTTCGTCCCAGGAACGGGTGGGACGGCATCTTTGGGAACTTCGCCGGAAACGCTCCGTGCTGACTGGATCACAGCCCGTGATCCGCAGGTCATCTCGGAGGGACAACCCATGATCCGACGCTCACTGCGCAGCGGCCTTGTGGCCGCGTTCGCGGTCGTCGCCGTCTTCCCGGTGGCGGCCGTCGCCTCCGCCGGGCCGGCCCCGCAGCAGGCCCACGCGCTGAACTCCACTCCCCCGCAGATCTCCGTACCGGCGTGGCAGCCGGCCCCCACGCCGTCCACGCTGCCCGCCAAGCCGAAGGCCCCGAAGGCGCCGAAGTGCCACCACGGCCGCCACCACGCGAAGGGCCGTGCCGCGCGTCACCACCGCCACCACCGGCACGTCCACGGCGTCCGGCACATCGTCAGGAACCACACCTGGGGCAACGTCGCCACGCACCGCCTGCCGCTGAACGTCCGCTCCGGGCCGGGCACCGGCTACCGCGTCGTCGGCTCGCGGGCGGTGGGTTCCAGCGTGGCCATCACCTGCAAGGTGCGGGGTTCCAACGTCCGCGGCAACCACCGATGGTACCGGCTCACCCATCACAGGGGCTGGGTCTCCGCCCGCTACGTGCACAACCTCGGCACCGTCCGCTGGTGCTGACGCCCCCTCGACCGCACCGGTCGTGATCCCCGGTACCTCCCGGCGGGCCGCACCGGCCCGCCGGGAGATGCCGTGAGGTAATCGGCCGATCACACCCCCACTCGGCGTAATCGCAGGTCAACTCAGTCAACTCCCCTTCATATTCCGGTGATCGCGGTATGGCCGGGCGCCGCCGCCGGGAACACATCAGGGCGGTCACCCCGGTATGGCGAGGGAGCGAGATGGAGAGCCACGTGACGGTCCAGAGGCAGCCGCTGCCCGACGCGTCGCAGGACGACGGGCGGCTCCTGACGGAGCGGCTGCGTGCCCTCAAGCAGCGGACGGGACTGAGCCTGGCCGCACTGGCCGGCGTCACCCCGTTCAGCAAGTCGACCTGGCACCGCTATCTGAACGGCGATCAGTTCCCGCCCCGGGCCGCCGTCCTGGCGCTCGTACGGCTCGCCGACACCGACCCCGGCCCGCTCCTCGCCCTCTGGGACTCCGCCGCACAGGCGCAGGCCGACGGCGCGGCCGTCGCGAAGCGGCAGCCGGACCCGTCCGTGCCACCCGTCACCGCACGGCGCCGCCGCATCCCGCGGCCGAGTCGCGCCGTCGTCGCCCTCGCCACCATGGCCGCCACCGTGGCGGTCACCGCGGCCGCCGCGGACGTCCTGGACCCCGGCCACACAGCGGCGCCCAGGACGGCCGCCTCCTGCCACGGCAGCGACTGCCAGGGGGAACTCCCCACCTCCGAGACCTGCGCCCGGGACGCGCGCACCGAGAGCACGGTCTCAAGGGCCGCCGAGGTGGTGCTGCTGCGGTTCTCACCGTCCTGCGCCACGGTCTGGTCCGAGCTGCGCACCCGGACCGGCGGCGCGCGGGAGATCTGGATCAGGTCGGGCGAGGACGAGCTGTCCGCGGAGTACCAGGGCGACAAGTCGGACGGGTACAGCAGCCCGATGCTGGCCGCACCGGACCCGCGCGGTGCCCAGGCCTGCGCCGAGGTGGCCGAAAAGCCCGTGTGCACCGGCCGTTTCGGAGTACCGGGCCGCTGACGAGGACACCGGCCCACGCAGCGATCCCCGGCCGGCCCAAGGTCCGGAACATCCCCGCCTCTGCGATCGCTATACGGGCATGAGCGACGACTACCGCATCGAGCACGACTCCATGGGCGAGGTCCGCGTCCCCGCCGACGCAAAGTGGCGGGCCCAGACACAGCGTGCCGTCGAGAACTTCCCGATCTCCGGCCGGCGCATCGAGCGCGCCCACATCGAGGCCCTGGCCCGGATCAAGGGCGCCGCCGCCAAGGTGAACGCGCGGCTGGGGGTGCTCGACAAGGACATCGCCGAGGCGATCCAGGAGGCGGCCGGAGAGGTCGCCCGGGGCGACTGGGACGAGCACTTCCCGATCGACGTCTTCCAGACCGGTTCCGGCACCTCGTCGAACATGAACACCAACGAGGTCATCGCCACCCTCGCGACCGAGCGGCTCGGCAGGGACGTACACCCCAACGACCATGTGAACGCCTCCCAGTCCTCCAACGACGTCTTCCCGTCCTCCATCCACATCGCCGCCACCGCCGCCGTCACCCACGACCTGATCCCCGCCCTGGAACACCTCGCCGACGCCCTCGCCCGCAAGTCCGAGGAGTTCGCCGACGTGGTGAAGTCCGGGCGGACGCATCTGATGGACGCCACGCCGGTGACCCTGGGACAGGAGTTCGGCGGCTACGCGGCCCAGATCCGCTACGGCGTCGAGCGGCTGTACGCCGCGCTGCCCCGCCTCGCCGAGCTGCCCCTCGGCGGGACGGCGGTCGGCACCGGCATCAACACCCCGCCCGGTTTCTCCGCCGCCGTCATCGAGGAGGTGGCCCGCGTCACGGGGCTCCCGCTCACGGAGGCACGCAACCACTTCGAGGCGCAGGGCGCGCGGGACGGGATCGTCGAGACCAGCGGACAGCTGCGGACGGTCGCCGTCGGACTGACCAAGATCGCCAATGATCTGCGGTGGATGGCGTCCGGACCGCGTACCGGCCTCGCCGAGATCACCCTGCCCGATCTCCAGCCCGGTTCGTCGATCATGCCCGGCAAGGTCAACCCGGTCATCCCGGAGGCCGTGCTCATGGTCGCCGCCCAGGTCACCGGCAATGACGCCACCGTCGCCGCCGCCGGAGCCGCCGGCAACTTCGAACTCAATGTGATGCTGCCGGTCATCGCCAGGAACGTCCTGGAGTCGGTCCGGCTGCTCGCCAACGTCTCCCGGCTGCTCGCCGACCGCACCGTGGACGGGATCACCGCGAACCGGGAACGGGCCCGCGAGTACGCCGAGTCCTCACCCTCCGTGGTCACTCCGCTCAACAAGTACATCGGCTACGAGGAGGCCGCCAAGGTCGCCAAGAAGGCACTCGCGGAGCAGAGGACGATCCGCGAAGTCGTCCTGGAGAGCGGCTACGTGGAGCGCGGCGACCTCACGGCGGAGCAGCTCGACGAGGCCCTGGATGTCCTGCGGATGACGCATCCGTAACCATTCGTCGCACCGTCGCGAACCGTGACGCGCGCCGCAGCGTCGTATGCCCGGGGCACCTAATATCTGTGCATGGCAGAGGGTGGAGCGATGAGAGCGGAAGCGGACGCGGCTGCGGCGGTGCCAAGGGGGTTCTGGACCCCCGGGACCCAGGTCCTGTGGCGCTACCGGGAGAACGCCGGCGAGCGCTTCCACATCGCCCGCCCCGTCACCGTCGTCCGGGACGACGACGAACTGCTCGCCGTCTGGCTGGCACCCGGCACCGAGTGCGTACGGCCCGTCCTCGCCGACGGCACCCCGGTGCACGTCGAACCCCTCCGGTCCCGCTACACCAAGCCCCGTACCGTCCAGCTCGACCACTGGTTCGGGACCGGCGTGCTGAAGCTGGCCCGCCCCGGCGAGCCCTGGTCGGTGTGGCTGTTCTGGGAGCCGGGCTGGCAGTTCAAGAACTGGTACGTGAATCTGGAGTCGCCGCTGGTGCGTTGGGACGGCGGGGTCGACTCCGAGGACCACTTCCTGGACATCTCGGTGCACCCGGACCGCAGTTGGCACTGGCGTGACGAGGACGAGTTCGCGCAGGCCCAGCAGGACGGGCTGATGGACGCGTCGGCCGCCGAACAGGTGCGCAGGGCGGGCCGCTCCGCGGTGGAACTGATCCGCGCCTGGGGTCCGCCGTTCAGCGACGGCTGGCAGCACTGGCGCCCGGACCCGTCCTGGGCTGTACCGTCTTTGCCCAAGGACTGGGACCGTACGCCCGCGCATGTGTCCACGTGAGACTCTTGATGCGCCCCCGGTCCACAACCGTAGGATCGTCCTCCGCAAGGTGCAGTGGCAACTGCCGGAGCATGCGCTGGGCTTGACCGATCGTCACCGAGGGGCGGCAGGACGTGAGCGAGGGGTACGAGGGCAACACCGCAGCGAGCCGTGAACGGTTCGCAGGTGGCACGACAACAGCCTCTGACCACGCGGGAATTCCGTTCCGGGGACACGTATTCCGGGTATCGGGATTCCTGCGGGACCAACTGCGCTCGCAATGCGCAGCCCCGGACGGACGGATTCGACACGCGTGACGGAGCACCCCATGTCCTTCGAGCGCCCGCAGCCGGGCGCCGACCCCGCGGACCCCCGCGGGGCGCTCCTGCACACCCAGACGCCCTCCCCCACGGCCGCTTTACCCGCACAGGCGCGCACCGGGGAGACCCCGTCGACGCCGGGTACTGCCACGCCGTGCAGCAAAGGAAGCCAGGGAAAGGACCCGGTCTCGCCCCCCTCCGACACCACCGGCCCCGAGCACTCGCAGCCCGCCGCCTCAGAAGCCGTGGAACCCGGCACGCACCGTCCGCGCCCCGTGCCCGAGACCATCCCGGACCAGCCGGACGGCGCGCAGGACCGCCCGCAGGGGGCCGGCGCCCAGGAGCGCCGCACCGGGCATGGAGTGACGACGCCCGGGCAGCCGACGCCGATGCGGCGGGACGGTGACCGGCTGCGCTTCGTCGGCGCCGCGACCCGGCGGATCGCGCGTGGCATCGACCTCGACGAGATCGTCATGGGCCTGTGCCGGGCCACCGTGCCGACCTTCTCCGACGCGATCCTCGTCTATCTGCGCGACCCGCTGCCCGTCGGCGACGAGCGGCCCACCGGCCCGCTGGTGCTGCGGCTGCGGCGCACCGACCGGATCCCCGCGGAGCGGGACACCGAGGGCGGCTTCTCGCCCGCCCTGCAGCCGGAGCCGGCGGAGATGACGGGGCTCGACGCGGTCGGCGCCGAACTGTGCGAGGTACGGCCGGGCAGCGCGCTCGCGGAGGTGCTGCGCGGGGTCCGCCCGGTCTTCACGGACGCGCCGGCCGCCCGTGCCGCCCTGCCCGAACTCCTGGGCGAGGGCGGGGAGTTCGTCGTACCCGGCGGACAGCGCGCGATCCTCGCCCCGCTGCGCGGCCGGCGCCGGGTGATCGGCGCCGCGCTCTTCCTGCGCCGCCCGGAGCGCATGGCCTTCGAGGCCGACGACCTCCTGGTCGCCGCCCAGCTCGCCACGCACAGCGCCCTCGGCATCGACAAGGCGGTGCTGTACGGGCGCGAGGCGTACATCGCCGACGAACTGCAGCGCACCATGCTGCCGGAGACCCTCCCGCGGCCCACCGGCGTACGGCTGGCGTCCCGCTATCTGCCGGCCGCCGAGACCGCGCGGGTGGGCGGCGACTGGTACGACGCCATCCCGTTGCCCGGCAGCCGGGTCGCGCTGGTGGTGGGTGACGTGATGGGCCACTCCATGACGTCCGCGGCCATCATGGGCCAGCTGCGGACCACGGCCCAGACCCTGGCCGGACTCGACCTGCCCCCGCAGGAGGTCCTGCACCACCTCGACGAACAGGCCCAGCGCCTCGGCACCGACCGCATGGCGACCTGCCTCTACGCCGTCTACGACCCGGTCTCGCACCGCATCACCATCGCCAACGCCGGCCATCCGCCGCCGGTCCTGCTGCACCTGGGCGGCCGCGCCGAGGTGCTGCGGGTGCCGCCGGGTGCGCCGATCGGCGTGGGCGGGGTCGACTTCGAGGCCGTGGAGCTGGACGCACCGGCCGGGGCGACGCTTCTCCTGTACACGGACGGTCTGGTCGAGTCCCGGCTGCGGGACGTGTGGACCGGCATAGAGCAGCTGCGCGAGAAGCTCGCCGCGACAGCACAGCTGACCGGTCCCGACCATCCGCCGCCGCTGGAAGCGCTCTGCGACGAGGTGCTCGACATGCTCGGCCCGGGTGACCGGGACGACGACATCGCGCTGCTCGCCGCCCGCTTCGACGGGATCGCGCCGAGCGATGTGGCGTACTGGTTCCTGGAGCCGGAGGACGCGGCACCGGGCCGCGCCCGCCGGCTGGCCCGGCGGGCACTGTCCCGCTGGGGCATGGAGGACCTCAGCGACTCCGTGGAGCTCCTCGTCAGCGAGGTGGTCACGAACGCCGTGCGGTACGCGTCCCGCCCGGTCACGCTACGGCTCCTGCGCACCGACGTACTGCGCTGCGAGGTCGGCGACGACGTACCGCAGTTGCCGCGGCTGCGGCAGGCACGGGCGACGGACGAGGGCGGTCGTGGGCTGTACCTGGTGAACAGGCTGGCCCGGCGGTGGGGGGCGACCCGGCTGAGCACCGGGAAGGTGGTCTGGTTCGAGCTGAACCAGAACTGAGCAGTGGCACGCGAAGGGCGCCCGGTGGTCACCGGGCGCCCTTCGCTTTCGGCCGCTGCTACTGGCCGTTGTTGGGGTTGAGCGGGTCCGTCGGCTTCGTCGGGGTCTGGGTCGGGGTCAGTGTCGGCGTCTGGGTCGGCGTCTGCGTGGGTGTCTGCGTCGGCGTCTGCGTGGGTGTCTGCGTCGGCGTCTGGGTCGGCTTCTTGGTCGTCGGTGTCGCGCTGGGCGTCCGGCTCGGCGACACCGTGGGCGAAGGTGTCCAGGACGGCTGGACCGCGGCGCCCTGCGTGGTGTTCAGGTCGAACTTGAGGCCCGTGGCGGAGACGCCGAAGGTGTACGCCGCCCAGATCTGCGCCGGGAAGGTGCCACCGTTGACGCGGGCCAGTCCGCCCGCGTGGTACATCGAGACCTGCGCGCCGCTCTTGGACTCGCCGAACAGGCCCACCGAGGTGACCAGGTCGGGCGTGAAGCCGCTGAACCAGGCGGAACGGTTCTCGTCGGACGTACCGGTCTTGCCGGCGACCTTGCGGCCGTCGCGGTTGGCGTTCGCCTGCACCGACGTCTTGGCCGTGCCGTCGTCGACCACGCCCGTCAGCACCGAGGTGACCGTGTCGGCTGCCTCGGGGCTGATGACCTGGTCGCCGATCGGGTTCGGCAGGGTGACCGAATGCCTGCTGTTCTCCACGGACTTGAGGATGCTCGGGGTGACCTGCTTGCCGTGGTTGTCGAGGGTCGCGTAGACCCCGGCCATCTGCAGCGGGCTCGCGCCCATGGTGCCGAGGGTCTGCGCGGGCACAGGCTTGAGGCCGGCCGTGTCCATGCCGAGCTGGCTCGCCACCTTGAGCACCTTGTCCATGCCGACGTCGACGCCCATCTGCGCGAAGACGGAGTTCACGGACTGGTTCATCGCCGTCTGGACGGTGATGGGGCCGTAGTTCTGGTCGTCCTCGTTCGAGGGTGCGAAGCCGACCTTGTTGCCGTTGCTGTCCACGACCTGGCGCTTGCTGGTGCCGTCGTAGATCGTGTTCGCGCCGATGGCCTGGCCCTTCTGCGTCTGGGCGCCCTCGTCCAGGGCGGCGGCCAGGATCACGGGCTTGAACGTCGACGCGGGCTGGTAGTCCGTGCGGGTCGCGTTGTTGCGGAAGTGCTTGTAGTAGTCCTGCCCGCCGTACATCGCGACCACCGCGCCCGTCTTCGGGTCCACGGACGCGGCACCCGCCTGGACCTCACCGTCCACCGAGCGCTTCTTCGGGTCGAGCTTGCTGGTCAGCTGCGACTTGGCGGCCTTCTCCAGCGCCGCCTGCTTCTTCTTGTCGATGTTGAGCGTGATCGTCCAGCCACCGGCCTTGACCATGTTCATGGCGTCGTTGAAGTTGTCCGCCGTGCCCTGGGTCACCAGCCGCTTGGCCAGCTGTGTGTTGGCCGCGTCCACCAGGTAGCCGGTCTGGCCACCCATGCCGGGCGCGGCCTTGGGGGCCTTGGGCGTCGGGAACGTCATGGCCTCGCGCTTGGACTTGTCCAGCCAGTTCTTCTCGACCATGTTGTCGAGGACGTAGTTCCAGCGGGCCTGCACCAGCTTCTTGCCGGTGTCGGTCGCGATCGCCCAGTCGTACTGGTTGGGCGCCTGGAGGAGGGCGGCGAGATAGGCGCCCTGCTGGACGTTGAGCTTCTGGGCGTCGACGTGGTAGTAGGCCTGGGCGGCGGCCTGGATGCCGTACGCGCCGCGGCCGTAGTAGCTGGTGTTGATGTAGCCGGCGAGGATGAAGTCCTTGCTCTTCGTCCGGTCCAGCTTCAGCGAGATGACCAGTTCCTTCAGCTTGCGCGAGATGGTCTGGTTCTGCGTCAGGTAGTAGTTCTTGACGTACTGCTGGGTGATCGTCGAACCGCCCTGCGCGCCCTTGCCGGAGAGCGTGTTGAGGATGCCTCGGGCGGTGCCTCTGAGGTCGACGCCGTTGTCCTCGTAGAAGGTCTTGTTCTCGGCGGCGACGAAGGTGTGCTGGACGTCCTTGGGCACCTTGGACAGGTCGACGATCTCGCGGTTCTTTTCACCGTCGCGCGTCAGCAGCGAGCCGTCGCTGTACTTGTAGACGTTGCTCTGCAGCGTCGCGTCGGGGTTGCCGCCGTCGGGGACTTTGATCATCATGTACAGCGCGACGAAGGCGCCCATGCCGAGCAGACAGAGCACGAAGAAGGTGCCGACGATCTTCTTCCAGGTGAAGAGCCGGCGTATGAGGCTCTTGCCCTCCTTGCCGTTGCCCTTGCCCGCCTTGCCGCGGCCCGCCTTGCCCTTGGCGGCCTTGCGCGCCGCGGCACGGCCGCCTATGACGGTGGGCTCGGGCCCGGAGAGGTCCGCGGGCCCCGCCGTACCGGACGAGCGTGTCGGGGGCGCCGCGCGGCGGCCACCACGCTGTCGCGCTCGTCTCTCTTCCGCTCGTCCCATGGGTCCGTTCCGCTCCGCTTCGTTCATGTGTGCTCATCTGTCACACAGGTTCGCCCGCACAGGTCAGCTCAGAAAGCTAACACCGGGAGATGTGACAAAGGTCGGTGGATCCGCTCTTTTGCGGACGTGACAATCAGCACCCGCCCCGATGGAACCGACGGCCGAGAAGGGTTCAGGGTTGCCTCTGCCGGGTAAAGTGTTATCACTTAGATAGCTGTGTGCTTACGCTTGAAAGCACGCCAACCGGACCGCACCACGACAACGGGGGACCACCCATGCCCATACACGACAACGCTCCCGACGCCGACATACCGGAGATGCCCGCGCCCCGCGTCCGTGAGTTCTCCGCGCACAGCATCGGCGGCGCGCTCGCGCTGCTGCTCGGGCTGCTCGGACTCCTGGTGGCCGGCATTCTGTTCGCGGCCGCGCAGGCAAATCCGGCCTTCGCGGCCGGCGGTGCCGTCGTCCTCGTCGCGGCGCTGATCTCACTGCGCGGCCTCAACACCGTGGCGCCGGGCGAGGCGCGGGTCGTCCAGCTCTTCGGGCGCTACCGGGGGACGATCCGGCAGGACGGCCTGCGCTGGGTGAACCCCTTCACCTCGCGCACGAAGATCTCCACGCGGGTGCGCAACCACGAGACCGCCGTCCTCAAGGTCAACGACGCCTACGGCAACCCCATCGAACTCGCCGCGGTCGTGGTCTGGAAGGTGCGCGACACCGCGCAGGCCACCTTCGAGGTGGACAACTACCTGGAGTTCGTCGCCACGCAGACCGAGGCGGCCGTACGCCACATCGCCATCGAATACCCCTACGACGCCCACGACGAGGGCGGTCTTTCACTGCGCGGCAACGCGGAGGAGATCACCGAGAAGCTCGCCGCCGAGCTGCACGCGCGCGTGGAGGCGGCCGGGGTGCAGATCATCGAGTCGCGCTTCACGCATCTCGCGTACGCTCCCGAGATCGCCTCGGCGATGCTTCAGCGGCAGCAGGCCGGGGCGGTCGTCGCCGCCCGGCGGCAGATCGTCGACGGAGCGGTGGGGATGGTGGAGGCCGCTCTCGCCCGGATCGCCGAGCAGGACATCGTGGAACTGGACGAGGAGCGGAAGGCGGCGATGGTGTCCAACCTGATGGTGGTGCTGTGCGGGGACCGCGCGCCGCAGCCCGTGCTCAACACCGGGACGCTCTACCAGTGACGGATCCTTCCGAGGGGACCTCGCCCCGGCGGCGGCCGCAGCAGCGCAAGCAGGTGCTGCTGCGGCTGGACCCGTCCGTGTATGAGGCGCTGGCCCGGTGGGCCGGCGACGAACTGCGTTCTGCGAACGCCCAGATCGAGTTCTTGCTGCGGCGCGCTCTCGCGGAGGCGGGGAGGCTGCCCGGGGAGGCGGGGCCGATCCCCCGTCGCGGGCGGCCACCCGGGGGCTCCGCCCCCAGACCCCCATCGGCCTGAACGGCCTCGGCCTCAAACGCCGGACGGGCAGCGCGCTTGTTGCAGAACCATGACAATCGGCTCCCACCTGCGGAGCTGTGACTCAGCTGTACGGCGCGCCATGATCTCAACACGAGGCGTATACACAAGGCGTATACACCATGTGTAGAGTCGTGGACATGTCCATCGGTCACACTCTCCTGGGGCTCCTGGAGTCCGGGCCCCGCCACGGCTACGACCTGAAGCGGGCCTTCGACGAGAAGTTCGGTCATGACCGGCCGCTGCACTACGGCCAGGTCTAC
>NZ_BAAASG010000024.1:0-242790 GCF_039532765.1 Streptomyces longisporus
CCGGGGGGCCTGGAGGTGAGTCGAGGTGCCCAGGGGTCCTGGGGGTGGGCGGAGGTGTCCGGGTCCCGGAGGTGGGCCCGGTGTGGCTCGGGGCCGGAGGGCCCCGGGGTCCTCGGAGGCCGCTGCTGGAGGCCGGAGATGCCCGAGTGCCCGCCGGAGCTTGCCCGGAGGCCGCCCCAAGGCCTCCAGGGCCGCCCGTGGATCTCCGGTGGACCCACGGGAGATCGCCCCGCCTCGCCGTGTGCGAGGATCGAACGCATGGGAACGCCGGGTGGAGGAGGCGGCCGCCGGGTCGGCAGGCCGCGGGCCGCGCAACGGCCGGACAGTGGTCTGCAGCCGCGCGACGAACTGCTCGCGGCCGCCGCCGAGTTGTTCACCACCCGTGGGTACGCGGCCACCACCACCCGCGCCGTCGCCGAGCGCGCCGGGATGCGGCAGGCCTCCATGTACCACTACGTCTCCGGCAAGGAGGAACTCCTCGCCGAGTTGCTGGAGTCCACGGTCACGCCTTCGCTGGCCTACGCCCGACAGCTCCTCGCCGACGACGCGACCCCGCCCGAGGGACGGCTGTGGGAGCTGTGCCGGACGGACGTGGAGCTGCTGTGCGGCGGCCCGCACAACCTCGGCGGGCTGTATCTGCTGCCAGAGGTGCGGGCCGAGCGGTTCGCCGGCTTCCACGCCGTGCGCGCCGAACTGAAGGACGCCTACCGGCAGTTGCTCGCCGGAACGGCCGCCGGGAGCGCGCTCGCCAAGAACGAGCTCGATCTGCGTACGGACCTGTTGTTCGGTCTGATCGAAGGCGTGATCCTCGTGCACCGCTCCGACCCCGAACGCCCGGTGTCGGTGTTCGCCGAGGCCACGGCGGACGCGGCGCTGCGGATCGCCGGCGTCTGACCGATCGCTGCGGAAGCTGATCTTCACTCGTCACGGTGAGTGGTTTTCGTACGCCCTTACGTCGTGACGTAGCGTGTTCGAACAGCTGCCGGGTGTGCAAATGGAGCCGAGGGTACCCCTTGGTCCGGTCCCATTTCAGGTGCTTGCTGAATATGACACGGCGATGATCCGGTCGGACTAAGCTCGCCCGCAGCGCACCGAGTTGAGGTGTATTCGTGCGCTTGTTCCCAAAAATAATGAAGATCCTACGCAGTCCCATGCGTACCCCACTTGCAAGCTCCCCAGACACCCAGCCGATCCTTTTCAGAGGGCCTACATGGTGAGTGTTCAATCCCCTCCCGGGCGCCGTGAACTTCCTTACGCGCGCGTGCTGTTGCTGCCCGCCATAGTGATGGCCGCAGCGACCGGAGCAGCCGTCGCCCTGGTGGCCGTACCGGCCCGCGCGGCCGTCGTGTGGTGCGGCGCCGTCGCCACGCTCCTGGTGATCGCGACGGCGGCCGAAGCGGTACGCCGCGGCCGCACCCTGCAGGCGGTGCGCGAGGAGAGCGCCCGTCACCGTGCGTACATGGAACGGCGGATCGCCGGACACGAACAGGAGGTCCACCGCCTCTCGCACGAGATCGTCCCCATCGCCATCGAGTACCTGCGCGGCGGGCACTCGCCCCTGGACGTGGTCAACCTCCTCGGCGACATCGACCCCGCCTACCGCGACCTGCCAAAGGCCCAGGTGGCGTTGGTCAGGCGGATGCTCGACATCATCGACACCGAGGAAGCCCTGCGGGACTCCTCGGCGCGCTCCTTCGTCAACATCGCCCGCCGCGTCCAGGCGATCGTGCACCAACAGGCCAAGGAACTCCGGGAGATGGAGGAGGACCACGGCCGCAACCCCGAGGTCTTCGACGACCTGCTGCGCATCGACCACGGCACCGCGCTGATCGGCCGCCTCGCCGACTCCATCGCGGTGCTCGGCGGCGGCCGCCCCGGACGCCAGTGGCCCCAGCCCGTCCCGCTCTACAGCGTGCTGCGCGGCGCCATGTCCCGGATCCTGGAGTACAAGCGCATCTCGCTCGACAACATCGCCAAGGTCAACATCCGCGGCATCTCCGTCGAGCCGGTCATCCACGCCTGCGCCGAGCTCCTCGACAACGCCACGCGCTACTCGCCGCCGCAGACCAAGGTGCACGTCATCGCGACCGAGGTGCAGACCGGCATCGCCATCGAGATCGAGGACGCCGGCGTCAGCCTCAGCGAGGAGGCCCGTGCCAAGGCCGAGACCATGCTGGAGCGCGCCAAGGCCGGCGTCGACCTCCAGGAACTCGGCGACTCCCCCCGACTGGGCCTGGCCGTCGTGGGCCGCCTGTGCAAGGCGTTCGACATGCAGATCTCGCTGCGCGCCTCCGCGTACGGCGGTGTCCGCGCCGTCCTCGTCATCCCGCGGGTGATGGTGACCGGCGACGAGGCGCCCGGTCTCGCCCACGGCATCGGCGCCACCGCGGCGCCCAAGCTCGAACTCGGTGCGCTCGAAGGTCCCAAGCGCGCACCGAAGAGGCGGCGTCCCACCAGCCCGCGCATCCCGGCCGGCGTGTCCATGGAGGACGAGATCCCCGAGGTCACGGAGTGGACCGCGGGCGGCCTGCCGCAGCGTCGCAGCCGGGTCAAGATCCCGCTCAGCCAGCGGCTCGCCGAACAGGCCGCCGCCGAAGCGGCCGAGCGGGAGGCCCAGGCGAGCAGGCCCGCCTGGGCGACGCCCGTGCCCGAGCCGGAGCCGGAGACCAAGGAAACCGAACCCGGGCTGTGGGTCGAGGCGTTCTGGGAGGGCCTCAAGGGCGACCCGGACCCGACCGCATTCACCCAGCCGACCAACGAGCCGGCCCGTATCGAGGCCGACGACGAGAGGGACCACAAGTGATCCAGCAGCGAGCCAACTTCGACTGGATGCTCAAGGATCTCGCCGACGGAGTACCGGGCATCGAGATGATCGTGGTGCTCTCCGCCGACGGCCTGCGCATCGCTCGCTACGGGGGCGATCCGGACGCCGCCGACCGCGTCGCCGCGGCCTGCGCGGGACTGCAGAGCCTGGCGGGCGCCGTCGCCCATGAGATCCCGGGCAGCGACGGCCGGATGAAGCTGGTCATCATCGAGATCAACGGCGGTTACTTCTATCTGATGGCCGCCGGAGCCAACGCCTACCTCGCGGTGCTCTCCGACGTGGTCGCCGAGCCCGGTCTGATGAGCAACCGCATGCGCGATCTCGTCGTACGGATCGGGGCCCACCTCACCAGCCCGCCCCGGCGCAACGGGCAGACCGTATGACTCCTCCGCAACGCCGGCGGCGATACCCCAGTCAGGAAATCCCGGAACCTCCCCCGACACCCCCCAAGGAAGGCCAGGAGGGTGACACGAAGGCCCCGGAGCGGCTCTACGTCGTCGCCGGGCCGGACGGGGAACGCGCCGACATCGACCTGGTCACGTTAATCGTGGCGCGCGCCGACCCGCCGCCTTCCGCCACCCCGGAGCAGACGGCGATGCTCCGGCTGTGCACGGCCCCCCTCTCGGTGGCCGAGCTCTCGGCCTATCTGAGTCTGCCGTTCAGCGTGGTGACCGTGCTGCTGACCGAGATGCTGACGGCAGAACTGGTGCAGGCGCGCGCCCCGATCGTCCGGCAGGCGCTCCCCGACCGTTCCCTTCTCGAAGCGGTGATGCATGGACTTCAAAGGCTCTGACACCATCCCCGGACCACGAACAGAGGATCATCTGCCGCACACGGCCCAGGCCGCGGTGAAGATCGTGATCGTGGGCGGCTTCGGAGTCGGCAAGACGACGATGGTCGGCTCGGTCAGCGAGATCAGGCCGCTGACCACCGAGGAGACCATGACGCAGGCCGGCGTAGGGGTCGACGACAACTACGGCTCCGAGTCCAAGACGGCCACCACCGTGGCCATGGACTTCGGCCGCATCAGCATCACCGACCAACTGGTGCTCTACCTCTTCGGCACCCCCGGCCAGGAACGCTTCTGGTTCCTGTGGAACGGGCTGTTCGAGGGCGCGCTGGGCGCGGTCGTACTGATCGACACCCGGCGGCTCGAGGTCAGCTTCGACGTCATAGGGCGGCTGGAGGAACGCGGCGTGCCCTTCGTGGTGGCCGTCAACTCCTTCCCCGACGCGCCGCGTTACCCCATCGCCGAACTGCGCACCGCGCTCGACCTGGCCGAGGAGATCCCGATCATCGACTGCGACGCACGCCGCCGGGCCTCCAGCCGGGACGTCCTGATGACGCTGCTGCGCTTCCTGCATGCGCTGGCGATGGCGAAGGCGTCCACGTGAGCCGCCCGCACCTGGCCAGAGCCGTACGGCCGTACTAGTTCCCCTCTCCTTCCTGTACACCGGATTCACTTCAGCTTCGGAGCGACCATCGTGACGCCTGAACCCCTCTTTCCGACCGGCACGGACGAGCCTCTCGCCGGTCCGCCCCCCGGCTGCCCCGCGCACGGTATGGGCCCCGGCGGGCTGCGCCGCCTGTACGGCCCCGAGGCGGAGGACCTCGGAGACGTGTACGAGAAGCTCCGGGCCGAGTACGGCTCCGTGGCTCCCGCGCTGCTCCACGAGGACGTGCCGATCTGGGTGGTGCTCGGCCACAGCGAGAACCTGCACATGGTGAGCAGTCCCTCGCAGTACTGCCGTGACACCCGCTTGTGGACAGCCCTGCAGGACGGCACCATCAAGCCGGACCACCCGCTGATGCCACTCGTCGCCTGGCAGCCCATCTGCTGCCACGCCGAGGGCGACGAGCACCTGCGGCTGCGTGGCGCGGTCACCGGTGCCATGTCGACCATCGACCACCGGGGCATCCGCCGCCATATCAACCGTGCGACCCAGCACCTCGTGAACAAGTTCTGCGAGAAGGGCCGGGCCGACCTCGTCGGTCAGTTCGCCGAGCACCTGCCGATGGCGGTGATGTGTCAGATCCTCGGCATGCCCGAGGAGTACAGCGACCGGATCGTGCATGCCGCGCGCGACATGCTCAAGGGCACCGAGACCTCCATCGCCAGCAACGCGTACATCATGGAGGTCCTGATGCGGCTCACCGCCCGCCGCCGGGCCGAACCCGAGGACGACTTCACCAGCCACCTGATCAACCACCCGGCGCGGCTCAACGACGAGGAGGTCGGCCAGCATCTGCGCGTCGTCCTGATGGCCGCGTACGAGGCCACGGCCAACCTCCTCGCCAACGTGCTGCGACTGGTGCTCACCGACCCGGGCTTCCGCGCCCAGCTCAACGGCGGCCAGATGACGGTGCCCCAGGCGGTCGAGCAGTCCCTGTGGGACGAGCCGCCGTTCAGCGCCCAGCTCGCCTACATCGCCAAGCAGGACACCGAGCTGGGCGGACAGCGCATCCGCAAGGGCGACGGCCTGCTCCTGGGCATCGCGCCGGGCAACGTCGACCCGCGGGTCCGCCCCGACCTGTCGGCCAACATGATGGGCAACCGTTCCCACCTCGCCTTCAGCGGTGGCCCGCACGAGTGCCCGGGCCAGGACATCGGCCGCGCCATCGCCGACGTCGGCGTCGACGCGCTGCTCAGCCGTCTGCCGGACGTACAACTCGACTGCGAGGAAGAAGAGTTGCGTTGGCGAACTTCTCTCCTGAACCGGCATCTGGTGGAACTGCCGGTGTACTTCGAGCCGAGGCCGCAGCAGGACGTGAAGGCGAAGCCCAGCCACTCGCCCGTCCCCCCGCAGCGCACCGACTGGGAGGTCGGCACCAAGCGGCCCGAGCCGGCCGCTGCCGCCGCGGAGCCCCAGCCGGCGGCACCGGCCCAGCAGGCCGCGCAGGCACCCCAGGAACCGGTCCGCCCGACGGGCGCCTGGCGCCGTTTCCTGCGCTGGTGGCGCGGCTACTGACCGGCCCCCGGTAGGTGCGGGAGTACCGAGCGGCTGCCGGACCGCCCGAGTCAGGCGGCGGGCCGGTACCGCTCGGTGCCCTTGTGCCAGTGGTAGGAGCCTGCGGCCCAGCCCTGGATGGCCCGGGCGTGCCTGAGCACGGCGTGCTGAGTGGCAGGATCCACGTGCAGATCGCGCAGTGCTTGCGGGAGATCGGTCCTGACGGTTTCGTCGAGTGTCCTGACACGCCCCGTCAGGATGCGGTCGACGAGGCACACTGCCGAGTGGAGGGGGATGTCGTACAGCTCCTGCGCCACGTGCACGATGTTGTTCCTCGCGGCGCCTTCGAGGACTTCCTTGGGGTAGGACACGATGTCGTTGTGCAGATCGACTGTGTCCCGGAATGCATTGATCAGTACGGTGAAGGGGCGGGTTCCACGTATTTCCTCGGTAATTTCCCAGCCCAGTGAGTGCTCCATCAAAAGTGCACTGCACCCGGCCGCCCCGTAATCCCGGCGCATTTCTGTCTGCTCGATGAGGTCGGGGAATCGGCCGCGCGAGAGGTTGTCCGCTTCCCACAGCGATGCCTCCAGGAACTGTCGTACGGACCTGGCGTACAGGATCCGCCAGGAGCGCGTCGCCGAAGGGGCTGTGCGGTGCCACAGGTCCGCGAGTGCGCGTTCCAGCGGCTGCTCCGGGACTGGGCCCGAGTCATATGCGGTTATCGGCAGGAAGGCCATCAGCCGCTCGATGCGCTGCAGGATCCTCCGGCGATTGCCGAGGGCTTCACACCAGGGGAGGAAAACGTCGTCAAGACACCAGATGACGCTGTGCCAGCCGGACAGCAGCTCCAATTCCTGGGCGGAGGCATGTGGGTAGGTCAGGGCGGTGAACAGAGTGAAGTCCGCCCGGTCGAAGACGTCGGCGCTCCACCCGCCGTGATGTGAGTCGGTGTGCTGTGGTTCGAGCAGACCTAATGACCATGCCCAGGCGCGGACGCGTGGACGGACGTCCTCCAAGTGTGGGTTCACCCTGGTCTTGAACGGCATGTAGAACGAGGGTAGTTGGAAGGTGTCCAACAACACGGCTGCCTCCTGTGTGGTGACGGCGTCCTTCTGCACCGCACGAACTGGGCCTGCTCACGGAACCGATCGAACGTGGGCATTTTCGCAATTCGATTCGCGCCGAAGATGGCGCGGGCGATTCAGCGGTTCCTGAATACCGCGTGCACCTGACAGCTGTTCCAGTGCCTCCTGCGCAGAGCCCTCCCAAGCCGGCATGTGCGGGGTTGCTGTCGCGAATTCGACGCGACTTGATGCCATGGCCCGAGCCTCCGCAAGAACGTCCCACTTCTGGCTGTAATCCCCAGCGTGCGCGCGGCGCCCGTCTCCGTGAAGGAGCGTAGGAGGAGCGTACGTCGGCACGCGAGGGGCGCACTTGGTTGAAATGTTGTCATGTGTGGCATCGATCCGAAAGAGTTGGTTCTCAATCGTTCATAGCTGTGCGGGTGAACTGGTGGGGTACACGCGACACTTGTTGCCGACACTGCAGGAACGGTCTTACTGACCGGCCCAGTCGTCGTACGAGCTCCAAGCTCCGAGGGTTCGCCCACTGCGGAAGCGGTGTTCCACCCCGGTGACCGGATCGGTGAATTCCAGGGCCCGCGCCAGCAGCTGGAGCGGGCGTCGGAAGTCGTCGGCCGGCACGGGGGCGGTCACCACCGGGTAGAGCGGATCGCCGAGGATGGGCACCCCGAGCGCGTTCATGTGGACGCGCAGCTGGTGGGTCTGCCCGGTGCTCGGCGTCAGCCGGTACCGGCCGAGGCCGTGCGCAGTGCGCTCCATCAGCTCGACGCGGCTGACGGCGTTCGGCTCGCCCGCCACCTCATGGGCGGCGAGCACTCCCCGCTCCTTCACGATCCGGCTCCGCACGGTTCGCGGCAGGGCCAGCCCGGGATCGTACGGGGCCACCGCCTCGTACTCCTTCCGCACCCGCCGGTCACGGAACAGGGACTGGTACCTCCCCCGCTCCTCGGGCCGCACCGTGAACAGCACCAGCCCGGCGGTGAGCCGGTCCAGCCGGTGAGCGGCGCCGAGGGTCTCGATCCCCAGCTCCCGACGCAGCCGGGCGAGCGCGGTCTCGGCGATGTGGCTGCCGCGCGGGGTCGTGGCCAGGAAGTGCGGCTTGTCGACGACGACGATGTGCTCGTCGCGGTGCACGACCTCCAGCGGGAACGGCACCGGCACCTCGTCGGACAGCTCCCGGTGGAACCACACGAACATGCCGGGTACGTAAGCGGCGTCGGGGGCCACGGCTCGCCCGTCGGCGCCGACGATCTTCCCGGCGTCCAGCATTCCGTCGACGACACCTGCACCCGCACCGCTGAGCCGCTCGACCAGATGCTCGCGCACCGTGGCCCATGCGCCCTCGAGGGGCAGCCGCACCCGCACCGGATCGACCCCGTGGCGCTGCGGCAGGGGGGAAGGGGGAATGGGGGGCCTGCGTCTCATCACGATCAAGGGTACGGCGCCGGAAAATCCGTTGGCCGGGTCGCGTCCCGGCGGCAGGATGCGGACCATGCCGTACACCGCTGACTCCGTGCTGCCCGAGAAAACCCTCTCCCGGGCCCCGCAGCCCCTGCTCTTCGGCGGTGACGGGCTGGTCCTGCGCCCGTGGCGGACCGACGACGTGTCCGCGGTCCATGCGGCGTTCCAGGACCCCCTGATGCACCAGTGGCATCTCATGCGCAGCGACTCGGAGACGGAGGCCGCCGGATGGATCGAGACGTGGTGCGAGGAGTGGAAGAGGGAGCGGGGCGCCCAGTGGGCCGTCGTCGACGCGGACACCGATCGGCTGCTCGGGCGGGTGGCGCTGCGCGACATCAGGCTCGCCGAGGGCGTGGCCAAGGTCGCGTACTGGACCACGGCGGCGGCCCGCGGTCAGGGTGTGGCCGCACGAGCGACGAACACCCTGACCCGCTGGGCCTTCGAGGAGATCGGCTTCCACCGCCTGGAACTCCTGCATGCCACCGCCAACCAGGCCTCCTGCCGGGTCGCCGCCAAGACGGGCTTCGCCCTGGAAGGCACCAAGCGCAGCGCCTTCCTGCATCCTGACGGCTGGCACGACATGCATCTGCACGCGCGCGTGCGAGGCGACTGAGCTAGACCGCGGCCTCCGGAACCGCCTTTTCCGGTACGGCGCTTCGAGTGCCGGTCTGCTTCCGGTACGCCCGGTAGGCACCGCCGGCCACCACCGTGGCTGCGAGGAACAGCACCGTGAACCACTGGAAGTACCAGTGCCCGCCCGCCGGGTCGTACACCGCCGCCCTCGGCCAGGCCAGGTTGACCGTCATGAGGAGGCCGTAGAGGAGGGCGAGGGCGTTGACCGGGATGCCCCAGCGGCCCAGGGAGAAGAGCCGGCCGCCCGTCTCGTCGGTGCCTTCGGAGGTGAACTCGCCGCGCAGACGGCGGAGCAGGAGCGGGCCCGTGACCATCGCGTACGCCAGGTACAACATCACGATGCAGGTGGTGCCGATGGCCAGGAAGGCGTCCGGGGAGACGAAGTTGAGCAGCAGGAGCACCGCGGCGAGGGCACCGACGACGAGGGCGGGGGCGTTCGGCATGCCCGTGCTCGGGTTGACGCGGGCGAGGCGGCGGGAGAAGGGGAGCTGACCGTCGCGGGCCATGGAGAACAGCATCCGGCAGGCCGCGGTCTGGATGGCGAGCGTGGCCACCGCGATCGCCACCACCACGTCGGCCAGCAGCGCCTTGCCGACGCCGGCGCCGAGGCTGCTGGTCAGGACGTAGCTCAGACCGTCGACGCCCAGATGGCCGTCGGTCAGGCTGGGCGCGGCGAGCAGGCCGCCGAGGATGACCAGACCGCCGAGCAGGCCCGCGGCACCCAGTGCCGTGAGGATCGTCCGGGGCGCCGTACGCCGGGGGTGGTGTGTCTCCTCGCTCATCTCGCCCGCGCTGTCGAAGCCGATCATCACGTACGCCGCCGTGAAGGAACCCACGGCAAGTGCCCCGAACAGGCCTGATGTTGCTGCTCCCGTGGTGTGGAAGGTGATGCCGGGGGAGCGCTTCGAGTGGGTGAGCAGCAGCACGACGATGAGCGCCGCACCGATGATCTCGGCGGTCACGCCGACCCGGTTGATCAGGGACATCACCCGGTTGTCCACGATGTTCACGAGTGTGGTCAGTACCAGCAGGATCACTCCGAGGACCGCCGCGTTCGCCGCGCCGTCCTGCGAGGTCACCGCCGGGTCGGTGCCCACCAGCTGGAAGCCCGACCAGATCGCCGGCAGCACCATCTGCAGCGCCAGCGCCGCCGCCGCGACCACCACGATCTGTCCGATCACCATGATCCAGCCGGCGAACCAGCCGAAGGTGACGTTCGAAAGCCGCGAGGACCACTGGTAGATGGCGCCCGAGATCGGATACCGGGCGGCCAGCTCCGCGAAGCACGCGGCCACCAGCAACTGCCCGACCAGCACCACCGGCCAGGCCCAGAAGAAGACGGGGCCGCCGAACGCGTACCCGAAGGCGAAGAACTGGAAGACGGTCGTCAGTACGGAGATGAAGGAGAACCCGGCCGCGAAGGAGGCGTACCTGCCCAGGCTGCGGTGCAGTTCCTGGCGGTAGCCGAACTCGGCGAGCGAGCCGTCGTCGGGCGGGTGCGGTGGGTCGGGGCGTACGTCGGAGGGGGTGGTTGTCGTCACGGCGGCACCTGCCTTCGGCGCGGGGAGCGGGGAGTGGCGCGGGTTCCTGTCAGGCGACAGAAATTAGGGACGGGCTGTTTCGTGCGCGTCACGGCGCCATGTCCAGGGCGGGCCCAAGTCCTCACGCCCTTGCTCTGCGCCTCTGAACGCGATACATCGTGTGTATTGACGCCCGTTGGGGATCGCGATATGTTCGGTCACGGATATTCGTGAGCGAGGTGATCGGTCATGGCGATGAAGCGCCGCAAGCTCAGCAACCCGCTGGCGCTCGCCGTGCTGGTCACGCTCTGGCAGAAGCCGATGCATCCGTACGAGATCGCCCAGACCCTGCGCCAACAGGGCAAGGACATCAGCACGAAGATCAAGTACGGCTCGCTCTACACGGTCGTGCAGAACCTCCAGAAGCACGGCTTCGTGGAGGTCGCGGAGGTCGAGCGGAAGGGCAACCGGCCCGAGCGCACGGTCTACGGGCTCACCGAGGCGGGGCGGGAGGAGATGGCCGACTGGCTGTCCGATCTGCTGGCCGTCCCGGCCAAGGAGTTCCCGATCTTCGAGACCGCGCTGTCACTGCTCGGGGCGCTGCCTCCCGACGACGTGGTGCGGCTGCTCCAGGAGCGGCTGCAGAACCTCGAGGTGGAGGTGGCGAGCGGGCGCGCGGCGCTGCAGAAGCTCGGCGAGACGCTCCCGAGGCTCTTCCTCGTCGAGGTCGAGTACCAGTTGCACATGGTCGAGGCGCAGGCGGAATGGGTCCGCGGTTTCCTGGAGGAGATCGAGAAGGGCTCGCTGCCGGGCGTCGACGGGTGGCGCCACTTCCACGAAACGGGGGAGCTGCCACCGGAGTTCACCTGACGAAACAGACCCCGGCCGGGCTGTTGCAGCAGCTGGGCCGGGGTCTCGAACCCCGAACCGAATCCGCCGTGAAGCGGCTCCAGGCGATCGAGGTGCGGCACACCCAGGATAGCCCGGCGCTCTTCACGCGGACGGATCAGTTGTCATCCGGTCGTTTGTCATCCGCTCATTCAGGAGAGCAGTCGTGAGTGCTACCCGTGCGCCCGCAGTGCAGGCGCGCCAGCTGATCAAGACCTACCCCGGTGAGGTCACCGCCCTGTGCGGCATGGACGTCACCGTCGAACCGGGCACCGTCTTCGGGCTCCTCGGGCCCAACGGCGCCGGCAAGTCCACCACCGTCAAGATCCTCACCACCCTCGCGCAGCCCGACTCGGGCACCGCCACCGTCGCCGGGCACGACGTGCTGCGCCACCCGGACCGGGTGCGCCGCGCGATCGGCGTGGTCGCCCAGAGCTCCGGCGCCGATCCGGTCGCCACCGGCCGCGAGAACCTCCAACTGCAGGGCAGGCTCTACGGGTTGAAGGGCGCCGCCCTCAGCAGCCGGGTGGACGAGCTGCTCGACCGCTTCGGTCTCGCCGACGCCGCAAAGCGCCCGGTCAAGGGCTACTCCGGCGGTATGCGCCGCCGGCTCGATGTCGCCCTCGGGCTGGTGCACCGGCCCGAGGTGCTCTTCCTCGACGAACCCACCACCGGCCTCGATCCCGAGGCCCGGACGGCGATGTGGGACGAGATCGACCGGCTGGCGGGGGAGGAGGGGCTGACGATCCTGCTCACCACGCACTATCTGGAGGAGGCCGACCGGCTCGCCGAGCGCATCGCCATCGTCGATCGCGGCCGGGTCGTCGTCGAGGGCACCCCGGACTCCCTCAAGGGTGAACTGCGCGGCGATGCAGTCCACTTGGAGCTCAGGGAACCGGTCGGCGAGGCCGGCCGTACGCTCCTCAAAGGCGCCCTCGGCGCTCTGCCCGGAATGCACGAGGTGCTGATCGACGGGCGCCGGGTCAGCGTCCGCGCCGACGACGGGGCCGCGGCCGTACCCGCCCTGCTCGGGGCGCTGGAGCGGGCCGGGGTCGGGGTCGCCGCCGCGACCGTCGCCCGGCCCTCCCTCGACGACGTCTACCTCCGCTACGCCGGCCGCCGTTACTCGGAGGCCGGCGCCGAGGCCACCGGGAACCTCGTCCTCGCCGGAGGTGCGCGATGAGCACGGCCGTCTCCCAGACCTGGTACATGACGCAGCGCCAGCTCATGGTGTTCACCCGGCAGCCGGCGTACGCGGTCATTACGCTGATCCAGCCGGTGATCTGGCTGTTCCTGTTCGGCAACCTCTTCAAGAAGGTGGTCGAGCTGGGCGGCTTCGGGACGACCACGTACCTCGACTACCTCGTCCCGGGCGTGGTCGTGATGAGTGCGCTCAGCTCCAACATGTGGGCCGGGATGGGCACACTGGAGGAGATCCAGCGTGGCACGCTCAACCGCTTCCTGACCACTCCGGTCAGCCGGGCCGCGCTGATGAACGGCAACGTCGTCAACAACGGCCTGGTCACCGCGTTCCAGTCGGTCGTCATCGTGCTGCTCGCGCTTGCGGGCGGCGCCGACTACCCGGGCGGCGTCGGCGGCATCGCGATCCTGGTCCTCGCCTCCGTGCTGCTCGGCACCGTCTTCGGGGCGCTGTCCAACGCGCTGGGCATGCTGGTGCGGGAGCGGGAGTCGATCATCGGCATCAACACCTTTCTGCTGCTGCCGCTGACGTTCCTTTCCAGTGCCTTCATGGCGCCGTCCCAGATGCCGTCCTGGATGCGGCACATCGCCGACTTCAACCCGCTCAACTGGGCGATGGTCGCGGGCCGTTCGGCACTGTCGGAACACCCCGACTGGGGTGCCGTCCTCAGCCGCGGCGGGGCGCTGCTGGCGCTCGCGGTGGCGGCGGTGTGGCTGTCGATCCGGACGTTCCGCTCCTACCAGCGGTCGGTGTGAGCGCACCTCTCGGCGCGACGGCGAGGCGACGGGGCGGCACCTCGACGAGGTGCCGCCCCTTCGGACGTCCTACGCGGCGGACGCCGCGCTCTCCTGCTCCGCCTCGATGCGCGCGTTCCACTCCCGCTTGGAGGCCTGCCAGCCGTCCTCGTTGTGGCCGAGCCGCCAGTAGCCGGAGATCGACAGGTCCTCGCGCGGGACGGCCAGGTCGCAGCGCAGCAGCTGGCGCAGCTCCTTCACGAAGTGCGCCTCGCCGTGCACGAACGCATGCATCCGGCCCTCCGGGAACCGCAGCGAGCGTACGGCCTCGACGAGCGCCTCGCCGATGGGCCGGTCCCCGCGGTGCAGCCAGACGACCTCCACGTCGGAGTCGATCTTCTGCTCCTCCTCGGGGCCCGAGACCTCCACGAAGGCGTGCGCCGTGACGCCCTCGGGCAGCGACTCCAGGGAGCGGGCGATCGCCGGCAGGGCGCTCTCGTCGCCGACGAGCAGATGCCAGTCGGCGCTGATGTCCGGGGCGTAGGCGCCGCCCGGGCCCATGAAGTGCACGGTCTCGCCCGGCTGGACACGCGCCGCCCACGGGCCGGCCAGGCCCTCGTCGCCGTGGATCACGAAGTCCAGCGCCAGCTCGCGGTGGACCGGGTCCCAGGCCCGTACGGTGTACGTCCGGGTCACCGGCCACTGCTCGCGCGGCAGTTCCTCGCGGATGCGCTCCAGATCGAAGGGCTCGGGATAGGCGACGCCCTCGCTCGGCGGGAACAGCAGCTTCACATAGTGGTCGGTGCAGGTGTCCGCCGCGAACTCGGCCAGACCCTCGCCACCGAGGACCACGCGCTGCATGTGCGGAGTCAGCCGTTCCGTGCGCACGACCTGCGCTGACCGGGCCTTCCGCGGCTTCCGTGCCGGGCGTTCTGCCATGGCGGCCTCCCTGTTCCCCAAGCTTAGGTTTGCCTAAGTTAGCATCTTCCCTCAGTTAACACCTCTCCCTTGAAGACTTGATGAGTGCACGTTGCCGGAAACGTCACATCCCCAGCGTCGTCAGCAGCCGCTGCAGCGAGCCGCCCAGTCCCCATCGCACCGCCAGCTCGTCCAGCGCCGCCGAGTCGCGCGGGGCGTGCGGCAGGGTCGTGTCCACATCCGGCAGTGGCACGTCGTCGGCGACCTTGACGACCTTCGGGGCCACGGCGACGTACGGCCGCGCCTCGTCGAGCCGCTTGCGCTGCGACGGTGTGAGCTTGGCCTTCGGGTCCTCGACCGCGGCCATGATCCCGGCCAGGTCCCCGAACTCGGCGAGCAGCTTCGCGGCCGTCTTCTCGCCGATGCCCGGCACCCCCGGCAGGCCGTCGCTCGGGTCGCCGCGCAGCAGCGCCAGATCCGCGTACCCCGCGCCGTCCACCCCATACTTCTCGCGCAGCCAAGCCTCGTCGGTGAGCTGCAGCGTGCCGACGCCCTTGAGCGGGTACAGCACGCGCACCCCGCGCGCATCGTCCACCAGCTGGTACAGGTCGCGGTCGCCGGTGACGATGTCGACCGGGCCCTTCGCCCGCGCGGTGAACGTGCCGATCACATCGTCCGCCTCGTACGGCTCGACGCCCACGCGCGCGATGCCGAGCGCGTCGAGGACGGCCTCGATGACCGGCACCTGCGGGGAGAGCGTGTCCGGCACCTCCTCCTCGTCCGGGCCCACCTCGTGCTCCTCGGCGACGCGGTGCGCCTTGTAGGAGGGGATCAGGTCGACCCGCCACTGCGGGCGCCAGTCCGCGTCCATGCACGCCACCAGGTGGTCCGGGCGGTGGTCCTTGACCAGGCGGTCGATGAATTCGAGGAGCCCGCGCACGGCGTTCACCGGGGTGCCGTCCGGGGCCTTCACGGACTCCGGCACGCCGAAGTAGGCGCGGAAATAGAGCGAGGCGGTGTCGAGGAGCATCAGTCGTCCGGTCACGCCTCGCATCATGCCGTACGGCACTGACAGTCACCCGCCGGCGAGCAGCCACCGCCAGCGCGGACGTTCGGTCACCAGGGTGGCGGCGGCCAGCAGCGACACCAGGACGGCCGCCCAGGCGGGAAACAGCCACCACGCGGAGGTCACGGCCGCGACGAGCTGGAGCAGCACGAGCAGGACAGTGCCCCAGCCCGGCACGGCGACGACCACCTTCTCCTTGTCCCCGGGTGTGGAGAAGACGGTCGGCAGACCGATCAGCACCAGCACCGCGAGGACGGCGAGCGGCCAGGAGTACGGCCACAGGGCCCAGGGTGTGGCGATCCAGGCCACCAGCTCCGTCGCGAAGCGCAGCACCGACGCACGTCTGTCGTCCGGTCGTTCCACAGTCGCCCCCCAGACGCACCGATGTGAAGCACCGGCGGCGATCCTACGCACTGGTTGTGAACTGAACCACTTCCGCGTTTGTCCTGGTCGGCCGAGGGCAGGCGCGGCCGTTGTCCCCCCACCCCGTGATGAGAGGCAGACGTGTCATCCAGGCTAGAGGCCGAACATCTCTACAAGGTGTTCGGCAGACGACCCGACGACGCAGTCGAGCGGCTCCGACAGGGAGCCGACCGGGAGGAGCTGCGCGCCGACGGCACCACGGCCGCCGTGATCGACGCGTCCTTCACCGTGGAACCGGGCCAGATCTTCGTCGTCATGGGCCTGTCCGGCTCCGGCAAGTCCACGCTGCTGCGCATGCTCAACGGCCTGCTGGAGCCCACCGCGGGACAGGTCCGCTTCGACGGCCAGGACCTGACCGCGCTCGGCGACCGTGAGCTGCGGGCGGTCCGCGCGCGGAAGATCAGCATGGTCTTCCAGCACTTCGCGCTGTTCCCGCACCGCAGCGTCCTCGAGAACGCCGGCTACGGCCTGGCCGTGCAGGGCGTGCCCCGCGCCGAGCGTGAGCAGCGCGCCGGCGAGGCGCTGGCCCTGTGCGGACTGGCCGGCTGGGAGAAGTCCTGGCCCGACGAGCTGTCCGGCGGCATGCAGCAGCGCGTCGGCCTCGCCCGCGCCCTCGCCACCGACGCCGACCTGCTGCTGATGGACGAGTCCTTCAGCGCCCTGGACCCGCTGATCCGCCGCGACATGCAGGACCAACTGCTCGAACTGCAGCGGAGCCTGAAGAAGACCATCGTCTTCATCACCCACGACCTCAACGAGGCCATGCGCCTGGGCGACGGCATCGCCGTCATGCGCGACGGCCGTATCGTCCAGACCGGCACCGCCGAGGACATCCTGCTGCGGCCCGCGAACGACTACGTCGCCTCCTTCATCCAGGACGTCGACCGCTCCCGCGTACTGACCGCGTCCGCCGTCATGGACACGGACGTACAGGGCGACGAGGCCGACTGCGGCTGCACGAGCGACTGCGAGACCGCGACGCCCGACACGCCGTTCACCGAGCTCTGCGCGATGAGCGCCCGGACGACGCACCCCGTGGCCGTCCTCGACTCCCAGGACAAACTCGTCGGAGTGGTCCCGAGCCGGCGCCTGGTCGCCTTCCTCGGCAACGAGGAGGCCGTCCATGCCTAGGATCCCGCTCGGCGACTGGGTCAACAGCACCGTCGACTGGCTGCTGGCCCATGTGTCCTGGCTCTTCGACTTCTTCAAGGCCGTCTTCTCGGGCACCTACGACGGCATCAACGCCGTTCTGCAGGCCCCCGAACCCCTGCTGCTCGCGGGCATCTTCGCCGTGCTCGCGTTCTGGCTGCGCGGCACCCTCGCAGGTGTCCTGACCTTCGTGGGATTCGCCTTCATCGACTCCCTCGAACTGTGGGACGACGCGATGGTCACCCTTTCGCTCGTCCTCGTCGCCACCATCATCGCGCTGGTGATCTCGGTGCCCGTCGGCATCTGGGCCGCGCGCTCCAACCGGGTCAGCGGGCTCGTCCGGCCCGTCCTGGACTTCATGCAGACGCTGCCCGCGATGATCTACCTCATCCCGGCGATCCTGTTCTTCGGCACCGGCGCCTCCGCCGGCATCGTCGCCACCCTGATCTTCGCGCTCGCCCCCGGCGTGCGCATGACGGAACTGGGCATCCGCCAGGTCGACAAGGAACTCGTCGAGGCCGCCGAGGCCTTCGGCACCTCGCCCCGCGACACCCTCCTGCGCGTCCAGCTGCCCCTCGCACTGCCGACCGTCATGGCCGGTGTGAACCAGGTCATCATGCTCGGCCTGTCCATGGCAGCGATCGCCGGCATGGTCGGCACCAGCGGCCTCGGCGGCGACGTCAACGAGGCCATCGGCCAGCTCAACGTGGGCCTCGGCTCCGAGGCCGGTGTCGCGATCGTGATCCTCGCGATCTACCTCGACCGCATGACCGGCGCCCTGGGCACCCATGTCTCCCCGCTGGGCCGCCGCGCCGCCGCCAAGGCCCGCGCCGCCCAGGGCCTGAGGATCTGGTCGTATCGGCCCAGTCCGCAGATCGCGGTCATCGGTGTCGTGATCCTCGCGCTCGTCGCGGGCGGCATGGGCGTCTTCGGCGGAAGCAGCGGCTCCGCCCCGGTGGCCGACGGCAAGGACGTCGGCCAGGGCAAGAAGATCAGCATCGGCTACATCCCCTGGGACGAGGGCGTCGCCTCCACCTACCTGTGGAAGGAGATCCTCGAAGAGCGCGGCTACCAGGTGGACGCCAAGCAGTTCGACGCCGGCCCGCTCTACACCGCGCTCGCCCAGGGCACCGTCGACTTCCAGACCGACGCCTGGCTGCCGACCACGCACGCCCAGTACTGGAAGAAGTACGGCAGCAAGCTCGACGACCTCGGCGCCTGGTACGGCAAGACCTCCCTGGAGCTGAGCGTCCCCTCGTACATGAAGGGCATCGACTCCCTGGACGACCTCAGGGGCAAGGCGGGCACCTTCGGCGGGAAGATCACCGGCATCGAGTCCAGCGCCGGCGAGATGGCCCTGCTCAAGAGCAAGGTGCTTGGGGCATACGGCCTGGACAAGGAGTACAAGGTCGTCGACAGCTCCACCCCGGCGATGCTGGCCGAGCTCAAGCGGGCGTACAGCCAGAAGCAGCCCATCGTCGTCACCCTCTGGTCGCCGCACTGGGCGTACAACGACTACAAGCTGAAGAAGCTCAAGGACCCCAAGGGTGCCTGGGGCGAGGGCGACGGTGTGCACACGCTCGCCCGCAAGGGCTTCGCGGGCGACAACCCCGTCGTCGGCAAGTGGCTGAAGAACTTCAAGATGAGCGAGAAGCAGCTCACCAGCCTCGAGGCCGAGATCAACAAGGCAGGCAAGGGCAAGCAGCAGGACGCCGTGCGCGCCTGGCTGAAGGACAACCCGGGGTTCGTGGACAAGGCGGCCCCCGTCCCGCACAACTCCGCCTCCGCCGAGGCCAAGCGGCCCGTGAACGTCGCCTGGTTCCCCTGGGACGAGGACATCGCCGTCACCCACCTCTGGAAGAACGTCCTGGAGCGGCGCGGCTACCGGCTCAACCTCAAGCAGATGGACGTCGGCCCGGTCTACACCGGACTCGCCTCCGGCGACCTCGACGTCAACTTCGACGCCTGGCTGCCGTACGCGCAGAAGAACTACTGGGACAAGTCCAAGGACAGTCTCAAGGACCTCGGCACGTGGTACCAGCCGACCTCGCTGGAGGTCGCCGTGCCCTCGTACGTCAAGGGCGTGAAGTCCTACGAGGACCTCAAGGGCAAGGGGGGCCTCTTCGGCGGGAAGATCATCGGGATCGAGCCGGGCACCGGCGAGATGAACCTGCTCAAGACGAAGGTGCTGCCCGGCTACGGCCTGGACAAGGAGTACAAGGTCGTCGACGGCTCGACCCCGGCGATGCTGGCGGAGCTCAAGCGTGCCTACGCCCAGAAGAAGCCCGTCGCCGTGGTGCTGTGGTTGCCGCACTGGGCGTACAGCCGGTACGACCTGACCAAGCTGAAGGACGACAAGAAGCTCTTCGGCGAGGGCAACACGATCCGCACCATCTCCAACGACAAGTTCCCCGAGCAGTACCCGCAGCTCACCAAGTGGATCAAGAACTTCAGGATGAGTGAGGCCGAGCTCGGCAGCCTGGAGGCCGAGATCAACAAGCGCGGCCAGGGCCACGAGCAGGAGGCCGTCGCCGCCTGGCTCAAGGAGCACCCGGACATGGTCGGGCGGATGACGCCGCAGTAGGCCGGATGACGCTTCCGTAGGGAAGCACGCGCGCGTGGGCGGTCCGTCGCGAGACGGGCCGCCCACGCGCGCGTGAAGGATGTACGAAAAGGATCCGGCCAACCACGGAGCGCCATGCCATCGCCCAAGCCTCAGCGCTCTCCGGGCCGGAAGTGCCGAGCGCACATGCACCGCGCCGCGCACCCTGGTCGGCCGGGCCGAATCCGCCTCCGGCGTCGCCTCGATGCATGGCGGCACCATCGAACTGACCAGCCATGACCGGCCGGATCGCGACACGGGGCACCAACTGGGCGCCACGCCGCCGACGTCCGGAACCGGCGGACGTACACCCGCGATCCCGGCACCGGACGGGCCGGCCGGAGCCTCGTCCGCCCGCCCGCGGAGGGCCGGTCCCGCACTGACCGCCGGCCGCCCCCGCCACCGGCGCCGTCCGCCCGCCGGCCCTGCTGGTCAGCGGCTTCGTCCCGAAGGAGGAATCCGTGCCCGGCGAGTGGGCGGAGCCCATCCAGGGGTCAGAGTTGGCGAATTGACCGCACGCAGTGTTTACGGGGATGTGACGGGCGCGTGAAACGGTTTGCCGAACCTGCGTAAGGTGCAGAGAAGTCATCACAGAGCCGTACCCGGACACCGGTGGACGGCACACGGAACCGCGCCGACACGGACCACGAGCGAAGGAGGGAGCCGGAGCGATGGGCGACCACAAAGACGACCACAAGGATCAGCCCCTGCGAGTGGGCGCGGCCGTGCGGCGACGCCGTCGGGCGCTGCAGCTCACCCTCGCCGTGGTGGCCGGGCGCAGCGGCCTGTCGGTTCCCTTCCTGAGCCAGATCGAGAACGACCGGGCGCGGCCCAGCAGAACGTCCCTGGAGAAGGTCGCCGACGCCCTGCGCACCACCGCCGTGGAACTCCTCGCCGCCGCCGACCCGGCGTGCAGCGTCGACGTCGTGCGCGCCGAGCCCGAGCCGGTGGCCGAGCCGCGGGTGCGTTCCCTGGTGCGGGGGCACCACCAGATGCACGCCTCGGAGTTCACCGGGGACCATGACGCGGGCCGCGAATTCCAGTACCGCAACGACCAGTTGATGTATGTCGCCGACGGCGCGGTGGAGATCGAGGCCGAGGGGCGGGCCTACCGGCTCGGCCGCGGCGACACCCTGTACCTCACGGGCGGCGTACGCCACCGGTGGCGGGCGACCGTGTCGGACACGCGGGTGGTCGTCGTCGCGGTCGCCGAGCACGTCGAGGCGGTCCAGAACCGGTCGCGGTAGTGCCGGTGCGCGTCGTCTCCCTCGTCCCGTCGCTGACGGAGGCCATCGCGGTCTCGGTCCCGGGCGCCCTGGTCGGCGCGACCGACTGGTGCACGCACCCCGTCCACCTGGACGTCCCCCGCATCGGCGGCACCAAGAACCCCGAGCTGGACCGCATCCTCGCGCTCGCCCCCGACCTGGTGGTGGCCAACGCGGAGGAGAACCGGGAGCCCGACCTGGCGGCACTGCGTGCGGCGGGCCTCGAGGTCCTGGTGACGGTGGTGTGTGACATGCCGCAGGCGTTCGCGGAGCTCGCCCGGGTGCTGGAGGCCTGTGGGGCGACCTCCCGCCCCCGCTGGCTCGACGAGGCCGAGACGACCTGGTCCCGCCTGCCGGGCCCGGAGCACCGCACGACGGCCGTGGTCCCGATCTGGCGCCGCCCCTGGATGGTCCTGGGCCGGGACACCTTCGCGGGCGACGTACTCTCCCGCCTCGGCGTCGACCACCTCTACGCCACCCACCCGGACCGCTACCCCCGCATCCCGCTCGACGACCTGCGGGCGGCCGCCCCGGACGTCGTCGTACTGCCGGACGAGCCGTACCGCTTCACGGCCGAGGACGGCCCGGAGGCGTTCCCCGGACTGAAGTGCGCCCTGGTCAGCGGACGCCATCTGACCTGGTACGGGCCGTCGTTGACCGAGGCGCCGGGAGTGCTGGGCGAGGCGCTGCGAGCAGCGCTCCGCTGACCAGACCGCGGGCCGTGTGCAGGGCGGCGGTGCCCCAGGCGGCGACGAGCAGGACGTACAGCCCGACCGAGAGCCAGTCGTACACGACGAGCCCGGTGTGCCGGGCGAGCGCCTCGGCGCCCGTGACGCAGGTACCCACCGGGAAGGTGAACGCCCACCACGTCATCGCGAAGCCCATGCCCTGCCGCCGTGCCCGCACCACATGCGCGGTGGCGAACACCAGCCAGAGCAGCGCGAAACCCATCACCGGCACGCCGTACAGGACGGCGAGGATGCCGAATCCCGCGCTGTACGGCGCCGGTGCGACCCCCGGCGCCGCGTCCGCGAACTTGCCGACCGCGGTGGTGGACTGCCCGAGCGGCCCGAGCACCAGGAACAGCGTCGGGGTCAGGGCGAGGGGCAGCGGACCACCGGTGATCAGCCGACCGAAGACCACCGGCAGCATCAGCAGGGTCGCGAGGAGACTCAGGCCGAACATCGCGAAGCAGGCGAACAGAAGCGTCTCCCGGGGCTGCCCGGCCGGCAGGTGCGGCACGAGGAGCGGCCCGAGCGCCGCGGACACCATGGGCGCGACGACGGGCAGCAGCCACACCGGCGTGGCCTGGTCCGGCTCGACCTTGTCTCGTACGGCCATGAGGTACGGCACGGCGACGGCGGCCCCGAGCCCCACCACCGTTCCGGCGGTGAACAGCACGGCGTCGAGAAGGAGCGCGTCGTGCGGTCCGATCCAGTACCGGCCGACCGTGACGGCGCCGCCGCCGACGGCCAGCAGGGCCATGGCGAGACATCCGTAGAACGGTGCCGTCGCCGGGTCGAGGAGATGGGCGCGGGCCTGGTCGCGGTGGTGCCTCCAGTGCAGGGCGCGGGCGGCGAGCAGGGCGAGCAGGAGGCCGAGGGACAGGGTCCACACGGCTGCGCAGGCGGTGCGCAGGCCGGGAATGCCGAAGGGGAGCGCCGACCCTGCGGTGGCGACGATGGCGGTGCCCATGACGGTGGCGTACCAGTTGGGTCCGAGGTGGCGGACGGCCGTGGCGCGTGGAGGGCGTGCGGTGGCACGCGGAAGGGGCTGGGCTGCGGTGACCATGCCTCACGGTCTCGCTGCCGATTCGCCGCGACCAGGGAGTATGTCTCTATGAGGACATAAGCTGAAGTTATGAGTAACAGGGAGGAGCCGCCGGCCGTCGTCTCGCTGGCGCATCGGGTGCCCGATCTCGGGGCGCTGGAGCTGCTGCTGGCGGTGGCGCGGCTCGGCAGTCTGGGCGGGGCCGCGCGGGAGGTGGGGATCACCCAGCCGGCGGCGAGCAGCCGGATCCGGTCCATGGAACGGCAGTTGGGGGTGGCCCTGGTCGACCGTTCGCCGCGGGGTTCCCGCCTCACGGACGCCGGTGCGCTGGTCACGGACTGGGCGCGGCGGATCGTCGAGGCGGCGGAGGCCTTCGACGTGGGGGCGCAGGCGCTGCGGGACCGGCGGGACTCCCGGCTGCGGGTGGCGGCGAGCATGACCATCGCCGAATACCTGCTGCCCGGCTGGCTGTTGGCACTGCGCGCCCAGCGGCCCGACACGGCGGTGTCCCTGCTTGCGGGCAACTCGGCGGCGGTGGGGGAGCGGTTGCTGTCCGGCGAGGCCGATCTGGGATTCGTGGAGGGGGTCAGTGTGCCGCCCGGTCTGGACTCGACGGTGATCGCACACGACCGTCTGATCGTGGTGACCGCTCCGGGGCACGCGTGGGCCCGGCGCAAGCGTCCGCTGGAGGCCTCGGAGCTGGCGGCGACGCCGCTGATCCTCCGCGAGCAGGGGTCGGGGACCCGACAGGTCCTGGACGCGGCGCTGGGCGGGCTGGCGCGGCCGCTGATCGAGCTGTCGTCGACGACTGCGGTGAAGGCTGCGGCGGTCAGTGGGGCGGGGCCGGCGGTGTTGAGTGAGCTGGCGGTGGGGGAGGAGCTGGCGATGCGGCGGCTGGTGCCGGTGCCGGTCGCCGGCGTCGCGCTCGCCCGGGACCTACGGGCGGTATGGCCGACGGGGCACCGGCCGGTGGGGCCGGCACGGGACCTGCTGTCGCTGACCCGGGGGTGACGACTTTCCTCGCCCCCGCCGCCCCTTCCCGTCCCGACCCCTGGGGGCTCCGCCCCCAGACCCCCGATCGGCCTGAACGGCCTCGTCCTCAAACGCCGGACGGGCTGAAAGATCAAACCCCCGGCCGGCGAAAATCCAGCCCCTCCGGCGTTTGAGGAGCGGGGGTCCGGGGGCTGGCCCCTGGGTTCGGGACGGGAAGGGGCGGCGGGGGCGAAAACCCTTGGCGGGCAGGGGCCGCCGGGGACCACCATGAGGCGCATGACCACCCCCGCCCCGCCCGCCGCAGGCGTCCGCACACCCTGGGAGGCACTCCCGCCCACCGTGCGCAACGCCGTCGCAGACGTGCTCGGCGGCACCCCCGTCGTCCACGCCGTCACCCAACCCGGTGGCTTCTCCCCGGGCACAGCCGCCCGCATCCGAACCGCCGACGGCAGCCGCGCCTTCGTCAAGGCGGTCAGCGCGGAGACCAACCCGCACAGCCCCACCCTGCACCGCACCGAGGCCCGCCACACCGCCGCCCTCCCGCCCACCGTCCCCGCTCCCCGTCTCCTCGGCACCTACGACGACGGCACCTGGGTCGCCCTGGTCCTGGAGGAGATCCCCGGCCGTCAGCCTCATGTCCCCTGGCGGCAGCGGGAGTTGCGGCGCGTCCTCGACGCCGTGGGAGAGCTGAGCCGTACCCTCACCCCGTCCCCCGTGGACGCCCCGCCCGTCGCCGAAGCGCTCGCCGACGACTTCTCCGGCTGGCAGCGATTGCGGGCGCAGCCGGAGCGCGAGGTCCGCGGACGCCTCGACGCCTGGACCTTCTCCCAGCTGTCCCGCCTCGCCGACATCGCCGCGGACTGGCCTCAGGCCGCCTCCGGCGACACTCTCGCCCACGCCGACCTGCGCGCCGACAACATGCTGCTCACCGCCGAAGACCGCGTCGTCTTCGTCGACTGGCCGCACGCCGTGCGCGCCGCACCGTGGTTCGACCTGCTGGTCATGCTGCCGTGCGTGCGGGCCCAGGGCGGTCCGGACCCGGAGGAGGTGTTCACGGCACATCCGCTGGGCCGGGACGCGGATCCGGTCGACGTCACGGCCGTGCTCGCGGCACTGGCCGGGTACTTCGTGGAGCACTCCCTGCTGCCCGCCCCACCCGGCCTGCCCACCCTGCGCGCCTTCCAGCGCGCCCAGGGCGACGCCGCCCTCGCCTGGCTCAGGAGACGGCTGAAGGCCTCGTAGCCGAAGAAGCCGCCTCCACCAGCGCCCGCATCACCCGCAGGTCGTCCCCCATCTCCGGATGCCACTGCACGCCCAGCACCCAGCCGTCGGCGGACGGCAGTTCCAGCGCCTCCACCGTCCCGTCCGCCGCGTGCGCCGAGGGGATCAGGCCGGTGCCGAGCCGGTCGACGGCCTGGTGGTGATAGGTCGGTACGGACGTCTCCTCGGGGACGGCGCCGGCGTACCGCGTGCCGGGCACCGGCTTGACCGGGTGGTGGCCGAACACGCCGACGACCTCGGCATGGCCGTCGATGTGCTGGACCAGCGTGCCGCCCAGGGCGACGTTCAGAAGCTGCATGCCCCGGCAGATGCCCAGCAGGGGGATCCGGGCGGCCAGGGCGGCATCGATCAGCGCCAGTTCCCAGGCGTCCCGGGCACGGGCCGGCGGGCCCGTCCGAGGGTGGGGCTCCGCGCCGTAGTGGACCGGCTCGACGTCCGGGCCGCCCGCGATCACCAGACCGTCGAGACGCGCGACGGCCGCTGAGGCGTGCTCCGGCGCGTCCGGCGGCAGCATCGCGGCCAGGCCGCCGGCCCGCTGGACCAGCCGCGGGTAGCCGGTCGGCAGCAGCGCGGCCTCCAGCTCCCACACGCCCCAGCGCGCCCCGGCCTCCAGATACGTACTGATGCCGATCAGTGGCCCGTCCGCCATGCGACCTCCCGGTCCTGCAAAGGATTGTATTCGTACCTTTGTCGAGAGGTGGCCTCGAAGGCAAGGCCCCCGGGAAAGCGGCTCCTCACGCCAGGAAGCCCCTGAGCAGCGCCGCCGTCCCGGCGCAGTGCTCCCGCATCATCTCCCGCGCCCCGTCCGCGTCCCCGTCCAGGACCGCCTCCACCAGCGCGACGTGCTGCCGCTGCGAGTGCTCCAGGTTGCGGACGAGCAGCGGGATGCAGTCGAGCAGGTCGTTCACCGTCGCCCGGACCGCCGCGTACTGCGCCGTCAGCGTCGGTGATCCGCACAGCTCGGCCAGCGTCAGATGCAGCATCGTGTCCAGCCGCCGGTAGTCGGCGAGCGGGGCGTCGCCCGTGCGGGTCAGTGCCTCGCGCAGCCGGTCCGCCTGCGCCGTGCCCAGGCCGTGCGTCGCGCACAGCCCCGCCGCCCCCACCTCCAGGACCTCCCGGAAACGCAGGACGTCCTCGATGTCGACCTCGGCGACCCGGCGCCGCAGCTCGTCCTCGCCGCCCGCGTCCGCGCGCGGCAGGACGAACGTGCCGCCGTAGCGCCCGCGCCGGGACTCCACCAGACCCTGGTCCTGCAGCACCTTCAGCACCTCGCGCAGGGTCACCCGGCTGATCCCGAGCCGCTCCGCCAGTTCCCGCTCGGCCGGCAGTCGCTCGCCCCCCGGCACCAGCCCCAGTCGTACGACCTGCAGGATCTGCTCCAGAGCCTCCTCGAAGCCGTTGCCCGCCCGCACCGGCCGCAGTACCGGTGTGAGCCGGTCCTCCAGGCTGCCGTCCGGATCCAGCGACATCCCGCCGCACCCCCTTCCCAAGCAATGGTTCTCCGCAATACCTTATGGCTTCCGGCCCGGTCGAAAAAGCGAGCAGCAGCCGAAGGAGCCCTCCCGTGGCAGACCGCACACCCCCGCTCGGCGTCGAGGAGCTGCATGCCCTCGTCGCGAGCGGTGAGATCGACACTGTCGTCCTGGCCTTTCCCGACATGCAAGGGCGGCTCCAGGGCAAGCGGTTCGCCGCACGTTTCTTCCTCGACGAGGTCCTCCACCACGGCACCGAGGGCTGCAACTACCTCCTCGCCGTCGACACCGAGATGAACACGGTCGACGGCTACGCGATGTCCTCCTGGGAGCGCGGCTACGGCGACTTCGCCATGCACCCGGACCTGCGCACCCTGCGCCGGGTGCCCTGGAACGCCGGTACGGCCATGCTGATCGCCGACCTCGCCTGGAACGACGGCTCGCCCGTGGTCGCCGCCCCGCGGCAGATCCTGCGCCGCCAGCTGGAGCGCCTCGCCGAGCACGGCTTCACCGCCCAGGTAGGCACCGAGCTGGAGTTCATCGTCTTCAAGGACACCTATGAGCAGGCCTGGGACGCCAACTACAGAGGGCTGACTCCGGCCAACCAGTACAACATCGACTATTCGGTGCTGGGCACGGGGCGCATCGAGCCCCTGCTGCGCCGTATCCGCAACGAGATGGCGGGCGCCGGACTGACCGTCGAGTCCGCCAAGGGCGAGTGCAACCCCGGCCAGCACGAGATCGCCTTCCGCTACGACGACGCACTCGTCACCTGCGACCAGCACGCGATCTACAAGACCGGCACCAAGGAGATCGCCGCCCAGGAGGGCGTGTCGATCACCTTCATGGCCAAGTACAACGAGCGGGAGGGCAACTCCTGCCACATCCACCTCTCGCTGGCGGACGCGGCCGGGAACAACGCGATGGCGGGCTCCTCCGAGGACCCGGGCGGCATGTCCGACGTCATGCGGTACTTCCTCGCCGGACAGCTCGCCGCCCTGCGCGACTTCTCGCTGCTGTACGCCCCCAACATCAACTCCTACAAGCGGTTCCAGCCGGGCTCCTTCGCCCCCACCGCCGTCGCCTGGGGGTACGACAACCGCACCTGTGCGCTCCGGGTCGTCGGCCACGGCCGCTCGCTGCGCTTCGAGAACCGGCTGCCGGGCGGTGACGTCAACCCGCACCTCGCCGTCGCCGGGCTGGTCGCGGCCGGGCTGTACGGCATCGAGCAGAAGCTGGAGCTTCCCGAGGCCTGCGCGGGGAACGCTTACACCGCCGAGTACGAGCACGTCCCGACCACCCTGCGCGAGGCCGCCGAGCTCTGGGAGAAGAGCCCCATCGCCAAGGCCGCCTTCGGCGACGAGGTCGTCGCGCACTACCGCAACATGGCGCGCGTCGAGCTCGAGGCCTTCGACGCCGCGGTGACCGACTGGGAGCTGCGCCGCTCCTTCGAACGCATGTGAGGCCCCTGTTGTCTGCCGAGCACGAACTCGTCGTACTGAACCCCGCCACCGAGGAGGTCGTCGCCACCGTCCCCGCCGCCGACGCGGCCGAGGTGGACCGCGCCGTCGCCCGCGCGGTGGCCGCCCAGCGGACCTGGGCGGCCGCCGCACCCGCCGACCGGGCCCGGCTGCTGCGCCGCTTCGCCGACGTCGTCGACGCACACGTCGAGGAGCTGGCCCGGCTCGAGGTCCGCGAGGCGGGCCACGTCCTCGGCAACGCCCGTTGGGAGGCCGGCAACGCCCGTGACCTCCTGCTGTACTCCGCGGGCGGCGCCGAACGCCTCCTCGGCAAGCAGATCCCGGTCACCGGCGGCTGGGACGTCACCTTCCAGGAACCGCTCGGCGTGGTCGGCGTCATCGCCCCCTGGAACTTCCCGATGCCCATCGCCGCCTGGGGCTCCTTCCCGGCGCTCGCCGCGGGCAACGCGGTCGTCCTCAAGCCCGCGGAGACCACCCCGCTGACAGCCCTGCGCCTGGCCGAACTCGCCCTGGAGGCGGGCCTGCCGGAGCACCTCTTCCAGGTGGTCCCGGGCTATGGCCACACCGCCGGCCGTGCCCTCGTCGACCACCCCGACGTGGCGAAGATCGTGTTCACCGGCTCCACCCGCACCGGCCGTGAGGTCATGGAGCGCTGTGCCCGGCTGGTCAAGCCGGTCACCCTCGAACTCGGCGGCAAGAGCCCCAACATCGTCTTCGCCGACGCCGACCTCAAGACCGCCGTCGACCCCTTCTCGTTCCTGGACAACTCCGGCCAGGACTGCTGCGCCCGCACCCGGATCCTGGTCCAGGAGGCCGTCTACGACGAGGTCCGCGAACTGCTCGCCGACGCGCTGGGGTCCGTCGTCGTAGGCGACCCCGCCGACGAGAAGACCCAGATGGGCCCGCTGATCAGCCGTCAGCAGCTGGACCGGGTGCGGTCGTTCGTGCCCGACGAGGCCCCGGCCCTGCGGGGCAGCGCCCCCGACGGGCCCGGGTTCTGGTTCCCACCGACCGTGCTCACCGGCGAGCGGCACGACTCGGACGCGGCCCGTGAGGAGATCTTCGGCCCCGTCGCCGTCCTGCTGCCCTTCACCGACGAGGCCGACGCGATCCGCCTCGCCAACGACACCCCGTACGGACTGGCCGGCTCCCTGTGGACCCGTGACCTGGGCCGCGCCCTGCGCGTCTCGCGGGCCGTCCGCGCCGGCAACCTCTCCGTCAACTCACACTCCAGCGTCCGCTACTGGACCCCCTTCGGCGGCTACAAGCAGTCCGGCCTGGGCCGCGAGCTCGGTCCGGACGCCCTGACCGCCTTCACCGAAACCAAGAACGTCTTCATCAGCACGGAGGCCTGACCGCTCATGACCGAAGAAACCATCTGCCGCCGCCTGGTGGGCCGTACGGCCGTCATCACCGGGGCCGGCAGCGGCATCGGCCTCGCCACCGCGCGCCGGCTCGCCTCCGAGGGCGCGAACATCGTCTGCGGCGACGTCGACGAGGCCCGTGGCAAGGCGGCCGCCGACGAGGTCGGCGGGACCTTCGTGAAGGTCGACGTCACCGACGCCGAGCAGGTCGAGGCCCTCTTCAAGACGGCCTTCGACACCTACGGCAGCGTCGACATCGCCTTCAACAACGCGGGCATCTCGCCCCCGGACGACGACTCCATCCTGGAGACCGGCCTGGAGGCCTGGAAGCGCGTCCAGGAGGTCAACCTCACCTCCGTCTACCTGTGCTGCAAGGCCGCCATCCCCTACATGCGGCAGCAGGGCAAGGGCTCCATCATCAACACGGCGTCCTTCGTGGCGCGGATGGGTGCCGCCACCTCTCAGATCTCCTACACGGCCTCCAAGGGCGGTGTGCTCGCCATGTCCCGAGAGCTGGGCGTGCAGTTCGCCCGCGAGGGCATCCGCGTGAACGCCCTGTGCCCGGGCCCGGTCAACACCCCGCTCCTGCAGGAACTGTTCGCGAAGGACCCCGAGCGGGCCGCCCGCCGCCTGGTGCACATCCCGGTCGGCCGCTTCGCCGAGGCCGAGGAGATCGCCGCCGCCGTCGCCTTCCTGGCCAGCGACGACTCCTCCTTCGTCAACGCCACCGACTTCCTGGTGGACGGCGGAATCGCGGGCGCGTACGTCACGCCCCTGTAGGGACGAAACGGTACGGTCCACGCGTATGCGACCCCTTCTCGCGTGGACCCTGGCCGCGGCCGCCGCCCTGGCGGCCGCGCCCACCGCACCCCCCGTCTCCCCGCCCTCGAACTGCCCCCGTCTGACCGGCATCTGGTACGGCGACAACCGCGCCCGCCTCCAGCAGGTGATCGACGAACGCGGCACCTGCTCGGGAGCCGGCCGCCACCCGGTCGCCGTCTTCGACTGGGACAACACCGTCACCAAGAACGACGTCACCGACGCCACCCTCTCCTGGGTCCTCAGACACGACGCACTCCTGCGTCCGGCCCGCTGGAAGGACACCAGCCCCTGGCTCACGGAGGCCGCCGACCGCGCCCTGACCGAGGCCTGCGGCGCCGGCACCCCCGCACCCCTGCGCACCTCGACCAACGCCCGCTGCACCGACGAGATCCTCGACATCCGGGAGAACGCCACCACCGCGAGCGGCGCCCCCGCCTACGCCGGCACCTGGAACCACCGCCGCACCGTCCCGCAGTACGCCTGGGTGCCCCAGCTCTTCGCCGGCCGCACCCCCGACGAACTCGCCTCCTACGCCCGCCAGGCCCGCACCGAGGCCCTGGCGGCGCCCATCGGCGCCACCCGCACCCTCGGTACCCGCACCGTGCCCGCCTACGTCCGCTACTACGACCAGCAGCGCGACCTCATCCGCACCCTCCAACGGGCCGGATTCGACGTCTACATCGTCTCCGCGGGCTCCGAACCGATCACCGAGGTCTGGTCCCGGGCCATCGGCATCGACCCCGCCCACACCATCGCCATCCGCTCGCTCCTCGACCGCCGCGGCCGCATCACACCCAGCAACCAGGGCTGCGGCAACGTCCCCGCGACCCGCGGCACGGCGATCCCGTACATTGACGGCAAACGCTGCTGGATCAACCAGGAGATCTACGGCGTCCACGGCGCCGCAGCCTGGCAGCGGCAGCCGTGGCCGCGGCGCCCGGTCCTCGCGGCCGGGGACGCCGACACCGACGTCACCTTCGTCGGCGACGCGACCGGCGCGCACCTCGTCCTCAACCGCAACAAGCCGGAACTGATGTGCCGGGCCTATGACAACGCCGACGGCCGCTGGCTGATCAACCCCATGTTCATCGACCCCCTGCCGCGCAGGCCCGACCCGTACCCGTGCTCGACCAAGGCCCACAACGCGTCCGACGGCGCCAAGGACGCCCTCCTGAGGGACGACGGCTTCGTCGTCCCGGACCAGGCGGACACCGTGTACTGACCGGCGGGCCACGGCTAGAGGAAGGTGTGGCCTTCCCCGCGGTACGTCGGGACGGTCGCCGTCACCTCGTCCCCCTCGACCAGATGCAGCACGTCGAAGCGCTCGCACAGCTCACCGGCCTTGGCGTGCCGGAACCACACCTTGTCGCCGATCAGCAGGTCGTCGGCGGGGGAGCCGAGCAGCGGGGTCTGCACCTCGCCGGGCCCCTCCTGGGGGTCGTAGCGCAGCCCCTGAGGCAGGTACGGGACGGGCAGCCGGTCGGTGCCGGCCGCACCGGAGGCGGGGTATCCGCCGCCGAGCACCGTGACCACCCCGACGCCTGGCCGGCGTACGACGGGCTGGGCGAACAGGGCCGCCGGACGCCCGCTGAACGAGGTGTAGTTGTCGAACAGCCGGGGCACGTACAGCCCCGAGCCGGCGCCGATCTCGGTGACGGCGTCCTCGGCGGCGGTGTACTGCACACTGCCGGTGCCGCCGCCGTTGACGAACTCCAGATCCGGTACGACGGCCCGCACCGCACGCACCACCTCGCCGCGCCGCTCGGCCAGCTCCCGACGGGCCGTCGCCTGCATGAGCCGTACGGCACGCGACCGCAGCGGCCGCCCGGCCACGGAGTCACCGACGCCCGCGATGTGCCCCTCGTACGCCATGATCCCCACGATCTTGAACCCCGGCCGCCGGGCCACCAGCCGGGCCAGGTCGGCGACCTGGGCGGGGGAGTGCAGCGGCGAGCGGCGCGCCCCGACGCGGACGCGCCCCCCGAAAAGCTTCAGCGAGGTGTCCAACTCCAGGCAGACCCGGATGACTTCGCGCCCGCCGTCGCGGGCCTCGTCGATGAGCCTCAGCTGTGCGGGATCGTCGATCATGACGGTCACGGCGGCGGCGAGCTTGGGGTCACTGGCCAGCTCGGCGAAGCGGGCCCGGTCCGCGGACGGATAGGCGAGCAGGATGTCGTCGAAGCCGCCGCGCGCCAGCCACAGGGACTCGGCGAGGGTGAACGACATGATGCCCGCGAACCCGTCTCTCGCCAGGACCCGCTCCAGCAGGGCCCGGCAGCGGACGGACTTGCTGGCGACCCGGATCGGCTTGCCGCCCGCGCGGCGCACGAGATCGTCCGCGTTGGCGTCGAAGGCATCCAGGTCCACGATGGCGAGAGGGGCGTCGAGATGGGCGGTGGCCCGGTCGTAACGGACCCGGTCGGCGGCGCGCGCAGTCATGAACGAAGCCTGCCAGACAGGATTACCGCAGGGTAGGGGGACGTTCCGGGCAGATGCCTCGTGCTCGTGGACTGGTTCCCGCATCGACAGGGGCAGCCCGTAGAGTGACGCGCACGTACGGCGGAACGGCGGCGGTTGCACATGCGCATCCGGATGCCGGTCCGTTCGTGCGGGTATGCGTGCCGGGACGGACTGGCCCGGCGTCGGTCGGTTGAGCACAAGGACGACGGCCCGCGTACAGGTGGACGGCCCGGGCGCGAGGAAACGGGGGGCGCATGAGCACGGAAGCGCAGCACGCCTCCATTCCGCCGCGCCCTGCCCAGCCGCCGACGGTCGGATCGTCGCCCTCGGAAAGCCGGCCGCAGGACGCCGAGACGGCCTCCGGCGGGGCCTGGTCCCCCTGGCGAGGCTCCGAACGCTTCGAGGCCTTCGGCCACCGCACCCCCTCCACGGGCTCGAACGCCGCGCCCGAACCGCCCCGGGACGGTCCGGTGGGCGGCGAGGCCTGGTCGAGCCCGCAGACGCCACCCCCGCCACAGTCCTCGGCCCGCTTCCCGGACGCTCCTCCGGCGAGCGACCGCGAGGAAGCCCGCACACCGCGCACCGCCGTACCCCCACGCCCCAGCCACCGCCCCACACCCCCGCCGGGCACCACGAACGCCCCCGCTGCTTCGGGCACGCAACCCGGATCGCCGTCCGCTGACCCGCGAGGCCGCACCGGTTCGGCTGCTGGTGCGACGCCCTCTGCGCATGCGGCTTCGGGTTCTGGCTCGGCCGTTCCGCCGAGTCCCTCTGCTTCGGCCGTTCCGGGCACGCCGTCGGCGTCGTCGTCGCGGTCTGCTGATCCGCGAGGCCGCACCGGTTCGGCCGCTGGTCGGATGCCTTCTGCGCGTGCGGCTTCGGGTTCTGGCTCGGCTGTTCCGGCGAGTCCCTCTGCTTCGGCCGTTCCGGGTACGCCGTCGGCATCGTCGTCGCGGTCTGCTGATCCGCGAGGCCGCACTGGTTCGGCTGCTGGTGCGACGCCCTCTGCGCGTGCGGCTTCGGGTTCTGGCTCGGCCGTCCCGCCGAGTCCCTCTGCTTCGGCCGTTCCGGGCACGCCGTCGGCGTCGTCGTCGCGGTCTGCTGACCCGCGAGGCCGCACCGGTTCGGCCGCTGGTCGGATGCCTTCTGCGCGTGCGGCTGACGGTTCTGGCTCGGCTGTTCCGGCGAGTTCGGATGCTTCGGCCGGTCCGGGTACGCGGTCGGGGTCGTCGTCTGCGCCGTCTGCCGGCCCGTTGCACCGGTCTGAGTTGGCCGCGTCCGCGTCTCCCGCTCGTCCGGCGGAGACCCCTGGCGGTTCGACCACGCCCCCGGCCCCCGTCGATCCGCCACGACGCCCCGGCTCGGCTGCCGGGCCCATGCCCCCTGCCCGCCCGGGCGCAGCCGCACAGCCGGCCGGCCGTCCCGGCAGCACCCCGGCGGCGGATGCCCGCCCGGGCGCTGCCCCCGCCGAACCGGCCCGTCCGCCCGGCCCGTCCATGCCGATGCCGCCTGCCCGGCCGAGCTCGACCCCCGGCACGGCCGTCCCTCCGGTGCCGTCTGCGCGCCCGAGCTCAACCGCCGGCGCGGTCACACCTCCCATGCCCTCCACCCGCCCGAGCGCCGGCCCCGCATCGCAGTCGCCGCCCATGCCACCCCTGCCGGGCACTCGGGTGGAAGGCCTGGGGCCCGACCCGGCGCTCTCCTGGACTGCTCCGGGGATGCCCGGTGGCGGGCTCGGGGGTGGACGGCCCGTGGTGTCGTTCGGGGAGCCCGAGGGGTACGACGAGCGGGTCCGGCCGCGGCCGCTGGGGGGGCGGGTGCGTTCGCGCACCGTCGCCGTCGCCGCCTGTGTCGTGCTCGGGCTCGGGCTCATCGGCGGGGCAGTCACCGGGAGTTGGCTGGTCGGCGGCTCCGGGGACGGCGGCGGGCAGGACACGTTCGCCGCGGCCGGGGACCTGTGGCACAACGTGCCCGTGGACCAGCTGTTCCCGCGCACCGTGCAGGGCACGGGTGCCGGACCCGGCGGCGCCGACCGGACCTGGACCCGCATCGCCGTAGCACCGGACAGCGGATGCAAGGACGCCTTCGACCCGCTGCTGCAGAAGGCCCTCGCACCGGTCGGCTGCCGGCGACTGCTCCGCGCCACCTACACCGACGCCACCCAGAGCTTCGTCACCACCGTCGGCCTCCTCTTCACCGAGGCCGACACCGCATCCATGAACTCCCTCGCCAAACGCTTCCAGAGCCAGGGCCTCGCCACCCGCACCGACCTCATGCCCCGCCCCTACCCCGCGAAGAACACCGCCGCCGCCCGCTTCGGCAACAAGCAGCGCGCCTCCTGGACCGTCTCCGTCCTCACCGACGCCCCCGTCGTCGTCTACGCCGTCTCCGGCTGGGCCGACGGCCGCAGCGTCGACACCCCGGTCCCCGCCGAGCAGGCCACCCAGACCGGTGCCACCGCGGCCGCCGCCCAGGCAGGCCTCGGCAACGAGGCCCAGGGCCTCGCCGACCGCATCGAACGGGCCCTGCGCAAAGACGTCACCTCGCCCACGGAGAACCCCTCGTGACGCGCCGCACCGCAGCGCTGAGCGTCCTGCTCGCCGCCTCCCTCGCCCTGGTGCCGTCCACCGTCGCCCACGCCGACGGCATACGCGCCCAGCAGTGGGCCCTCGACGCCCTGCACATCCAGCAGGCCTGGCAGATCACCAAGGGCAGGGGCATCACCGTCGCCGTCCTCGACACCGGCGTCGAGGCCGACCACCCCGACCTCGTCGGCAACGTCCTGCCCGCCCAGGACATGATCGGCTTCGGGGCCGAGCAGGGGGACCGGGCCTGGGCCCGGCACGGCACCGCCATGGCCGGCATCATCGCCGGGCACGGACACGGCCCCGGCGACGCCGACGGCGTCATGGGCATCGCCCCCGAGGCGAAGATCCTGCCGGTGCGGGTGATCCTCGAGGACGGCGACACCGCCCGCGGCAAGGCCCGCTCCACCCGCGGCAACGCCCTCGCGGAAGGCATCCGCTGGGCCACCGACCACGGCGCCGACGTCATCAACCTCTCCCTCGGCGACGACTCCGCATCGGCCCACCCCGAACCCGCCGAGGACGAGGCCGTCCAGTACGCCCTGAAGAAGAACGTGACCGTCGTCGCCTCGGCCGGCAACGGCGGCGACAAGGGCGACCATGTCTCCTATCCGGCCGCCTACCCGGGAGTCATCGCCGCCACCGCCGTCGACCGCTTCGGCGTGCGCGCCTCGTTCTCCACCCGCCGCTGGTACGCCACCGTCAGTGCCCCCGGCGACAAGATCGTCATCGCCGACCCCGACCACAAGTACTACGAGGGCTGGGGGACCAGCGCCGCCTCGGCGTTCGTCTCGGGCGCGGTCGCCCTGATCAAGGCCGCCCACCCGGGGCTGGCCCCCGCGCAGATCAAGCAGCTCCTCGAGGACACCGCCCGCAATCCTCCCGCGGGCGGCCGCGACGACTCCCGCGGCTTCGGCATGATCGACCCGGCCGCCGCGATCAAGGCCGCCGGCCGCCTCAAGCCCAAGGGCCTGCAGGCGGTGTCGTACGGCGAGAAGTACTTCGGCCCCGGCCCGGACGCGTCCAAGTCGGATGACGGAACCAGCGGTTGGGCGGCCCCGCTCGCGGGCAGCGTAGGCGGGGTCCTGCTCGTCGCGGCGGTCGTCCTGTGGCGCGGCCGCCGCCCACGCTTCGACGGCTTCTGAGCCCGCCGGCCCGTCACTCCGGGACGGACGCGGAGGGCGCAGCAGAGGCGGACGAGGACGCGCCCCTCGACGGCGCCGAAACCGCCGCCCTCGCCACCGACTCGACCAGCGCAATCCCCTTCGCCTGCGTCGAGTTGCCCTTGGACAGCACCGCCACCAGGTGGTCACTGCCGCCGACCGTCACCCGGCCGATGCTGTTGATGTCCCACAGCCCCGTCGTGCTGCGCGGCAGCCAGCCGTTCTTCAGCGCCCACGCGGAGCCGTCGGCCGCCGCCGACACGCCCCATTGCTGGTCGGCCTCGATCCGTCCCATAAGTCCCTGCAGATACGTCCGCGAGGCCTCGCTCAGTTTCGAGTCGTCCCCGAACACCTGCTGCAACAGCCTGAGTTGATCGGCGGCCGTGGTCTGCGTCAGCCCCCACAGCATGCCGTCGCCGCCCTCGGTGTCCGTGAGTCCCAGCCGCTCGTTCGCGGCGTCGAGGCCCTCCGCCCTGCCGATGGTCCGCCACAGCTCGGAGGCGGCGGTGTTGTCGCTGTTCTCGATCATCGTGGTGGCGTACGACTTCTCGTCCGCCGTGAGGTGCCGGCCCGCGTCCTGGGCCTGGAGTAGCAGCGCCGCCAGGATGTCGACCTTGACGATGCTCGCCGTGTCGAACGAGCCGTCCCCGTACGAGGCGCTCTGGCCCGAGTCCAGGTCCAGCACCGCCACCGACACCTCGGCGCCGTCCTCGACGGGCACCGACTTCACGGCCGCGGCCAGCAGCGCGTCGTGGTCCACAGCCGGCTCCGCCACAGGTTCCACCGCATCCTCCCCGCCCGCCGGGCCCGAGGTGGAGGCCGACGCCGTCGCCGACGACGATACGGGGCTCGCACCGGAGTGCGCCCGAGCCTTCACGTACACGGTCCCGGCGGCCGTACCGCCCACGAAGGCCACCACGGCGAGGGCGGTGTGGAGCAGGGTGCGCGTCCTGGACGGACGGGCGCGGCGGCTGCGGCGGGCTCGGGGGGACTCCATCCCGCGATGCTGGAGACGGCAACTGTGCGACCCGTTAGACGGACGTTAGATGTGCGTCAGGGAAATCTGAGAAAGCCGTGAAGCCTGTGAACCAGCGGTTTCCGGGGCCGCACAAGCCCAGCGGCATCCCCCCGACATCCGCCCGATAGGGTCGGTGACCGTGGCGAACAAGAACATTCCCGACTCCGGCTTCTCCGACGACGACGGCACCGCCGACCCCCGGCTGGCCGCCGCGCTCACCGCCTGGGCCGAGGACCGCACCGCCGTGGGCCCCGTCCTGGAGGCACTCAAGGGCGCCCGGCTGCTCGTCCCCGTGGTGGCCGTCCTCGGCGAGGTCGAGGAGGACGAGAACGGGCTGCGCCGCGAGAAGACCAGCGACATGGCCGTACCGACCCTCAAGGCCGGCTCCCGCACCGCCCTGCCGGCCTTCACCTCCACCGACTCGCTGGCCCGCTGGGACCCGGCGGCCCGCCCCGTCGCCGTACCCCTGCACCAGGCGCTGCAGGCGGCTGCGCACGAGAAGGCGGACACCGTCGTGCTGGACCTGGCGGGTCCAGTGCCGTACGAGCTGACGGGCTCCGCGCTGCTCGCGCTCGCCGAGGGCCGTACGACGGACGACCCCCTCGCCGACCCCGCCGTACGGGAGGCGGTACGGACCGCGGTCGCCGCCGAGCCCGCCGTGCTGCGCGCCCACCTCGGGCCGGGCCAGGCCGACGGCACCCTCGCCCTCGTACTGGACGAGTCCGCCGCACCCGCCGCGGCCGCCCGCGCCGTCGCCGAGCGCCTCGCCGCCGACGAAACACTGAGGGCCCGCCTGGTGCGCGGCCTCGACCTGGCACTGCTGCCGGCCGGGGCGACGCCGCCGGGCGAGCCCTTGTACGTACGCGACTAGTTGTTTTACTACCCGGGGCTAGCCGTAGACGGGGCCCGTGTACTTCTCGCCCGGCCCCTGGCCCGGCTCGTCCGGGACGAGGGACGCCTCGCGGAACGCCAGCTGGAGCGACTTCAGCCCGTCGCGCAGCGGCGCCGCGTGGAAGGAGCTGATCTCGGTCGCGCTCGCGTCCAGCAGACCGGCCAGCGCGGTCACCAGCTTGCGGGCCTCGTCCAGGTCCTTGTACTTGTCGCCCTCCTCGGTCAGACCGAGCTTCACCGCGGCGGCGCTCATCAGGTTGACGGCGACCGTCACGATCACCTCGACGGCGGGGACCTCGGCGATGTCGCGGGTCATGGCGTCGAAGTCGGCGGGGGACTCGGAAGACTCAGGAGGGGTGTCACTCATGCCCTTCACGATAGGGCCCGGTGCAGGCCGGTTAGCACCACCCCCGGGTTGCTGCTAACCTTGTGTGACGACCGGCTGGACGCTCGCGTGTCCGGCCCACAAGTGGAGGCTCCGATCTCCCACCCGACCATCCCCCGGGACGGCGGGTCACCCCGGTCAGGCGGCCACCATCGTTCCGTACGGACGATGGAGTCGCCCGAAAGCGCGCCCCGCGTCATCGCGGCGGTGCTCCGGTAGTGCTTTGGAGCCCCGCCTGTGATCGTCCGGGGCATTTTTCATGCTTCGGCGCGGTTAGGTCTAACGAAAGAGACATACGCGGCTGTCCGCCAGACCGCCGTGTGGTGCTAACCGAGGAGGATCCATCAGCGCCGAGCCCCGCATCAACGACCGGATTCGCGTTCCCGAGGTGCGACTTGTCGGTCCCAGTGGCGAGCAGGTGGGCATTGTCCCGCTGGCCAAGGCACTGGAGCTTGCGCAGGAGTACGACCTGGACCTGGTCGAGGTCGCGGCGAACGCCCGTCCGCCCGTGTGCAAGCTCATGGACTACGGGAAGTTCAAGTACGAGTCGGCCATGAAGGCCCGTGAGGCGCGCAAGAACCAGGCGCACACGGTCATCAAGGAGATGAAGCTCCGGCCGAAGATCGACCCGCACGACTATGACACCAAGAAGGGTCACGTCGTCCGGTTCCTCAAGCAGGGCGACAAGGTCAAGATCACGATCATGTTCCGTGGTCGCGAGCAGTCCCGGCCGGAGCTCGGCTACCGACTGCTGCAGCGTCTCGCGGAGGACGTCCAGGACCTCGGCTTCGTCGAGTCGAATCCGAAGCAGGACGGCCGAAACATGATCATGGTCCTCGGTCCGCACAAGAAGAAGACCGAGGCGATGGCCGAGGCCCGCCAGGCGCAGGAAGCCCGCAAGGCAGAAGCGAAGGCCAACCCCGGCAAGTCGCAGAACGCCGCGGACACCGAGAACGCCGTGGAGACCGAGGCGCCTGCCGAGGCTTCCGCCGAGGCGTGATCCCGGGGGACGCAGGTCCCCAGGATGTAACCGAAACACGAACGACGCTCTACCGTGCCCGGTTTTCGCGACCGGGCACCGGAGCGCCACCGACGAGGAGAGAACGGCGCTATGCCGAAGAACAAGTCGCACAGCGGTGCCAGCAAGCGCTTCAAGGTCACCGGCTCCGGCAAGGTGCTCCGTGAGCGCGCCGGCAAGCGCCACCTGCTCGAGCACAAGTCGTCCCGCGTGACGCGTCGCCTGACCGGCAACGCCGAGATGGCCCCGGGCGACGCCGCGAAGATCAAGAAGCTTCTCGGCAAGTGACGTGAGCGGCGCTCCACCGAGCGCCGTACGTCTGGACCGGGACCCAATCGTTTCCGGGCCGTGTGAGTCCAACCACGGCCCCGCTACAAGGAGTTAACAAGTGGCACGCGTCAAGCGGGCAGTCAACGCCCACAAGAAGCGCCGGGCGATCCTCGAGCAGGCCTCCGGCTACCGCGGTCAGCGTTCGCGCCTGTACCGCAAGGCCAAGGAGCAGGTCACCCACTCGCTGGTCTACAACTACAACGACCGCAAGAAGCGCAAGGGTGACTTCCGCCAGCTGTGGATCCAGCGCATCAACGCCGCTGCCCGCGCCAACGGCATCACGTACAACCGCTTCATCCAGGGGCTGAAGGCCGCGAACGTCGAGGTCGACCGCAAGATCCTGGCCGAGCTGGCCGTCAACGACGCCACCGCGTTCGCCGCGCTGGTCGAGGTTGCGCAGAAGGCCCTGCCGGCGGACGTCAACGCCCCCAAGGCTGCGTGACGCTTCTCGCCGCGCTGGCTTGAGCCGACGTGACTGTACGGACCCGTGGGTTGCTGCCCGCGGGTCCGTTTCGTTGAGTGAGTTAGGTGACCTTGATGCCCCCCGTTACCCCCGAGCTGATCTCCCCTCGGTCTCCCCGAGTGTCGGCCGCCCGGCGACTCGCCAGGCGGAACTTCCGGAGCAAGGAGCGGCTGTTCCTGGCCGAGGGGCCGCAGGCCGTGCGGGAAGCCGCCGGGCACGGGCTGGTGGAGCTGTTCGCCACCGTCGAGGCCGCGGAGCGGTACGCCGACATCGTGGGAGAGGCCCGGGACGTCGGTGCCCGCGTGCACCTCGCCTCCGAGGACGTCATCGCCGACATCTCGACCACCGTCACGCCCCAGGGGCTCGTCGGGATCTGCCGGTTCCTGGACACGCCCTTCGAGGAGATCCTCGCCGCCCGGCCCAAGCTCGTCGCCGTACTCGCGCATGTGCGGGACCCAGGAAACGCCGGGACCGTGCTGCGGTGCGCCGATGCCGCCGGCGCCGAGGCCGTCGTCCTGACCGACGCGTCCGTCGACCTGTACAACCCCAAGGCCGTACGGGCCTCCGTGGGCTCGCTGTTCCATCTGCCCGTCGCCGTCGGCGTGCCCGTGGAGGAGGCGGTCGAGGGGCTCAAGCGGGCCGGTGTGCGGATCCTCGCCGCGGACGGGGCCGGGACCGACGACCTGGACGACGAGCTCGACAAGGGCACCATGGGCGGGCCGACCGCCTGGGTGTTCGGGAACGAGGCGTGGGGGCTCCCGGAGGAGACCCGCGCACTCGCGGACGCCGTGGTGCGCGTGCCGATCCACGGGAAGGCCGAGAGCCTGAACCTCGCCACCGCGGCCGCCGTATGTCTGTATGCGTCGGCCCGTGCACAGCGCGCCTCCACAGGGTGCCGTTCCGTCACCGAGAGCTAGTAGGGTGACCAGCTCGGGGGCCACCTGCGCCGTCTGAAGGGTGGGTTGCGGGGAATGAGTGTCGGCACGAGCAGGGCACGGGGATCACGGGACGCGCGGCGCGCGCCCGCGCCCCGGCACGGCGATCTCGCCGAGCTCGGCGTCGACCCCGACGAACTGCCCGACGGCCTCGTCGTCGCCGACGAGCACGGCCGTGTCATCTGCTTCAACGCCGCCGCCGAGCGCATCACCGCCGTCCCCGCCCGGGACGCCCTCGGACAGCGGCTGGAGAAGGCGCTGCCGTTAGAGGACCTGGAGGGGCGGCGCTGGTGGCAGCTGACCGACCCGTACGGCGGTCTCGCCATTCGCCGGCGGCAGCCCGAGCGGAACCTGCTGCTTCCCGGTGGACGGGAGGTCCTCGTATCGGCCCGGTACGTCCGCAGTGAGCCCGCCGGCCCGGTCCGCCGTGTCGTCGTCTCGCTGCGCGACACCGAGGCCCGCCGCCGCACCGAGCGCAGTCACGCGGAGCTGATAGCGACCGTGGCCCATGAACTGCGCTCGCCCCTGACCTCCGTCAAGGGCTTCACCGCCACGCTCCTCGCCAAGTGGGAACGGTTCACCGACGACCAGAAGCGGCTGATGCTGGAGACCGTCGACGCCGACGCCGACCGCGTCACCCGGCTCATCGCCGAGCTGCTGGACATCTCCCGGATCGACAGCGGGCGGCTGGAGGTGCGGCGCCAGCCCGTCGACATCGGCGCGGCCGTCGGGCGCCACATCCAGGCGTACGTCGCCGCCGGGCAGCCCGCCGACCGGTTCCTGCTCAGGATCGAACAGCCGCTGCCCTCGCTGTGGGCCGACCCCGACAAGATCGACCAGGTGCTCAGCAACCTGCTGGAAAATGCGGTGCGGCACGGCGAGGGAACCGTCACGATTGACATCACGGCCACGGCGTCCCCCCGAGAGGACGAAGGCCATGAAGCAGCAGCCACGTCGGTCACGGTGAGCGACGAGGGGCCCGGCATCCCGGAGGAGTCCATGAACCGCGTCTTCACCCGCTTCTGGCGGGGCAGCAAGCGCGGCGGCACGGGCCTCGGGCTCTACATCGTCAAGGGCATCGTCGAGGCCCACGGCGGCACCATCACGGTCGGCCGCGGCCCCCAGGGCGGGGCGGAGTTCCGATTTACGTTGCCCGTGGCGGCCCCGGCGTATCTCACCTGAGAGCCGGAGAGCGGCCCACGGGCGCATTCGTACACCTCCACCCCGTTAGACTCGGCCTTTGGCACCTTTGTGTCCCATGGACGGCCCTCTGACCTCTGTGTGAGTCGGTGACGGGGACCTTCAGCCAGCCAATCGGAAGCACGGGAAGAGATGTCGGCACCGAATAAGTCGTACGACCCTGTAGAGGTCGAGGCGTTGAAACCGGAAGAGATCGAGCGCATGCGGGACGAGGCGCTCGCCGCCTTCGCCGCAGCGAGCTCCCTCGACGCGCTCCAGGAGGCCAAGGTCGCCCACACCGGGGGCACCTCCCCGCTGGCCCTCGCCAACCGCGAGATCGGCGCCCTGCCCCCGCACGCCAAGGCCGCCGCCGGCAAGCTGGTCGGCCAGGCCCGCGGCGCCGTCAACAAGGCGCTGGCCGGCCGTCAGGCCGAGCTGGAGGCCGAGCGGGACGCGCGCGTGCTGGTCGAGGAGTCGGTGGACGTCACGTTGCCGTACGACCGCGTACCGGCCGGCGCCCGCCACCCCCTGACCACCCTCTCGGAGCGCATCGAGGACGTCTTCGTGGCCATGGGCTACGAGGTCGCCGAGGGCCCCGAGATCGAGGCCGAGTGGTTCAACTTCGACGCCCTCAACATCGGCCCGGACCACCCGGCCCGCGGCGAGCACGACACCTTCTTCGTCGAGGGCCCCCAGGGCGGCACCGAGTCCGGGGTCGTGCTGCGCACCCACACCTCGCCGGTCCAGATCCGCTCGCTGCTCAGCCGTGAGCTGCCGGTCTACGTGATCTGCCCGGGCCGGGTGTACCGCACCGACGAGCTGGACGCCACGCACACCCCCGTCTTCCACCAGGTCGAGCTGCTCGCCGTGGACGAGGGCCTGACCATGGCCGACCTCAAGGGCACCCTGGACCACATGGTCCAGTCGCTGTTCGGCGAGGGCATGAAGACGCGGCTGCGGCCCAACTTCTTCCCGTTCACCGAGCCGTCCGCCGAGATGGACATGGTGTGCTACGTCTGCCGCGGCGAGTCCGTCGGCAACCCCGACCGCCCCTGCCGCACCTGTTCCTCCGAAGGCTGGATCGAGCTCGGCGGCTGCGGCATGGTCAACCCGCGGGTGCTCACCGCCTGCGGCGTCGACCCGGAGAAGTACAGCGGCTTCGCCTTCGGGTTCGGCATCGAGCGGATGCTGATGTTCCGCCACAACGTCGAGGACATGCGAGACATGGTCGAGGGTGACGTCCGGTTCACCCGGCCGTTCGGGATGGAGATCTGATGCGGGTCCCGCTTTCTTGGCTGCGGGAGTACGTCGACCTGCCGGCGACGGAAACCGGCCGTGACGTCCAGGAGAAGCTCGTCTCGGCGGGGCTCGAGGTCGAGACCGTCGAGCACCTCGGCGCCGACCTCAAGGGCCCGCTCGTCGTCGGCAAGGTGCTGACCATCGAGGAGCTGACGGAGTTCAAGAAGCCGATCCGCTTCTGCACCGTCGACGTCGGCCGGGCCAACGGCACCGGCGAGCCCCAGGAGATCGTCTGCGGCGCCCGCAACTTCGCCGTCGGCGACAAGGTCGTGGTCGTGCTTCCGGGCGCCACGCTGCCCGGCGGCTTCTCCATCTCCGCGCGCAAGACCTACGGCAAGACGTCCCACGGCATGATCTGCTCCAGCGACGAGCTGGGCATGGGCGACGACGGCACGCACGGCATCATCGTGCTGCCGCCGGAGGCCGAGGTCGGCAAGGACGCCATCGAACTGCTCGAACTCGTCGACGAGGTCCTGGACATCGCCGTCACCGCCAACCGCGGCGACTGCCTGTCCATCCGCGGCGTCGCCCGCGAGACCGCCATCGCCTACGGCCTGCCGCTGCGCGACCCGGCCCTGATCGACGTACCCGGCCCGAACGCGTTCGGCTACCCGGTGCAGGTCTCCGATCCGCTCGGCTGCGACCGCTTCACCGCGCGCACGGTGACCGGGCTGAGCCCCGAGGCGCGCTCCCCGATCTGGCTGCAGCGCCGGCTGCAGAAGGTCGGCATGCGCCCGGTCTCGCTCGCCGTCGACGTCACCAACTACGTGATGATGGAGCTCGGCCAGCCGCTGCACGCCTACGACCGCTCGCTGGTCCAGGGCACCATCGGCGTGCGCCGCGCCGAGCAGGGCGAGAAGATCGTCACCCTCGACGGCGTCGAGCGGAAGTTGCACGCCGAGGACCTGGTGATCACCGACGACCGCGGCCCCATCGGCCTCGCGGGCGTGATGGGCGGCGCCAACACCGAGATCGCCGACCACGACGACACCGAGAACTCCACGAGCGACGTCGTGATCGAGGCCGCCCACTTCGACGCGGTCTCCATCGCGCGCACGGCCCGCCGCCACAAGCTGTCCTCCGAGGCCTCCCGCCGCTTCGAGCGCGGCGTCGACCCGCAGGCCGCGGCCGCCGCCGCGCAGCGCACCGTCGACCTGCTGGTGCTGCTCGCGGGCGGCACCGCCGAGGCCGGCGTCACCGAGGTCATCACGCCGTCCGCCCCGCACACCATCACCGTCCCGGCCAACCACCCGGACAAGGTGGCGGGCGTCGACTACGGCCGCGAGACCGTCGTACGGCGGCTGCAGGAGATCGGCTGCGACGTGTACGGGCAGGACGAGCTGATCGTCACCGTGCCGTCCTGGCGGCCCGACCTCCTCGAGGTCAACGACATCGCGGAGGAGGTCATCCGCCTGGAGGGCTACGAGAACCTGCCCTCCACGCTGCCCAAGCTCCCCTCGGGCCGTGGCCTCACCCACCGCCAGCGGCTGCACCGCCGGGTCGGCCGCGCGCTGGCCGGGGCGGGCTATGTCGAGGCGCCGAACTACCCCTTCGTCAGCGAGCAGGTCTTCGACCAGCTGCTGCTGGAGGCCGACGACGCCGGCCGCCGCGTCGTGAAGCTCACCAACCCGCTCAGCGACGAGGAGCCCGCGCTGCGCACCTCGCTGCTGCCGGGCCTGCTGGGTGCCCTGCGGCGCAACAACGGCCGCGGCTCGCACGACCTCGCGCTGTTCGAGACCGGGCTGGTGTTCCTCCCGCGCGCGGAGCAGAAGACCGCCGTCGCGCTGCCCGTCGACCGGCGTCCCACCGACGAGGAGATCGCCGAACTGAACGCCGCGCTGCCCGAGCAGCCGCGCCATGTCGCCGTCGTCCTCGCGGGCGCCCGCGAGCAGGCCGGCTGGTGGGGCAAGGGCCGTCCGGCGGACTGGGCCGACGCCGTCGAGGCGGGGCGCGTCGTCGCGCGGGAAGCCGGAGCCGAACTGATCGTCCGCAAGGGTCAGTACGGTCCGTGGCACCCCGGTCGCTGCGCCGAACTCGTGGTCGTCGTCGACGGTACGGAGACGGTCGTCGGGCACGCGGGTGAGCTGCACCCGCGCGTGGTGAAGGCCCTCGGGCTGCCCGAGCGCACCGGTGCGATGGAGATCGACCTGGATGTGCTGGAGCAGGTCGGCAACGACACCCCGCAGGCGCCGGGCATCTCCACCTTCCCGGTGGCCACGCAGGATGTCGCGCTGGTCGTCGACAAGTTCGTGCCGCATGCCGAGGTTGAGGCTGCGCTGCGGGACGGGGCGGGGGAGCTGCTCGAGGCGATCCGGCTGTTCGACGTGTATGAGAATGCCGAGCAGCTCGGTGAGGGACGGAAGTCGCTGGCGTATGCGTTGCGCTTCCGGGCTCCCGACCGGACCCTGACCGTCGACGAGGCGTCTGCGGCTCGGGATGCGGCGGTTGCCCTGGCGGGCGAGCGTACCGGGGCGGTACTGCGCGGGGCGTGAACCCTCCGTAGGAGAAGGGGGGTGGGCCCGACGGACCCACCCCCCTTCTCCTGACCTGCATAAATGCGGATGGCCTGGAGGTTGTCACTCGTTTGGGTGGCAACTTCGGGTGATCTGGCCCTGTCCGGCCATGCCGTGGACAGAATCGGACCGGCCTTTCGGGGTCGGTCCGTCTGTGCTTCGCGGCCTGAGTGGGGGGCCAATCGGCATGATCCGCATCAAGGCTGGTGTTCCCCGCGGGGCGGGGCGACTGCCGTTGCGCCGGGTGCTTGCGCTGGGGCTGCCCGCGGTGTGGGGCGCCATGGCGATCACGTACAAGCTGACCTGTCCGCTCGCGCAGCAGAACGGGCTGGGAGCGCGCATCGGCACCAGTGCCGTCTTCTTCGCGGTGGGGACCGGCCTGATACTCCACGTCCGGCATGTGATGCTCCGCGAGCTCAGAGAGGTCCGGCAGGTCGCGGGTGCCGCGCAGAGTGCGCTGCTGCGGCCGCTGCCGCCGCGGATCGACGGGCTGAACATCGCCGCGGCCCAGCTGTCCGCGGACCGCTGTGCGGCCATCGGCGGCGATCTGTACGAGGTCATCGCCACCGAGCACGGTGTGCGGGTCGTGATGGGCGATGTGCGCGGGCACGGACTCGCCGCCATCGGTACGGTCGCCGCCGTGCTCGGCAGCTTCCGCGAGGCCGTGCACGACGAGGCCGAACTCGGCAGTGTGCTGCGGCGGCTGGAGCGGGCGCTGGCCCGGCATCTGCGGGAGCGGGCCCGGGCCGAGCATCCCTCGGCCGGAGCGGAGCCGGACAACCCGGTCGCCGAGGAGTTCGTCACCGTACTGCTGCTGGAGATCCAGCCGGACGGCGAGGTGCGCGGCCTCAACTGCGGGCACCCCTGGCCGTATCTGCTGGGACCGGCCCGGGCCGAGTTGCTGACCCGGGCCGAACCGCTGCCTCCCCTCGGGCCGTTCCCGTTGCCCGCCGAGCTGCCCGCCCTGCCGTGCGGTCGGCTGCTGCCCGGCGAGGCGCTCTTCCTGCACACGGACGGTGTCGAGGACGCCCGGGACGGACGTGGCCGGTTCTTTCCGCTGCCGGCCGCGCTCGCCGAGGCCGTGGGCGCCGGGCCGCTCTCCCCCCAGTCGGTACTGCGCGCCGTCCTCGCCGGGCTGCTGCGCCACGCAGGGGGAAGACCCGCCGACGACGTAGCACTCCTCGTCCTCCGCAACGACCGCCGCCACGCCGCACGCCCTCCTGGGGAACCGGTCGGCCACCGGGCACGCCGTGGTCTTTAGGGGCGCGGGCCTCTGTTGAATCTGCGGCTACCGCCGCGTGGGTGCGACCAGCCACAAGCTGCCCGCACTCGACAACGCGGCTTCGGCCAACGGCGCTTGGTCGCACCGCCAAGCTGCCAGCCGGCACACCGTCCGCCCCGCCACGGAGTGTCGGGCAGGCAGCTGGGCGGACGGCGCGGAAGCGGGCCGCCGCACTGTACGAGGGGGAGCCGGCGGCCCGGCCGGCCTCTTGCGAGGCATTTCAGTCAACCGGCTGGAAACTCTCCGCGACAGTGCGCGTACGCTGCGGATTCGGGCACTCCGTTCACACCCCGTGTGAAGCCGTTCGCACTACGCTGACGGCACCGAGCGATCCGGGGGGCACCCATGCAGCCCAACACTCTGCTCGACGCGATCCTGGACGAGGCCGGGATCTCGCATGCGGGGCTGGCGGCACACGTCAATCAGGCGGGGCGGGCGCGCGGCCTCGCACTCCGGTACGAACACACCGCCGTGGCGCGGTGGTTGAAGGGGCAGCGGCCCCGAGGGCAGGTGCCCGACCTGATCTGTGAAGTGCTCGCGGGACGGCTGCACCGTCCGGTCACGCTCGACGACATCGGCCTCGGTGTGCCCGGCGAGCCGTCCACCCCGCACGGCACCTCGCTGTCCGGCTTCGTCGAGCGGGCCACCGCGCTGTGGCGCTCCGACGAGCAGCAGCGCCCGCACATCCTGGGCGCGCCCGCGGTCACCGGCACGCCCGCGGTCATGCCCGTGTGGGAGTGGGAGAACCCGCCCGAGGACGTGGATGTCTCGCGCGGCGGCCGGCACCGGGTCACCCCCGGCGACATCGAGATGCTGCGCGCGGCCCGCACCCACTACGAGCAGATGTACCGCAAGGCGGGCGGCATAGCCACGCGCACACGGATCGTCGGCTTCCTCAACGCGGAGGCCGCCCCGCTGCTGCGCGGCAGCTACACCGACGCCACCGGCCGCCAACTGCACCGGGCCACGGGCGGCTTGGTGGCGATCGCGGGCATCTGCGCCTACGACTCCGACGCGCACGGTCTCGCCCAGCGCTACTTCCACCAGGCGCTCAGGCTGGCGAAGGCCAGCGGGGACCGGGGCCTCGGCGCCTATGTGATCGCGCTGCTGGTCAACCAGGCGCTGTTCATGCGGGAGTACCGCCAGGCGGTCGCCTTCGCGGAGGCCGCGCTGCGCGCCGCCGGCAAGCACATCACCCCCGCCCTCGCCTCCGATCTGTACGCGATGCAGGCCAAGGCGTACGCACACCTCGGCGACGGCACGAGCGCCCTGTCCTGCATCCGGCGTGCCGAGCAGGCCGCCGAACGCATCCGGCGCGGGTACGAACCCGACGAAACCGGCTATGTCCAGCCGGGCCTGGTCAACGTCCAGGTGGCGGAGGCACTGCTCAGCCTCGGCGAGCTCGTCGCCGCGGGGGAGCATGCCGCGGCGGCCGTCGACAACCCCGCGCACGACCGCGGCCGGGTGCACCGGCTCGCCATGCTCTCCACGATCGAGCTGCGCCAGGGCAACGCCGACAAGGCGGTGGCCACGGCGGTGCAGATGGCCGAACAGGCCCGCGGAATGGAGTCCCAGCGGCTGCGCGACAGACTCCGCGCGGTACGCGAGTACCTGGTCCGCAGCGGTTGTGCGGGCACCGCCGAAGCCGCCGAACTCATCGACGGGGCACTGCGCGTACCGCTGTAGGAAGGTTCCTGAGCGCCGACACTTACAGTCCCTGCTGCGATATTGCCACTTACTCGACGGAAGGTGGCAGAACCGTGCAGTGGACGAAACAGAACGAACAAACTGTGTATGAAAACCGCTGGTTCACCGTCAACCTGGCAGATGTGGAACTGCCGGACGGGCGGCACCTGGACCACTTTCTGATACGGCTGCGGCCCGTCGCCGTGGCCACGGTGGTGAACGAGGCCAATGAAGTCCTCCTCCTGTGGCGCCACCGCTTCATCACCGACAGCTGGGGGTGGGAACTCGCTGCGGGCGTGGTCGAGGACGGCGAGGACATCGCCGTCGCGGCCGCCAGGGAACTCGAGGAAGAGACCGGCTGGCGGCCGGGACCGCTGCAGCACCTCATGAGCGTCGAACCGTCCAACGGCCTCACCGACGCCCGGCATCACATCTACTGGGCCGACGAGGGCGAGTACGTCGGACATCCCGTGGACGACTTCGAGTCGGACCGCCGGGAATGGGTCCCTCTCAAACTCGTCCCCGACATGGTCGCCCGTGGGGAGGTCCCGGCCGCCAACATGGCGGCCGCGTTACTGCTCCTGCACCACCTCAGGCTCGGGCAGGACGCCTGACCCTGATTCCCCCACCGCGCCCACCCTGATTCCCCCCCACGCCCTTGTCCCTCAGCGGCCCAGGGCTTGCCATACCGTCACGACGAGCGCGCCCACTGCCGTCAGTGCCGCGACCGCGGGCAGCGGCCAGCGGGCGTGCTCCAGGGCGATGATCCGTGCGCTGAGATCGTCGACTTCCTTGTGTGTCTCCTCGGTGCGATGGTTGAGCAGGGCCAGCCCTCCCTCGACGCGCGCATAAGCGACATCGAGGCGGCGGCGTAACTCTGCGAGTTCTCCATGGACCACGGGATGCTCCGGGTCGGCGGTCACGAGTCCGCTCCTTTCCGTAGTCGTCACATCCCTTGCATTGCGCATGGAGAGTCAACTCGCCTGGTGGGCGCGTGGGGAGCGTGTGCGACGGGCATATGCGGGCCCGGCGCGCACACGGTGTGTGAATGGCACGGGCCCGGCACTCCGAAGAGTGCCGGGCCCGTGTTGGTCGCACTGTGTAATCAGCACCCTGGAACGGGCACTGTGCACAGGGCCGGTCGAGGTCAGCCGTAGGTGTAGAAGCCCGAGCCGGTCTTCCGGCCGAGCCGGCCCGCGTCGACCATGCGCTGGAGCAGCGGGGGAGCCGCGTACAGGGGCTCCTTGTACTCGGCGTACATCGAGTTGGCGATGGACACGATGGTGTCCAGGCCGATCAGGTCCGACAGCTTCAGCGGGCCCATCGGGTGGGCGCAGCCCATCTCCATGCCGTTGTCGATGTCCTCGCGGCCCGCGATGCCCGACTCGAACATGCGGATGGCGGACAGCAGATACGGCACGAGCAGCGCGTTGACCACGAAGCCGGAGCGGTCCTGGGCACGGATCGCGTGCTTGCCGAGGACCTTCTCCGCGAACAGCTGGGCCCGGCCGAGCGTGCCCTCGGAGGTGGTGAGCGCCGGGATCAGCTCGACCAGCTGCTGCACCGGGGCCGGGTTGAAGAAGTGGATGCCGACGACGTGGTCGGGGCGGGAGGTGGCCACCGCCAGCTTCACCAGCGGGATGGAGGAGGTGTTGGAGGCCAGGATGGCGTCCGGGCGGGTCACCACCTGGTCGAGCACCTGGAAGATCTCCGTCTTCACCTGCTCGTTCTCGACGACGGCCTCGATCACCAGATCGCGGTCGGTGAACTCGCCCAGGTCGGTGGTGAAGCTCAGCCGTGCCTGCGTCTCGTCCCGCTCCTGCTCGGTGATCTTGCCGCGCTCGGCCGCCTTGCCCAGGGAGCTGAACAGCCGGGTGCGGCCGATCTCCAGGGCCTCCCCGGTGGTCTCGGCGACCTTGACGTCCAGACCGGCCCGGGCGCACACCTCGGCGATGCCCGCTCCCATCTGGCCACAGCCGACCACTCCGACGCGCTGGATGTCGGTCACATCGTCCCCTTCGCTGATCTACGAATGCGGCAGGGCCCCGGTGGTTCGGTGCCTGCTCCAAACCTGCACGTTACCTCCGACGATCGTTGATCGATCGTTCGGGTCCGCGTGGCAGCCTGACGCGGGAGGCGGCCCGGGTCGAGAATCTCCCCCGGTCACGCACATCGGCGCATGGAGGTACGGGAATGCTGCACCGTAGGTCTCGGCTGTCGCGGCGGGCGTTCGCAGCGGCGGCCCTGTCGGCTCTCGTGGCGGGGGGCGGTGCAGTGGCGGCCAGTGCCGCGATGGCGGGCGGCGACTCTGAGCGCCGGCGGTCCGTGCGGGAGATGCGGGGCGTCTGGGTGGCGACCGTCGCCAACCGGGACTGGCCCTCCAAGCCGGGACTGACCGCGGCCGAGCAGCGGGCCGAGCTGATCGCCGTCCTGGACCGCGCCGTGCACGACCGCCTCAACGCCGTGATGTTCCAGGTGCGTCCGACGGCCGACGCGCTGTGGCCCTCCCCGTACGAGCCCTGGTCGCAGGTCCTCACCGGCACCCAGGGCCAGGACCCGGGCTGGGACCCGCTGGGCACGGCGGTGAAGGAGGCCCACGCCCGCGGTCTGGAACTGCACGCCTGGTTCAACCCGTACCGCATCGCCAACCACACCGATGTGACGAAGCTGGTCCCCTCCCACCCCGCGCGCAAGCACCCCGAGTGGGTGGTGCCGTACGGCGGGAAGCTCTACTACAACCCGGGGCTGCCGAAGGTCCGGGCCTTCGTGCAGAACGCGATCCTCGACGCGGTGCGGAAGTATCCCGTGGACGCCGTCCACTTCGACGACTACTTCTACCCGTATCCCGTGACCGGCCAGACCTTCGACGACGACGCGGCCTACGCCCGCCACGGCAAGGCCTTCCCGGACCGGGACGCCTGGCGACGCAACAACATCGACAGGCTGGTGTCCGGGCTCGCCACGCGGATCAAGCAGGTGCGGCCGGGCACGCGCTTCGGCATCAGCCCGTTCGCGGTGTGGCGGAACGCCGCCACCGACGCACGCGGTTCCGACACCCGGGCGGGCGTGCAGACGTACGACGACCTGCACGCGGACACCCGCAAATGGGTGCGGGAGCACTGGATCGACTACATCGCCCCGCAGGTCTACTGGAACATCGGCTTCGCCGCCGCCGACTACGCCAAGCTGCTGCCCTGGTGGTCGGAGGTCGCGCGCGGCACCGGGACACAGGTGTACGTGGGGGAGGCCCTGTACAAGGCCGGCGACCCGGCCCAGTCCGCGGCCTGGCAGGACGTCGCCGAACTCTCCCGCCACCTCACCCTGGCCAAGAACTATCCGCAGGTGCGCGGACACATCTTCTTCGCCGCCAAGGACGTGGCGACCGACCGGATCGGCGCAATGGCACGGGTGGTCGCCGACCACTACCAGCAGCCGGCGAGGCCCCCGCGCTGATCTGCGCCCGGCGGAGCGCTCAGTGTTGGATTTCCCTGTGGCGGATCTCGGTGTCCGGGCCCGGTGAGCAGATGCCCGTGTGCCCGTCCTCGAAGCGGACGCGGTACGGAGGGTTGCCCTCCTGGCCCAGTACTTCGACGATCTCGCCGACCTTGTCGTGTTGGCCTACCACCCTGCCGTGCTGGACAAGCTGGTCGCCCACGGTTGCACGCATCTGTAGGGCCTCCTCACCAGGTGCGGGAGCAGCGGTCCGTGGCCTTGAGTCTACGGCGCGGGGCCACGGTTGGAACCGGCGCGTACATGCGCCGCTCAGCCCCGCGCCCGCTGCGTGACGGCGATGCACACCAGCACCGCCGCGGCCGTCAGCGGGGCGGCCACCGTCAGGTGCTCGCCCAGCAGCAGCACCGACCACACCAGTGTGAGCAGGGGTTGGGCCAACTGCAACTGGCTGGCCTTGGGAATGCCGATCGCCGCCATCCCCCGGTACCAGACGACCAGGCCGAGGAACTGGGAGCCCGCCGCCACCCACAGCAGTCCGGCCACGCTGTGCGCACTCAGCCGTACGGGCTCGTACGACAGCGCCAGCGCGGCGGCCGGCACGCTCAGCGGCAGGCACAGCACCAGCGCCCAGCCGATCACCTGCCAGCCCGGCATGACCCGGGCCAGCCGGCCGCCCTCGGTGTAGCCGGCCGCACACACCAGCAGCGCGCCGAACAGATACAGATCCGCGGTGGTCAGCGCGCCACCGCTCTGCTGCACCGTGAAGGCGACGACCGCGGCCGCGCCCGCGAGGGCCGCCGCCCAGAAGGTGCGGGAGGGGCGGCTGCCCATGCGCAGAGCGGAGAACAGGGCGGTCGTGAGCGGGAGCAGGCCGACCACGACGGCGGCGTGCGCGGTGGTCGACGTCTGCAGGGCCAGCGTGGTCAGCAGCGGGAAGCCGACGACGACTCCGGCGGCGACGACGGCCAGGCCGGTCAGATGCCTTCGGCCGGGCAGCGGCACGCGCAGGGCCAGCAGACAGGCCCCCGCGATCAGCGCCGCGAGAACGCTGCGCACGGCCACCAGGGCCCAGGGCCCGAAGCCCTCCAGGCCCCAGGCGGTGGCGGGGAACGTGAGGGAGAAGGCGACCACGCCGAGGGCGGCCAGGAGGGTGCCGGCGCGACGGTTCGTGGCGGTCACCTGGGTGCCCGCGACGGTCGGCCGGGTTTCCCTGCCGACCGCTATCCGGCCGGGGCTAGTAGCGCTACTCTGTGCTCTCATGCAAGAGCGTAGCAGTGTCGGCGAACTGGTGAATCAGCTGCGGCGGGAACTGGACCGCTACTCTCCCGGTGGAAAGCTCCCGTCGAGCAGGTCCCTCGTCGAGCGGTTCCGGGTCAGTCCGGTGACCGTCTCGCGTGCCCTCGGGCAACTCGCCGCCGAGGGGCTGGTGGTGACCCGGCCGGGCGCCGGAGCCTTCCGTGCCGAGCCGCGCGCAGGGGCCGCTCCCTCGGGTGACACCTCCTGGCAGGAGGTCGCCCTCAGCGCGGACGGCGCCGCCGACCTCGTGCCACGCTCCGTGGACGCCTCCGGGGTCACGGTCTCCCTCGCCGCCCCGCCGCCCGGGGTCGTCGAGTTCAACGGCGGCTATCTGCACCCGTCCCTGCAGCCGGAGCGGGCGATGGCGGCGGCCCTGTCCCGGGCGGGCCGTCGCCCGGGCGCCTGGGGGCGGCCGCCGATGGAGGGGCTGCCGGAGCTGCGCGAGTGGTTCGCGCGGAGCATCGGCGGCCAGGTCACCGCCGCCGGAGTGCTGATCGCCGCGGGTGGCCAGTCCGCGCTGACCACCGCACTGCGCGCGCTCGCCCCGCCCGGTGCGCCGGTGCTCGTCGAATCGCCCACGTATCCCGGGATGCTGGCGATCGCGCGGGCGGCGGGCCTGCGGCCGGTGCCGGTCCCGGTGGACGCGGACGGGGTCCGGCCCGCGCTGCTCGCGGACGCGTTCCGGGCGACCGGTGCGCGGGTCTTCGTCTGCCAGCCGCTGTTCCAGAACCCGACCGGCGCCGTGCTCGCCCCCGAACGGCGCGGGGAGGTGCTGCGGATCGCCCGCGAGGCCGGTGCGTTCGTGATCGAGGACGACTTCGTACGACGGCTCGTGCACGAGGACGCGGGGCCGCTGCCGAGTCCGCTGGCCGCCGACGACCCCGACGGAGTCGTCGTCCACGTCTGCTCGCTCACCAAGGCGACCTCGCCCAGCTTCCGGGTGAGCGCGCTGGCCGCCCACGGGCCGGTCCTGGAACGGCTGCGCGCCATCCAGGTCGTGGACACCTTCTTCGTCCCCCGCCCGCTCCAGGAGGCGGCCCTCGAACTCGTCGGCTCGCCCGCCTGGCCGCGTCATCTGCGGGCGATCTCGGCGGAGTTGAGGGCCCGCCGTGACGCCATGACGGCGGCGCTGTGGCTGCAGCTGCCCGAACTGTCCCTCCCGCACATCCCCTCGGGTGGCTACCACCTGTGGCTGCGGCTGCCCGACGGCACGGACGAGTCCGCTCTCACGGCGGCGGCGCTGCGTGCGGGCGTTGCGATCACGCCCGGCCGTCCGTACTTCAGCGCGGAGTCCTCGGCGCCGTATGCCCGGTTGAGCTTTGCCGCGGTCGCGGGGAGCGGGGAGATCGCTGAGGGGGTGCGGCGGCTGCGGGTGGCTTGTGACGAGGTGTTCTAGGGATCTGCGCCGGTTCTGCAGTGCCGGCACTCCGAGCCCCGGCGAAAACCGTTCGACGTCTTCCTCCCCGCCTGCGAGCCTCCCGCCATGACCGACGACACCCCCAGCCTTCCCGAAGGCTATGAGATCTCCACCGACCCCGACCGTCTCGACGTCGACCGTGTCCACCGGTGGCTGGCCACCGACGCCTACTGGGCCAAGGGCCGACCGCGCGAGAAGCAGGAGCGGGCGATCGCCGGATCGCTCAACTTCGGGGTGTACGACACGGTTTCCGGTGAGCAGGTCGCCTATGCCCGGATCATCACCGACCGGGCGACCTTCGCCTGGTTGTGCGATGTCTACGTCGACCGGTCCGTGCGCGGCAAGAGCATCGGTACGGCCATGGTGGGCGCCGTGCGCGATCATCTGGAGCCGTACGGGCTGCGACGCATCATGCTCGCCACCGCCGATGCGCACGGGGTCTACGCGAAGCTCGGATTCGAGCCGCTGGCGCAGCCGGAGATCTGGATGGCCCTCGTTTTCGAGTGACTTGTCCGGCAGGTCCTGACCGTGAAGTAAGTTTTCGGGCACCGTCGGTGAATGCTCACCAACACCCCTTGACCTGCGCACTTTCCCGACACACCATCGCCGCATGCAACTTCGGGTCACTTTCGTCGCCGCCGCGCGCAGCTCCCCGCTGCTCGCCGAGCGCTTCGAGGACGACCGTCCGCTGGACCAGGCCGGCTGGGACGAGGTGCAGCGCGTCGCCCGCGATCTGGTGCCGCTCGCGGCGGCGGAGCTGCGCTACTGCTCGCCCACGCCGCGCAGCCGTGCCACCGGCGACGCCCTCGGCTATGCGCCGCTGGTCCAACTCGCGCTGCGGGACTGCGACATGGGCCGCTGGCGCGGGCTGACCCTGGGCGAGGCGATGGCCCGCGAGCCGGAGGCGGTGGATGCCTGGCTGGCCGACCCGCGGGCCACTCCGCACGGCGGCGAGTCGCTGATGGGCTTCATCGCCCGGGTCGGCAACTGGCTCGACACCCGGCCCGCCGAGGACGGCGGCCGCATCGTCGCCGTGGCCGAGCCGTCCGTCGTCCGCGCGGCCCTGGTGTACGCGCTGAAGGCGCCACCGTCGACGTACTGGAACATCGACGTACGCCCCTTGTCGACGACCACCGTGACGGGTCACGCCGGGCGCTGGAACCTGCGTTTCGACGGGGCCCCGGTTCAGCCCTCGCGGGCGTAGTCGGTGGTCAGGACGAGGTCCTTGGCGGGGCCGCCCACCCGCCACACCGTCCGCCAGTGGTCGGCGTCCCGGACGGTGAACTCGCCGCGGTAGAGGTCCGCCGCGCAGGGGTGGTCGGCGACATGGTGCCCGCCGGTCAGGTCCAGGTGGTGGAAGGGGCGCCCGTCGGCGAAGCGCACGTCCGCGGTGCCCGGTGAACCGCCGGGCAGGAAACGCAGGGTGCGCTCGGCGGGGCGGGCGACGCCCTGCCAGGTGAACGTGCCGGACTCCTCGTGCAGCAGCCCGCCCCCGGGGAACGGGCTGAAGAGCGTCGTGCCCTCGAAGAAGCCCTCGTCGCCGCTCGCGAGATCCCGCACCGTGCGCGCCACGCGCCACCGCCCGGCGAGATGCGCCAGCACGTCCGCCACGGGCCAGAACTCACCCATGCCCAGCCGTTCTTCCGCCGGGGCTGCAAGGGATCGTCAGCGCATCCATGCCGTCGACCTTACGTCGCGCGTGCCAGGCCCATTGACGTGCTCACACCCCTTCCTGCGGATCAGGCAGAGGTGGCCGGGGTCTGCTGAGCGAGCTGCTGTCCGAGCGGCAGCAGCCCGCGCTCGGCGAAGACCTTCTTCGCGGCGAAGGTCGCGTTCAGTGCCTTCGGCATGCCGCAGTACACCGCCGAGTGGGTCAGGGCCTCGACGATCTGCTCGGGGCTGAGGCCCACGTTCAGGGCCGCGTTGACATGCACGTCGAGCTGGGCCTCGCAGCCGCCGAGTGCGGTGAGCATGCCCAGCGTGACCAACTGCCGGTCCCGCGGGGCGAGCCCGGGGCGGTCGTAGATCTCCCCGAAGGCCCAGGCGACGACCTGGTGGCCGAGTTCGGGGCTGATGTCGGCGAGGGACTCGACGACGCGTTGACCGGCTTCGCCGTCGACTCGCTTGAGGACCTCCAGGCCGTGGGCGAAGCGGTCTTCGCGGGTGGTGCTCTCGCTCATCTGGGGTCTTCCGTCCCCGACTGCTCGTCGAGCAGCCGTTGCTGGCTCCCGGTCCTGCGGGAGGGAGTGTCCGCTGGTCATGAACAAGACGGTAGAAGCTGGAGCGCACTCCAGGTCAAACAGCCCACCGGGGGCGCCTCCCAAGGCAGCGCCCGCCGTCCCGCTGAATTTCACCATCAAATAACTGACCGGGAGAGTTCTGTTTCCCGGTCGTTCACCATTTCATAAGCGCACACCCGTATTTCGAAATTGACTTCACGTCTTTCCGTATACGGCACAACCAAACGGAAACGGAGTCCGTCTAAGCTGTCGAATCGATTACCCGCGGGGAGTGCCAAGGAATGGATCGCTCGACCCTGTCCACAGCCGTTTCGAGCGGTCATTCCTCGCCGAAGAAGGCCGCGGCCCTGCTCGCGGCCGTCATCTCCGCCGCCGTGTTCTGCGCCGCCGACGCCGTTGCCCGCAGCTACCCCTTCGGCCCCCGCACCCGCAGCGTCAACGACCTCGGCAACCAGTACGTGCCCTTCCACGCGCATCTGTGGGACCTGCTGCACGGCCGGGCCGACGGCGGCCTCTTCGTCAACTGGCAGTCCGGCTTCGGCTCGAGCTTCCTGCCCGACCTGGGCACCTACCTCAGCAGCCCGTTCGCCCTGCTCGTCGGTCTGTTCCCACGGGACGAGATCGATCTCGCGGTCTATGTGATCACCGTGCTGAAGATCGCCTCAGCCGGTGCGGCGATGGCCTGGCTGCTGTTGAGTCTGCGTCCCGGCCGCTGGTGGGGCGCCGGGCTGCTCGGCGCCTCGTACGCCCTGTGCGGCTGGACTGTGGCGCTCGGCGACTACAACCCGATGTGGCTCGACGGCCTCGCGGCCCTGCCGCTGCTGTGCCTGGTCGGCGAGTGGACCCTCCAGCGCCGGCGCCCGTTGCTCGGCGTGCTGATCGTGGCCCTCGCCTGGATCGCCAACTTCTACACCGCGTACATGGCCACCCTCTGCGCCGGCCTGGTGCTGCTGCTCCGGCTGTGGCTCTGCGACCTCTCCCGAAGGCAGCGACTCGTGGCGGCGGGCCGGGCCGTCGGCACCGTCGTCCTGGGCATGGGCCTGGCCGCACCGCTGGTGACCGTCGTGTACTTCGGCACCAAGCACGCCTACCCGGGGCGGGTCGTGCAGTTCACGCCCGTCGGCACCGAGGACCTGCTGGCCCGGCTGCTGCCCACGACGTACAGCTTCGGCACTCCGGCCCTCTACGTGGGCATGACGGCGCTGCTCCTCGCCCTCGCGCTGCCCTTCCACCGGGCGGTCCCGCGGCGGGTGCGCACCGGATGGACAGTGCTCGTCGCAGCGGTCGCACTGTCGCTGCAGTGGGGGCCGACCCATCTGGTCTGGCATGCCTTCGTCACCCCCCAGGGCAGCCCCTATCGGCAGGCCTTCGTGCTGTGCGCGCTGCTGGTGATGGCCGCCTGGCAGGCCCTGTCGTACGGCCTTCCCGACCGGCGCGCGCTGGGAGCCGCGGGAGCGCTGCTCGCCCTGATCACCGCCGTGGCGAGCCAAAGTCACCTGGTCAAGCCGGTGGCCTGGCCGATCCTGGGGCTCGCCGTCATCGGTGCGGCGGGCGGGCTGCTGCTGTTGCGGCGCGCCGACGGCCGCGGCCGTACCGTCATGGCCGGGCTCGCCCTGGTGCTGCTGTTCGGCGGGCAGTTCGGAGAGGCGGCGGCCACTTCCGCCGTCGCCACCCGGGTCCGCCTCGGCCACATGGACGACTACGTGCCCTGGGGAGCCCGGCAGGAGACCCAGGCGGCCGCGATCGCACGGGCCGACGGCTGGCCGCGGTACCGCACCGACCCGGGCCGGGAGCAGACCGTCGCCAACGACCCGCTGCTGGTCGGCGGCCAGGGCGCCCAGTACTACAGCAGCCTCACCGCCGACGTCCTCACCCGCACCCTCACCGCCCTCGGCGACGGCTGGACCTCGCGGGGCCGCAACCTGCAGAGCCTCGACAACCCCGTCACCGACGCGATCTTCTCCGTCGGAGCGCGGGTGCACTCGCCCGTCGACACCCACCAGGCGTACCTGCCGCAGCTCGGCGGCTCGTTGTCGGTCTCCCGGCAGGACGTGCCGCCTCTGGTGACCGTACGCAGCACGCCCGGCCGGGCGGCCTTCGGCCCCTCGCCGTACCGCAACCAGGAGCTGCTGCTCGGCGCCCGCGTCTACACCGTCCCCCGGACCGCCGTCCGCGACGACAACGGAAAGCCGCTGCGGGAGCAGGACCGGGTCGGCTACGGGACCGCCCTCACCCACCCGACGATCACGGCCGACTGCCCGGCCGGCAGCCAGGTCCACCTGTGGGCCCCGCGCTACTCCGGAACCGCACGCCTCGCAGGTCGCACCGCGCTCTTCCGGGCCCAGTTCCCGCGCAACCGCGCCGCCATGGCACCGCTCGGCACGGCCCCCGCCGACGGCCGGCTGCGCATCGAACTCACCCCCGACCGCCCGGGCCTGATCCCGCGCGGCGCCGTCGGCTGCCTGGACACCGCCCGGCTGCACAGGGCCGTCGAACACCTCAAGTCCACGGGAGCCACACAGGTCACCGTCTCCGACGCCACCGTCCGGGCCGAACTCCCCGCGGGCAGCAGAGGAACCGCGGTCCTCGCGGCTCCCCGCATCGCGGGCTGGCGCTGCGCCGCGGGCGACGGCGACGCCGTACCGGCCCAGCAGTTCCTCGGTCTGATCGCCGTCCCGCTCGACGGCTCCTCGACCAGCCTCACCTGCCAGTTCCATCCGCCCGGCCTGCGGCTCGGCACGGCCGTCGGGGCCGCCACGCTGCTGACCCTGATCCTGCTCGGCGCCGTCGCCGCCGTACGCCGACGACGTTCCACGACGCCCGCCCCACCGACCACCCGCACCCGCCCGCGCGAGCCCATGACCGGCGTTCTCTGACGCGTCCCCAGGGGATAAACCATGCTCATATCGATCGTCGCACCCTGCTACAACGAAGAAGACGTCATCGAGCGCTTCCACGACCAGGTCCAGAAGGTCGCGGAGGAGCTCCTTCCGCTCGGTCACGACATGGAGTTCGTGTACGTCGACGACGGCAGCCGCGACCGCACCCTCGCCGCGCTGGAGCGGCTGGCCGGCCGGGACGCGCGCGTGCGCTACGTCTCCTTCAGCCGCAACTTCGGCAAGGAGGCGGCGCTGCTGGCCGGCCTGCGCCACGCCTCGGGAGACTCCGTGATCGTCATGGACGCGGACCTCCAGCATCCGCCGGAGCTGATCAAACGCATGGTGGACCTGCGCAAGGAGGGCTACGACCAGGTCATCGCCAAGCGCACCAGGACCGGCGACCGGATGACCCGCACCGTCACCGCCCGCCTCTACTACCGCCTCATCAACCGCCTGGTCGACGTGGAACTCGTCGACGGCGTCGGCGACTTCCGGCTGATGTCCCGCCGCGTGGTGGACGCCGTCCTGGAGCTCACCGAGTACAACCGCTTCTCCAAGGGCCTGTTCGCCTGGGTGGGCTTCCCCAGCACCACCTTCGAGTACGAGAACGCCGTACGCGAGGCCGGCCGCAGCTCCTGGAACCTGCGCAGCCTGCTCAACTACGGCATCGACGGACTGCTGTCCTTCAACAACAGGCCTCTGCGCCTCGCCCTCTACCTGGGCATGGGCCTGCTGCTGTGCGCCGTCCTGTACACCGCGTGGATCGTCGGCGCCGCGCTCGTCAACGGCGTACAGACGCCCGGCTATGTCACGATCATCACCGCCGTCACCGGTGTCGCCGGTGTGCAGATGATCATGCTCGGGGTCATCGGGGAGTACACCGGCCGCATCTACTACGAGGTCAAACGGCGCCCGCACTTCCTGGTGAAGGCGAGCAATGTCGACCGGGCGAAGGACCTCATTCCCTGATGCGCAGTGCACTTGTCTCGAGGCAGATGATCACCTTCGCGGTGATCGGTGTCGTCAACACCGGCACCTATTACGGTGCCTATCTGCTGCTCCTCACCCGTTTGCCGTACCTCCTCGCCCATATCCTCGCGACCGCGCTCAGTCTGACGGGTTCATTTTTCCTCAATGCGCGATTCACCTATCGGACACGCCCGACGCTGCGGAAATTCATGCTGTTCCCGCTGACGAATGCCGCGAATTTCGTCATCACGACAGTCGGTGTCTACGTCCTCGTCGACCTGCTGCACCTCAGCAGCCGCTTCGCCCCGCTGCTCGCGTCCCTGGCGGCCATCCCGGTGACCTTCCTCGTCTCCCGAAGGATCATGCTCCCGAAGGCGGACCCCGCCCCGATTGCATAAACGTGCAACGATACGTATAGTCATGCCATCCAGGAGGAGGACGACATGGCGGTACGTGCGGCAGTGGCCGGAGCGAGCGGATACGCGGGCGGAGAGCTCCTGCGTCTGCTCCTGGCGCACCCGGAGATCGAGATCGGGGCCCTGACCGGCAACTCCAACGCGGGCCAGCGGCTCGGCGCGCTGCAGCCGCATCTGCTGCCGCTGGCCGACCGGATACTCAAGGAGACCACCCCCGAGGTCCTCGCCGGGCACGACGTGGTCTTCCTCGCCCTGCCCCACGGCCAGTCCGCCGCCGTCGCCGAGCAGCTCGGCCCGGACGTGCTCGTCGTCGACATGGGCGCCGACTTCCGGCTCAAGGACGCGGCCGACTGGGAGAGGTTCTACGGCTCCGCACACGCCGGGACCTGGCCCTACGGCCTCCCCGAACTGCCGGGTGGCCGCGCCGCGCTGGAGGGGTCCAAGCGCATCGCGGTACCCGGCTGCTACCCGACGGCCGCCACCCTCGCCCTCTTCCCGGCCTATGCCGCAGGGCTCGCCGAGAACGAGGCCGTGATCGTCGCCGCCTCCGGCACTTCCGGCGCGGGCAAGGCGCCCAAGCCGCACCTGCTGGGCAGCGAGGTCATGGGCTCCATGGCGCCGTACGGCGTCGGCGGTGGCCACCGGCACACCCCCGAGATGATCCAGAACTTCAGCGCGGCGGCCGGGGAGCGGGTCTCCGTCTCCTTCACGCCGACCCTCGCGCCGATGCCCCGCGGCATCCTCGCCACCTGCAGCGCGAAGGCGAAGCCCGGGGTCACCGCCGAGTCCGTGCGCGCCGCCTACGAGAAGGCCTTCGCCGACGAACCCTTCGTGCACCTGCTGCCCGAGGGCCAGTGGCCCGCGACGGCGTCCGTCTACGGTTCCAACGCCGTTCAGGTGCAGGTCGCACACGACGAGGCGGCGGGCCGCATCATCGCGATCAGCGCCATCGACAACCTGACCAAGGGCACCGCGGGCGGTGCCGTCCAGAGCATGAACCTCGCCCTCGGACTCGACGAGTCCACGGGGCTTTCCACGATCGGAGTCGCACCGTGAGCGTCACGGCAGCCAAGGGATTCACGGCGGCCGGCATCGCCGCCGGAATCAAGGAGAACGGCAACCCGGACCTGGCCCTCGTGGTCAACAACGGGCCGCGCCGCGCCGCCGCCGGTGTCTTCACCTCCAACCGTGTGAAGGCCGCGCCCGTGCTGTGGTCCGAGCAGGTCCTCAAGAGCGGCCAGGTCTCCGCCGTCGTCCTCAACTCCGGTGGCGCCAACGCCTGTACGGGCCCGAAGGGCTTCCAGGACACGCACGCCACCGCGGAGAAGGCGGCCGAGGTCCTCGGCCGGGGCGCCATCGAGATCGCGGTCTGCTCCACCGGGCTCATCGGCGTGCTGCTGCCCATGGACAAGCTGCTCCCCGGTGTCGAGACGGCCGCCGCCCAGCTCTCCGAGCACGGCGGTGAGAAGGCCGCCATCGCCATCAAGACCACCGACACCGTCCACAAGACCTCCGTCGTCACCCAGGACGGCTGGACCGTGGGCGGCATGGCGAAGGGCGCGGGCATGCTCGCCCCGGGCCTCGCCACCATGCTGGTCGTCCTCACCACCGACGCCGCCCTCGACAGCGACGTACTGGACAAGGCGCTGCGGGCGGCGACGCGCACGACCTTCGACCGGGTGGACTCCGACGGCTGCATGTCCACCAACGACACCGTCCTGCTGCTCGCCTCCGGCGCCTCCGAAGTCACCCCGGAATACGAGGAGTTCGCGGAGGCCGTACGGACCGTCTGCGACGACCTCGGCCAGCAGCTGATCCGCGACGCCGAGGGCGCCAGCAAGGACATCAAGGTCGAGGTGATCAACGCGGCGAGCGAGGACGACGCCGTGGAGGTGGGCCGCTCCATCGCCCGCAACAACCTCCTCAAGTGCGCCATCCACGGCGAGGACCCCAACTGGGGCCGTGTGCTCTCCGCGATCGGCACCACCAAGGCCGCCTTCGAGCCCGACCAGTTGAACGTCGCCATCAACGGCGTCTGGGTCTGCAAGAACGGCGGCGTCGGCGAGGACCGCGAGAAGGTCGACATGCGCTACCGCGAGGTGCACATCGTCGCCGACCTCGCGGCCGGGTCCGAGACCGCCACGATCTGGACCAACGACCTGACCGCCGACTACGTCCACGAGAACAGCGCCTATTCGTCATGAGCACCACTCGTAAGCACACCGCGCTCCCCAAGGCCCAGATCCTCATCGAGGCACTGCCCTGGCTGGTCAAGCACAACGGCAAGACGGTCGTCATCAAGTTCGGCGGCAACGCCATGATCGACGAGGACCTGAAGGCCGCCTTCGCGCAGGACGTCGTGTTCCTGCACCACGCCGGCCTCAAGCCGGTCGTGGTGCACGGCGGTGGCCCGCAGATCAGCGCCGCCCTCGACCAGCACGGCATCGTCAGCGAGTTCAAGGCCGGCCTGCGCGTCACCACCGAGGACGCCATGGACGTCGTACGCATGGTGCTCGCCGGGCAGGTCCAGCGCGAGCTGGTCGGGCTGCTCAACCAGCACGGCCCGCTGGCCATCGGCCTCACCGGCGAGGACGCGCACACCATCACCGCCACCAAGCACCAGCCCGAGATCGACGGCGAACTGGTCGACATCGGACGGGTGGGCGAGATCACCGAGATCGACACGGGCGTGATCGAGGCGCTGCTCGCCGACGGCCGGATCCCGGTCGTCTCGTCGATCGCCCGTAGCCAGGACGACGGACATGTCTACAACGTCAATGCTGATACGGCGGCTGCGGCACTCGCTGCTGCTCTTGGAGCGGAGACTCTCATGGTCCTCACGGACGTCGAGGGTCTCTACGAGGACTGGCCGAACAGCGACGAGGTGATCAGCCGCCTCACCGCCTCCCAGCTGGAGAAGCTGCTGCCGGAGTTGAGCTCCGGCATGGTGCCGAAGATGGAGGGCTGTCTGCACGCCGTCCGCAACGGCGTCACCACCGCCCGCGTCATCGACGGCCGGGTCCAGCACTCGATCCTGCTGGAGATCTTCACCGACGAGGGCATCGGCACGATGGTCGTGCCCGACGAGAATCCGCACGTACAGGGGGAGTCGTGAGCAACCAGGAACTGACCGCGCGGTGGCAGGGCGCGCTCATGAACAACTACGGCACCCCGCTGCTGCCCCTGGTACGCGGTGAGGGCGCCAAGCTGTGGGACGCCGACGGCAAGCAGTACGTCGACTTCGTCGGCGGCATCGCGGTCAACGCGCTCGGCCACGCCCACCCGGCGATCGTCGAGGCCGTGAGCCGTCAGATCGGCTCGCTCGGCCACGTCTCCAACTTCTTCATCTCCGAGCCCACCGTGACCCTCGCGGAGCGGCTGCTGCAGCTGTTCGGGCGGGACGGCAGGGTGTTCTTCTGCAACTCGGGTGCCGAGGCCAACGAGGCCGCCTTCAAGATCGGCCGGCTGACCGGGCGGACCCACGTCGTCGCCACCGAAGGCGGCTTCCACGGCCGCACCATGGGCGCCCTCGCGATGACGGGGCAGGAGGGCAAGCGCACGCCGTTCCTGCCGCTGCCGGGTGACGTCACGCATGTGCCGTACGGCGACGCGCAGGCGCTCGCGGCCGCGGTCACCGAGGAGACCGCGCTGGTCATCCTGGAACCCATCCAGGGCGAGATCGGCGTGGTCACCCCGCCGCCCGGCTATCTCAAGGCCGCCCGTGCGATCACCGCCGCGACCGGTGCGCTGCTGGTCCTGGACGAGGTGCAGACCGGAGTCGGCCGTACCGGCCACTGGTTCGAGTACCAGGCCCACGAGGGCGTCCTGCCGGACGTCGTCACGCTCGCCAAGGGCCTCGGCGGCGGGCTGCCGCTCGGCGCGACCGTCGCCTTCGGGCGGGCCGCGGAGCTGCTGCAGCCCGGGCACCACGGCACGACCTTCGGCGGCAACCCGGTCGCCTGCGCCGCCGGGCTCGCCGTCCTGGACACGATCGCGAACGAGGGGTTGCTGGAGAACGTCAAGCAGCAGAGCGAGAAGCTGCGGGACGGAATCGAGTCACTGGGCCACCCGTTGATCGACCATGTCCGGGGTGCGGGCCTGCTCCTGGGTATCGTGCTCACCGAGCCGCTCGCGCCCCAGGCGCGCCAGGCGGCTCAGGAGGCCGGTTTCCTGGTGAACGCGCCCGCCCCCGACGTCGTACGGCTGATGCCGCCGCTGACTCTCGGCGACGACGAGGTGGACGCGTTCCTTCAGGCGCTGCCCGGCATCCTTGACCAGGCCAACGGGGACGGATCCGGAGAATGAGACGACGATGAGTCACGCGCAGGACGACGCACAGCACGCCGGGCCTGCCGTGCCGCAGACCCGCACCGCACGCCACCGCCGGATCGTGGACATCCTCAACCGGCAACCGGTGCGCTCCCAGAGCCAGTTGGCGAAGTTGTTGGCCGACGACGGCTTGAACGTCACACAGGCGACGTTGAGCCGGGACCTGGACGAGCTCAACGCGGTGAAGATCCGCAACAACGACGGCGACCTGATCTACGCGGTGCCGAGTGAGGGGGGATTCCGGACCCCGCGGGCGCCGCTGGGGGAGTCGGCGAAGGAAGAGCGGATGCGGCGCCTGTCGCAGGAGCTGCTGATCTCTGCCGAGGCGTCGGCGAATCTCGTGGTGCTGCGGACGCCTCCGGGGGCCGCGCAGTTCTTGGCATCGGCCATCGATCAGGCCGAACTGCACGACATTCTCGGCACGATTGCCGGTGACGACACGTTGTTGCTGATCAGCCGGGATCCGGGTGGAGGTAATGCGCTGGCCGAGCATCTGCTGAGGCTGGCTCAGAACGGGCACTGAGAGGGGGCTTGTGGTCGTTTGCCGACTGCGGGCCAGTGGGGGCTTGTCGCGCAGTTCCCCGCGCCCCTTAGGGGGTGCCCGCTACCCCAGTCGAGATGCTAGGCCTCCTGTGCATCTGACCTCGTCGCCTGCCGTGATCAGCAAGGCCTCCACGTCCGGGAGGGACTCCAGCCAGCGCAGGCCCTGGCTGGAGCCCATGGCGAAGGCTGCTGTGGCCCAGCAGTCCGCCCAGGTCAGCTCGGGGGCCACCACGGTGACCGCCACCAGGTCGGTGACCGCGGAGCGGCCCGTGCGGGGGTCGACGATGTGGGCGCCGCGTTCGGCGGTGCCGGAGGTGGCCACCGCCAGCTCGTCGGCGCCGGCCGCGGAGACGACCGCCGCGAGGCCGCCCGGACGCAGCGGGTCCGCCACGCCGACCCGCCAGGGCCGGTGCGGTTCGGGCATGCCGAGCAGCTGGACGTCCCCGCCGCCGTTCATGCTCACGCCGCTCACACCGGGGGTGGCCGCCAGCAGACGGGCCGCGCGCTCGGCGGCCCAGCCCTTGACGATGCCGGTCGGGTCCAGCCGCCCTTCGTAGCGCAGGCTGAACCAGCCGTCGCTCACCCGCTCCGCCTCGGCGCCCAGTGCGAGCACCTCGGCGACCTCGGGGGCGCACTGCTCCACGGTCAGCTCGCCCCGTGCCAGCCGGGAGACCTCGCTGTCGTCGCGGTAGGTGCTGAACACCTCGTTCACCCGGTGCAGCCCGGCGATGGCCTCCGCCAGCGTCGCCTGCACCGCACCGGGCTCCCCGCCGCGGACGTCGAAGGAGAAGACGGTCCCCATGACCTCCTCCGCATGACGCACCGCGGCGGGAGCTTCTGCCGACTCGGCCACGGACTCAGCCACCGGCCTGGTCCAGTGCCGACTGCAGCGACTGCATATAGCCGCTGCTCGTGTACGTGGCACCCGACACCGCATCGATCTTCGCGCTGCCGGCCGCCACCGCCTCCTGGTTGAGCTTCGGGATGGCCATCGCGGTCTTCTGGTCGCTGAGCCCGCCCTTGGGCGCCTGCACCGCGTCGGCCTTGGTGATCTTGCCGCCCGCGACGGTGATCCGGACCTGGACCGGCCCGTACTGGGTCTGCGCGACACTGCCGGTCACGGTCTTGGCCTGGGTGCTCGCGGAGCCCGAACCCTGGGACTTGCCGGACGAGGAGCCCCCGCCGCTGCCCTGGGAGGGGCTGGTGCCGCCCTTCGAGGAACCGGCGCTCGCCTTCATCTTGTCGATCGCCGACTGCAGCGACTGCTTGTAGCCGTTGCTCGTGTACGTCGCCCCGGAGACCGAGTCGATCTGCGCGCTCTGCGCGGCGACCGTCTCCTTGGTCAGCTTGGGTATGGACAGGGCGGTCTTCTGGTCGCTGGTGCCGCCCTTGGGCGCCTGGATCGCCTCAGCCTTGGTGATCTTGCCGTTGCTGACGGTCAGCCGGACCTGGACGTTGCCGTACTGCGTCTGGGCCACGCTGCCGTCGACCGTGCCGCTCCCGGCGCCCGCGGTGCCGCCCTGGGGCGACTCCTGCGCGGCCGCGGTCTGCTGCGGGGCCGCACCCGCCGCCTGGGCGTTCGGGTCGGACGCCGGTTTCAGCGACAACAGCAGTACGACGCCCGACACGGTGGCGGCGGTGGCCAGCACGACACGCCGGATGGGGTGACTCTTCTTCATCGCTTTCCCAGACTCCTGAAGTCCCGTCGCTCACATCTCGAACGACTCGTGATGGATGCGGCGGGCGGGCACTCCCGCCCCGCGCAGTGCTTCGTACACGCCCTGCGCGAACCCGGCCGGCCCGCACATGAAGACGTCGTGCTGTTCGATGTCCGGCAGCTTCTGCCGCAGCCGCTCCGCCGAGATGTCCGGGCGCTCCCCGTCCGGGCTGTTGACCGCGTACATCAGCCGGGCGCCGCGGTCGTCGGCGATGGCGGCGAGCTCGTCCCACAGGGCCAGGTCCTGCGTGGTGTTGGCCCGGTACAGGAGCGTGATGTCGCCGGAGGCGCCGGGCAGCGTCTCGAACAGCGCCCGCATCGGCGTGATGCCGACCCCGCCCGCCACCAGCAGCACCTTGCCACGGCTGCGCCGCTGCGCGGTCATCGCACCGTAGGGGCCCTCGGCCCACACCTTGGTGCCGGGCGTCAGCTCGCGCAGCCGAGCGCTGTGGTCGCCGATCGCCTTGACGGTGATCCGCAGCATGTCGGGGCGGGGCGCCGCCGACAGCGAGTACGGGTGGGAGGAGAACCGCATGCCCGGCGCGAGGAACCGCCACCGGAAGAACTGCCCGGCCTCGGCGCCCATCCGGTGCAGCTTCCGCCCGCCGATCAGCACCGACACGATGCCCGGGGTCTCCTCGATCACGGCCTCGACGCGCATGCGGTGCCGCAGGTTCAGGCGGATCGGGGTGAGGATCCGGTACCAGATCACCAGCGCGGTCACCGACCCGTACAGCACGTACCAGAAGGTCTTCGCGGTCGGCTCGACGGCGAAGTCGTTGCCGGTGGTGATCTGGTGCCAGAACGTCAGGAAGACGGCCCCGTACGTCAGCAGGTGGACGTGGTACCAGGTGTCGTACGGGATCCGGCGGCGGACCGGGCCGATCGACGTCAGCCCGATGAGCACGAACAGGCCGGTGCCGATGGCCGCCTTGCCCATGTCCGGGAGCTGGTTGATGGAGTCGATCGTCTGCTGGACGATGTCGCCGAGCGACTTGCCCGCCTGCAGCGCATAGCCCCACATGATGAGGAAGATGTGCGCGAAGACCAGGCAGAGCGTGTAGCGGCCGCTCATCGCGTGCCAGCGCGCCACCCGGTCGGAGCCGACGCGCCGTTCGAGAGCGGGCACCCGGGCCATCTGCAGCACCACGAGAGCCATCAGATAACCCGCCAGCAGACCGGTGATCCGGCCCGCGTTGAGGATCTTCCCGTTCTGGTCGGCGATGGACGGCGTGTTGTGCCACCACAGCCACAGCACACCGACCGCGCCCGCCCATACGGCGAGCAGCAGGACGGTCGCCGGGGAGCGGCGCGGGCGGATGCGGCGCATCGTCTGGCGGCGGGCGGCGCGGCCGCCTGCGAGCGTGGTGGTCACTGTTCCTCCGGGGCGGGGGCAAGGGGGCTGTCGTGGTCCCTTGGCCCTGAGATACGTGGCGCGGCGCCGGTGTGTTCAGCCGCGTGCCGAGTCCAGCGCGGACTGGAGTGACTGGCGGTAACCGTCACTTGTGTAGGTGGCCCCGGAGACGGTGTCGATGTTCGCGCTCTGGGCCTGCAGCGCCTCGCTCCTGAGCCGGGGGAGGGCGAAACTGTTGATCTCCTGGTCCCGCGGGTTGTCCGTCGGGTAGGTGACGGCGGTCACCTCGGTGAGCCTGCCGCTCTTGAGGGTGATACGGACCTGGACGGGGCCCCAGCGGGTCTGGACCGTGTCGCCGGTGACGGTCTTGGTGCCCGTGGGCGCGGCGGCGCTCGAACTGCCGGAGGGCGCGGGCAGGGAGGGCGCGGGCACCGCCAGGGCCGCCGCCGGTGTCGAGTGCGGCTTCAGGGAGAGCAGCAGCACCATCCCGGAGACGGTGGCGGCGCTCGCCAGCACGATCCGGCGCAGCGGGCGGTTCTTCTTCAACGCGTGCACTGTTCTCCTGCTTCACAGCTCGAACGACTCGTGGTGGATACGGCGGTCCGGCACCCCCGCGGTGCGCAGCGCCTCGTACAGCTCGCGGGCGAAGCCGTGCGGGCCGCAGATGTAGACGTCATGGCCCACGAGGTCGGGGAAGGACGCGCGCAGGGACTGGGCGGTGAGGCTGGGGCGCCGCCCGTCCGGCCCGTTGAGCGCGTACAGCACCCTGGCTCCGCGCCAGCGGGCGATGGCCTCCAGCTCCGCGCCGAGCGCGAGGTCTTCGGCCGTGCGCGCCCGGTAGAGAAGGGTGACGTCGCCGGGCAGCGTCTCGAACAGCGCCCGCAGCGGTGTGATGCCGACGCCGCCCGCGATCAGCAGGGACTTGTGCGCGGTCTGCCGGTCCTGGGTCAGCGACCCGTAGGGGCCCTCCGCCCACACCCGGGTGCCCGGCCGCAGCAGCGCGACGGCCGCGCTGTGGTCGCCGAGCGCCTTGACCGTGATCCGCATCAGGTCCTGGCGGGGCGTCGCCGACAGGGAGTACGGCGTCGACGTCCACCCCATGCCCTCGCCGAAGAACCGCCAGCGGAAGAACTGCCCGGCCCGCGCGCCCAGTTCGTCCAGCCGCTCGCCCCGTACGACGACGGAGTACACACCCGGCGCCTCCTTGTGCACCGACTCCACCCGCAGCCGGTGCCGCAGGTTGAGCCGCAGCGGTACCAGGACCCGGAACCACAGCACCAGGGCCGCGACGCCGAGGTACAGCACGTACCAGGCGGCCGTCGCGCCGGTGTGGCCGTTGAACTCGTTGCCCAGGGTCAGCTGGTGGAAGAAGGCCAGGAACACCGCCAGGTACGTGAGCAGGTGGACGTAGCACCAGAACTCGTAGCTGAGCCGACGGCGGGCGGCGCGCGCCGAGGTGATGCCGACCGCGAACAGGATGAGCGTGCCGAAGCCGGCCTTGAGCATGTCCGGGTAGTCCAGGACCACGGTGAGCGTCTCGTGCCACACCGAGGCGCGGTCCTGGGCGGCGTACCCGAGGAGGATCAGCACGATGTGCGCGACCAGCAGGCACACCGTGTAGCGGCCGGCCATCGCATGCCAGCGGGCCACCCGGTCCGAGCCGATCCGCCGCTCCAGCAGCGGCACCCGCGCCATCAGAGCGACCAGCACCGCGCAGGCATACCCGCACAGCAGCCCGGCGATCCGCCCGGCCCCGGTCAGCCAGCCCGCCGTGCCCACCACCGACCCGGTGTCCGTCCACCACAGGGCGACCACGGCAGCCGCCCCGGCCCACAGCAGGGCGAGCACGGGGCCCGCGGGGGAGCGCCGCGCGGCCGGCGCCACCGCCGGTGCCGTCCGCCGCTCGTACACGGTCGTCATGTGTGCGTCCTTTCGCCTGTATCAGGACGCAACTGTGCCGCCGCAACCTCTCAGCAGCCTCTGAAACGGCACCCTCTGAGCCCACTCAGAGGAAACTCAGAGCCCCGGCGGCCGCCGCCCGCCCCGGTGAGGGGCGATCCTGGTAGGGCGATGAACACCACCCGCTCCGGCCGCCCCGCCCTCACCCGCCCCGACGGCACTCCGCTGCGCGTCCTCGTCGTCGACGACGACCCGGATCTCGCGGAGGTGCTCTCGGGTGCCCTGCGCTACGAGGGCTGGCAGGTCCGCTCGGCAGGGGACGGCGCCTCCGCGCTGGCCGAGGCGCGGGAGCTGAAGCCGGACGCCGTCGTGCTGGACGTGATGCTGCCCGACACCGACGGCTTCGCCGTGCTGCGCTCCCTGCACACCGTGCAGCCCGACGTGTGCGTCCTCTTCCTCACCGCACGGGACGCGGTCGAGGACCGCATCGCCGGCATCACGGCGGGCGGCGACGACTACGTCACCAAGCCCTTCAGCCTGGAGGAGGTCGTCGCCCGGCTCCGCGGACTGCTGCGCCGCGCCGGCATGGCACGGCAGCTGGACGAGGGGCCACGGCTTACGGTGGGCGACCTGGTGATGGACGAGGAGGCCCGTGAGGTGACCCGGGCGGGCGAGCTGATCGAGCTGTCCCCCACCGAGTTCGAACTGCTCCGCTTCCTGATGCGCAACCCGCGCCGCGTGCTCAGCAAGGCACAGATCCTGGACCGGGTCTGGTCCTACGACTTCGGCGGCCGCGCCCACGTCGTCGAGCTGTACATCTCCTACCTGCGCAAGAAGGTGGACGCGGGCCGCGAGCCGATGATCCACACGGTGCGGGGGGCCGGATACGTGCTCAAGCCGGTGACGCCATGAGGCCGTGGAAGCGGCTGCCCCGGCCACGGACGCTCCGGGCCCGGCTCACCTTCGGCCTGGTGGTGCTGCTCGCGGTCAGCTGCGCGGCGGTGGGCCTCGCCGCAGTGTTCGAGTTGAACGGCTTCCTGACGAGTCGCCTCGACGAGCAGCTGCAGCAGACCGGGAACCGATTCGCCGTGAGCCTCGAACACGGCGGCCGGCTGCCCAGCGACCACGACGCGGACAACCGCGGCGACGACCGCAGACAGGGCGCCGGCACCTTCGGCGCCCGCCTCGTCGACGGCTCGGCCACCAGCGCCGCGGTCATCAGGACCGGTGGAGTCGCCGACGTCACGCTGACGGCCAGGGACACCAGGCAGCTCGCCGCGGTCCCGGTCGACGGCCGGGGCCACAGCGTCCGGCTCTCCACGCTGCACGGCTACCGGGTGACCGCGTCCAGGGGCCTCGACGGCGACGTCCTGATCACCGGGCTGCCCCTGGAGCCCGTGGAGGCCGCCGTCCACCGCCTCGAACTGGTCGCCGGGATCGTCTTCGGCGCCGCCCTCACCCTCACCGGCGTCGCGGGCGCCCTCTGGGTGCGCTGGTCCCTCAGACCGCTGAGCCGGGTCGCCGCGACCGCCACCCGGGTCAGCGAACTCCCCCTTGCAAGCGGCGAGGTGGCCCTGCCGCCGCGCGCCCCCGAGTCCGACCCGCGCAGCGAGGTCGGACGCGTCGCAGGCGCCTTCAACCGCATGCTCGGCCATGTCGAGGACGCCCTGACCAAACGGCACGCCAGCGAGGAGCGGCTGCGCAGCTTCGCCGCCGACGCCAGCCACGAGCTGCGCACCCCGGTCGCCTCCGTCCGCGGGCACGCAGAGCTGGCCCTGCTCCACCCCGGCCCGGTACCGCCGGAGATCACCCGGGCCCTGGAGCGCATCGCCGCCGAGTCGTCCCGTATGGGCGAGATGGTCGACGAGATGCTGCTGCTGGCCCGGCTGGACGCGGGCCGCCCCCTGGAACGGCAACCCGTCGACCTCACCATGCTGGTCCTGGACGCCGTCACCGACGCCCGGGCCGCGGGCCCCGAGCACCGTTGGACCCTGGAGCTGCCGGAGGAACCGGTCACGGTGAACGGCGACGCCCATCGACTCCAACAGGTGTTGGCCAACCTGCTGACCAACGCGCGGGTGCACACACCCGTCGGCACGAAGGTGACGGTGTCCCTCGAGACCGGGGGCACGACCGTCCTCCTCAAGGTCCACGACGACGGCCCGGGCGTCCCCGAGGACATCCAGCCGGGCGTCTTCGAACGCTTCACCCGAGCCGAACACCGCCGCCGCAAGGACGCCCCCGGCGGGGGCGCGGGGCTGGGCCTGTCGATCGTGGCTGCGGTGGCGGAGGCACACGGGGGGAGCGTGAGCCTGGAGAGCAGAGCGGGCTCGACCACCTTCTCCGTACGGCTCAGTAGCGTGTGATCGCCGTACTCCCGCTCGCTGTTCCGACAGCGATGTGCGGCCGCTTCCCGGGAACCGCCCACCTGAGCAGCGCCCGCATCGCGGACCGGGGCACGGACACACAACCCGCGGTGGCCCCACGTCCGTTGGCATGCAGGAAAATCCCGGCCCCGCGCCCTCGCACGCGCTGGTGGTAGTTGAACCCGATGACGAACGCATATGCGTACTGCGTCGTGTACGAGGCAAGATGCTCGGACTCGGACGCACGGCAGTCGGCCGGACGCGGATCGGTCCAGCGGTTGTAGGACGTCGAGGGGATGTCCTCGCACCACCACGAACTCTGCTTCACGGCACGGTACCCGTACCGGGTCCCGCGCGGCGCGGCCTGGATGCCGAAGGCGTACGGCAGGTCGTACAGCCCGGTCGGAGTCGTGTTCGTGTTCTGCCTGCGCGACGCCCCCTCCACGAGCCCCTTCGCCCCGAACCGCGCGGCCGCCGAACCGGCCTTCACCCACCGGCCGCCCCGCAGGTCCCACCAGGTGACCATGCCGGTCGTCGAGGCCGCCTTCGGGGCCACGGCGGTGATCAGCTGCGTACCGCCGCCCGTGTCGGCCAGCCGGGCGGGAAGAGGCGCACCGGAGGCCGAGGAGGCCGGCACGACACCGAGGACCAGGAGCGAGACGCACACCAGGGCGCCGGCCACGAGAGCTGATCGCATGGCTCAGACCGTAGACGGGGGCAGCGGCAACGGCAGCCCGGGTAGGCCATCCAGGCTCGTGGCGATGTGCTCCTTCTTGGCGAAGTACTCGCCGAGCGAGGCGTCGTCCTCGCGCGCGAAGCGCTTGCCGTGCAGGTCGCGGTCCTCGTCGTAGGTCATGAAGGGCACGGCGTAGCCGCAGGTGTCGCGGACGAGTTCGGCCGTCACGAGGATGACCGCCCGCAGGCCGTGCGGGGTCGGGTCGATGTCCGGGAAATGGGTGAGCAGTTCCTTGAAGCGGGGGTCGTCGCGGAAGACGGGCTCTCCGCGCCCGTGCACCCGCACGATGTTCGGCGGGCCCTGGAAGGCGCACCACATCAGCGTGATACGCCCGTTCTCCCGCAGATGCGCGATCGTCTCCGCATTGGATCCGGCGAAGTCCAGATAGGCCACGGTGAGCTCGTCGATCACCGCGAAGGAGCCCTTGAGGCCCTTGGGGGAGAGGTTGACCGTGCCGTCGCCGGAGAGGGGCGCGGTCGCGGTGAAGAAGAGGGGCTGCGCCTCGATGAACGTGCGAAGCCTGCCGTCTATGCGTTCATAAGTCTTTCCCACGCCTCACGATTATGGACGCAAACCTTTCGCCCGTCTAAGGAATTACGGGCTCCGCTTGCCGGCCGTGGCCGCCCCGGCCGGCGCTGGATCGGGGCGGCCACAGCGCCTGTCACGCCTGTTACTTGGTGAGCGTGCAGGCGGCCAGGGAGTCCAGGCCGGTCGGCTTGGCCGCGGTGCGGCCGATGGCGGTCGCGATGCGGTCGACGGTCGACTTCCGCTTGTCGGCCAGCGGGCCGAGGATCGCGTTCTGCACGAAGTTGGGGCCGCCCTGGCCGACCGTGCTCTGCAGCCGGTTGTTGGCCTCCTGGATCTGCGTCTGCAGCAGGGTGAGGTTGCGGGTGACCTCGGCCTGTGCGGAGGCGGGGATCGCGGGGAGCTTGGAGGCGACGTCCGGGCAGCTGATGGTGCCCACCGCGGAGGCGCCGGAGCCGGCGTTGCCCGCGTGGGTGTTGCCCTTGTTGCCCTTGTTGCCCTTGTTGCCCGCGTTGGCGTTGCCCGCATTGGCGTTGGCCTTGTTGCCCGCGTTGGCGTTGCCCGCGTTGGCGTTGCCCGCGTTGGCGTTGCCGGTGTTGGCACCGGCGTTCGCGCCACCGGCGTTCAGGGTGCACGGCGCGAGCGCGTCCAGGCCGGTCGGCTTGGCCGCCGTACGTCCGATGGCGGTGGCGATGCGGTTGATCGTGGCCACCCGCTTGTCCTTGAGGGGCCCCAGGATGGCGTTGGTCACGAAGTTGGGGCCGCCCTGGCCGACCGTGCTCTGCAGCCGGTTGTTGGCCTCCTGGATCTGCGTCTGCAGCAGGGTGAGGTTGCGGGTGACCTCGGCCTGCGCGGAGGCGGGGACCACCGGGAGCTTGGAGGCCACGTCCTGGCAGCTGATGGTGCCGGGGGACGCGGCCAGGGTCCGGGCGTTGTTCGCGCTGCTCTTGGACGGCGTCCCGGCGAGGGCGGAACCGGCGATCACCGCTCCGGACAGCGCCACCGCGGCAGCGCCGCCGATGATCGCGACGCGACGCTTGTTGTACTTCGGAAGAGCCCTGGACATGCGGATGCCTCACTTGGGTCAGGAGTGGGTTTACAGACGCGGCGCCGGCGTTCGGGGTGAAGTACGGGTAAGCGGTTTCGTTTGTTCAACCGTCTTCCAGAACTTCTCCACGCCCGGCGCCCGCCCGAGGTCGATTGACGAATCATGCAGAGCACTGCATACTCATGCATGTCAGTGAATGCGGTGTGAGGAGACTCCCGTGACCGAGCGCGTCGTACTCGCCTACTCAGGCCGTCCGGACTGACCCTGCACGGCGGACGCGCGGTCGTCACCCGGCGGTGCTGCGCGACGTCGCTCTACGACTTCAGCCGCGCCACGTACGACACCGGCGACACCTTCGACCAGGCCGCGGCCAAGGGCTTCATCGACATCTACAGCCTGTCGTCGAAGGTCGCGGCCCAGCGCCAGTCGCAGACATAGCCTGACGTGACCTCGCGTGAGTGAGACTGTGCGCAATACCGACCAATCCTCCCTAGGAGCAACGCAAGTGAGCAGCAACAGCGGTGACGTACGGCTCTGGGGCGCCCGTTTCGCCGACGGTCCCTCCGAGGCCCTGGCGAAGCTGTCCGCCTCCGTCCACTTCGACTGGCGGCTGGCGCCCTACGACATCGCCGGTTCGCGAGCCCACGCGCGCGTGCTGCACAAGGCGGGCCTCCTCACGGACGACGAGCTGACCCGCATGATCGCCGGGCTCGACCAGCTCGAGGCGGACGTGGCCGACGGCTCCTTCGTGGGCACGATCGCCGACGAGGACTGCCACACCGCGCTGGAGCGGGGCCTCCTGGAGCGCCTCGGCCCCGACCTGGGCGGCAAGCTCCGCGCGGGCCGCTCCCGCAACGACCAGGTGACGACCCTCTTCCGGATGTACCTCAGGGACCACGCCCGGACCATCGCCGGTCTGATCGCCGACCTGCAGGACGCCCTGGTCGGCCTGGCGGAGGCGCACCCGGACGTGGCGATGCCGGGCCGCACCCACCTCCAGCACGCCCAGCCGGTCCTCTTCGCCCACCACGTCCTGGCCCACGCCCAGTCCCTGTCCCGGGATGCGGAGCGCCTGCGCCAGTGGGACGAGCGCACGGCGGTCTCGCCGTACGGCTCGGGCGCCCTCGCCGGCTCCTCCCTCGGCCTGGACCCGGAGGCGGTGGCCAAGGACCTCGGCTTCGAGAACGGCAGCGTCGGCAACTCCATCGACGGCACGGCCTCCCGCGACTACGTCGCCGAGTTCACCTTCATCGCCGCGATGATCGGCGTCAACATCTCCCGGATCGCCGAGGAGATCATCCTCTGGAACACGAAGGAGTTCTCCTTCGTGACCCTGCACGACGCCTTCTCCACCGGCTCGTCGATCATGCCGCAGAAGAAGAACCCGGACATCGCCGAACTGGCCCGCGGCAAGTCCGGCCGCCTGATCGGCAACCTGACCGGCCTCATGGCCACGCTCAAGGCCCTCCCGCTCGCGTACAACCGCGACCTGCAGGAGGACAAGGAGCCGGTCTTCGACTCCGTCGACCAGCTGGAGCTGCTGCTCCCGGCCTTCACCGGCATGATGGCGACGCTCACCGTGCACCGCGAGCGCATGGAGGAGCTGGCGCCGGCCGGCTTCTCCCTCGCCACCGACATCGCCGAGTGGCTGGTCAAGAAGGGCGTCCCGTTCCGCGTGGCGCACGAGGTCGCCGGCGAGTGCGTGAAGGCCGCCGAGGCGGAGGGCAAGGAGCTGGACGAGCTGACGGACGAGCAGTTCGCCAAGATCTCCGCCCATCTCACCCCCGAGGTGCGCACGGTCCTGAACGTGCCGGGCGCCCTGGCCTCCCGCAACGGCCGCGGCGGCACGGCGCCCAGCGCGGTCGCCGTCCAGCTCGCCGAGGTGAAGGCGGATGTGGCGGCACAGCACGCGTGGGCCACGGCCAAGCAGGCCTGACAGCCGCACCGCAGCGCACAGCAGGGCCCGGACAGCGCGTCCGGGCCCTTCGTGCTGCCCGGCCCGCTGGGGTAACGGATGAGATTCGGCCACTGGCCGAAACCTTGACGTCGCTCTACTCGGAGGTAACCATTCCGGTTACCCGGTCGACAATGCCGAACACCGGTCGATCACAGCCGAGCATGAAAGGGACGTCATGCGCGCCCGAGGTACCAGACGAACCGCCCGCCTTCTCGCCGTCACCGCCATAGCCGCCTTGTGCGCCTTCGGACTCGCCGCCCCTGCGGGCGCCGCCGACACTCCGCCGCCCGGCGCCAACGACTGGTCCTGCAAGCCGGACTCGGCCCATCCGCAGCCGGTGGTCCTGGTGAACGGCACCTTCAAGACCTCGTACGAGAACTGGCTGACCCTCTCGCCCGCGCTGGCGAACGCCGGTTACTGCGTCTTCTCCTTCGACTACGGCGGCCTGGAGACCGCCCCGATCCCGGACTCGGCGGCCGAACTGCGGGACTTCGTGAACGCCGTTCTCGGCGCGACGGGCGCCAAGAAGGTGGACATCGTCGGGCACAGTCAGGGCGGCATGATGCCCCGCTACTACGTGAAGTTCCTCGGCGGCGCGACCAAGGTCGACGACCTCGTCGGCATCGTCCCCTCCAACCACGGCACCACCAACCCCCTTGCCCTCGCGGCCGGCGCCACCGTCTGCGACTCCTGTGTCGACCAGACCGCCGGTTCGGCCTTCCTGCAGAAGCTCAACTCCGACCCGGAGACCCCGGTGGGCCCGGACTACACGGCGATCGCCACCAAGTACGACGAGGTCGTGGTGCCGTACACCAGCGCCTTCCTGAGCGGCCCGGACTCGTACGTGACCAACGTCCTCCTCCAGGACCGCTGCCCGCTCGACACTACTGAGCACGACCAGGCTCCCAAGTCGCCGCTGGTCGAGCAGTGGGTCCTCAACGCCCTGGGACGCAAGGGGCCGGCCGACCCCGCCTTCGTGCCGCGCTGCGTCTGACCAGGGCGGGCTGAACCGCACGAGGCTGGGTAGATTGGTGCGGGATCCCGCCCCTGACGCGGGATCTCCTCCACCGATCGTGCAGGGAGCCACCATGCCCTTCAGCCGCCTGGCCCACGCGACCACGCCCACCGCGCACATCGGACTGGGTCTCGCCGCCGTCGGCCGTCCGGGCTACATCAATCTCGGCCGGGAGGAGGACCTCCCGGCCGAGCGCACCGTCGACGCCCTGCGCCTGCGCACCCACGAACTCCTCGACGCCGCCTACGCCCAGGGCGTCCGCTACTTCGACGTGGCCCGCTCCTACGGCCGCTCCGAGGAGTTCCTCGCGGACTGGCTGAACGCCCGCCCTTCCTTCGGCGACATCGTCGTGGGCAGCAAATGGGGCTACACCTACACCGCCGGCTGGTCGGCGGACGCCGAGACGCACGAGGTCAAGGACCACAGCCTGCAGACCTACGAGCGCCAGCGCGCCGAGAGCGCCGAACTGCTCGGCGACCGCCTCGACCTCTACCAGATCCACTCGGTGACCCCGGACAGCCCGGCCCTCACCGACAAGGAACTCCACGCCAGGCTGGCGGAGGCGGCCGCCCAGGGCACCACCATCGGCTTCTCCACCAGCGGCCCCGCGCAGGCCGACGCCATCCGCGCCGCCCTCGCCGTGACGGTCGACGGCGAGCCCCTCTTCCGTACCGTCCAGTCGACGTACAACGTCCTGGAGACCTCGGCCGGTCCCGCCCTCGCCGAGGCGCACGACGCCGGGCTCGCCGTGATCGTCAAGGAGGGCATGGCCAACGGCCGCCTCGCGGACCCGTATGCACCGGATGTCCTGAAGGCCGTAGCCGCAGAAACGTCTCTGGGCTGCGATGCGGTGGCGCTCGCCGTGATCCTGCGTCAGCCCTGGGCCGGAGTCGTGCTCTCCGGCGCGGCGACCGCCACCCAGCTCGCCTCCAACCTGCACGCGGCGGTCGTGGACCTGGACGAGGACCAGCTGGCCCGCCTCGCCGAACTGGTGGAGAAGCCGCAGGCCTACTGGGAGCAGCGCGGACAGCTGCCCTGGCACTGAAAATGAGCAGCACCCCCACTTCCCGTGAGACGCACGCGCCCACGATGAGACATCAATGTCTCACATGCGCTATGGTCGTCTCATGGCCGTCGACCGTGACCACGTACTGCGCACCGCCGCAGCCCTGCTGACCCGCAAATCCACCGCGACCATGGACGAGGTCGCCAAGGCCGCCGGGATCAGCCGCGCCACGCTGCACCGCCACTTCGCGGGACGTGACGCACTGGTACGGGCGCTCGAAGCGCTCGGCATCGCGGAGTGCGAGGCGGCGCTGGACGCCGCCCGGCTGGACGAGGGAACCGCGAGCGAGGCCGTGCGCAGGCTGGTGAGCGAGATCCAGCCCGCCGCCGGACTGCTCGCCTTCCTGTACGGCGAGAGCCAGCTCTGGGAAGCCGGCCAGGACGCGGGCTGGCAGCGGCTCGACACCCGCATGGGCGCGCTGTTCGTCCGCGGACAGCAAGCGGGCGAGTTCCGTATCGATCTCACCCCCGTCTGGCTCACGGAGGCGCTGTACGGCCTGATCGCCTCGTGCGCCTGGGCCATGCACGACGGCCGCGTCGCCCCCAAGGACTTCACCCACATGGTCACCGAGCTGCTGCTCGGCGGCGCGCTACGGAGAGAGGAATCATGACCAGCACCCTGCAGCCGGCGACCCCGACCGAGGCGGTGAAGCGCCCGGGCCGCTGGCTCGCGCTGTCCGTCCTGGTGCTCGCCGTGCTGCTGGTGGCCGTCGACGCGACCGTCCTCGGTCTCGCGACCCCCTACATCAGCGAGGACCTCAAGCCCTCCGGCACCCAGCTCCTGTGGATCGGAGACGTCTACTCCTTCGTCATCGCGGGCCTGCTGGTGTCGATGGGCAGCCTCGGCGACCGTATCGGCCGCAAGCGGATCCTGCTCGGTGGCGCCACGGCGTTCGGCGCGATATCCGTCCTCAACGCCTACGCGACGACACCGGAGTTGATGATCCTGGCCCGCGCCCTGCTCGGCGTCGCGGGCGCCACCCTCATGCCCGCCACCCTCGCCCTGATCCGCAATCTCTTCCACGACCCGCGCGAACGCAGCCTCGCCGTGGGCATCTGGGGCGCCACGGCCTCCGCGGGCACGGCCGTCGGCCCGATCGCGGGAGGCTTCCTGCTCGAACACTTCTGGTGGGGCTCGGTCTTCCTGATCAACCTCCCCGTGATGGTGGTCCTGGTCCTCGTCGGCATCCGCACGCTGCCGGAGTCCCGCAACCCGAACCCGGGCCCGTGGGACCTGAGCAGCGTCGCCCTGTCCCTGGTCGGTGTGATCGGCGTCGTCTACGCGGTCAAGGAGGCCGCGACCCACGGCTTCGAGTGGTCCGCGCTCGCCGCGGGCGCACTGGGCGCGGCGGCGCTGTACGGATTCATCCGCCGCCAGCTCACGCTCCCCGCCCCGCTGCTGGACATGCGCCTGTTCCGCAACCGCGGCTTCAGCGCGGCGGTCCTGGCCGACCTGCTGACCATCCTCGGCCTGTCCGGCCTGGTCTTCTTCCTCTCCCAGTACCTGCAACTCGTCCAGGGCAGGCGTCCGTTCGAAGCGGGCCTGGCCGAACTGCCCGCGGCGGTGGGCGCGGTGGCAGCGGGCCTGATCGCGGGCCGCGCGGCGCGCCGCTTCTCGGTACGGGCAGTGGTCGCGGGCGGCCTGGGGGCAGTGGGCCTCGCACTCGCCGCCCTCACCACGCTGGACCGGTCGACGGGCTACCCCGTCCTGGGCGCCGCCCTGCTGGTGGTGGGCGTCGGCGCCGGCTTCTCCTTCACCGTGACAGCCGACGTCATCCTCTCCTCCGTACCGAAGGAACAAGCAGGCGCGGCGTCGGCGGTCTCGGAGACGGCGTACGAACTCGGCGCGGCCCTCGGCATCGCGATCCTGGGCTCGATCGTGACGGGCGTCTACCGGGGCTTCACAGCTCCGGTGGGCACGCCGGAAGGGGCGCACGAGTCACTGGGGGGCGCAGTGGAGGCGGCGTCCGGAATGCCGACGCATGCGGGACAGGAACTCCTGACGTCCGCCCGAGAGGCGTTCGTCGACGGCCTAGCGATAGCAGCAGGCACAGGCGCAGCCGTTCTTCTTGCGACGGCGATTGCAGCATGGTTCATGCTGCGAGGCGAGCGGCTGGACAGTTGCCCTTAAGGGGCGCGGGGAACTGCGCGAACAACCCCCACGAACCCGCACCCGAAAGACGGCCAACCGCCGGAGGCACTACGCGGCTTTGGCCTTGGTCGCATACATGTCCACGTACTCCTGCCCGGACAGGCGCATGACCTCAGCCATCACGGAGTCGGTAACCGCCCGCAGCACATACCGATCCCGGTCCATCCCGTCGTAACGGGAGAACTCCATCGCCTCACCGAACCGAACAGTGACCCGCCCGGGACGGGGCATACCCGCCCCGCCCGGCTGCAACTTGTCCGTCCCGATCATCGCGAAGGGAACCACCGGCGCCCCCGTCATCAGCGTCAGCCGCGCGATGCCGGTGCGCCCCCGGTACAGCCGCCCGTCGGGCGACCGCGTGCCCTCGGGGTAGATCCCGAAGACCTTGCCCTCCTCCAGCACGCGGCGCCCGGTCATCAGCGCGGCCACCCCGCCCCGGCCGCCGTCGCGGTCCACCGGGATCATGCCGACGCCCGTGAAGAACCAGGCCATCAGCCGGCCCTTGAGGCTCTTGCCGGTGACGTACTCGTCCTTGCCGATGAAGAACACCTGACGGTCGCAGACGAGCGGCAGGATCATCGAGTCGATGAAGGTCAGATGGTTGCCGGCCAGGATGACCGGACCGTCACCCGGGATGTGCTCCGCGCCCTCCACCCGTGGGCGGAACATCAGGCGCATGATCGGTCCGAGCACTGCCTTGATGAGCACGAAGCGGGACAACGGGCCCTCCGGTGTCAAGGGATTCGGTATGAGTCTGTGCAGGTGAGGACGATACTCGCGGTCACCGGGGTCTTGCACATCGGGTTCACCGAGGTCTTACGCAGTGTTGACGCGGGTTTACCTGCGGTGACGCCACGTTGCCTGCCGGTAACAGGCCGGAACGATGTGACGGACGACTCGCCGCCGAACGGGCGAGCCGCGCGGGCCTCTTCACCGCTCGTCGGACCTCGTTGCCCGGAGGACCCATACGACATCCCGAGTCACCCGCATGTTCCGGCCGACGCCTCTCTCGCGTCATGTCCACGCCCCTACGATCGGCGCGCCGACAGAACAGACCGAGCCGACGTCAGGGGAGGCGCTCATGGGAACGCAGGAGAACGAGCAGACAGGCGGCACCGGACGACGGGCACTCCTCGGCGCGGCGGTACTCGGCGCGGGCGGAGCCGTACTCGGACTGTCCGGCACGGCGAGAGCCGCGGGCGCCGACCACACGCACGGCGGGCTGAAGAGCCTGCCCAAGCCGACGATCATCGGCCACCGCGGAGCCAGCGGCTACCGGCCCGAGCACACCTTCGGCTCGTACAACCTGGCCCTCGACCTGGGTGCCGACATCGTCGAGGCCGGCGACCTGGTCCCCACCAAGGACGGCCATCTCGTCTGCCGCCACGAGCCGGAGATCGGCGGGACGACCGACGTCGCCGACCACCCCGAGTTCGCCGACCGCAAGACCACCAAGGTCCTCGACGGCGTCTCCACCACCGGCTGGTTCACCGAGGACTTCACCCTCGCGGAGCTGAAGACGCTGCGTGCGATCGAGCGGATTCCGGCCAACCGCCCGCACAACACCCTCTACAACGGCCGCTGGGAGATCCCCACCTTCGAAGACGTCCTGAAGTGGCAGGACGAGCAGACCCGCAAGCGCGGCAAGCAGGTGTGGATCTACCCGGAGACCAAGCACCCCACCTACTTCCGCAAGCTGGGCCTCGGCCTGGAGGAGCGGGTCGCCAAGCTGCTGCACAAGTACGGCAAGGACAGGCGGAACTCGCCCGTCATCCTGCAGTCCTTCGAGCCGAGCAGCATCCAGCGCCTGAACAAGCTGGTCGACAACCCGCTGGTGGTGCTCCTGTCCACCGCGAACAGCCGCCCCTGGGACTTCGTCGAGGCGGGCGACCCGCGCACGGTCGCCGACCTGATCACCCCGAAGGGCCTCAGGGAGATCGCCGGTTACGCGCAGGGCCTCGGCCCGACCCTCGACCTGATCATCACCAAGAAGGCGGACGGCAGCCTCGACAAGCCGACCACCCTCGTCTCCGACGCGCACAAGGTCGGCCTGATCCTGCACCCGTACACCATGCGCAACGAGAACCCGTTCCTGCCGGCGGAGTACCGCAAGGGCACGGCCGCGGACGCGTACGGCGACCCCTTCGGGGCCTTCAAGACGTACTTCGCCACCGGCATCGACGGCGTCTTCACGGACAACGCCGACACCGGCGTGCTGGCCCGCGAGGACTTCGTCAACGGCTGAGCGACCGACCCCGGTTGGGGTGAACAGTCGGCCGTCCGGGCAACTGGGCCCCGGGCGGCCGCGTCGAACCGCATATGACGCACGACCTGGTTGCCGCTCTGCGCCCGCTGCTCACCGCCGAGGCCTCGGCCGAGGCACATGCCTCCGGGGCCGAGCCGGGCGACCTGGAACAGGCGGTCTGGCTCCGCCTCCTGGAACACCTGGAGGTGGACGGCCCGCCGTCCGACCCCCAGCGCTGGCTGCGCAGCGCCGTCCGCTCGGAGGTGCGCCGCACCCGCCGTACGAGCCGACACGAACGGCCGTACGGCATCGAGCCGGCCGACGACGTCGACCGCGACCCCGAACAGCTGGCCCTCGCGGCGGCCCGCGGCCGGGCCCTGCGGGAGGCCGTCCGCCGCCTGCCCGGCCGCTGCCCCAGGCTGATGGAGGCCCTGCTGTCCCCGAAGGACCTGACATACCGGGAAATCGCGGGGGAGTTGGGTATCTCACAGGGCAGTCTCGGCCCGGAACGTTCCAGATGCCTGGGATGTCTGCGTCGTTTGCTCTCGCCGGAGGTTGCGGCCCGCGAACCGCGGGGATAGGAGTGAGGGACAACGTGGCGATCAGGTGAGCGGGAGGCGTGCGCACATGGGCATGAGCGTGACCATCTCGGTGGCGACCGAGCAGGATGCAGAGCAGATCTTCAGGCTCCAGTACCTGTGCTTCCAGAGCGAGGCGGCGCTGTACGGCAACTACCGCATCGACCCGCTCGTCCAGAGCCTGGACTCGGTCCGCCAGGAGGTGGCCGCCGACTGCGTCTATGTGGCGCGGCTCGGCGAGGAGGTCGTCGGCTCGGTCCGCGGCCGCGTCACCGAGGACGGCTCCGCCTCCATCGGCAAGCTCTGCGTCCACCCCCGGCTGCAGGGCCACGGCATCGGCGCGCGGCTGCTGCGCGCGGCCGAGTCGGCGCTGGCGGAGGAGCGCGGCGCCAAGGTGTTCCGCCTCCACACCGGCCACCGCAGCGAGGGCAACCTGCGGCTGTACCGCCGGGTGGGCTACCAGGCCGTGGGCACCTCGCAGGGCAACGACGGGGTGCCGATGATCGTGCTGGAGAAGCCGGCCGAGGCGTACGTGGCTACTGCGTGACGGCGCGGTTCCTGCGCAGCCAGTACAGCGCGGACAGCGGCAGCAGTACGGGGATGAAGACGTACCCCATGCCGTAGTCCGACCACACCGTCGCGTCCGGGAAGGCCGACTTGTCGACCAGCGTCCACGTGCCGACGATCAGCACACCCGCGAGTTCGGCGGCGCAGCAGATCTGCGCCGCCTTGCGGGCGGTCTCGCCGCCGCGGACCAGCGAGTACGTGATGAAGCCGTAGACGACACCCGCGACGGCGGACAGCGAGTAGGCGAGCGGTGCCCGGTCGAACTCGGTCGCGATCTGGTACACGGACCGCGACACGGCCCCGACGACCATCACGCCGTAGAACCAGACCAGCAGCATCCCCGGCCCGCCGATCAGCCGCGTCCTCGTGGGCTTCTCCTGCACCGAGGTCACCTCAGCCTCCCCAGATGTCGTAGAGCCGCACTTCGAGAACGGCCAGGACGATACCGCCGGCGGCCACCGTCACCGAACCCCAACGGGTGCGCTCCGCCAAGGACATGAACCCCGCCGCCGGCACACACGCGAACGCGCCCAGCAGATACGCCACGAAGATCGCCGTGCCCTGCTCCGGCTTCTCGCCCCGCGCCAGCAGCACGATCCCGATCACCAGCTGCACCAGGGCCAGCAGCGACACCACGGCCATGCCGATGAAGTGCCAGTCCTTCGTCGGCTGGTCTCGATAGGCGGCCCACCCGCACCAGGCGGCGAGCAGCAGCGCGGCAACGCCGGTCGCCAGCGTCAGGGCATCAAGCATGCAGCGACCTTATTACGGCCCAAAAGACCTGCCGCGCCCGGCCCGGGCGGCCCGTCCGCGGCCGACGCCTGTCCACGACTGTCCGCCATGTGGACAGCGGGTTCCTGGTCGCTCCGATACGTCTGCTTTACTGATCGCATGACCACGACGAGCTGCCGCACCCTTGCGACCGAGGCGACCATGACGCCCGGTGCTCGTTGTATGTGTCGAATGCGCGCCTTCTAGAGGGCCCCTGCACCACCCCTCAGCTCGCGCCCCGAAGCGAGCCGCCGTGGCATGTCCGTACGCCGTCCGCCGTATGTGACCGAGCTGCCCGCGCATGACTTTCCCTTCCGTACCAGGGCACATCCACGCCCGCGTACTCGACAGTGACGGAAACCCAGTGATCACGACTTCAGGCCTTACCAAGGTCTACCGCTCGCGCGGCCGTGAGGTCACCGCCCTGGACGGCGTGGACCTGCACGTCCGCGAAGGCGAGGTGTACGGCGTCATCGGCCAGTCCGGCGCCGGCAAGTCCTCCCTCATCCGCTGCGTCAACCTGCTGGAGCGGCCCACCGCCGGGACGGTGACCGTCGCCGGTCAGGAGCTCACCGCCCTCGCGGGGCGCGGGCCCCGGGCCGGCAAGGAGCTCCGTCGGGCGCGCAGCCGTATCGGCATGGTCTTCCAGCACTTCAACCTGCTGTCCACGCGGACGGTCCAGGACAATGTCGAGCTGCCGCTGGAGATCCTCGGCAGGTCCGGCAAGGAGCGCTCCCGCAAGGCACTCGAGCTGCTCGACCTGGTCGGCCTCGCGGACAAGGCGAAGGCCTACCCCGCCCAGCTCTCCGGCGGCCAGAAGCAGCGCGTCGGCATCGCCCGCGCCCTGGCCGGCGACCCCAAGGTGCTGCTCTCCGACGAGGCGACCAGCGCCCTCGACCCGGAGACCACCCGCTCCATCCTCCAGCTGCTGCGCGACCTGAACCGGCAGCTGGGCCTGACCGTCCTGCTCATCACCCACGAGATGGACGTCGTGAAGTCGATCTGCGACTCGGCCGCCCTGATGGACAAGGGCCGCGTCGTCGAGTCCGGGACGGTGAGCGAGCTGCTCGCGACCCCCGGCTCCGAGCTGGCCTCCGCCCTCTTCCCGGTGGACGGCGAGGCCACCGGCGACGACCGCACCGTCGTCGACGTCACCTTCCAGGGCGAGGCCGCCACCCAGCCCGTCATCTCGCAGCTCTCACGCACCTACAACATCGACATCTCGATCCTGGGCGCCGCCATCGACACCGTCGGCGGACTCCAGGTCGGCCGGATGCGCATCGAACTGCCCGGCCGCTACGAGGACAACGTCGTGCCGATCGGCTTCCTGCGCGAACAGGGCCTGCAGATCGACGTGCTGGGCCAGGAGCCCGTACTCCTCAAGGAAGGTGCCGAGCTGTGACCTGGTCGGAGATGTCGCCGCTGCTGTCCCAGGCGTGTTGGGACACCCTCTACATGGTCGGCTGGTCCACCCTGATCGCCGTCGTCGGCGGGCTCCCGCTCGGCATCCTGCTCGTCCTCACGGACCGGGGCGGACTGCTGCAGAACGTCCTCGCCAACAAGGTCATCGGGCAGATCGTGAACGTCGCCCGCTCCATGCCGTTCATCATCCTCATGGTCGCCCTGATGACCTTCACCCGCTGGATCACCGGCACGACCATCGGCCGCGAGGCCGCCATCGTGCCGCTCGCCGTCGGCGCGATCCCGTTCTTCGCACGCCTCGTCGAGACGGCTGTCCGCGAAGTGGACGGCGGGCTCGTCGAGGCCGTGCAGTCGATGGGCGGCAACACCTGGACCGTCGTCCGCAAGGTCCTCGTCCCCGAGTCGCTGCCCTCGCTGATCTCCAGCACCACCACCACGATCGTCGCCCTCATCGGCTACTCCGCGATGGCCGGCACGGTCGGCGCCGGCGGCCTCGGCGACATCGCCATCCGCTACGGCTACCAGCGCTTCGAGACCCAACTCATGTGGATCACCGTGGCGATCCTGGCCGTCGTGATCTCGGTCATCCAGTTCGCCGGCGACTACGCGGCCCGCTCACTCCACGGACGGGGCGGCCGCTCCGGCCCGGCGCCGAAGCTGCGCCTGCTGAAGGCCGAGGAGCCGCACTCGGCCGACGTCGGCCACGCCGCCTGAGCACCCCACAGACTCCCCGCACCACCAACCGCGGGGTCGCTCCACCCATAAGGAAAGGCACTTTTCGTGCGTAACACCGCAAAGCTCAGCACCGCCGTCCTCGCCGCCGGAGCCCTCACCTTCGGGCTCACCGCCTGCGGCTCGGGCACCGACTCCGCCTCGAGTTCCTCCGACTACAGCGGACCGCTGATCGTCGCCGCGAGCCCGACCCCGCACGCCGAGATCCTGGACTTCGTCAAGAAGAACCTGGCGAAGAAGGCCGGACTCGACCTGCGGGTCAAGGAGTTCCAGGACTACATCGTCCCGAACACCGCGACCGAGGACGGCTCGGTGGACGCCAACTACTTCCAGAACCAGCCGTACCTCGACGACTTCAACAAGAAGCGCGGCACCCACATCGTGCCCGTCGTCACCGTGCACCTGGAGCCGCTCGGCCTCTACTCCCACAAGGTCAAGAAGGCCGACGCGCTGAAGAGCGGCGCCACCGTCGCCGTCCCGAACGACGCCGTGAACGAGGCCCGCGCCCTCAAGCTGCTCGCCGCGAACGGCCTCATCACGCTCAAGGACGGCGTCGGCAACGAAGCGACCCCGCAGGACATCTCCAAGAACCCGAAGAACCTCAAGTTCAAGGAGGTCGAGGCGGCCCAGACCGCCCGCTCCCTGGACGACGTGGACGCCGCGGTCGTCAACGGCAACTACGCCATCTCCGCGGGCATCAAGCCCGCCAAGGAGGCCCTCGTCCTGGAGTCCGCGAAGAACAGCCCGTACGGAAACTTCCTCGCGGTGAAGAAGGGCAACGAGAAGGACCCGCGGGTGAAGAAGCTCGCCAAGCTGCTCACCTCCCCCGAGGTGAAGAAGTTCATCGAGGACAAGTACCAGGGCTCGGTCATCCCGTCCTTCTGAGCCTTCTCCTGACGGCACGTATACGGCGTATCGCCACGCACGGGGTCCACTCCCTCACCCGGAGTGGGGCCCGTGGTGCGGTTCCGTGCCGACATGCTGCATGCTGGGCAGTTCAGCAGGCCCCGAAGGTTTTCCGAAGGTTACGGAGTGGCGCATGACTAGCACCTTCCCCAACATCTCCATCAGCACGGAGCGGTTGGTGCTGCGGCCCCTCGACGAGGACGACGTGAACGGGCTTGCCGAGATGATGAACGACGAGCAGGTCGGCGCCTGGACCGACGTCCCCCAGCCCTTCACCGAGGACCAGGCTCGCCACTGGATCACCGAGTACGCGCCGACCGAGCGGGCGGCGGGCCGCGGACTCGATCTCGCCGTCACCGAGTTCCTCACCCAGCGCCTGGTCGGCATCGTCCAGCTCGCCAGGACCAACTGGCAGGTGCGGTCCACCGAACTGTCGTACATCATCGCCCCGTGGGCGCGCGGCGAGGGCTACGCCTCGGAGGCCGCGCTCGCCACCGCCCAATGGCTCTTCGGCGACCAGAAGTTGGAGCGCATCGAGCTGCGTACGGCCGCCGACAACACCGCCTCCCAGCAGGTCGCCCAGAAGATCGGCTGTATCAGCGAGGGCGTCCTGCGCAACGCCTGCATAGCCCACGTCCGCGCCGAGGACGGCACCTGGAGCGACGTACGCACCGACTTCATCGTGTGGAGCCTGCTGCCGGAGGACCTCGACGGCGCGGGCGAGGAACTGGCCGACAGCGGCGGTTTCACGACCTTCACCGACTGGAACTGAACCTTGGGGGCTCGAGGGCCCACACCTGACACCAGGTACCCTCACAGCCCGACCTGCGCAAAACCCCTGGAGACCGACGACGATGGCCGACCGTGTCACGGTGATCGGCTGGGACGGCTCGCCCCTGACCGCCGCGGCCCGCTCCGCCCTGGGCGCCGCCACTCTGGTGGCCGGTGCCGCACACCATCTGGCGCTGCCCGAAGTGCCGCCCCGCGCCGAGCGCATCCGCCTCGGCAGCGTCGCACTCGCCGCCCGCCGCATCGCCGGCCACCGCGGCACCGCGGTCGTACTGGCCGACGGCGACCCCGGGTTCTTCGGGGTCGTACGAACCCTGCGCGCACCCGAGTTCGGCCTCGAGGTCGAGGTCGTCCCCGCCGTCTCCTCGGTGGCCGCGGCCTTCGCCCGCGCCGGTATGCCCTGGGACGACGCCCAAGTGGTCGTCGCACACCGCCGCACCCTGCGACGCGCAGTGAATGTGTGCCGCGCCCACACCAAAGTCGCCGTCCTCACCTCACCCGGTGCGGGCCCCGCCGAACTCGGCCTCCTTCTCGAAGGCGTCCACCGCACCTTCGTCATCTGCGAGGAGCTCGGCACCGAACGCGAACAGGTCACCGTCGTCACCTCCGACAAGGCCCCCGACCACACCTGGCGCGACCCGAACGTCGTCATCGTCATCGGCGGACCCGCCGGACCCGGCGTCCCCGGCGAGGGCGGCGGCTGGCTCGCCGGACGCGACCCGGGAGCCGGGCCGCGCGGCTGGACCCAGCCCGCCGAGGCCTACGAAGGCCCGCTCGGTGAGGGCGAGACGGATCTGCTGCGCGCCGCCCAACTCGCCCGGCTCGGCCCGCGCGTGGGGGACCTCGTCTGGGACATCGGCTGCGGCAGCGGCGCCTTCGCCACCGAGGCCGCTCGCGCCGGAGCCGCCGTCATCGCCGTCGACCGTGCGCTGGAGGCCTGTGCCCGCACGGACGCCGCCGCCCGGCACTTCGGCGTCCAGCTGCAGATCGTCCAGGGCACGGCCCCGCATGTCCTGGAGAACCTCCCCGAGCCGGACGTCGTCCGGGTCGGCGGCGGGGGAGCGGCCGTGGTCTCCGCGGTCGCCGACCGCCGCCCGCAGCGCATCGTCACCCATGCGGCCACGCGCGACGCGGCCGAACTGATCGGCCGGGACCTCACCGAGCACGGCTACCAGGTCGAGTGCGCCCTGATCCAGTCCGTCGAACTCGACACCAGGGCCTGGACGGAGACGGAGCGGAGCGTTGCGTTCCTGCTCAGCGGAGTGCTCCCGGGGCGCACGTCGTGACCCTGGCGCCGTCCCAGTGATCCTGGTTTCTGCCGTCCCGGTGATCCGGTAGTCGTACCGCTCGCGGTAGGCTGGCCGACCGTTGTACCGCACCAGGTGGCCCGGCACTTCGTTCGTCAATGTCCGGAAAACGCACCCCTTTTGGGGTGGGTGCGGTACGGCAGAACCGGAGGACGCGCAACGTGGCGCAGTCCACAGCGGGTCGTCACGGATCAACCTGTCGTGACGGCGGAACGGCCGGGACAATGCCACTGAATGGCTTTGTCGCCTTTTGCGGGCGGGTCGTTCGTGCCGCTGGGCAGGCACGCTCGTTCTTCACTGCGGGGGCGGTCGGTGCGCCGCTCCCGGTGGGCTGGACGTGGAAGCACTAACCGATGGGCGAGGGGTACGCATGACCGACACCGGCCAGGTCCCGGGCGAGGGGCTGCCGGAGAGCGCAGGCATGGTGGAACAGCCGGGCGTCCACGCGCACGGTGCGTACACCTACCTCTCCGAGACCACCGCCGAGGACGAAGACCTGTTGCTGCTGCCGGGGGCCCAGAGCCCGTGGGGCAACGAGGTCGCCCCGCCCGCGCCCGAGCCGGTCGTCGAGGCCGTCCACGAGCCGGGCCCGCACGAGACGGCGGGCCGTGACAGCGGCTCGGTCGACCTCGGCGGGGTCCGCCTCCCCAACCCGACGCCCGCCCCCGCGCCGGTGACGCCGCGTCGCCCGCTGCACCTCGGCCCGCCGATCCCCGACACGTCGGCAAGCCCGGTCCGCTCGCTCGCCGACCGCGGCCCCGCGGGCGCACCGGTACGCCAGCCCGCCACGCCGGCCACCGGCCTCGAGTACTTCGAGGCCCCCCAGCTGCACGAGATGTCCCCGCAGGGCGCGGCGCCATGGGGCGCCCAGGCGCAGGCCGCGGTGCAGACAGGGGCACCGGTGAACGCCCAGGCACCGGCTGCGGAAACGGTTGTTCCGGCGGCCGAACCGAGCGCGGAGCCGGTGGCCGCCGCGCAGCCCGTCATGGCCCACATCGCCACGGAGACCGCTCCGGCGGCGCACAGCGGTGACGCCGGCGTGGCCCACGGCCCGGAGGGCGGGCAGGCTGCCGGGAGCGCGGCGGGTGGGCCGGTTGCTGCCGGTGGGCCGGTTGCCGGGGACGGGCATGCCGTTCCCGGCGGGTTCCCCGTCCCGGAGAGCGGGCACGGGGTTCCGGGCGAGTTCGCCCCGGACGGCGTGCAGGCGGCTTCGCACACCGGGCAGGCGGAACTGGCCGGTCCTTCGCCTGAGGCCACGCAGACGCCCGTAGCCGCGGTCGCCCCCGAAGGCGGGCAGCCCGATGCAGCTGTGCCCGGTGCGGAGGCCGTACCCGGTGCTGAACCTGCGCACGAGGCCGTGCCGGTTCCCGGGGTGGCACCTGCCCCTCAGGCCGGCCAGGTCGCGGACGCGACCCACGCCCCGGAAGGAGCGCCGACGGTTGAGGGCGCACCCGAGGGCCTTACCCCTGCGGCTGCCCCGGCTGCTGAGGGGCTTGCGCCAGAGGCCGCGCCGATCACCGAGCCCGTTGCGCCGGAGGGCGCACCGCTCACCCAGGCCGCTGCGCCCGGCAGCGAGCAGCCCGCCGCCGTGGCGCCCGAAGCGCCGCAGGTCGCCGAGGCCGTGGCGCCCGTGAGCGAGCAGTCGCCGGAGGCCGCCCCGGCAGGAGCCGAGCAGCTCCCCGAGGCGGTCGCCCCCGAGGCCGCGCCGTTCCCCGAGGCAGTGGCCGCCGAGGCCGGTGAGCTTCCCGAGGTCGTCGTCCCGGAAGCTGCACAGCTCCCCGAGACGGCCGTACTGCACACCGAACAGGCGCCTGAGGCGATCGCCCCCGAGGCCGCACAGGCACCCGAGACCGTGGCGCCGGACGCCGGCCAAGCTGCCCACGCCGCCGACTTGCCGGCGGCCCAGCCCATCGTTCCGGAACCCGCCCCGGCTGTCAGCGCCGAACCCGCCCAGCCGGTCGCCGTAGAGCCCGCCCAAACCGCCGAGGTGCCCGCGCACATGTCCGGGACCGCGGAGGCCGCCGGAGCCACCCCCTTCCCGGAAGCGGCGCAACCGCAGCAGCCCGTGGCGCCGGCGGGAGAGGCAAGCACCGCCCCCGAGCCCTCACCCCACCTCGTGGCAGCAGAGCACCAGAGCAGTCCGGTCCGAACCGCCCCGCCCGCGCCGGACGCCGAAGCGCAGCCCGAGGCCGCTGCCATCGCCGAACCGGCCCCCGCCGCCGCGTCTCCGGCGCCCTCCGTCCCGGCCGCCGAAGAGGCCGACGCGGTTTCTCCGACGGACCAGGCGCACCCGGCAGAGCCCCCGGCACCCGAGCCGGCCGTAGTCTCCGCCGAGGCCGACGAGGCTGCAGATCCGGCCCGTCCCGTCGCCGGCACGGACACCCCCCAGCCGCCCGCCGCCGAGTCCGCGGACCCGCAACCGGACGCGTCCCTCGGCCAGTTCGTCCTCGTGGACGGCTCCGTGCCGACCACCCCGCACCTCGCCCCGACCCCGCCGCACGCACTCACCCTCCCGCCGGAGGAAGCGCAGGCGCCGGAGCCGATCGTCAAGGTCCCCGCTCCGCGGGAGGCCGACCCCGACCTCGTACAACACGCGGAGGACCTGGACACCAGGGCCGCCGACCAGGAAGAAGAGAGCACGGCCGCAGTGGAAGAAGTACGACAGTCCACCGGCCCGGCCGCGCCCGCCTACGACGACGCGGAGCGCGAGGCCGTCATGAAGGTCATGCGCGAGCGCCGTGACATCCGCAACGGCTTCCGCAGCGACCCCATCCCGCACGAGGTGCTGCTCCGCGTCCTGGAGGCCGCGCACACGGCCCCGTCCGTCGGCCACTCCCAGCCGTGGGACTTCGTCGTCATCCGCTCCGCCGACACCCGCCGCACCATGCACGAACTGGCGATGCGCCAGCGCGACGCGTACGCGAAGTCGCTGCCCAAGGGCCGGGCGAAGCAGTTCAAGGAACTGAAGATCGAGGCCATCCTCGACACCCCGGTGAACATCGTCGTCACCGCCGACCCGACCCGCGGCGGCCGCCACACCCTGGGCCGCCACACCCAGCCGCAGATGGCGCCGTACTCCGCCGCGCTCGCCGTGGAGAACCTCTGGCTCGCCGCCCGCGCCGAAGGCCTGGGGGTCGGCTGGGTCAGCTTCTTCGACGAGCGCGAGATGGTCCGTGCGCTCGGCCTGCCCGAGCATCTGGAGGTCATCGCCTACCTGTGCGTCGGGTACGTCGACGAGTTCCCGGACGAGCCCGAGCTGATGCAGGCCGGCTGGTCCAAGCGCCGCCCGCTGTCCTGGGTCGTGCACGAGGAGACGTACGGCCGTCGCGCGCTGCCCGGCGAGGAGCCGCACGACCTGCTCGCCGAGACCGTCGCCCAGATCCGCCCGCTGGACGCCAAGGCGCTCGGCGAGGCCTGGGAGCGGCAGAAGCGCATGACCAAGCCGGCCGGCGCGCTCGGCATGCTGGAGATCATCTCCGCGCAGCTGTCCGGGCTCTCGCGCCAGTGCCCGCCACCGATCCCGGAGCCCGCGGCCGTCGCGATCTTCGCGGGCGACCACGGCGTGCACGCCCAGGGAGTCACCCCCTGGCCTCAGGAGGTCACCGCCCAGATGGTGGCCAACTTCCTCGGCGGGGGAGCGGTCTGCAACGCCTTCGCCGGTCAGGTCGGCGCCGAGGTGTGCGTGGTGGACGTCGGCGTCGCGGCCGACCTGCCCGCCACTCCCGGCCTGCTGCCCCGCAAGGTCCGCGCGGGCACCTCCGACATGACGACCGGCCCCGCGATGACCCGCGAGGAGGCCAAGCAGGCCATCGAGGTCGGCATCGAGACGGCCCGCGACCTGGTGGCGGCCGGCAACAAGGCGCTGCTGACGGGCGAGATGGGCATCGCCAACACGACGGCGTCCGCCGCCCTGATCTCGGTCTTCACCGACACCGACCCGGCCGAGGTGACCGGTCGTGGCACCGGCATCAACGACGAGACCCTGGCCCGCAAGACCGAGGTCGTCCGCCGTGCCATCGAGGTCCACCAGCCGGACCCGGCCGACCCCATCGGCGTCCTGGCCGCGATCGGCGGCTTCGAGCACGCGGCGATGGTGGGCCTCCTGCTGGGCGGCGCATCCCTGCGCACCCCGGTGATCCTGGACGGCGTCAGCGCCGGCGCCGCGGCCCTGGTCGCACGCGCCATCGCCCCCGAGGTCCTCGCGGCCTGCATCGCGGGCCACCGCAGCGCCGAGCCCGGCCACGTGGCCGCCCTGAACAAGCTCGGCCTGCGCCCCCTCGTCGACCTCGACCTCCGCCTCGGCGAAGGCACCGGCGCCCTCCTGGCCCTCCCGCTGGTCCAGAGCACGGCACGGGCGATGCACGAAGTGGCGACGTTCGACTCGGCGGGGGTAACCGAGAAGTAGGACGGGATCGAGAGGCTCGGGGGCCCCCCGAGCCTTCTCCCCGTGGGTCCGTGGGCAGTCGTTCCGCAGGGCGGAACGGGTGGGCACGTACCCACGCACCCGCATCCGGCAACGACGCCCAGCCACCGGACACCTCAGCCGCCCTACCCGCCCGCGCCGTAAAATCCGCACGTCAGGGCCACCGCACCGCCGTAAAGAGGAGCCGCACCCTCATGGCCGAAAACCCCGCCTACCCCGTAGGCCTCCGCCTCACCGGCCGCAAAGTGGTCGTCCTCGGCGGCGGCCAGGTCGCCCAGCGCCGGCTCCCGGCCCTGATCGCAGCAGGCGCGGACATCCTCCTCGTGTCCCCCGAGGCGACCCCCTCCGTCGAGGCCATGGCCGACGCGGGCGAGATCACCTGGCACAGGCGCCCGTACGCCGAAGGCGACCTCGCGGACGCCTGGTACGCCCTGATCGCCACCGGCGACACGGAGGCGAACACCCGGGCCTCCGCCGAGGCGGAACGCCACCGCGTCTGGTGCGTCCGCTCCGACGACGCAGACGCCGCCACGGCCTGGACCCCGGCGACCGGCCACAGCGAGGGCGTCACGGTCGCCGTCCTCACCACCGAGGCCCGCGGCCGCGACCCCCGCCACACCGCTGCCATCCGAGACGCGGTCGTCGAAGGCCTGCGCGACGGCACCCTCGTCGCCCCCCACCACCGCACCCGCACCCCCGGTGTCGCCCTCGTCGGCGGCGGCCCCGGCGACCCGGACCTCATCACGGTCCGCGGCCGCCGCCTGCTCGCCGAGGCCGACGTCGTCATCGCCGACCGCCTCGGCCCCCGCGACCTCCTCGCCGAACTCCCGCCGCACGTCGAGGTGATCGACGCGGCGAAGATCCCGTACGGCCGCTTCATGGCCCAGGAGGCCATCAACAACGCCCTGATCGAGCACGCCAAGCAGGGCAAGTCGGTCGTACGGCTGAAGGGCGGCGACCCCTACGTCTTCGGCCGGGGCATGGAGGAGCTGAACGCCCTCGCCGAGGCCGGCATCCCCTGCACCGTCGTGCCCGGCATCTCCAGCTCGATCTCGGTCCCGGGCGCGGCCGGCATCCCGGTCACCCATCGGGGCGTCGCGCACGAGTTCACGGTGGTCAGCGGCCACGTCGCCCCCGACGACGAGCGCTCCCTGGTCGACTGGGCGTCCCTGGCGAAGCTCACCGGCACGCTCGTGATCCTCATGGGCGTCGACAAGATCGGGAAGATCGCCGAGACGCTCGTCGCGCACGGCAAGCCGGCCGACACCCCCGTCGCCCTGGTCCAGGAGGGCACCACGGCCGCCCAGCGCCGCGTCGACGCGACCCTGGCGACAGTCGGCGAGACGGTGCGTACGCAGGAGGTCAAGCCGCCGGCCGTCATCGTCATCGGCGAGGTCGTCGGCGTAGGCCCGCGGACATCCGCGTAACCGCGGGTAACCCAACTCGTACCCAGCCGTTGGCACCACACCCAGGACAAGGCAGTATCACCCTGTGGCCGATCTCATCACTGTTGAGGATCCCGACGACCCGCGCCTGCGCGACTACACAGGCCTGACCGACGTGGAGCTGCGCCGCAAGCGTGAACCGGCCGAGGGCCTGTTCATCGCCGAGGGCGAGAAGGTCATCCGCCGGGCGAAGGACGCCGGGTACGAGATGCGCTCGATGCTGCTGTCCGCGAAGTGGGTCGACGTCATGCGCGACGTCATCGACGAGCTCCCGGCCCCGGTGTACGCGGTCAGCCCGGACCTGGCCGAACAGGTCACCGGCTACCACGTGCACCGCGGCGCGCTCGCCTCCATGCAGCGCAAACCGCTGCCGACCGCCGCCGACCTGCTCCAGACCACCCGCCGGGTCGTCGTCATGGAGTCGGTCAACGACCACACCAACATCGGCGCGATCTTCCGCTCGGCGGCCGCCCTCGGCATGGACGCCGTCCTGCTCTCCCCGGACTGCGCGGACCCGCTGTACCGCCGCAGCGTCAAGGTCTCGATGGGCGCGGTCTTCTCCGTCCCCTACGCCCGCCTCGACACCTGGCCCAAGGGCCTGGAGTCGGTCCGCGAGGCGGGCTTCACGCTCCTCGCGCTCACCCCCGACGAGAAGGCCAGGTCCCTCGACGAGGCCGCCCCGCACAAGATGGACCGCGTGGCCCTGATGCTCGGCGCCGAGGGTGACGGCCTGTCCACCCAGGCCCTGGTCGCCGCCGACGAATGGGTCCGCATCCCCATGGCCCACGGCGTCGACTCCCTCAACGTGGGCGCGGCGGCCGCGGTCGCCTTCTACGCGGTGGCCACGGGCCGCCCGACGGGGTAGTCCGGTGCCGAAGCGGGAGGCGATCGTCGCGGTTCTGCGCCGGGGCGGCCGAGTACTGGCGATCCGCCGCGGCCCCGGCGTCCACCGCCCCGGCTACTGGCAGCCCCTCAGCGGCAAGGTCGAACCGGGGGAGACCCAGGAGCAGGCCGTGGTCCGCGAGGTCCGGGAGGAGGTCGGCCTCACCGTCTCGCCCCTCGCCAAGGTCTGGGAGTCGGAGACCGACGACGGTCTCTTCCGCCTCCACTGGTGGACGGCGGACGCGACCACCGGCGAGATCGTCCCCGACCCCGTCGAGGTCGCCGAGACCCGCTGGGTCACCCCCGAGGAGTTCCTGACGCTGACCCCCGTCTTCGAGGGCGACCGCGAGTTCTTCGAACGGATCCTGCCGGGGCTGTGACCCCTCAGTCCACGTGGGCGCGCCCCGGCTCCACATGCTGTTGCTGCTGCGGTACGACGCCGTCGCCACCGCCCAGTCCACGTGGCGGCCCCTGGCACCCCTGTGCCGCGGCGATGCCGAGCGCCACCAGCAGCGTCACGACGACGAACACGAACAGCCGCTGCCGCAGCAACCGCGGATTGGCCGGCCGCCGTCCCGTCCCCGTGGGCCTGGGCGCCGCACGACCGGTACCGCTGCGCGGTGCGGGCCGGGCCCCCGTGCCCTGCCGGGTGGTGTTCCGCGCCCCCGGGGCGGGCCGGGACCCGGAACGCTGGGGCGGCGGGGGGCCGCCGCGGGAGACGTTGCCGCCCCGCGCAGGAGCGGCCCCGCCCCGCACCGGAGGGACCCCACGCGACCCGGCGGAAGCGCCCCGCGACGGGGGACCCCCCTGGGGGCCCGGGGGCCGACGGTGCTCGCGCTGCTGCTCCGGATAGGTCTCCACGAGCCGCCCGGTGGGCCGGTCCGCCTCTCCGGAACGCGGGGCGGGCGGGCGCGGGTCGGCAAGCCCCTGCGCCTCACGAGCGGCGATCTCCTTGAGCCGCAGCGACAGCTGAAGCGTGCTGGGCCGCTCCTCGGGATCCTTCGCCAGACAGGCCCGTACGAGCGGAGCCAGCGCGTCCGGAACGCCGTGCAGCTGCGCCTCTTCGTGGACGACCCGGTACAGCATGACCTCGGAACTGCCGTGCCCGAACGGCGAGTCACCCATTGACGCATACGCCAGGGTCGCCCCCAGCGAGAACACGTCCGTGGCCGGGGTGACGGCGGCACCGCGCACCTGCTCCGGCGCGAGGAAACCGGGGGAGCCGACGGCCGTACCGACATGCGTCAGCGTGGATGCCCCGGTCGCCCAGGCGATACCGAAGTCGATGATCCGCGGGCCCTTCGGGGACAGCAGGATGTTCGACGGCTTGAGATCCCGGTGCACGACGCCGGCCTCGTGCACCGCGACGAGCCCCTCGGACAGGGCGGCTCCCACCGCCGCGACGTCGGCGGCACCCAGCGGCCCCCCGTCGGCGACCTTGTCGTGCAGCGAGGGGCCGGGCACGTACTGAGTGGCGAACCAGGGCCGTTCGGCGTCGAGGTCGGCGGCGACGAGCCGAGCCGTGCATCCGCCCCGGATCCGCCGCGCGGCGGAGACCTCCCGCGCGAACCGGGACCGGAACTCCTGGTCCTCCGCCAGATCCGGCCGGATGACCTTCAGTGCGACCCGCTGCCCCTTCTTGTCGGAGCCCAGGTACACGACGCCCATCCCACCTGCACCGAGCCGTCTGTGAAGCCTGAACGAGCCGACGACGCGCGGGTCCTCGCGCCTCAGGCGCATCATCGCCATGTTCATCCCCGCTGCCCGGTCCGTGTGACGTGGCACAGCTTACGTTTCCATGGCCGCCCGCGCGCAGAGGCCGCGCCCTCTCGCCCAGATCGATTGTCAGTGCCGGATGCGAGACTTGAAGGGTGGTCAGGGGCCTGTCGAGCAGGCGGACTTCAGCGGTCCCGCCACCTCAACCACCCATGGAAGAAGGGGGATTGAACACGTGAAGGGTGATCGCGTGGAAATAGTCGTGGATGCGGGGGACACAACCCGCACCTACGAGGTGGTGGCGAGCAGGGCGGGCCGTCGGGTGGAGACTGCGGTGCGCCGAGGTGTCGTGGAAGTGAGCGAAGTCACCCGCAACGGGTCCGTGGTCCGCACGGCCCGCTTCATGGCGAACCGGGTGCTGGCGCTGGTCGAGCAGCCGATCCCCCGGGAGGACGGCTCGGAGAAGGCCGGGCACACCGGGCGTCCCCTCCGGGAAGACCCTGAGACCTAGGACCTCGTCTCCACCCAGGGGAGTACGCCCCAGCTCACGGCTCATCCTCCGGGAGGCCCGGCAATCGGTACGAGGGCATGACGTGCGGCGAGCGCCGGACGCCTAGATTTGAGGTCAAGCGGCGGGTGCAGCACTCGTCCCCCGAGGTCAGACACCCGCCGCTGCCAACGACAACTGAGAACGGTCAGGAGAGGGACCATGGCCATGACGGCACCGCGGACACTGATCCGCACCCAGGAGCGCACCGCACTCCGCCGCCGTACCGGCCGCCGCCACCCCCTGGTGGCGACGCTCATGGTCCTCCCCCTGGCGGCCCTGCTCTTCTTCGTCTTCGACGGCTGGGAGACAGTGGCCACACAGGCGTCGTCCGTGGGCGTGATGCTGGGGCGCTGAGCGGCGACCCCAGGCCCGGAAGAGCGGTCCGGGCGGGGACATCCACCCATGAAACCCCGTGGGGACGGGGGTGCGGCGGACGGCAAAAATGCCGGCGCAGCTGGGGAGCTGCGCCGGCATTGCTTTTCCCCGGGCCGGGGACCGACGACGTATCGGCCATCTCTCCCCCTCCACCCACCCAGGGGGCACTCCAGCCGCCGGTCGGGCACTCTCAGCCGTCCGGCGTTTGAACGTTTGAGGGCAAGGCGGGGCCCGCATCTTCCAGCCCGTCCGGCATTTGAGGACGAGGCCCTTCAGGCCGATCGGGGTCCGGGGCGGAGCCCCGAAACGGGTGCATGGGCGGAGCCCCGCGGGGTTCAGGGGATGCGGTCCGCCGCTCGGGGGTCATGGGCGGAGCCCTGCGGGGTGCAGGGGATGCGGTCCGCCGCTCGGGGGTGCTGGGGCGGAGCCCTGCGGGGTTCAGGGGACGCGGTCCGCCGCTGGGGGGGCATGGGCGGAGCCCTGCGGGGTTCAGGGGATGCGGTCCGCCGCTCGGGGGTCATGGGCGGAGCCCTGCGGGGTGCAGGGGACGCGGGCCCGCTGGGGCAGGCGGAGCCCCGCCGGGGTTCAGGGGACGCGGGCCCCGCCGGGGTGCAGGCGGAGCCCCGCGGGGGTGCAGGGGACGCGGGCCCGCTGGCTCAGGCGGAGCCCCGCGGTGGGTGCAAGGGACGCAGTTCCCGCCGGGGCCCAGGGGCGGAGCCCCTGGTGGGGGCGAAGGGGCGGCAGCCCCTGGGGACGGGACGGGTAGGGGCGGCGGGGGCGCATCCAGCAGCGGCTCCCATCCCCGGCAGCCCAAGCCCCCAGCTCCGCCGAGTCCCCTGCCCATCCCCACCACCCCCGGCCTACCCTCGCCAGAGACCCGCCGCCCCAGGGAGCCCCGTGACCACCCCCTTGCTCACCGAGCTGACCACCCGAGCCAAGGCCAAGGCCCACTCCCGCACGGACGCCTGCCCCTGCGGCGCAGCCACCCTCGCCGACCGCCCCGACGCCACGGTCGTCCGCCACGCCGACACGGTCGCCAAGGCCCACGCCCCCAACACCTCACGCAAAGACCTCACCCCCCGCCTCACCACCGCCACCCACCTCCCCGGCATCCTCCTGCCCCCACTCGCCGAGGCCCCCGTCGACCTGGACGGCCGCCTGGTCACGTTCTGGCCCTACGGCACCCCCGTGGACCCGGGCGCCCCGGACGCCGCCCCCTGGGAGCCCGCAGCCACCCTCCTCGCCCGCCTTCACCGCACCCCCGCCCCCACGCCCCTCCCGCCCATGCGGGGCCCCGCCAAGGCCGCCCGGGCCATCGCCCGACTCAGGGCCACGGCCGCCACCCACCCCGCCACCCTCCCGGTCCTGCAGGCCTGGAACACCCTTCCGCCCTGGGCCAGGGCCGAAGCCCCCATGCCGGACACCACCACCCTGTGCCACGGCGACCTCCACCTCGGCCAGCTCGTGCGCCACCCGGCCCCCGACGGCCCCTGGCTGCTCATCGACGTCGACGATCTCGGCACCGGCGTCCCCGCCTGGGACCTGGCCCGCCCTGCCGCCTGGTATGCCTGCGGCCTCCTCCCGCCGGACGAGTGGACCCGCTTCCTCACCGCCTACCGCACGGCCGGCGGCCCGGCCGTCCCCGCCGACGGCGACCCCTGGCCCGCCCTGGACGTCCCGGCCCGCGCCCTCACGGTGCAGACGGCCGCCCGCGCCACAGCCAAGGCAGCAGCGGAGGACCGCCCCCTGGACGAGGTCGAACTCTCCATGATCGACGCATGTGCCCGAATGGCTGCCCTGCCGCCGGAGTTGACCCCGGAATGCGCGAAGTAGGGTGCAACCGACCGCCCCCTGACAGAGTCTGTCCTGGCGAAGCGCGAAGCAGGACCGACCGGCGAGGAGTTGAGCCGACCATGCAGTGTCCGAAGTGTCATGCGCCGATGCACACGTACAACCGCAACGGTGTCCAGATCGAGCAGTGCAGCGGCTGCCGCGGGATCTTCCTCGACTACGGCGAGCTGGAGGCGCTGACGCGCCTGGAGGCCCAGTGGGCCCAGCCCGCGCCCCCGCCCGCCCCGCAGGCATACCCGGCCCCGCCCGCCCCCGCCTGGGGCGCCCAGCACGGCGGCCACGGAGGGCACTACGGCGGCCACCACGGCGGTCACCACCGCCACAAGAGCTTTGGCCACATGCTCTTCTCCAGCTGACGGCACACGACGAAGCCCCCGGCCGTACGAGACGGCCGGGGGCTTCGGCTGGTGCGCGATACTGGGATTGAACCAGTGACCTCTTCCGTGTCAGGGAAGCGCTCTCCCGCTGAGCTAATCGCGCAGGTGAACCTGCATGTGGTGCGTACTGCGTGCGCGATACTGGGATTGAACCAGTGACCTCTTCCGTGTCAGGGAAGCGCTCTCCCGCTGAGCTAATCGCGCGGGGGGTGGATCTCGCCGTACGTGCTGGAAGATCCAGTGGACGATACTGGGATTGAACCAGTGACCTCTTCCGTGTCAGGGAAGCGCTCTCCCGCTGAGCTAATCGTCCTTGGAGGTGGAGACGGGATTTGAACCCGTGTAGACGGCTTTGCAGGCCGTTGCCTCGCCTCTCGGCCACTCCACCAGGAGTGCAGGGGCTCGGGAAGATCCCCTGTTTCCATCGAGCGGACGACGAGGCTCGAACTCGCGACCTCAACCTTGGCAAGGTTGCGCTCTACCAACTGAGCTACGTCCGCTTGTCGTTTCGGTCCGCTCTCGCGGCCCGGCGACGAGTTGAACTCTAGCGGATTCCCGGGCCAGCACAAAAACGCGTTTGCGCAGCGTGCTGCGCTGCACCTGCTCGCGTACGTGGTCAGGGCCCCCGAAGGGACACGGCAGGGCCACCTTCACGACACCCGCCCTAGACTCGACTGCGTGCTCGACCTCCCTCCTCTCGCCCGCTTCGGTGACCGCGTCGCCACCGGACTCCTCGATGTCACCAGCGATCCCACGGCCCTCGACTCCACCGGTTTCTGGGCCGTCGTCGCGGACTTCGAGGGCCGGCTGACCTGCGCCCGCTTCAGGGACGTACGAGTGGAGCCCGTGCCCGCCCCGGTGCCGGGGCAGTGGCGCGGACCGTCCGCCGGTGACTGGACGTCCTCGCTCGACCACGCCGCGTACACGGCCGGTGTGCGCCGGATCCGCGAGCACATAGCGGCCGGCGAGGTCTATCAGGCGAACCTCTGCCGGGTGCTCTCCGCGCCCGTCGCGCCCGACGCCGACGTGAACGCCCTGACCGCGCTGCTGGCCCGCGGCAACCCCGCACCGTATGCAGGAACGATCCGGCTGCCCGGGCACGGGGTCGAGATAGCGACCGCCTCGCCCGAGCTGTTCCTGCGGCGTGGCGGCCGTGTCGTGGAGTCCGGGCCGATCAAGGGCACCGGGCGCACCGAGGCGGACCTGCTGGAGAAGGACTACGCCGAGAACGTGATGATCGTGGACCTGGTCCGCAACGACATCGGGCGTGTCTGCGCCACCGGCAGCGTGAGCGTCCCCGATCTGTGCGCCGTCGAGAAGCACCCGGGTCTCGTGCATCTCGTGTCGACGGTCCGCGGCGAGCTGGGCGCCGGCGCGGGCTGGCCCGAACTGCTCGACGCTGCCTTCCCGCCCGGGTCGGTCACCGGTGCACCCAAGTCGAGCGCCCTGCGGATCATCGAAGCCCTGGAGACGGCGCCCCGCGGACCGTACTGCGGCGGCATCGGCTGGGTCGACGCGGACCAGGGGGCCGGCGAGCTGGCGGTCGGCATCCGCACCTTCTGGATCGACCGGGCCGAGAGCGTCCTGCGCTTCGGGACGGGCGCCGGGATCACCTGGGGCTCCGACCCGGAGGCGGAGTGGCGGGAGACCGAGCTGAAGGCGGCCCGACTGCTCGCGGTAGCGTCGGGGACGTACGAGGTGAGTGGAGAGGGACTACAGACGTGAAGATCTGGCTCGACGGCGGGCTGCAGGACATCGAGTCCGCCCGCGTCTCCGTCTTCGACCACGGGCTGACCGTGGGCGACGGCATCTTCGAGACGGTGAAGGCGACGGGCGGGAAGACGTTCGCGCTCACCCGGCACCTCGACCGGCTGACCCGCTCCGCGCGCGGCCTCGGCCTGCCCGACCCCGACCACACCGAGATCCGCCGCGCCTGCGCCGCCGTCCTCGAAGCCAACCCGATGCCGCTCGGCCGGCTGCGCATCACCTACACCGGCGGCCACGGCCCACTCGGCTCCGACCGCGGTGAGCACGGCCCGACCCTCGTCGTCGCCCTCGGCGAGACCACCCGCCGCCCCGACACCACGGCCGTGATCACGGTGCCGTGGACCCGCAACGAACGCGGCGCCCTGACCGGCCTGAAGACGACCTCGTACGCCGAGAACGTCGTCGCCCTCGCCCGGGCACACCAACACGGCGCGTCGGAAGCCCTGTTCGCGAACACCATCGGGCAACTGTGCGAGGGCACCGGCTCGAACGTCTTCGTCGTCCTCGACGGCGAGATCCACACCCCGCCGGTCGCCTCCGGCTGCCTCGCGGGCATCACACGCGCGTTGGCCGTCGAGTGGACCGGCGCCAAGGAGACCGACCTGCCGTTCGACGTCCTGGAACGCGCGGACGAGGTCTTCCTCACCTCCACCCTGCGCGACGTCCAGGCCGTGCACCGCGTCGACAACCGTGAACTGCCGGGCGCACCGGGCCCGGTGACCGCCAAGGCCATGCGGGTCTTCGACGAGCGGTCCGGCGACGACCTGGATCCGTGAGAGCCCGGGAAAACCGGCTGCCCATGGGCGGCTGAGCGGGTAGAACACCCCTGATGACCACGACCCTGCGGCCGACCGAGCCGCTCCAGCACAACGCCGACGGCACGCGTTCACGCCGTTTCCAGGTGTGCGTGAACAGCCGGCCCGTGGGCGCGATACACCTGGGCACGTCCGCTGCCTTTGGTGACAAGGTCGCCCACATCCTCGACCTGCGGATCGAGGAGCCGGACCGCCGCCGCGGCCGGGGCACCGTGGCCGCGCTCGCCGCCGAGGAGGTGGCGCGCGGGTGGGGGTGCACGCGGATCGAGGCGGCCGTCCCTGCCGGAGCCGCGGCGGGGCTGCGGCTCGGCGAGGTGCTCGGCTACGTCGTGCGCAATCGCGGCATGGAGAAGCGCCTCGCACCGACGGCACCCGAACTGCCTGAGGGCAGCCGGGCCCGCCCCATGACAGAGGACGAGTTCGTCACCTGGCAGGAGCACGAGTCGCAGGACTACGCCCGCACCTTGATCGAGCGGGGAGTGCCGGAGACCGAGGCGTACGACAGGGCACGCCGCGACCACGAGAGGCTGCTGCCGGATGGGCTGGCGACCGAGAACGCCACGTTCAGCGTCCTCGAACATGAGGGCACGCGCGTGGGCACCCTGTGGCTGGCGCTACGCGGGGAGAAGGCCCATGTGTGCGACGTGGAGGCCGATGCCGCACACCGCGGGAACGGCCACGGCCGCACGCTCATGCTCCTGGCGGAGATCCAGGCACTCGCCGCGGGCCGTGACGTCGTCAGTCTGAACGTGTTCGCCGGCAACACCCCGGCCGAGCGGCTCTACGACTCACTCGGCTACCGGACGACGCAGTACGCCCTGTACAAGCCGCTGCTCTGAGCGGACTGGTGCCCCGAAGGGGCGCGAGGAACTGCGCGACCAGCCACGAACGCTGCCGCAGACGACAGCCTGTGGCCACACCTACCGCGAAGCGCCGAGCAGCCGGTCCACGATCTCCTCGATCCGCTCCCGCAGCCCCTCCTGGCTCTTGCCGCCGTCCAGGCGCTGACCGTCGACGACGTACGTCGGGGTGCCGGTCACGCCGATCGCCTTGCCCTCGGCCTGGTCGGCGTCGACGATCAGGATGTGCCGGCCGTCGATCAGCGCGGTGTCGAACTCCTCGGCGTCCAGACCGAGTTCGGCGGCCACCTCGACCAGGAAGGGTTCTCCCTTACGGCCCAGCTCCTCGACCCGCGCCAGCACGGCCTCGGCGTAGGCCCAGCCCTTGCCCTGCTCGACGGCTTCCTCGGCGGCCTGTGCGGCGGCGAAGGCGTGCTTGTTCTTCTCCAGCGGGAAGTGCCGCAACCGCAGCTCCAGCCGGTCGCCGTAGCGGGCGCGCAGGGCACGCAGATTGTCGAGGGCGCCACGGCAGTCCGGGCACTGGAGGTCGCACCAGATGTCGAGGACGGGCGCGGCGAGAGGCACGGGGGAGGAGTCGCTCATGCCGTCAGTCTCCCAGCTCGGAGGCGGTCGACCCAATCGAACTGCGGCCTCGTGACCTGCGCCCGGGACCCTGATCCACTCCAGGGGGAGTGCCCGGGACCGGCACCTTCGGAGGAGCCGACCCGGAGATGTCCCTGATGTCCGTCCGGGCCATGGCCGCGCGGGGTCCGGGCGGTGCAGGATGGAAGGGACGAAGTGCCCCTGCCCGATCGAGCCCTGCCTGGAGGACCGGATGATTGCCGAGACCGTCTGTTCCGCCGTCTCCGCGGCAGGCCTGGGCATCGCGGTGGTCACGGCGTACCGCAAGCGCTTCCTCGCGGCCGCCCGCATCGCCGCCTACTCACTCGTCCCCATCGGCCTGGTGATGACCGGAACCGTGCAGTGGCTGGCGGACACCGCCTTCAGTCCGACGGCCTGGGCGGGCTTCGGCGTGCTCGGCGCCGCCTGGCTGCTGTTCTCCACCACGCGCGCGGTGGAGCGCCGCCGCGGCGGCACCCGCAAGGAGCGCCGGGAGGCCAGGGCCGCGGGGCAGCGGGAGGCGGTCGCTCCGACGGCGTCCGCGCCTTCCCTCGGCCCCGGGTCCCGCCCGGCGACCCGGCCCGCGAGTACGCCCCGCACTCAGTCGGCGGACGACTTCAGCGACATCGAGGCCATCCTCAAGAAGCACGGCATATGACCCGCGCATGACGACTGAAACGACACAGTGGATCAAGGCTGTGGCGTGAAATGATCACGACCCGAACCGGACTTCACGGAATCCGGCGAACTGCCGGTCATTCCGGGCGTGTTGAGCGCACCGGACCTGCGCAGTGCGCCATCATCGCCGCGAGATGCTGGACACGGAACACGGCGATACCGCGCCGCCGAAGGATGAGCCGCGCGGTTGCCTCTTCGCCCTTTCCCAGCCACCGCTGATGATCTTCCTTGCGGTGATCGGGTGTCTGCTGCTCATGGCCTCGTTGCACGACCTGCTGATGCTGTGAGCCGTACCCGTGGTCCCCGGCGCCACCCGCGGGGGACCACGTCGACATCCTTGTCCGGACGCTCGGGCGTCAGCCCGCCGCCTCCTTGCGCCGCGCCCGGTAAGCGGCCACGTGCAGACGGTTTCCGCAGGTGCGGCTGTCGCAGTAGCGGCGCGAGCGGTTGCGGGACAGGTCGACGAAGGCGCGCCGGCAGTCGGGGGCCTCGCAGCGGCGCAGCCGTTCCTGCTCACCGGCGACCACGAAGAAGGCCAGCGCCATCCCGCAGTCGGCCGCAAGATGGTCGGCTACGGAGGCACCGGGCGCGAAGTAGTGCACATGCCAGTCGTAGCCGTCGTGGTCCGTGAGGCGCGGAGTCGTGCCCGCGGCGGCGACCAGCTCGTTGATCACGCCGGCGGCGGTCCGGGCGTCGTGCGCCGCGAAGACCGACGCGAACCGGCCGCGGATCTTGCGCACGGCCGAGAGGTCGAACTCCGAGAGCGCCCCCACATCGCTGATTTCGTGGTTTCGTACGAAATCCTCGAGAGCCGCGACATCGGGCAGTCCGTCCGGTCCCGCGTGGTCCTCCGGTGCGGTGTTCACCAGATCCACCACGGTGTCGAGCGCGCACCGGGTGTCGTGGGTGATCAGCACGTTTCGCTCCCTGGCCTGGGGGTCGGGCGGACGCCCGCCTCATGCTGGCCGATGGTAGTGGCTTGCCGCCCGGCTGCGGGCGGTCCTGCCAGCGGGGCACCCTCCCCCTGCCCCGCCGCACACACCGGCGCCGCCCCCACGACTCGATCGCGGCGGCGGCGCTGATGCGTACCGTATGCAGTTGTTCTGGCCCGAGCCGTCTCCCCGAGTCGACGGCGCCGGGCGGCTTCGTGGTGCCTCGCCCTAGCTCTCCGCCAGGATGTGCGAGAGCTCCTGATCGAGATCGAAATGCCGGTGTTCCGTGCCGGGAGGCACAGCGGCGTCGGTTCGCTTCAGGAAGGACTCCAGCGCCCGCGCCGGGGCTTCCAGCAGCGCCTCGCCCTCCGGAGAGCTCAGCGCGATGCACACGACCCCCTGACCGTGACTGCGCGACGGCCAGACACGGACGTCGCCGGTGCCGGTGGGCCGGTGCAGCCCCTCCGCGAGGAGGTCGCGGGCGAACACCCACTCGACGGTCTCCTCGGCTCCGGTGTGGAAGGTGGCGTGCACGGCGTAGGGGTCGGCCGTGTCGTACCGCAGGCCTGCGGGGACAGGCAGGGAGGACTCGCTCGACACAACGAGGCGCAGGTGCAGCTCGCAGCTGACCGTGGTGTTCATAAGCGCCAGGGCCTTTCGCTCAGTGTGCGCTCGGGGATTCGCACGTCGGCGAAATCGACATGCCACCTACGGTGCCGTTGTAAACCCCTCTGAGTGTTTTGCGTGCCTTTACGTAACTCTTCCGGCCGATGGATCGTTCGCACGGTACGGCCATTCCGGTGACTGGTTTCCACTCGGTAAAGTAAGGTAAAGTTTGGCCGTATGAATACGGGGAGTAACCGGACCGAGGGACTGCCGGGCGAGGCTGCCGTGGCGCCGGACGAGGCGGGGCCGGACGGGGCGCAGGGCGAGCACGGGCTCGGCTCCAAGGCGCCGGCGTTCATCAAGAGGCGTCGCGCCCTGCATCTGAGCTGGCAGGTCGGGGTCTTCGTCGTCGGTCTCGCGGTCGTGGTCGCCGGCATCGTCATGCTGCCGCTGCCCGGGCCCGGCTGGGTGGTGATCTTCGGCGGCATGGCCATCTGGGCGACCGAGTTCGTCTGGGCCCAGCTGGTGCTCCGCTGGACGAAACGCAAGGTCACCGAGGCGGCCCAGCGAGCCCTCGACCCCAAGGTGCGGCGCCGCAACATCACGCTGACCGCGATCGGTCTCGTGATCGTGGGCGTGCTGGTCGGGATCTACCTCTGGAAGTTCGGCGTCGTGATGCCCTGGAAGATCAAGGACCAGTGATCCGCGGTGCAGGTGCGGGTGTCGCTGGGCGCCGGTTCGTGCTGGTCACAGGCACCCCCTGACATGGGGTAATGTTCTTCCTGCGTCCGGGCGATTAGCTCAGTGGGAGAGCGCTTCGTTCACACCGAAGAGGTCACTGGTTCGAACCCAGTATCGCCCACCCGGACCGGCGGCCCGTCTGCGAGAGCAGGCGGGCCGCCGTCGTATGCGCCCCCTCGGACGGGTCCCGCGCTCCGGTGGATTTCCGGCCGGGCAACATCCTTGTGCGGACGGCCAGTTGATGTCCGGTCCGTCGATCGCAGGCCTCTCACCTGCGGCGTCGCGCCTTGCGCCGCACCTTCCGGCGCTAATGTGCCCTCAACCCCTCCCACTGCTTGGTAAGAAATTCCTGTCCGAATCATTGACGCACCCCGAGGCCCTCCGTAACTTGTGGCAGCAAGCGCTTACTTGAAACGATTCATGCGAGTGGCGATGATGCCGGGGAGGGGCCCGACTGTGGGAACCAGCAGGAATGTTGAGAGGCGTACGATCCTCAAGGCGGCCGGTGCGTCGGCGGCCGCGCTGGGGCTGGCCGCGACCACGGGCTGCGGCGGCGACAGCGGCACCTCCGCCGACGGAACGGTGACGATCCGTTACTCGTGGTGGGGCGCCGACGAGCGGGCCAAGAAGATCAACCAGACCATCAAGCTCTTCGAGAAGAAGTACCCGAAGATCAAGGTGAAGACGGACTTCCAGGACTACGTCTCATTCTGGGAGAAGTTCCAGACGCAGGCGGCCGGCGGAAATCCACCGGACGTTTTCCAAAACGCCGTCACTTTCCTTCGGAAGTACGACAAGAGAAGCGTCCTGCTCGATCTCAAGTCCCAGATCGACGCGGGGAATCTGAGCCTCGGCAACTTCCGTGCGGGCGTCACCAAGGTCGGCGAGGTCGACGGCAAGCAGCTCGGCATCCCCGTCGGCTCCAACACGATGGCGCTGGTCATCGACAAGAAGGTCTTCCAGAAGGCGGGCGTCGAGCCGACCACGGGCTGGACCTGGGACGACTACTTCAAGGCCCTCAAGACCGTCCACGACAAGACCAAGGTGCCCGGCGACACGGGCTACTTCAGCATCATGTACCTGTACGACCTGTATCTGCGGCAGAACGGAAAGGCGTTCTACACCAAGGACGGGCTCGGTTTCGACAAGGCCGATCTGACGGAGTGGTGGCAGGACGGCTACAGCCGCGTGAAGGCCGGCATCATCACCGACCCCAAGATCGTCGAGCAGGACAGGCCCAAGTCCTCCCTCTCCGCCGGGCACGGAGCCTCGGAATTCACCTGGGACAACTTCACCGTCCGCTACACGGCCGAGGGCAGCAGCGAATACGGCCTCGCGCCCATCCCCACCATGGACGGAAAGCACACCGGGCAGTACCTGGCCTCCCTGATGCTGAGCGCCTCCGCACGCACCCAGCACCCCAAGGAAGTCGCACAGTTCATCGACTTCATGGTCCACGACCCGGAAGTCGGCAAGATCATGGGCTACGACCGGGGCATCCTCGCCTCGACCCAGCAGTACGACGCGTTCAAGCCGACCGACCCGGTCAACAAGGAGATCGCGCAGTACGAGGCGGACACCGCCAAGGCCGGAGTCCTCGGCACGATCACCCCGCACCCCTCCGGTGCCGACACCATCGAGGCGGCCTTCCTGCGGATCGGCGGCGACCTGGCCCAGGGCAAGACGAAGCCCTCCGCCGCGGTGAAGCAGTTCTTCGACGAGTCGCAGGCCGCCTTCCAGGCATAGCGCTCCGCTGGGGGTGCGGTTTGTTGCGTCTTGTTTGTCTGCGGCGCCGTCGTGGCTGGTCGCGCAGTTCTTCGCGCCCCTAGGGGGCGCGCCCCACCGCAGTTGCCTTCGCCGAGGCCCCCTGGCCCGGAACCGATTGGGAAGCACCGTGACGCTCGTCAAGGAATCACCGCCCGCCGCCCGGAAGGTCCGTTCCGCCGCTCCCGCCGCCGTCAAGCAGCGGGGGCGGCGGGAGAACCTCGCCGGCTATCTCTTCATGTCCCCGTGGATCGCGGGCTTTCTGCTCCTGACCGCGGGTCCCATGGTCGCCTCGCTCTACTTCGCGTTCACCGACTACAACCTCTTCAACACCCCGAAGTGGGTCGGTCTCGACAACTTCACCAAGATGTTCGACGACCCCCGCTGGCAGAAGTCGGTGGAGGTGACGGCCAAATACGTGATCATCGGCACCCCGCTGAAACTGCTGCTCGCCCTCGGGGTCGCCCTGCTGCTCGCACAGAGTCGCCGTGGACAGGCCTTCTACCGGGCCGCGTTCTATGCACCCTCGCTCATCGGCGCGAGCGTCTCGGTCGCCTTCGTCTGGCGGTCGATCTTCTCCGACAACGCCATCGTCGACCGTACGATGTCGGTCTTCGGCTTCCACGTCGGCGGCTGGGTCGGCAACCCCGACTGGATCCTCTACTGCCTGGTCGCACTCACCGTCTGGCAGTTCGGCGCGCCCATGGTCATCTTCCTGGCCGGGCTCAAGCAGGTGCCCAAGGAGCTGTACGAGGCCGCCGAGCTGGACGGCGCCGGGGCCTTCCGCAAGTTCTGGAGCATCACGCTGCCGATGATTTCCCCGGTGCTGTTCTTCAACGTCCTGCTGGAGACCATCCACTCGTTCCAGATCTTCGGCTCGGCCTATGTCGTCTCCAACACCTACTGCGGCCCGGCCGACGCCACGCTCGTCTACACCTGCTACCTCTACCAGCAGGGCTTCAAGAACGCCCAGATGGGCTTCGCCTCCGCGATGGCGTGGATGCTGCTGCTCGCCGTGGCCCTGGTGACCGCCGTCCTGTTCTGGTCCCAGAAGAAGTGGGTGCATTACGAGGAGGACGCCCGATGAGTGCCACCACCCCCGCCCCACCGAAGCCGCTGGGCGGTCTCGGCCGAAAGCGCGCCGGTTCGCTCGCCTGGCACATCGGCTCGCTGCTGGTCCTCGCGGTCGTCCTCTATCCCGTGGTCTGGGTGATCGGCGCGTCCTTCAAGCCGAGCAAGGACATCATCAACAGCCTTCAGCTGTTCCCCGCCCATCCCATCCTGAAGAACTTCAAGGGCCTGGCCGACGGCATCGCCGACATCTCGATCCGGACGTTCTTCCAGAACTCCCTCCTGTACGCGGGCGGCGCCGTCGTCGGCATCCTGATCTCCTGCTCGCTGACGGCGTACGCCTTCGCCAAGATCAGGTTCGCGGGCCGGAACCTGCTGTTCTCGCTGATGATCGGCACGCTCCTGCTGCCGTATCACGTGCTGCTGATCCCGCAGTACGTGATGTTCCAGAAGCTGGAGCTGATCAACACCTATGTGCCGCTGCTCCTGGGCAAATACCTGGCCACGGAGGCTTTCTTCGTCTTCCTGATGGTGCAGTTCATGCGCAACCTGCCGAGGGAACTGGACGAGGCCGCCCGGATCGACGGCTGCGGGCATCTGCGGATCTACTGGTCGATCGTGCTGCCGCTGTGCCGGCCCGCGCTCATCACCAGCGCCATCTTCACCTTCATCAACGCCTGGAACGACTTCATGGGCCCGCTGATCTACCTCAACGAGCCCGGCAAGTACACCGTCTCCCTCGGCATGATGATGTTCCGCGACTCCGACGGCGTCGCCGCCAACTACGGCGGCCTCATCGCGATGTCGCTGGTGGCGCTGCTGCCCGTGCTGCTGTTCTTTCTCGCCTTCCAGCGCTATCTGATCGACGGTATGGCGACCTCCGGACTGAAGGGCTGAGGCGGTCACCATGGCCGAAGTGCGGGTCAAGGCGCGCAAGGAGTCGGTGTTCGCGGAGCGGTTCGGGGTCTTCGCCGAGTGTCTGCTCACCGGAGTGTGGATCGCGGTGGCCTCGCTGGGCGTGGTGACCTTTCCGGCCGCCTTCGCCGCCGGGGCGCGGCATCTGCGCCGGCGCACCGGCCATGAGGGCGGTGGCCGGCGGGAGTTTGCCCGCGACTTCCGTACGGCCGTGCGCGGCGGGTGGGCCGCCGGGCTGGCCGGCTGGGTTGCGGCGGGCCTGGTCTGGGTGGACGTCCAGGCCGCGCGCGCCGGGCTGCCCGGGGGGCCGTTCGTGGGGGCCGTCGGCCTGTTCGCGCTGATCGGCCTCGTCGTGGCCGGGCTGCGTGCGGCGGCGGTCTGGGAGCCGGGCGCCGAGTGGCGGGCACTGCTCGCCGACGCGGGTCGCCGCACCGTCCTCGACCCCGCCGGATCCTTCCTGCTCGTCGGCGGAGTGGTCCTCGTCATCTGTTCCGCCCTGCTGATCGCGCCGCTGGCGGTCCCCGTCCTGGGGGCCGTCGCGGCCGCGGCCGTCGCGGTGGAGGAGCGGTACCGGCGCCGCTGACGGGCGGTGCCTTTCTGCAAGGTCGGCGCCCGGGCGCCGTACCTCCCTATGTCATGCCCCTGACTAGCTGCACGCGAAGAAACGTCCCGCCGGAAAGGAAAGGCTGAACTCTCATGTCTCCCATCCCCCGCAGGTCCCTCCTCAAGGCGGCCGCCGTCGCCGGAGCCGCCGCGCAGTTCAGCTGGGCCCTAGGAGCCAAGGACACGCAGGCCGCACCCAGAGCCGAGGCCGCGGCCGCCGATCCCGTGACCCTGGACTGGCTGGAGGACGGCGGCCTCGGGGCCGCGCCCGGCTCCACCCTCGGTGTCCCCTGGCCGAAGGGCGCCTACCAGCCCGACCAGGCCTTCGCGCTCACGGACGCCGACGGCAAGGCGGTGCCCGTGCAGTCCTGGCCGATCGCGTACTGGCCGGACGGTTCCCTCAAGTGGTCGGCACACGCGGTGAGTTCGGGCTACGGCAAGCTCACCCTCGTCGCCGGTGACGCGGCCGCCCCCGACAAGAAGGTCGCCGTCGACAGGAGCGGCGGCACCATCGACGTCTCGACCGGCGTGATCACCGCGAAGATCGGCAAGAACGGTTCGACGATCATCAAGTCGGTGACCCGCGGGTCGACGGAGATCGCCAGGAACGGACGGCTCGTCCTGATCCGCCAGCCGGAGATCGAGGACGAGGACCAGGGCACGGTCAGGACCGAGCGCTTCGACGGCGCGATCGGCGCGGTGACGGTCGAGCAGGAGGGGCCGGTCCGGGCCGTCGTCCGCATCGACGGCAAACACCGCAAGGGCGACCGGGGCTGGCTGCCGTTCTCCATCCGGCTGTACTTCTACGCCGGGGCCGACTCGTTCCGCATGGTGCACACCATCACCTACGACGGCACCCAGGAGCCCGGCAGGGCGAGCGGCGACTTCATCCGCGGGCTCGGGGTGCGCTTCAGCGTCCCGATGCGGGACGCGTCGTACGACCGGCACATCCGCATCGGCGGCGAGGGCACCGGACTGCTGCGGGAGGCGGTCAAGGGCATCACCGGCCTGCGCCGCGACCCGGGCGCGGCCGTGCAGACGGCGCAGTACGCGGGCCAGAAGCTGCCCGACCCCGCCACCTGGGACCAGCGGGTGACGACCCGGCTGCAGTACATCCCGGAGTGGGGCGACTACACCCTCTCCCAGCTCTCCGCCGACGGCTTCACGCTCCGCAAACGCACCAAGAAGGGCTACGGCTGGATCGCCGCCGGCGGCGGCAAGCGGGCCTCCGGCTTCGGCTATGTCGGCGGCGCGAGCGGCGGATTCTCCTTCGGCCTCAGGGACTTCTGGGAGAAGCACCCCGCCCAGCTCGACATCCGTGACGCCCACACCGACGAGGCCGAGGTCACCCTGTGGCTCTGGTCGCCCGAGGCCCAGCCCATGGACCTGCGCTTCTACCACGACGGCATGGGCCAGGACACATACGCCAAGCAGCTCGAAGGCCTCAACATCACCTACGAGGACTACGAGCCGAAGTTCGGCACCCCCTACGGCATCGCCCGCACCTCCGAACTCCTCTTCTGGGCCAACGAGTCGACCCCGGCCGCCGAGAAGCTCGCCGAGCAGGTCGAGGCCGTACGCGTGCTGCCGCAGCTCGCCGCCCCGCCGGGACAGCTCATCAAGGCCAAGGTCTTCGGCCCGGGCCTGTACTCCGAGCCCGACCGCTCCACACCGGCCAAGGCGAAGATCGAGGACCACCTCGACTTCCTCTTCACCTACTACAAGGACCAGGTGGAGCAGCGCCGTTGGTACGGCTTCTGGGACTACGGCGACTTCATGCACACCTACGACACCGTGCGCCACCAGTGGCGGTACGACGTCGGCGGCTACGCCTGGGACAACTCCGAGCTGTCGCCGGACATCTGGCTCTGGATGGCCTACCTCCGCTCCGGCCGCGCGGACATCTTCCGCTTCGCCGAGGCCCTCACCCGGCACACCGGCGAGGTCGACGTCTACCACCTGGGCGACTGGGCGGGCCTCGGCACCCGGCACGGTGTCCAGCACTACGCCGACAGCGCCAAGCAGCAGCGCATCGCCAACACCACCTACCGGCGCTACTACTACTTCCTCACCGCCGACGAACGCGTCGGCGACCTCATGCACGCCAATGTCGACTCCGACGAGACCTTCCTGGTCCTCGACCCACAGCGCAAGGTCCGCACCGACCCGTACACACCCGACCGGCACGCCCTGTCGATCGGCTTCGGCACCGACTGGAGCGGCCTGGTGTCCGCGTGGCTGACCGAGTGGGAGCGCAAGGGCCCCAAGTGGGAGAAGGCCAAGGCGCGGGTGCTGTCGACGATGGAGGGCATCGCCGCCCAGCCCAACGGCTTCGTCCAGGGCAGCGGGCTGTACGACCTCGACACCGGTAAGTTCGCCGTCGCCTCGACGCCCGTGGTCTCCGTCTCGCACCTCTCGGCCGTCTTCGGCCTGGGCGAGCTGTGCGCCGAGCTCATCGACCTCGTCGACATGCCCGGGTTCAACCAGGCCTACTTCGACTACTGCCGCTACTTCAACGCCACGAAGGCCGAGCAGAAGGCCCGCTACGGCTCCGACTTCGGCACGCTGCTGCTGTTCCAGGGGCACTCGCGCCTGGATGCGTACGCCGCCGTCCAGACCGGTGACGCTGCGCTGGCCAAGCGGGCGTGGACGAAGTTCTACAGCTCCGACGGGTATACGGAGGCTTCGCCCTGGAAGACGGAGGCTTTGAGCGGGCCGGTGGCTCTGGTCGCGGGGAGTGAAGCGGCCTGGGTTTCGTCGAACGACACGGCGCTGTATGGGCTTGCGGCCATCGAGAATCTGGCGCTGCTCGGCGACAAGATGCCGTAGCGCTCCGCCGGGAGAGCCGGGGAACTGCGCTCGTTTGTCGCCTGCCGGCCGTATGTGGCTGGTCGCGCCCACGCGGCGGAGCCGCAAATTGGCAGAGTCCCGCGCCCCTTTGGGGGGCGCTTCAATTCATGGTCGTCAAGATGTCCCGTACGCGGCGGACGTCCCTGAGGCGGCGTTCGTAGGTGGCCCCCAATGCCAGCAGGAGTAGGCCGGCGAGGGCGAATGGCACCCAGCGGGGGAGGGCGCCGGTCATCTGGACCAGGTACGGGGCCAGTTCGTGCAGGGCGTCCAGGACCAGCACCGAGCCGCCCAGGACCAGGGGGGCCTGGAGGCGGTGGCGGGCGCCGAGGAGGGTGGTCAGCAGGGCCGCCGTGCCGAGCAGCAGCGGGCGGGTCCAGTGCGGGTCGTTCCAGGCCGCGGCGAGGCTCGGCAGCAGGGTGGCGGCGAGTCCCGCGCCGTACGCCGTCCACGACGACGCCTGCGGATCGCGGGACCTGCGCCGGGCGCCGACACACAGCGCCGGCACGGTGACCGGGAGCGTGTACGCCTCGACGGTGCCGACGTCCCAGGCGGCCAGCCGGACCCAACCGGCCAGCAGGAACAGGGCGGCGGCCGCATATCCGACGGGGCGGCGGTCGGAACGGACGGCCGTGCCCGCCGCGATCACTCCGCACAAGGACAGCACCAGGGCGAGCATCGGCGGGGCGGTGATCGCGAGGCCGACGGCCGGCAGTCCGGCGGCGGCTCCGGTCACTTCGACCGGCACACGCGCGTGGCTCTCGCCCAGGCGCGCGGCGAGCAGGGCCGCGGCCGCCGGGACCACCAGGACCAACAGCGCCGTGTGCTGCGGCTGCCAGTCGGCCGCCAGACCCGTCACGCACGCCAGGGCGGTTGCGTAGACGAGCGCGGCCGGCGCGGTGAAGGGCGCGAGGTGCGGCCGCAGCGAGGCAGCGGCGAACAGCGCCGTCAGGACGGACAGCACGGTGAGGGTGGCCGTCTGCGAGGCCAGCGAGAGGAAGGCGAGGGAGACCGAACCGCCCAGGGCGAGCGCGGTGCCGGTCACCGGCAGGAAGCGGAAGGCCGCCGCCGCGAGGGCCGCTCCGGTCACCGCACCCTGCAGCAACAGGGCCGTGGAGTAGGGGAGCTGCAAGACCGCGGGCAGCGTCATGGCGGTGGCCCAGACGAGGAGCGTCGCGCCGGTCAGCGCCTGGGGCCGCCGGGTCTCGCCGCGGACCAGCAGGGCCAGCACGGCCGCGACGACCACCGGGCCGAGGAGCAGCTGACCGGGATACGGCGGCCACGGCATGTGGACGGCCGCCGCGGCACGCGCGTCCGAGGGTGCACCGGTCCACCAGCGCTCCGCCCAGCCCAGCGGGCCCAGCAGCGCGACCACGACCAGCGGCATCGCACAGGCGACGGCGACCGCCTGCACCGCCGCGGAGGCCTGGACGAGCCCCCGCCGCACCGGCTCGGGCAGCCGCACCCGCAAGGCCGCCGACAAGGCGACGCCACAGGCCAGGTACCCCGGTACGGTCCATCCGTCGGGCAGCGCCACGCGCAGCACGCCACCGACCGCGGCGACCAGGAGCAGACCGCCCGGCACGGCGTGGCCCGTCGCTGCGGCCGGCTTCGGCAGCCGCCAGGCGGCGACCAGCGCGATCGCCGCCGCAAGGGTGAGGAGCGCCGCCGCACGGGCGGCGGCGCCCGGACCGGCTGCATCCCACGAGAGCCAGCCGGCCGTCAGTGCGCCCAGGGCGCCGGTGCCGTGCGCGCCGACGGCGGCGAGGACGCGTACGGACCCGGCGGTCACGCGGAGCGCCACACCTGTGTCGAACCCGGCCGTCACCAGCAGCGCGGCGGCGATCCCGGTCGACCCCGCGCCGGCCGAGACCGCCCAGAAGAGCAGCGGCAGTTGGGCCGCGGCCAGCGCGGCGGGCAGCGGCAGCCGCAGCCCGGCCGCACGCGGCAGCAGACCGTACGCCGCCCAGAGCCCCGCCAGCAGCGTCGACGCGACGGCCGTGTACCCCGCCCCGTCCGTTCCCGTGAAGGCGACCTGCTGCAGTGCGTACGCGTCCAGCACCGTCAGCGCCAGGCCCAGACCGGCCACCGACTCGGCCGTCGACCGCAGCCCGCGCCGCAGCAGGACCAACGGCGCACCGAGCGCGGCCACCGTGACCGCGCCGAGCACGAGGGCCCGCCCCGCGATCCCCAGATGCCCCCAGCTGACCAGCGTGAACACCATCGCGGCGACGGTGAGCAGGACCCCGCCGAGCAGCAGCAGAAGGTTCTGCACGCCGGGCGCGGTGGCCTCCGGACGAGACGCCTCCATGGGCGCCTGCGGTGCCGGGTGCACCGGGTGCGCCGACTGGAGCGCGGCGACCAGCCAGGCACGGCGATGGAGCAACTGGGACCGGCGGGCGTCCAGTTGCCAGAGCTCGGCGTCGAGGAGCCGCAACTCCTCGGCCGGGGGCGGAACATGCGTCATGCCTCGGAGTGTGGTCCGCGTCACGTCGTACGACATGAGTGCAGGTACTCAGCCACATACTCAGATCCCGCCACCACATGGCTCGGATGGGGGGCGAACACCCTGGATAAGGGCACACTCCCCCCATGGACTGGACGCACTACCGCTTCCGCAGCCTCTGGGTCCTGCCCGCCGCGCCCGCCACCGTCTACGAGGTGCTGGAGCGGGCCGAGGAGTACCCCCGCTGGTGGCCCCAGGTGCGGGAGGTGACCCGGCTCGACGACACCACCGGAGTCATCCGGATCCGCTCCGTCCTCCCCTACGACCTGCACTTCACCGCTCGCGAGACGCGCCGCGACCCCGGCGCGGGCGTCCTGGCGATCGCCATGTCCGGCGACATCGAGGGCTGGGCGCGCTGGACGATCACCGCAGGGGGCGCCGGCACCCTCGCCCGCTTCGAGCAGGCCGTCGACGTGCACAAGGCGCTGCTGAGGCGGTTCGCCGTGCCGGGCCGGCCGGTGTTCCGCGCCAACCACCGGCTGATGATGCGGGCCGGACGACGAGGCCTGGTCGCGTACCTGGAAGCGGTTTGAAGGAAACCCGCGAAGACCTGTATGGTTCAGTGCGTTCCCGGGCGATTAGCTCAGTGGGAGAGCGCTTCGTTCACACCGAAGAGGTCACTGGTTCGAACCCAGTATCGCCCACAATGTCGATGGCGGCTCATGCCTGCAAACAACGCAGGCCCGAGCCGCCATTGTCGTGTTCTGCGCGGCTTCGCCGCGCGAGGCGGGGGCTTTGCCGCCCGCACCCCCGAAAGGCCGGTCCGCAGCAGCGGACCGGCTTTCTTCATACCGGCCTGCCGCAGGCCGGCCTGTCTCATGCCGCCGCCGGAAGATCCGGCCGCAGCGGCCACGCCGGGTTCACGATCTCCTCCGTGCCGCTCTTCGCGAACCACGCCTGCAGACCGCGCGCCTGGGCCGCGTGCCAGGTGGTCTGCAGGGCATGCAGCTCGGCGGGGGACAGACGCTCCAGCCGGGCGGCGAAACGACGCCCGAGGGCTCGTACGACGTCCAGTGCGGCCAGGGCGTCCGCCGCCGCGTCGTGCGCGCCCTCCAGTGTGACGCCGTAGTGCGCGCACAGATCGGTCAGGGTGCGGCGGCCCTTGCGGTAGCGGTCCAGGTGCTTGTCGAGGACCCGCGGGTCGAGCACCCGCAGCGTCGACGCCTCGAACCAGCGGTCCAGCGAGGAAGCGCGATGGCGGCGCAACTCGCGGTCCAGGAGCGTCAGATCGAACGGCGCGTTCATCACCACGAGCGGACGGCCCATCGCCGCCTGCTCCGCCAGTTCCTCGGCTATCTCGTACATCACCGGCGCCGGCCAGCGGCCGTTGCGCTGCAGGTGCTCGTCCGTCAGCCCGTGCACCGCCGTCGCCGCCTCCGGCACCGGCACACCCGGGTTGACCAGCCAACGGGTCATCCGGGGCCGGCTGCCCGGGGCGTCCTGGACGACGACGGCGGCCGACACGATCCGGTCGGTCTCGACGTCGACACCCGTGGTCTCCGTGTCGAAGGCGGCCAGGGGCCCCTCGTACCAGGTCGTCATGCCTACCCAACTCCTCGTTCACCCACGGCAGCTGACGTCCCGTCTTCTGCCTGTTTGGTGATACCCGGGCTGTTTGCGCCGTACGCCGGAAGGACACAACAGGAGTACGGGTCTTTGCAGTTCAGAGGCCCGCAGCGGGGAATCACTTGGCGTGGAAGGCTGTTGGTCATGGCGATAGCGCAGCCCGAGCGGGGCGGGCTGCTGCCCGAACGTGCGAGCCCCCTTCGCGGCACACTCGCCACCACCGCCTGCATGGAGACACTGCAGGTGGGATATCTGCACGCCGTCGCCGCGGCGGCCGGCTGCTCGCTGTCGCAGCCGTTTCCGGACAACGGCATCGACTGGCACGTCAGCCATGGCTCGCCCGGCCACACCGTCGACGACGAGGTGACCATCAAGGTGCAGCTGAAGTGCACGTACCAGGTCGCGCCGAACCCGCCGGGGCGTTTCTTCTCCTTCACGCTCGACAACGACCATCTGCGCAAGCTCGCGCGCACCCCCGTCTCGGTGCACAAGATCCTGGTCGTGATGCTCGTCCCGAGATCCCAGGACGACTGGCTGCGTGCCAGCCACGACCGTCTCGACCTGCGGCACTGCTGCTACTGGGTCAACCTGGCCGGCCAGCCGGTCACCGGGCGGACCCGGACCACCGTGCGGATACCGACCTCACGCATCTTCGACGACCGGGCGCTGTGCGAGATCATGACGCGGGTCGGGGCCGGAGGCAGACCATGACGCACCGCCCGCTTCAGGAGCCACTGCGGCCCGTCAGGCCGCACCCGGTCGAGGCCTCCTGGCACCGTCCCCCCGAGCCCGACGAGGTCGACCCCGCCGTGCTCAGCGCCCTGCTGCACCGGCACGGCTGGGAGCGGCGCGGCGGAGCCGCCGGACGCTACGGCCGCTGGACCCCGCCCGGCCCCGGCGGCGGCGGGACCAGCCTGCTGGTGCCCGAGAGCCGCGCCTTCCCCGACAGCGACGACCTGCTCGGCGAGGCACTCGTCGCGCTGACCCGCAGCGGCACGCCCTCCGCCCGCGAGGTGCTGGTCGCTCTCGCCGTGCCCAGCGACGAGATCCGCTGGTGGCGGGATGCACCGAGCGGCCCCGCGGGCTCCGCGCCCTGGGTGGTCGAGGAGCAGCTGCGCGCCTGTGCCCGCCAGATGCTGCTCGCCGGAGCGCTCGCCACGCGCGCGCGTGCGGGCTATTACGGCGCCCGGCACCGCCGTGCCGCTGCCGCGCTGCTGGAGAGCGTGCTCGTGGGCTCCGCGACCGGCGGCGGCCGGCTGACCGCCTTCGTGCCCGTCGGCACCGGGCGGCAGCTCCCCGTACGCCTCCACCAGGCCCTGTACGCCGCCCGCGAGGCCATCGACTACCAGCGGGCCACCGGCGGCATGGACGCCTTCGACGGCGCCGTCGAGGCGGGCGTGAGCCGTGAGCTCACCGAGGCGCTGATCGCCCTGGTGCGCGGCACCGAGGGTGCCAGGATCGCCGTCGAGTGGGCACCGGCCGCCGGGGTGCCCGAGGACTGCGTGGCGGGCCTCGAACCGGTGGAGTTCTCACCGGGCGACCTGCCCGTGCTGCGCGAGGCCGGCGCCCGCTATCTGCGCGAGGAGCCGTCCGTGCCCGTGCGGATCACCGGCACGGTGGTGCGGATGCGCAGGTCGGGACCGCGCGGGGAGGGCAGCGTACGGCTGCGGGTGATCGCGGGAGCCGAGGTGCCGCACGTCCGCATCACGCTGGACGAGGAGGACTACCGCATCGCCGGGCACGCCCACCTCGTGGGGCTGCCCGTGCGGCTGCACGGGCGCCTGGAGAGCCGGGGCGGCTTCCGGCGGCTGACCGGGGCGGCCGGGGTCGCACCGGTGCAGGTGGAGGAGGCGGAGCGGGACCGCCTCATGAAGTCGATGCAGGAGCACGCGGAAAAGGGCGACTTCTTCGAGGAGGAGTGCACCGGGGAGGACGACGACTGAGCGCGGGCCCGCCTGCACGAAGGGCGACCGTTTCGCGGTCGGAGGGTCGAGGTCGGTACGATCCCCTATTGCGCGCGCTCCTGGTATGGCGCCGCAACCACCTTCAGTCAGGAGAGACCGGTGTCAGACGTCCGTGTGATCATCCAACGCGATTCCGAGCGGGAAGAGCGCGTGGTGACGACGGGCACTACGGCCGCCGAGCTCTTCGCCGGCGAGCGCTCGATCGTCGCCGCGCGCGTGGGCGGCGAGCTCAAGGACCTCGCGTACGCGCCTGCCGAGGGCGAGGTCGTGGAGCCGGTGGAGATCTCCTCCGAGGACGGCCTGAACATCCTGCGCCACTCCACCGCGCATGTGATGGCGCAGGCCGTGCAGGAGCTGTTCCCCGAGGCCAAGCTGGGCATCGGCCCGCCGGTCAAGGACGGCTTCTACTACGACTTCGACGTGGAGAAGCCGTTCACGCCCGAGGATCTCAAGGCCATCGAGAAGAAGATGCAGGAGATCCAGAAGCGCGGGCAGCGGTTCGCCCGTCGTGTGGTGACCGACGAGGCGGCCCGCGAGGAGCTGGCGGACGAGCCGTACAAGCTGGAGCTGATCGGCCTCAAGGGCTCGGCGTCGAGTGACGACGGTGCGGACGTCGAGGTCGGCGCCGGCGAGCTGACGATCTACGACAACCTGGACGCCAAGACCGGCGAGCTGTGCTGGAAGGACCTCTGCCGCGGTCCGCACCTGCCCTCCACCCGCCTCATCCCGGCGTTCAAGCTGATGCGCAACGCGGCCGCCTACTGGCGCGGCAGCGAGAAGAACCCGATGCTCCAGCGCATCTACGGCACCGCTTGGCCGTCCAAGGACGAGCTGAAGGCGTACCTGGACTTCCTCGCCGAGGCCGAGAAGCGCGACCACCGCAAGCTCGGCAGCGAACTCGACCTGTTCTCCATCCCGGAGCAGATCGGCTCCGGCCTCGCGGTCTTCCACCCCAAGGGCGGCATCGTCCGCCGCGTGATGGAGGACTACTCGCGCCGCCGGCACGAGGAGGAGGGCTACGAGTTCGTCTACACCCCGCACGCCACGAAGGGGAAGCTCTTCGAGACGTCCGGGCACCTGGACTGGTACGCCGACGGCATGTACCCGCCCATGCAGCTCGACGAGGGCGTGGACTACTACCTCAAGCCCATGAACTGCCCGATGCACAACCTGATCTTCGACGCGCGCGGCCGCTCGTACCGTGAACTGCCGCTGCGCCTCTTCGAGTTCGGGACCGTGTACCGGTACGAGAAGTCCGGCGTCGTGCACGGCCTGACCCGTGCCCGCGGATTCACCCAGGACGACGCGCACATCTACTGCACCCGTGAGCAGATGTCGGAGGAGCTCGACAAGACGCTCACCTTCGTCCTCGGCCTGCTGCGGGACTACGGCCTGACCGACTTCTACCTGGAGCTCTCCACCAAGGACCCGGAGAAGTTCGTGGGCTCGGACGAGGTCTGGGAGGAGGCGACCGAGACGCTGCGCCAGGTCGCCGAGAAGCAGGGCCTGCCCCTGGTGCCCGACCCGGGCGGCGCCGCCTTCTACGGCCCGAAGATCTCCGTCCAGACCAAGGACGCGATCGGCCGCACCTGGCAGATGTCGACGATCCAGCTCGACTTCAACCTGCCGGAGCGCTTCGACCTGGAGTACACGGGTCCGGACGGCTCCAAGCAGCGCCCGGTCATGATCCACCGCGCCCTGTTCGGTTCGATCGAGCGGTTCTTCGCGGTGCTCCTTGAGCACTACGCGGGCGCCTTCCCGGCTTGGCTCGCCCCCGTCCAGGCGGTCGGCATCCCGATCGGCGACGGGCACGTGGAGTACCTGGAGAAGTTCGCCGCGGCCGCGAAGAAGCAGGGCCTGCGGGTCGAGGTCGACTCCTCCTCCGACCGCATGCAGAAGAAGATCCGCAACGCCCAGAAGCAGAAGGTGCCCTTCATGGTCATCGCGGGCGACGAGGACATGTCGGCCGGTTCCGTCTCCTTCCGCTACCGCGACGGCTCGCAGGAGAACGGCATCCCGTTCGACGAGGCCATCGCGAAGATCGCCAAGGTCGTGGAGGACCGGACGCAGGTCTGACCGTCCGGTCCGGCCGGCCTGGTCCGCCGGTGTCCGAGGGCCCCCGGGAGGTTCAGCCTCCCGGGGGCCTTTCGTCGTCCTCGCGGGCGAAGACCTGCAGCAGCCAGGAGGCGAAGGTGCCGGTCACCGCGCCGAGCAGGGCCAGCCCGACGGCCATCATCCCGACCGCGATCAGCCGTCCCAGCGGGGTCACCGGGGTGATGTCGCCGTAGCCGACGGTGGTGAGCGTCTCGCAGGCCCACCAGACGGCGTCGCCGAACGTCCGCATCGACGCGCCCTTCGCCCCGCGTTCCTGCTGGTAGACGGCGAGAGCCCCGGCGAAGCCGAGCAGGACCGTCGCCAGCCCGGAGTATGCGATCACGCGCGCGTGCAGCGCGAGCCGGGGCTTGCCGTGCCGCCGCTGTACGGCTTCGTAGACCTTGACAATCCGAAGGGGCCGCAGCAGCGGCAGGATGACCACCACCGTGTCCAGCAAGTGCTTCCGCACGAACCTGTGGCCCTGCCCGCTCAGTCGCCACAGCACCGCGTAGTTGAAGGCGAACAACGCCCAGGAGACCAGCAGCACCGCGAGCGCCAGCGCCTGCATGGGGTCCGTCAGACCGGGTGCCAGGACGCGGACCGCGTACGAGGCGAGGAAGGCCAGCGATGCGACGGCGAGCGGAAGCTCGGTCCGCTGCTCCCACCGGGCTGCGCGAGTGTCATCGTCCACCGGCCCAGCTTGGCCCGGCGGGCTTTTGCCGCAACCCCGCCGACACGCCGCGAACGGGCGACGCCATATGCTGCATGGCATGACGAGTGAGCCGGAGCAGCAGTTGGGAGTAGGGGTCCAGGACGCGTTCCAGCGCCTGTGGACGCCCCACCGGATGGCCTACATCCAGGGCGAGAACAAGCCGACCGGCCCCGGTGCCGACGACGGCTGCCCCTTCTGCTCCATCCCGGCCAAGTCCGACGAGGACGGCCTGGTCGTCCGGCGCGGTGAGCAGGTCTACGCCGTGCTCAACCTGTACCCGTACAACGGCGGCCACCTCATGGTCGTCCCCTACCGCCATGTCGCCGACTACACGGACCTCACGGGCCCCGAGACCGTCGAGCTCGCCGCGCTCACCAAGCAGGCCATGACGGCGCTGCGCACCGCCTCCGGTGCCCACGGCTTCAACATCGGCATGAACCAGGGTTCGGTCGCCGGCGCCGGCATCGCGGCCCACCTCCACCAGCACATCGTCCCGCGCTGGGGCGGCGACACGAACTTCATGCCGGTCGTCGGCCACACGAGGGTGCTGCCACAGCTGCTGGCGGACACCCGGAAGATGCTGGCGGAGGCCTGGCCTTCGGCCTGAGCCCTCCGCGCCGCACACGTTCTACGCGTCGTACACGTCCGCCTTCTTGGGCGTGGGGTCCTGGACCTGCGTGCTCAGGAACGCCGACCTCGTGCCGAACTTCTCCGTGTCCACGCCGTTCTCCTCGAGGACCCGTATCGCCGCCGCGTGCACCACCCGCAGCACCGGCGTCGCGGCACGCAGCGCGTCGTCGGCCATGAAGCGGTGGCGCCAGGGCTGGTCGGCCCAGGCGTGCCGGAGGCCGAAGGGCTCGGGCAGGGCTATCGTGCCGCCCAGCCAGTTCAGCAGGGGCGGGTACCAGGAGATCGGGGCGCGGACGGCCAGTCGTACGACCTCGTCGGTGGTGACCAGCGGCAGGGACACCTTCCGGGTCTCCCACGGCTTGAACGACTTCTGGACCTCCTTCGTCGGCGCCTCGGGCTTGCTGGTGAACAGGGAGTTCACGGGGCCGAGCGCATGCCCGGTGACCTCGATGCGCAGCGTCTCGTGCAGCACGGTCACCGTGATCATCATGGTGATGACCAGCTGCCCGTCCCACAGGGTCCACTGCACCCCCAGATAGTGCCGGTCGCCCGCGCCGAACTGCTGCTTGTTGCAGATGTCCTGTATGGCGTGGGACTTGACCTGGTACGCGTCCACGTCCGTGCCCTCGGGCCGGGACACCTCCTTCGCGCCCTCGCCGATCGGGGTGACGATCCAGTGCCGTACGGAAGGGGTCGGGAAGCCGCCGGTGTTCAGCGTGTTCCGCTCCAGCATGCGCAGCTGGTCGTGGATCGAGCGGATCACGTCCCAGCTGCGGAAGGGGTGGATCTCGCGGGTCGGGTCGGCGGGCACCAGGTCCTCCGCGAGCTGCCAGCTGCCCCAGCGGGTGCCCATCCCGAGGATGCCCTTCGGGCCCGCGTAGAACACGGAGTTGGACTGCTGCTCGGCGCTCAGCTTGGCCAGCGACTGGCGCAGCTGGTCGGCCTTCGTCTCGCCCGGGCTGGTCGGCACCGCCTCGGGCACCTTGGCCCCGATGCTGCTGCCCGCCAGCAGGCTGTCCCAGCGCTCCCGCAGGTCCTTCGCCGTCCGCTCGCAGATCTGCCGGGCCCAGAACCAGCCGATGACCGGCATGATCACCGAGGCTCGCGCATACCAGGCCCAGAAGCCCGTGAACGGCATGCGGATCAGGAAGATCACGGCGAGGGCGCCCACCGCCACCAGCAGCGTGGTGGCCAGCGCGCCGGCCCGCTTGTCGTCGCGCTTGGCGACGGTGGTGCGGATCGAGAAGACCAGCAGCCAGACGAGGAGGCCGGGCAGGAACAGCAGACCGCACAGCACCATCACGATGCTCAGCAGATTGTCCCGGTCCTTGCGGATGTTGTTCGCCGCCAGGCAGTGCTCGACGACGACCGGGGGCTCGGCGCCGAAGGACTGGATGAGCGGCTTGCGGCCGGGCCCCACCATGCGGTCCACCACCGCCCGAGAGAAGGCCTCACCCAGGTTGGGCCGGAATATCCTCGCCCATTTCAGGCCCGGTTTGACGGTGGTCTGATGCCACTCGTTGTCCGCCTTCTTGATGTCCGCGACCGGGTTGTCCCGGTAGGCCGCGGAGGCCAGCGCGAACGTGGCCGTCTGGCCCTCGTTGCCCGTGCGGGGCACCTGGGGGCCGAAGATGTCCCCGTAGCCGCTCTCAACGGTCATTCCCGCCCCCGATCGCCGCCGACGTCGCTTCTGCGGCTTTCCCGACTTCTTTGCTCCGCACACCTGTTGATCAGGTCGTCACGGTGCTCGTCCGACAACTTGATCAGGTCATCAGCGTATCCGCAGGCACTGACATTCGTCGGCGGACGGCCGAAGCCGCCCGCCGACGGAGGGGAGCGTTCCACAAAAGCGACTTGGAAGCGCCCGGCGCCAACTACGAGGCGTCGCGCGCCTCTTCACGGATCCTCTCTGCGATCTGCGGAGGCATCGGTTCGTGCCGTGCGTAGGAGCGGTTGAAGCGCGCGGTGCCGTGCGAGAGGGAGCGCAGGTCCACGGCGTACCGGCCGATCTCGATCTCGGGCACCTCGGCCCGTATGAGGGTGCGGTTTCCGGTGGTCTGTTCCGTGCCGAGCACCCGGCCGCGCCGTCCGGACAGGTCGCTCATCACGGCGCCCACGTACTCGTCGCCGACCAGGACGGTCACCTCGGCCACCGGCTCCAGCAGATGGATCTTCACGTCGGCCGCCGCCTCCCGCAGCGCCAGCGCGCCGGCCGTCTGGAAGGCCGCGTCCGAGGAGTCCACGGAGTGCGCCTTGCCGTCCACCAGCGTCACCCGGACGTCGATGAGCGGATAGCCCGCGGCAACTCCCTTGGCCGCCTGGGCCCTTACGCCCTTCTCGACCGAGGGGATGAACTGCCGGGGCACCGCGCCGCCGACGACCTTGTCCACGAACTCGATGCCCGAGCCGCCGGGCAGCGGCTCCACCTCGATCTCGCAGATCGCGTACTGCCCGTGCCCGCCGGACTGCTTTACATGGCGGCCCCGGCCCGCCGACTTGCCCGCGAACGTCTCCCGCAGCGAGACCTTGTGCGGGATCACGTCGACCTGGACGCCGTAGCGGCTGCGCAGCCGTTCCAAGGCCACGTCCGCGTGCGCCTCGCCCAGACACCACAGCACCACCTGGTGGGTGTCCTGGTTCTGCTCGAGCCGCATGGTCGGGTCCTCGGCGACCAGCCGGGAAAGACCCTGCGAGAGCTTGTCCTCGTCCGCCTTGCTGTGCGCCTGGATGGCCAGCGGCAGCAGCGGGTCGGGCATCTGCCACGGCTCCATGAGCAGCGGGTCGTCCTTGGACGAGAGGGTGTCGCCGGTCTCCGCCCGGTTCAGCTTGGCCACGCACACCAGGTCGCCCGCGATGGCGTGCGTCACGGTGCGCTGCTGCTTGCCGAAGGGGGTGGACAGCGCGCCGATGCGCTCGTCGACGTCGTGGTCCTCGTGGCCGCGGTCCGCGAGACCGTGCCCGGACACATGCACCGTCTCATCGGGGCGCAGCGTGCCGGAGAAGACGCGGACCAGGGAGACCCGGCCGACGTAGGGGTCGGAGGCCGTCCGTACCACCTCGGCGACCAGCGGGCCGTCCGTGTCGCAGGCCTTCACCTCGCGCGGCTTGCCGTCGATCGTGGTGACCCCGGGGGTGGGGTGCTCGAACGGCGTCGGGAAGCCGCCCGTGATCAACTCCAGCAGCTCGACGGTGCCGAGGCCCTGCTTGGCGCCCTCGGCCGCGGGGGCGGCGGCCAGGACCGGGAAGAAGACCCCGCGTGCCACGGCCCGCTCCAGGTCCTCGACGAGCGTCTTGAAGTCGATCTGCTCGCCGCCCAGATAGCGGTCCATGAGGGTCTCGTCCTCGCTCTCCGAGATGATCCCCTCGATCAGCCGGTTGCGGGCCTCCTCGATGTGAGGCAGCTGGTCCTCGCCCGGCTCCGACTCCTTGCGCTCGCCGGACGAGTAGTCGAAGACCTTCTGCGACAGCAGCCCGGTCAGCCCCGTCACGGGCGCGTGCCCGTCCGGGCCCTGCGGGCCGTGCAGCGGCAGGTAGAGCGGGAGCACGGCGTCGGGGTCGTCCCCGCCGAAGGCCTCCGCGCAGGTCCGCGTCATCTCCTCGAAGTCGGCCCGGGCAGCCTCCAGGTGGGTGATCACGATCGCCCGTGGCATGCCGACGGCCGCGCACTCCTCCCACACCATGCGGGTCGAGCCGTCCACGCCGTCGGAGGCGGAGACGACGAAAAGGGCCGCGTCCGCCGCTCGCAGACCGGCCCGCAGCTCCCCGACGAAGTCGGCGTATCCGGGGGTGTCGAGAAGATTGACCTTGATGCCGTCCCATTCGACCGGCACCAGGGAGAGCTGCACCGAGCGCTGCTGCCGGTGCTCGATCTCGTCGTAGTCGGAGACGGTGCCGCCGTCCTCCACACGGCCCGCCCGGTTCACTGCCCCCGCGGTGAGCGCGAGAGCTTCCACCAGTGTCGTCTTGCCCGATCCGCTGTGGCCGACCAGCACCACATTCCGTACGGACGCGGGGTGGTCGGCCGCTGTAGCCCTGCCGGCGGCTCCGGGGTGTGCGCTTGCCTTGTCGCCCATGGCCTTGCCTCCCGTGCACGGTGAGGTCACTGTGGGCGCGGGCATGCCGGGCCGCGTGCGGTGGCGGCTCCGATGACGCCCGCGGTTCTTCGAGCTTTCCACTCCCGTCACGGTGCGTCCATACGAAGGACGTGATCGCGCCGCCCGCCCCCGCCCCGGGCCGTGCACCCGATCTCCCCGCAGACGTCCGGGTGCCCGGCAGTCGCACACGCGCACGCGTGGCTACGATGGGCCAGCCGGAGGCCAGCAGGGGCCGCGGCCACACCGACCGTCGGGAAGGCCATGCTGAACAAGTACGCGCGTGCATTCTTCACGCGTGTCCTCACGCCGTTCGCCGCGTTTCTCATCCGCCGGGGTGTCAGCCCCGACACGGTCACGCTCCTCGGCACCGCCGGCGTGATCGCGGGCGCACTGGTCTTCTACCCGCGGGGTGAGTTCTTCTGGGGCACGGTCGTGATCACGCTGTTCGTGTTCTCCGACCTCGTCGACGGCAACATGGCCCGTCAGCTGGGCCGCACCAGCCGCTGGGGCGCCTTCCTGGACTCCACCCTCGACCGGGTCGCGGACGGCGCGATCTTCGGCGGATTCGCCCTCTGGTACGCGGGAAGCGGCAACGACAACGTCCTGTGCGCCGTCTCGATCTTCTGCCTGGCCAGCGGCCAGGTGGTGTCGTACACCAAGGCCCGTGGCGAGTCGATCGGACTGCCGGTCGCCGTCAACGGGCTCGTCGAGCGTGCCGAGCGCCTGGTCATCTCGCTGGTCGCGGCCGGGTTCGCGGGCCTGCACAAGTTCGGCGTGCCGGGCATCCAGTACCTGCTGCCGATCGCCCTGTGGATCGTCGCCGTCGGCAGCCTGGTCACGCTCGTCCAGCGGGTGGTCACCGTCCGTCGTGAATCGGCGGAGGCGGAGGCCGCGGCGGCCTCCCCCGAGAACGCCTCACAGGGGAGCGAGGCGGCGAAGTGAGCCTTCGCGATCAGCTGACGGACGCGCTGTACGGCCTCGGCTGGGGCACCGTCAAGAAGCTCCCGGAGCCCGTCGCCGTACGGCTCGGCCGCTCCATCGCCGACCTCGCCTGGAAGCAGCGCGGCAAGGGCGTGCAGCGTCTGGAGAGCAACTACGCGCGCGTGCTGCCCGATGCGAGCCCCGAGCGCCTCGCCGAGCTCTCGCGCGCGGGCATGCGCTCGTACCTGCGCTACTGGATGGAGTCCTTCCGGCTCCCGGCGTGGAGCCCCGAGCGGATAAAGAGCGCCTTCGACCCCAAGGACCTGCACTACCTGACCGAGGGGATCGCCTCCGACCAGGGCGTCATCCTGGCGCTGCCGCACATGGCCAACTGGGACCTCGCCGGTGCCTGGGTCACCACCAAGCTGGAGACGCCGTTCACGACGGTCGCCGAGCGCCTCAAGCCCGAGACCCTCTACGACCGCTTCGTCGCCTACCGCGAGGGCCTCGGCATGGAGGTCCTGCCGCACAGTGGCGGCACCGCCTTCGGCACGCTCGCCCGGCGGCTGCGCGACGGCGGCCTGGTCTGTCTGGTCGCCGAGCGCGACCTGTCGTCCTCGGGCGTCGAGGTCGAGTTCTTCGGCGAGGCCACCCGGATGCCGGCAGGCCCCGCCCTCCTCGCCCAGCAGACCGGCGCGCTGCTTCTGCCGGTCACACTCTGGTACGACGACTCGCCCGTCATGCAGGGGCGTGTGCACCCGCCGGTCGAGGTGCCCGAGACAGGTGGCCGGGCCGAAAAGACGTCTGTCATGACACAGGCGCTGGCCGATGCCTTCGCCACCGGGATCGCCGACCATCCGGAGGACTGGCACATGCTCCAGCGCTTGTGGCTCAAGGACCTCGATCCTGCGAAGAAACCCCCGGCTCCCGAGAAGGGCACGTCGTGAGGATCGGCATCGTCTGCCCGTACTCCTGGGACGTGCCGGGCGGCGTCCAGTTCCACATCCGCGACCTCGCCGAGTACTTCATCCGCCTGGGCCACGAGGTGTCGGTCCTTGCTCCCGCCGACGACGACACGCCCCTGCCGCCGTACGTCGTCTCGGCCGGGCGGGCGGTCCCGGTGCCGTACAACGGCTCGGTGGCCCGGCTGAACTTCGGCTTCCTGAGTGCCGCCCGGGTCCGGCGGTGGCTGCACGACGGCGAGTTCGACGTCGTGCACATCCACGAGCCGACCTCGCCTTCGCTCGGCCTGCTGACCTGCTGGGCGGCCTCCGGCCCGATCGTGGCCACCTTCCACACCTCCAACCCGCGCTCGCGGGCGATGATCGCCGCCTACGCGATCCTGCAGGCGGCCCTGGAGAAGATCAGCGCCCGGATCGCGGTGAGCGAGTACGCCCGCCGCACGCTGGTGGAACACCTCGGCGGCGACGCGGTCGTCATTCCGAACGGCGTCGACGTCGACTTCTTCGCCCGGGCCGAGCCCAAGGCCCGGTGGCAGGGCGACACCATCGGCTTCATCGGCCGCATCGACGAGCCGCGCAAGGGCCTGCCGGTGCTCATGAAGGCGCTGCCCAGGATCCTCGCCGAGCGCCCGCAGACCCGGCTGCTGGTCGCAGGGCGCGGGGACGAGGTGGAGGCGGTCGAGTCGCTGCCCGCGGAACTGCGCCCGCGCGTGGAGTTCCTCGGCATGATCAGCGACGAGGACAAGGCCCGCTTCCTGCGCAGCGTCGACCTGTACGTGGCACCGAACACCGGCGGCGAGAGCTTCGGCATCATCCTCGTCGAGGCCATGTCCGCCGGCGCCCCCGTCCTCGCCTCCGACCTGGACGCTTTCGCCCAGGTGCTGGACCAGGGCGCGGCCGGCGAGCTGTTCGCCAACGAGGACTCCGACGCGCTGGCCGAGGCGGCCCTGAGGCTGCTGGGGGACCCGGAGCGCAGGGCCGAGCTGCGGGAGCGGGGGAGCGCCCACGTACGGCGCTTCGACTGGTCCACGGTCGGCGCGGACATCCTGTCGGTGTACGAGACGGTCACGGCGGGAGCGGCCGCGGTCGCGGCGGCGGAGGACGAGCGGGGACCAGGGTTGCGGTCGCGGTTGGGGCTGGCGCGGGACTGAAGGGCGCTTGGGCGCCGGTCGGTCGAACCAGCCTGTCCGGCGTTTGAGGCCGAAGCGGGGGCCCGGGGGCGGCAGCGGCCAGGGACGGTCACGTCGATGCCTCGCCCGTCGTTCGGCTGACCTGGCGGAGCGTAGGGTTGCCGCCCGTGACCGCAACCCTCATCTGGATCCTCGTCGCCCTCCTGGCGATCGGCCTGTACCTGAGCTGGACGGCGGGCCGTCTGGACCGGCTGCACGCCCGTATCGACGCCGCACGCGCCGCCCTCGACGCACAGTTGCTGCGCAGGGCCTCCGTGACCCAGGAACTGGCCACCTCCGGCGTTCTCGACCCTGCAGCGTCGATCGTCCTGTACGAGGCGGCGCACGCGGCCCGGCAGGCCGAGGAGGACCAACGCGAGGTCGCCGAGAGCGAGTTGAGCCAGGCGCTGCGGGCCGTCTTCGCGGAGGCGCCCCAGGTGGAGGCGGTCCGCGAGGCACCCGGCGGGGAAGCCGCCGCCCGCGAGCTCACCGAGGCCGTACGCCGGGTCCCGATGGCCCGTCGCTTCCACAACGACGCGGTGGGCGCGGCCCGCCGCCTGCGCGAACACCGCAAGGTCCGCTGGTTCCGGCTGGCCGGCCACGCCCCCTTCCCGATGGCCTTCGAGATGGACGACGAGCCACCGGCGGCGCTGGCCGACCGCGCGGCCTAGGCGACTACCGGCCATGGGTGACGGGAGACGCCGCGTCTTCCTCGACCTGGAGGGCAACGGCAACGGCACGGTCTTCGTCATCGTGGCGGCCCCGACCGGAGTGGTCTACGAGGTCCAGGGCGGCGGCCACGGCTGCGTACCGTACGAGCTGGAGGGTTATCTGCTGCCGGTGCCGGGAAGCGGCCTCGACGAGGAGCTGAAGGACCTCTTCGCGGGCGAGCTGCAAGGGGCGGGCGCCCAGGGCCTGACCTGGCCTCCGCCGCTGCTGGAGCGGCTGCGGGCCGCGGTCGCGCTGCACGTCTACGGCTCGGCGAACCGGGACGACCTGTACCCCGCGCCCCTCGTGCTGGACGAGTCGCGGCTTGCCGAGGCGGACGAGGCGTGGCTGCCGGTTGTGACCCCGGACGGGCCGGGCGTCCTCGTGTGGGAGAACTCCGACTGACGCACCGGTCGAGAGGGGGCGGGAGAAGAAAAGGATCCACCGACTTCTCATTGGCCCTTGCCGTGGACTGGTCCACTCACGTTTCCTCGGTGCTTGCAGAAACCCTCTTTCACTTCAGCGAGGTCACCCGTGTCCAGCACGCTCTCCGAAAACCAGGCCCCCGAGACCGGCACCGCGCGCGTGAAGCGCGGAATGGCCGAGCAGCTCAAGGGTGGCGTGATCATGGACGTCGTCACGCCGGAGCAGGCGAAGATCGCCGAGGATGCGGGCGCCGTCGCCGTCATGGCCCTGGAGCGGGTCCCCGCCGACATCCGCAAGGACGGCGGCGTGGCCCGGATGTCCGACCCGGACATGATCGAGGGCATCATCGAGGCCGTCTCCATCCCGGTCATGGCCAAGTCCCGCATCGGCCACTTCGTCGAGGCCCAGGTACTGCAGTCCCTCGGCGTCGACTACATCGACGAGTCCGAGGTCCTCACCCCGGCCGACGAGGTCAACCACTCCGACAAGTGGGCCTTCACCACCCCCTTCGTCTGTGGCGCCACCAACCTGGGCGAGGCCCTGCGCCGCATCGCCGAGGGCGCGGCCATGATCCGCTCCAAGGGCGAGGCCGGCACCGGCAACGTCGTCGAGGCCGTCCGCCACCTGCGCCAGATCAAGAACGAGATCGCCCGCCTGCGCGGCTTCGACAACAACGAGCTGTACGCCGCCGCCAAGGACCTGCGGGCCCCGTACGAGCTGGTCAAGGAGGTCGCCGAGCTCGGCAAGCTCCCGGTGGTGCTGTTCTCCGCCGGTGGCGTCGCCACCCCCGCCGACGCCGCGCTGATGCGCCAGCTCGGGGCCGAGGGCGTCTTCGTCGGCTCCGGCATCTTCAAGTCCGGCGACCCGGCCAAGCGCGCCGCCGCCATCGTCAAGGCGACCACCTTCTACGACGACCCCAAGATCATCGCGGACGCGTCCCGCAACCTCGGCGAGGCCATGGTCGGCATCAACTGCGACACCCTCCCCGAGGCCGAGCGCTACGCCAACCGCGGCTGGTAAGGCACAAGATCACATGAACACCCCCGTCATAGGCGTCCTGGCCCTCCAGGGCGACGTACGGGAGCACCTCATCGCCCTGGCCGCGGCCGACGCCGTGGCCAGGCCGGTCAGGCGCCCCGAGGAACTCGCAGAGGTGGACGGCCTGGTCATCCCCGGCGGCGAGTCCACCACCATCTCCAAGCTGGCCGTCCTGTTCGGCGTGATGGAGCCTCTACGCGCGCGCGTGCGTGACGGAATGCCCGTCTACGGCACCTGCGCGGGCATGATCATGCTCGCCGACAAGATCCTCGACCCGCGCTCGGGCCAGGAGACCATCGGCGGCATCGACATGATCGTGCGCCGCAACGCCTTCGGACGGCAGAACGAGTCCTTCGAAGCGGCGGTCGACGTCCGGGGCGTCGAGGGCGATCCTGTAGAGGGCGTCTTCATCCGCGCCCCCTGGGTGGAGTCCGTCGGCGCCGAGACCGAGGTGCTCGCCGAGCACGACGGCCACATCGTCGCGGTCCGCCAGGGCAACGCGCTGGCCACGTCGTTCCATCCGGAACTGACCGGCGACCACCGCGTGCACTCCCTGTTCGTCGACATGGTGCGCGCGAACCGGACAGCGGAGTAGCACCGGAGTCCTTGTAGGATCTCTGGCGTTCGTTCATAGATGGGTTACGCGAAGGAGACAGGCAGATGTCCGGCCACTCTAAATGGGCCACGACGAAGCACAAGAAGGCCGTGATCGACGCCAAGCGCGGCAAGCTCTTCGCGAAGCTGATCAAGAACATCGAGGTCGCTGCGCGCATGGGCGGAGTCGACCTCGAGGGCAACCCGACGCTGTACGACGCCGTACAGAAGGCCAAGAAGCAGTCGGTGCCGAACAAGAACATCGACTCCGCGATCAAGCGCGGCGGTGGTCTCGAGGCCGGCGGCGCCGACTACGAGACGATCATGTACGAGGGCTACGGCCCGAACGGCGTCGCGGTGCTCATCGAGTGCCTCACCGACAACCGCAACCGCGCCGCCTCCGACGTCCGCGTCGCCATGACCCGCAACGGCGGCAACATGGCCGACCCGGGCTCCGTGTCGTACATGTTCAGCCGCAAGGGCGTCATCATCGTCCCCAAGGGCGAGCTGACCGAGGACGACGTCCTGGGTGCCGTCCTGGACGCGGGTGCCGAGGAGGTCAACGACCTCGGTGAGTCCTTCGAGGTCATCAGTGAGGCCACCGACCTGGTCGCGGTCCGCACCGCCCTCCAGGACGCCGGGATCGACTACGACTCCGCCGACTCCAGCTTCGTACCGTCCGTCCAGGTCGAACTGGACGAGGAGGGCGCCAAGAAGATCTTCAAGCTGATCGACGCGCTCGAGGACAGCGACGACGTGCAGAACGTCTTCGCCAACTTCGACGTCAGCGACGAGGTCATGGAGAAGGTCGACGCGTAACGCTGCCGCGAACGAAGCGGTTTCGGCGGGCCGGTGGGACAACACGTCCCACCGGCCCGCCGCCGTTGTCGGTGGCAGCGGCTAGCCTGGCGTGAAGTCAAAGATCACTGAGGGGAGGGGCGCGTGCGGGTGTTGGGGGTGGACCCTGGGCTGACGCGATGCGGTGTCGGCGTGGTCGAGGGGGTCGCGGGCCGGCCGCTCACCATGGTCGGCGTCGGTGTCGTACGCACGCCCGTGGATGCCGAGTTGGGGCAGCGCCTCGTCGCCATCGAGCAGGGCATCGAGCAGTGGCTGGACGAGCACCGGCCCGAAGTCGTCGCCGTGGAGCGGGTGTTCAGCCAGCACAACGTACGGACCGTGATGGGCACCGCCCAGGCCAGCGCCGTCGCCATGCTGTGTGCCGCCCGCCGCGGACTCCCCGTCGCCCTGCACACCCCCAGCGAGGTCAAGGCCGCCGTCACCGGCAGCGGCCGCGCGGAGAAGGCCCAGGTCGGAGCCATGGTGACCCGGCTGCTCCGGCTCGACGCACCCCCGAAACCGGCCGACGCGGCCGACGCCCTCGCGCTCGCCATCTGCCACATCTGGCGCGCCCCCGCCCAGAACCGGCTCCAGCAGGCGGTCGCCCTGCACGCAGCCAACGCAACGAAAGGCCGTACGGCATGATCGCCTTCGTGAGCGGCACGGTCGCCGCACTCGCCCCCGACGCCGCCGTGGTCGAGGTCGGCGGTGTCGGCATGGCCGTGCAGTGCACGCCGAACACGCTCTCCACGCTCCGTCTCGGCCAGCCGGCCAAGCTCGCCACCTCCCTCGTCGTACGGGAGGACTCGCTGACGCTCTACGGCTTCGTGGACGACGACGAGCGCCAGGTGTTCGAACTACTGCAGACGGCCAGCGGCGTCGGCCCGCGGCTTGCGCAGGCGATGCTGGCCGTGCACACCCCGGACGCCCTGCGCCGGGCGGTGTCCACGAGCGACGAGAAGGCCCTCATCGCCGTCCCCGGCATCGGCAAGAAGGGCGCCCAGAAACTGCTGCTGGAGCTCAAGGACCGGCTCGGCGAGCCGATCGGCGCCCCGGCCGTCGGTACGGCGGTCACCTCCGGCTGGCGCGACCAGCTGCACGCCGCGCTGATCGGCCTCGGGTACGCCACCCGCGAGGCCGACGAGGCCGTGTCCGCCGTGGCACCGCAGGCCGAGGCGGCCGGCGGCACGCCCCAGGTCGGTCAGCTGCTGAAGGCGGCCCTGCAGACCCTCAACCGTGCCCGCTGACCCACCTGCGCCACCCCAGTGAGGAGAGATCTCAGTGAACTGGGACGACCCGACCGACGCCCCCGGCCCCGAGCGGCTGGTGGGCTCTGTCGCCGACCGTGAGGACCAGGCCGTCGAGGCGGCCCTGCGCCCCAAGGACCTGGACGAGTTCATCGGCCAGGAGAAAGTGCGCGAGCAGCTCGACCTGGTCCTGCGGGCCGCACGCGCGCGTGGCGCCACCGCCGACCACGTGCTGCTCTCGGGCGCCCCGGGCCTCGGCAAGACCACCCTGTCGATGATCATCGCGGCGGAGATGGGGGCCCCCATCCGCATCACCTCCGGCCCCGCCATCCAGCACGCCGGCGACCTCGCCGCGATCCTCTCCTCCCTCCAGGAGGGCGAGGTCCTCTTCCTCGACGAGATCCACCGCATGTCGCGGCCCGCCGAGGAGATGCTCTACATGGCGATGGAGGACTTCCGGGTCGACGTCATCGTCGGCAAGGGCCCCGGCGCCACCGCCATCCCGCTCGAACTGCCCCCGTTCACACTGGTCGGCGCCACCACGCGCGCGGGCCTGCTGCCGCCCCCGCTGCGCGACCGCTTCGGCTTCACCGCGCACATGGAGTTCTACGAGCCCGCCGAACTGGAGCGCGTCATCCACCGCTCGGCGAACCTGCTCGACGTCGAGATCCAGGCCGACGGCGCCGCCGAGATCGCCGGCCGCTCCCGCGGCACGCCCCGTATCGCCAACCGGCTGCTGCGCCGGGTGCGCGACTACGCCCAGGTCAAGGCCGACGGGATCATCACGCGGGACATCGCGGCGGCCGCCCTCGCGGTGTACGAGGTCGATGCCCGCGGCCTCGACCGCCTCGACCGCGGTGTGCTGGAGGCCCTGCTCAAGCTCTTCGGCGGCGGGCCCGTCGGCCTGTCCACCCTCGCCGTCGCGGTGGGGGAGGAGCGCGAGACCGTCGAAGAGGTCGCCGAGCCCTTCCTCGTGCGGGAAGGACTGCTCGCGCGTACCCCCCGCGGCCGGGTCGCCACGCCCGCCGCATGGGCGCATCTCGGCCTCACCCCGACCCGCGCGGCCACTGCGGGAAACGGACAACAGGACCTGTTCGGGACGTGATGCCTTTGTGACGGCGCGGGCATTGGCCGGGCCAGGAACCCAGGTGCCATGCTGAGCGTTGTTCCATGCGCGCGGACTCGCTTAGACTCCGCCGATGCCGCCTTTGTCGGCGGTATACATACCCCCATCCATGAGGCCGCTCTCCATCGCGGTCGTGCGAAGGAAATTCCGTCCCGTGAATATCACCATGCTCCTCCCGTTCATCGTGCTCATCGGGGCCATGTTCCTCATGACCCGCTCGGCCAAGCGCAAGCAGCAGCAGGCCGCCCAGATGCGCAACGAGATGCAGCCCGGCAGCGGCGTCCGCACGATCGGGGGCATGTACGCGACGGTCAAGGAGGTCAACGAGGACACGGTCCTCCTCGACGCCGGCCCGGGCGTCGAGCTCCTCTTCGCGAAGAACGCCATCGGTTCCGTGCTCAGCGACGACGAGTACAACCGCATCGTGCACGGCATCGAGCACGACCTGAAGTCCGACTCCGACCTGGTCCCGGACGACGCCTCCTCCCTCACCGAGACCGACGACTCCGCCGACGAAGCTGCCGCCGCCTCCGACGACAAGTCCGTCGACCTCGACAAGAAGGACGCACCCGAGGAGCCGGCCGACGACACCCCGGCCGCCGAGGCCAAGTCGGACGAAGAGCCGAAGAAGACCGACGGCGACTCCGAGGCGAAGTAGTCACATCCCGGGCGCGCGGCCGACCTCGCGCCCCGGGACGTGCGCATCTCGCACACGGGGATCCCGACACCAGTCATGGCCGACCCCGCGCTGACCCGGCGCGGAGCGGCCCGAGAGGGAGTACGAGAAGGTGGCAGCACCTAAAAAGGGCCGGAGCGCGAGCGCCCAGAGCAAGCCGGGGCGCTCGCTGGCCCTCATCCTGATCGCCATCGTGGCGCTCACCGGAGGAATGTTCGCCTCCGGAAACACCACTCCGCGTCTCGGTATCGACCTGGCCGGTGGTACGAGCATCACGCTCCGGGCGGTCGCAGAGCCGGGCCAGGAGTCCGCGATCAACAAGACCAACATGGACACCGCGGTTGAGATCATGAACAACCGCGTCAATGGTCTTGGTGTCACGGAGGCCGAGGTTCAGACCCAGGGCAACAAGAACATCATCGTCAACATCCCCAAGGGCACGAACTCCAAGGAAGCGCGGCAGCAGGTCGGCACCACCGCCAAGCTGTACTTCCGCCCGGTGCTCACCACCGAGGTCTCCGGCGGCCCCGCGACCAGCCCGTCGCCGAGCGCTTCCGCCAGCCCCTCGGGCAAGGCCACGAACAAGGCCACCCAGAAGGCCACGGGCAAGTCGACCCCGTCCTCCTCCTCGACTCCTTCGCCGACCGCCACCTCGCAGGGCCGCGCCGTCACCGGCGCCCTGAAGGCCGGCGCGACGCCCAGCGCCACCGCCTCTCCGAGCGCGAAGACCTCCGCCTCCCCGTCCCCGAGCAGCAACTCGTCGGGCAACGCGGCGGCCGCCAAGCTGCAGGCGCAGTACACCGCACTCAACTGCACGGACAAGAAGCAGCGCGCCACCGCGGGCCAGGGCGCCAAGCCCAGCGACCCGACGATCGCCTGCGGACAGAACTCCGCGGGCCAGTGGCAGAAGTACATCCTCGGCCCCGCCGAGGTCGACGGAACCGACGTCAAGAAGGCCCAGGCCGTCTTCAACACGCAGACGGCCGCCGGCTGGACCGTCACCATGGAGTTCACGGGCAAGGGCTCCAAGAAGTTCGGTGACATCACCGGCAAGCTGGCCAAGAACCAGCAGCCGCAGAACCAGTTCGCGATCGTCCTCGACGGCAACGTGGTCTCGGACCCGTCCGTCAGCCAGGCGCTCACCGGCGGCAATGCGGAGATCACCGGCAACTTCAGCCAGCAGGAGGCCCAGAGCCTCGCCAACATGCTGTCGTACGGCGCGCTGCCGCTGACCTTCAAGGAGGACAGCGTCACCACGGTGACCGCCGCGCTCGGCGGCGAGCAGCTGCACGCCGGTCTGATCGCCGGTGCCATCGGCCTCGCGCTGGTCGTGATCTACCTGCTGATCTTCTACCGCGGCCTGTCGGTCATCGCCATCCCCTCGCTGTTGGTCTCCGCGATCCTCACCTATGCGCTGATGTCGCTGCTCGGGGAGGCCATCGGCTTCGCGCTGAACCTGCCGGCGGTCTGCGGTGCGATTGTCGCGATCGGTATCACGGCGGACTCGTTCATCGTGTTCTTCGAACGCATCCGGGACGAGATCCGCGAGGGCCGCTCGCTGCGACCCGCCGTCGAGCGGGCCTGGCCGCGCGCCCGGCGCACCATCCTGGTCTCCGACTTCGTGTCGTTCCTCGCCGCCGCGGTGCTGTTCATCGTCACGGTCGGCAAGGTCCAGGGCTTCGCGTTCACGCTTGGTCTGACCACCGTGCTCGACGTGGTCGTCGTCTTCCTGTTCACCAAGCCGCTGATGACGCTCCTGGCCCGCAGGCGGTTCTTCTACGGCGGCCACAAGTGGTCGGGCCTCGACCCGAAGGCACTGGGCGCCAAGCCGCCGCTGCGCCGCACTCGTCGTCCCTCCGCCCCCGTCGACCCGAAGGAGGCGTGAGATGTCGAAACTCGGCAGCCTCGGCGCCCGTCTGCACCGCGGTGAGGTCGGTTACGACTTCGTCGGCAACCGCAAGATCTGGTACGGCATCTCGATCCTGATCACCATCACGGCCGTCCTGGGCCTCGCGGTGCGCGGCCTGAACATGGGCATCGAGTTCCAGGGCGGTGCCGTCTTCACCACCCCGAAGCACATGACCGCCTCGGTCGCCAAGGCCGAGGGGTACGCACAGAGCGCGTCCGGTCACGACGCGGTCGTCCAGAAGCTCGGCGACGGCAGCCTGCGCATCCAGATCGCGGGCATCGACACCGACAAGTCCGACGCGATCAAGGACAAGCTCGCCAAGGACCTCAACGTCAACACGGAGAACATCAACGCCGACCTGGTCGGCCCCAGCTGGGGTGACCAGATCGCCAACAAGGCCTGGCAGGGCCTGGCGATCTTCATGGTCCTCGTGGTGATCTACCTGGCGATCGCGTTCGAGTGGCGGATGGCGGTCGCCGCCCTGGTCGCCCTGATCCACGACATCACCATCACGACCGGCATCTACGCCCTCGTCGGCTTCGAGGTCACGCCGGGCACGGTGATCGGTCTGCTCACGATCCTCGGTTACTCGCTCTACGACACGGTCGTCGTCTTCGACAGCCTCAAGGAGCAGACGAAGGACATCACCAAGCAGACCCGCTGGACGTTCAGCGACATCGCCAACCGCTCGATCAACAGCACCCTGATGCGGTCCATCAACACCACGGTGGTCGCGCTGCTGCCGGTTGCGGGCCTGCTGTTCATCGGTGGCGGCTTCCTCGGTGCCGGCATGCTCAACGACATCTCGCTGTCGCTGTTCGTCGGCCTCGCGGCCGGTGCGTACTCCTCGATCTTCATCGCCACGCCGCTCGTCGCCGACCTGAAGGAGCGCGAGCCGCAGATGAAGGCGCTCAAGAAGCGCGTCCTCGCCAAGCGCGCCCAGGCCGCTGCGGAGGGCGGACCGCTGGAGGCCGAGACCGCGGACGAGCGCTACGACGACGAGCCGGAGGATGCCGCGCATGCGGTCGTCGGGCCGCGCAACCAGCCGGCGTCGCGCAACCGCGGCCGGGGCCGGCCCTCCGGGAAGCGCCGATGACCGACATCAAGGAGCTGCTGCTCAGCCGCATCCGTGACGTGGCGGACTACCCGGAGCCGGGCGTGATGTTCAAGGACATCACCCCGCTCCTGGCGGACCCGGCGGCCTTCACGGCGCTCACCGACGCGCTCGCTGAGATCGCCGCGAACACCGGTGCCACCAAGGTCGTCGGCCTGGAGGCCCGCGGCTTCATCCTCGGCGCCCCGGTCGCCGTCCGCGCCGGCCTCGGCTTCGTCCCCGTACGCAAGGCGGGCAAGCTCCCCGGAGCCACCCTCGGCCAGACGTACGACCTGGAGTACGGCTCGGCGGAGATCGAGGTGCACGCGGAGGACCTGTCGGCCGAGGACCGCATCCTCATCATCGACGACGTCCTCGCCACCGGCGGCACCGCCGAGGCCTCGATCCAGCTGATGCGCCGCGCGGGCGCCGAGGTCGCCGGCCTCGCGGTCCTGATGGAGCTCGGCTTCCTCGGCGGCCGCGCCCGCCTGGAGCCGAGCCTCACGGGGGCGCCGCTGGAGGCCCTGCTCACCGTCTGACCCCACACCGCACACCCACGACGAACGGCCGCCCCGACCACCGGGCCGGCCGTTCGCACGTCACCGCCCCGGCTCCGCACCGGGGCACCCTGCTCCGCCCAAGCCGGGGTCGCGCTGCCCGCCGCCCGGCGGCAACCGGCCCCCGCTGGGTCGCGCCACGCGCCGTCGCCCGAGACCCGGCCTTCGCGAGTGCTCGGCTTCGTCCTCCGGTGCCGGGCTGTGCTTCCGGGGGACGGTGGCGCTCCCGCGTGGGCCGTTCGCACGTCACCGTCCCGGCTCCGCACCGGGGCACCTTGCTTCGCCTACGCCGGGGTCGCGCTGCGCGCCGCCCGGTGGCAACCGCCCCCCGCTGGGTCGCGCCACGCGCCGTCGCCCGAGACCCGGCCTCCGCGAGTGCTCGGCTTCGTCCTCCGGTGCCGGGCTGTGCTTCCGGGGGACGGTGGCGCTCGGGCCGTTCGCACGTCACCGTCCCGGCTCCGCACCGGGGCACCTTGCTGCGCCCACGCCGGGGTCGCGCTGCCCGCCGCCCGGCGGCAACCGCCCCCCGCTGGGTCGCGCCACGCGCCCTCGCCCGAGACCCGGCCTCCGCGAGTGCTCGGCTTCGTCCTCCGTGCCGGGCTGTGCTTCCGGGTGGCGCTCGCGCGTGACTGCCTGGGCTGCCCTCCACGCCCGCGCCCCCGTGGGCGGCTCGCATCCCCGGGCTCCCTTGCCGCGCATGGCAGTGGCCCACCCCCGGCAACCCGCAGAGCACCCCCGGGTCACCCTGAGGCCGTCTCGCGGAATCCGGCAGGCGTCCCTTGTGTTTCTTGGGTAGACGGCCCTCACATCGGCCTGAAGGCGATCCTGCGGCCCAGGATCGCTACCATGGGGTCTCCGGAGCCTGACCGGGGGACCCGGATCGCGCACGAGGAGTCCTCTTGCCAGACGAGGCCCAGCACCTGACCGCCGCCAAGCCCGAGTCCGCCTCGGCAGCCGCGGCCAAGCCCGCGCCGAACGCGCCGCACGCGAAGAACGACACCCGCGGGCCGGTCGAGCACGCCCAGTCCGCGCCCGTCGACAAGTCGGCCGAGCAGTCGCGCCCCAAGCCCCCGCCACCCGAGCGGCCCACGCCCTCCCCCGCGGTGCGCCCGAACACCGGCCAGCCCGCCCGCTCCGGCTCCTCCAACCGCGTCCGCGCCCGCCTCGCCCGCCTCGGCGTCCAGCGCTCCAACCCGTACAACCCGGTCCTGGAGCCGCTGCTGCGGATAGTGCGCAGCAACGACCCGAAGATCGAGACGTCGACGCTGCGGCAGATAGAGAAGGCCTACCAGGTCGCCGAGCGCTGGCACCGCGGCCAGAAGCGCAAGAGCGGCGACCCGTACATCACGCATCCGCTCGCCGTGACCACCATCCTGGCCGAGCTGGGGATGGATCCGGCCACGCTGATGGCCGGCCTGCTGCACGACACCGTCGAGGACACCGAGTACGGCCTCGACCAGCTCCGCCGCGACTTCGGCGACTCGGTCGCGCTGCTCGTCGACGGCGTCACCAAGCTGGACAAGGTCAAGTTCGGCGAGGCCGCGCAGGCCGAGACCGTACGCAAGATGGTCGTCGCCATGGCCAAGGACCCGCGCGTCCTGGTCATCAAGCTCGCCGACCGCCTGCACAACATGCGCACCATGCGCTACCTCAAGCGTGAGAAGCAGGAGAAGAAGGCGCGCGAGACCCTCGAGATCTACGCGCCGCTCGCCCACCGCCTGGGCATGAACACCATCAAGTGGGAACTGGAGGACCTCGCCTTCGCGATCCTCTACCCCAAGATGTACGACGAGATCGTGCGGCTCGTCGCCGAGCGCGCCCCCAAGCGGGACGAGTACCTCGCCATAGTGACCGACGAGGTGCAGCAGGACCTGCGCGCCGCACGGATCAAGGCCACCGTCACCGGCCGCCCGAAGCACTACTACAGCGTCTACCAGAAGATGATCGTCCGCGGTCGCGACTTCGCGGAGATCTACGACCTGGTGGGCATCCGTGTCCTCGTCGACACCGTCCGCGACTGCTACGCCGCCCTCGGCACCGTGCACGCGCGATGGAACCCGGTCCCGGGCCGGTTCAAGGACTACATCGCGATGCCCAAGTTCAACATGTACCAGTCGCTGCACACGACGGTCATCGGCCCCAACGGCAAGCCCGTCGAACTGCAGATCCGCACCTTCGACATGCACCGCCGTGCCGAGTACGGCATCGCCGCGCACTGGAAGTACAAGCAGGAGGCCGTCGCCGGCGCCTCCAAGGTGCGTTCGGACGCACCCAAGGGCGGCGGCAAGGACGACCACCTCAACGACATGGCGTGGCTGCGTCAGTTGCTCGACTGGCAGAAGGAGACCGAGGACCCCGGCGAGTTCCTGGAGTCCCTGCGCTTCGACCTGTCGCGCAACGAGGTGTTCGTCTTCACCCCGAAGGGCGACGTCATAGCGCTCCCGGCCGGGGCCACGCCGGTGGACTTCGCGTACGCGGTCCACACCGAGGTCGGCCACCGCACCATAGGAGCACGGGTCAACGGCCGTCTCGTACCGCTGGAATCGACCCTCGACAACGGTGACCTGGTGGAGGTCTTCACCTCCAAGGCGGCAGGCGCGGGCCCCTCCCGCGACTGGCTCGGCTTCGTCAAGTCGCCGCGCGCCCGCAACAAGATCCGGGCGTGGTTCTCCAAGGAGCGCCGCGACGAGGCGATCGAGCAGGGCAAGGACGCCATCGTCCGCGCCATGCGCAAGCAGAACCTGCCGATCCAGCGCATCCTCACTGGCGACTCGCTGGTCACGCTCGCGCACGAGATGCGCTACCCGGACATCTCCGCGCTGTACGCGGCGATCGGCGAGGGCCATGTCTCCGCGCAGAACGTCGTGCAGAAACTCGTCTCCGCGCTCGGCGGCGAGGAGGCGGCCACCGAGGAGATCGACGAGGCGGTCCCGCCGTCCCGCAGCCGCAGCCGCAAGCGGCGCTCCAGCGCCGACCCGGGCGTCATCGTCAAGGGCGTCGAGGACGTGTGGGTCAAACTGGCCCGCTGTTGCACGCCCGTTCCCGGCGACCCCATCATCGGCTTCGTCACACGCGGTAGCGGAGTATCGGTTCACCGCAGCGACTGCGTCAACGTGGAGTCACTGTCCCGTGAGCCCGAGCGCATCCTCGAGGTCGAGTGGGCGCCCACCCAGTCCTCGGTCTTCCTGGTCGCCATCCAGGTCGAGGCACTGGACCGCTCCCGGCTCCTCTCGGACGTCACCCGCGTCCTGTCCGACCAGCACGTCAACATCCTCTCCGCGGCCGTCCAGACCTCCCGCGACCGCGTGGCCACCTCCCGCTTCACCTTCGAGATGGGCGACCCGAAGCACCTCGGCCACGTCCTGAAGGCGGTGCGTGGCGTGGAGGGCGTCTACGACGTGTACCGCGTGACGTCGGCGCGCAGCAGGTCGTAGAACCAGTCGTACGACGAGAAGGGGCCCGTACCTCCCGGTACGGGCCCCCTCTTCACGCAACAGACGGTCGCAACGGACGGGTCAGCCGCCGAACTCCTGCAGGCCCTTCAGTGCCTGGTCCAGGAGCGCCTGGCGGCCCTCCAGCTCGCGCTCGAGCTTGTCGGCCCTGGCGTTGTTGCCCTGGGCGCGGGCCTGCTCGATCTGGCCCTTCAGCTTGTCGACGGCGGCCTGGAGCTGACCGGTCAGACCCTCGGCACGCGCGCGTGCCTCCGGGTTCGTCCGCCGCCACTCGGCCTCCTCGGCCTCCTGGATGGCCCGCTCCACGGCATGCATCCGGCCCTCTACCTTCGGGCGCGCGTCCCGCGGTACATGGCCGATGGCCTCCCAGCGTTCGTTGACCGAACGGAACGCGGCGCGCGCCGCCTTGAGGTCCGTGACCGGGAGGATCTTCTCGGCCTCCTCGGCCAGCTCCTCCTTCAGCTTCAGGTTCTCCGACTGCTCGGCGTCCCGCTCGGCGAAGACCGAGCTGCGGGCGGCGAAGAACACGTCCTGGGCGCCGCGGAAGCGGTTCCACAGGTCGTCCTCGTGCTCGCGCTGGGCGCGGCCCGCGGCCTTCCACTCCGTCATCAGCTCGCGGTAGCGCGCGGCCGTGGGGCCCCAGTCCGTCGAGCCGGACAGCGCCTCGGCCTCGGCGACCAGCCGCTCCTTGGCCTTGCGGGCCTCCTCGCGCTGCGCGTCCAGCGAAGCGAAGTGCGCCTTGCGGCGCTTGGAGAACGCCGACCGGGCGTGCGAGAAGCGGTGCCACAGCTCGTCGTCCGACTTGCGGTCGAGCCGCGGCAGCCCCTTCCAGGTGTCCACCAGCGAACGCAGCCGCTCACCGGCCGCCCGCCACTGGTCGGACTGCGCCAGCTGTTCCGCCTCGGTGACCAGGGCCTCCTTGGCGCTGCGCGCCTCGTCGGACTGCTTCGCACGCTGCTGCTTGCGCTCCTCACGGCGCGCCTCGACCGTCGCCACGAGCTTGTCCAGCCGCGTCCGCAGCGCGTCCAGGTCGCCGACCGCGTGGTGCGCGTCGACCTGCTCACGGATGTGGTCGATGGCGGCCTGCGCGTCCTTCGCGGACAGGTCGGTGGTCTTCACTCGCTTCTCGAGGAGGCCGATCTCGACAACCAGGCCCTCGTACTTGCGCTCAAAATAGGCCAGCGCCTCCTCGGGGGAGCCGGCCTGCCAGGAACCGACGACCTGCTCGCCGTCGGCCGTACGCACGTACACGGTCCCCGTCTCGTCGACGCGGCCCCACGGGTCGCTGCTCACAGCGCCTCCTCCACATGATGCCTGCGAGGGGCCTCAGTGCCCCCGGGCATCGTCCACAGTTTCGTCACGGCCAACATAGGCGACCGGCGGGTTGCCTGTCCGCATCCCGCGCGACCGAAATTTCGCACTTGACGGTCAGGATTTGGTGATCGTCGCCTTGTTGATCACCACGGTCGCATTGGGCGCCGTGTTCTGCGTCGTGGGGTCGGCGGGCTGGGCGCCCGCGGCGGCGATTTTCTTGAGAACCTTCATGCCCGACGCGGAGATCGTGCCGAACGGGGTGTAGTCGGGCGGCAGCGGACTGTCCTGGTAGACGAGGAAGAACTGGCTGCCGCCGGTGTTGCGGCCCTGCTTCGTCTGCGCGTTGTACTGGTTGGCCATGGCGACCGTGCCCGCCGGGTACACCTGCCCCTTGAGGCTCTTGTCCTTGAGGTTCTCGTCCGGGATCGTGTAGCCGGGACCGCCCATTCCGGTCCCTTGCGGGTCGCCGCACTGCAGCACGTAGATGCCCTGGTCGGTCAGCCTGTGGCACTTGGTGTGGTCCAAGTAGCCCTGGCCGACGAGGAAGTTGAACGAGTTGACGGTGTGCGGCGCCGCCGACGCCTTCAGCGCGATGTCTATGTCACCGCACGTGGTGGCGAGATCCATCGTGTACTTCGCCGACTTGTCGATGGTCATCGCCGGCTCCTTCTTCCAGCTCAGCTTCTTCACCGAGCCCTTGGCCGGCTTCGCGCACGGGTCGGGTGCCTTGCTGGTCGGGGCGGCGCTCGGGGACGTCTGCGCGCTGGCGTTGGCCTTGTCGTCGCCCTTGAGGACTCCGGTCGTGTACAGGGCCACACTGCCGATGACGACCACACCGAGCACCGACGCGATCACGGAGTTGCGCATCTTCGCCTTGCGCCGCGCGGCCGTACGGCGCTGCTGCTGGCGCAAGAACTTCTCGCGGGCGAGCTGACGCTTGCGCTGTTCCTGGGTGACCACCGGGTTCTCTCCTCATGCGTCTCGTACGTGGACCGGTACGCGTGTGTCTCGTGAGCCGACCGCCTGCGTGTGCCCCGTACCGTATATGGGTTCGCTGAGGAATCGGCAGCGCCGGTAGGCTCTGAGGTCAGCAGCAGCCGCCCGTATCGACACAACGAAGGACGATCGTGCTCATTGCCGGGTTCCCCGCCGGGGCCTGGGGGACGAACTGTTATCTCGTCGCCCCCGCCGCCGGTGAGGAGTGCGTGATCATCGACCCGGGCCATCAGGCCGCCCAAGGAGTCGAGGAAGCGCTGAAGAAGCATCGGCTCAAGCCCGTCGCGGTCGTCCTCACCCATGGCCACATCGACCATGTGGCCTCGGTCGTCCCGGTGTGCGGCGCGCACGACGTACCGGCCTGGATCCACCCCGAGGACCGCTACATGATGGCGGACCCCGAGAAGGCGCTCGGCCGCTCCATCGGCATGCCGCTCATGGGCGAGCTGACGGTGGGGGAGCCCGACGACGTCAAGGAGCTGACCGACGGCGCGAAGCTGGCGCTCGCGGGTCTGGAATTCTCCGTCGCGCACGCGCCCGGCCATACCAAGGGGTCGGTGACCTTCCGGATGCCCGAGACCACGGAGATCCCCTCCGTGTTCTTCTCCGGGGATCTGCTCTTCGCCGGCTCCATCGGACGCACCGACCTGCCCGGCGGTGACATGGCCGAGATGCTCGACTCGCTGGCCCGCGTGTGCCTGCCGCTCGAGGACTCGACCGTGGTGCTGTCCGGCCACGGCCCCCAGACGACCATCGGCCAGGAGCGCGCCACCAACCCGTATCTGCGGCAGGTGGCCGCCGCCGGCCAGGGAGCGGATGTCGACGCTCCCCGACGAGGAATGTGACGAGACTTTCCGTGAGCACCTTCAAGGCCCCCAAGGGCACGTACGACCTGATCCCGCCGGACAGCGCCAAGTTCCTGGCGGTCCGCGAGGCGATCGCCGCGCCGCTGCGCAACTCCGGTTACGGCTATATCGAGACCCCCGGGTTCGAGAGCGTGGAGCTCTTCGCGCGCGGTGTCGGCGAGTCCACCGACATCGTGACCAAGGAGATGTACGCCTTCGAGACCAAGGGCGGCGACCGGCTCGCCCTGCGTCCCGAGGGCACGGCGTCCGTGCTGCGCGCGGCGCTGGAGGCCAACCTGCACAAGCTGGGCAACCTGCCCGTCAAGCTCTGGTACTCGGGCTCCTACTACCGCTATGAGCGCCCGCAGAAGGGCCGTTACAGGCACTTCTCGCAGGTCGGTGCGGAGGCGATCGGTGCGGAGGATCCGGCGCTGGACGCCGAGCTGATCATCCTGGCGGACCAGGCGTACCGTTCGCTGGGGCTGAGCAACTTCCGGATCCTGCTCAACAGCCTGGGCGACAAGGAGTGCCGTCCCGTCTACCGGGCCGCGCTGCAGGACTTCCTGCGCGGTCTGGACCTCGACGAGGACACCCTGCGCCGCGCCGAGATCAACCCGCTGCGGGTCCTGGACGACAAGCGTGAGTCGGTCCAGAAGCAGCTGGGCGACGCCCCGCTGCTGCGCGACTACCTCTGCGACGCCTGCAAGGCGTACCACGAGGAGGTCCGTGAGCTGATCACGGCGGCGGGCGTCGGCTTCGAGGACGACCCCAAGCTGGTGCGCGGCCTGGACTACTACACCCGTACGACCTTCGAGTTCGTCCACGACGGTCTGGGCTCCCAGTCCGCGGTGGGCGGCGGCGGCCGCTACGACGGACTGTCGGAGATGATCGGCGGTCCGGCCCTTCCGTCCGTCGGCTGGGCGTTGGGCGTCGACCGCACGGTCCTCGCCCTGGAGGCGGAGGGCGTCGAGCTCGAACTCCCTTCCACGACCAGCGTGTTCGCGGTACCGCTCGGCGAGGAGGCGCGTCGCGTGCTGTTCGCCAAGGTCACCGAGTTGCGGAAGCTGGGCGTCGCCGCGGACTTCTCGTACGGGGCCAAGGGGCTCAAGGGTGCGATGAAGAACGCCAACCGCAGTGGTGCGCGCTACACGATCGTGGCCGGGGAGCGTGACCTCGCCGAGGGTGTCGTCCAGTTGAAGGACATGGAGTCCGGTGAGCAGACGGCGGTCGGGGTGAACGAGATCGTGGCAGAGCTGGAGGCCCGGCTGGGCTGATCCCAACGCCGGAGGGGCTGATTTTCCAGCCCGTCCGGCGTTTGAGGACGAGGCCGTTCAGGCCGAAGCGGGGGTCTGGGGGCGGCAGCCCCCAGTACGGACGGCTCAGTCGAGCAAACCGAACCGCATCGCGCTCGTCACCGCCGCCGTCCGGTCGTCCACCCCCAGTTTCCCGAAGGCCCGCAGAAGATGGGTCTTCACCGTCGACTCGCCGATGAACAGCCGCCGCCCGATCTCCGCGTTCGTACACCCCTCCGCCACCAGCCGCAGCACCGCCGCCTCCCGCTCCGACAGCCGCGGCCGCTCCGGCCGGGTGCGCAGCTGGTCGACCAGCCGGGCCGCCACCGACGGCGCCAGCACCGTCTCGCCGCGCGCAGCCGCCCGCACCGCCTCCGCCAGTTCCGCCCGCGGCAGGTCCTTGAGCAGGTAGCCCGCCGCTCCGGCCTCCACCGCGCGCAGGATGTCCCGGTCCGTCTCGTACGTCGTCAGGACGATCACCCGGCACGGCAGCCCCGCCTCACCCATCCGCACGATCGAGTCCACGCCCCCGCCGCCCGGCATCCGCAGATCCATCAGCACGATGTCGGGCCGCAGTTCGGCCGCGAGCGCCTCCGCCTGCGGGCCGCTCGCCGCGTCGGCGACGACCTCAAGGTCCGGCTCGGCGCTGAGCATCGCCCGTAGGCCCTCCCGTACGACGGGGTGGTCGTCGGCCAGGACGATCCTGATCACGAGGGGCTCCTCCCCGGTGCGACGGGCAGTGACACGGGCAGGCTGACCGTCACCGTCGTGCCGTCGCCCGGTGTGCTGCGGATCTGCGCCGTCCCGCCGACCTCGCCGGCCCGGGCGCGCAGCCCCGCCAGACCGTAGCCGTCGCAGGGGGCGCCGGGGTCGAAGCCGCACCCGTCGTCCCGTACGGACACGGTGAGCGAGTCGTCGGAGTAGGCGAGCGCGATGCCCACCGCCGCCGAACTCCCCGCATGCTTACGGGCGTTGGCCAGGGCCTCCTGACAGGACCGCAGGGCCACCACCTCGGGAGCGGCCGGCAGCGGACGCACAGGGCCCTGCACCTCCAGCGTCGCCTCGTGACGGGCGGCCAGGCGGCGCAGGGCGTCCGGGAGGGAGCTGCCGTCGAGGTCGGCGGGCGCGGCACCGGCGACCAGGGCGCGGGCCTCGGCCAGGTTCTGCCGGGCCGTCTCGTCCATCAGCGCCAGATGGCGGCGGGCCTGCGGGACGTCGTGGTCGAGTTCGGCCTCCACCGCCTGGATCAGCATCAGCAGGCTGGTGAAGCCCTGTGCGAGGGTGTCGTGGATCTCGCGGGCCATGCGCTCCCGCTCGGCCAGGGCGCCGTGGGCGGCCGAGAGGCGGGAGATCTCGTGGCGGCTGGCGTCTAGTTCGGCGATCAACTCGGCCCGTTCCATGCTCTGTTCGATGATGCGGATGGTCCAGCTGCCGATCACCACGGAGAAGACGAGGGTGACCACGGAGAAGAGGAAGTTGCCGAACAGGTCCTCCCCGCTGGGCCTCCACAGCAGTGCCCAGCCCGCGACCGGCACCAGGTTGATCACGGTGACGGCCACCAGGGACCATCGCGTGTGCAGCGTCATGAAGCACTGCGGGATCAGCGCGAACGCCATCAGCCGCGTCTCACCCACCAGCACGGCCGACGGCAGGAACAGCGCGATGGCCCCGGCGAGGTAGCGCAGTGCCTGCCCCTGGTCCGGCGGGTCCTCCTGGAGCAGCGGGCGTCCCACGACCGCATACCAGGGCACCAACGGGACGAGCAGCGCCGCCGCGACCGCACGGACCAGGAGCCCCGGGTAGGCCGCGGCGAGCACGAAGGCGAGGGTGGCCGCCCAGGCGACCGCGAAGTAGCCGTCCCAGAGCCGGATCGTCCGGTCCCAGGCGTGCTCCTCACGGGCCACACCCGGACGGCTCATCCGTCGCGCCGGGTCTTCCAGCGGAAGGTCAGCAGACACAGCACCAATCCTCCGACGCACCAGGCGGCCAGCACCAGCGCGACCTTCCCGAACTCCCAGCTCCCGGCCTGCTCCAGGACCCGAGCGGAATCCGGCAGGAACACGCCCCGAAGACCCTGGCACAGCCACTTCAGCGGGAACAGGGCACCGACGTTCAGCATCCAGTCCGGGATGGTGTTGATGGAGATGTACACCCCGGAGATGAACTGCAGGACCAGGAAGGGGAGTACGACCACCGAGCTCGCGCTCTTCGCCGACTTGGGCACCGAGCTGATCGCGATGCCGAGCAGTGCGCACCCGGTCAGCCCCAGGACGAAGATCCAGGCGAAGTCGAACCACCGGGACGCGTCCGACGGCAGGTCCACCCCGTACAGGGTGGTGCCGACGAGGAGGAGGATCGCCGTCTCCACGACACCGGTGAACAGAACCAGCCAGATCTTGCCCAGGAAGTACGACGACGGAGGCATCGGTGTCCCGCGCAGCCGGCGCAGCACCTTCTCGTCCCGTTCGACCGCGATCGAGATGCCCAGCGACTGGAAGCTGGTCGACATGATGCCGGAGGCCATCATCGCGGGAACGTACAGCTGGGAGGCGGTGACGCCGGAGCCGTGGACGGCGTCGTGGAAGATCGACGCGAACAGGAAAAGGAACACGACCGGGAAGGCGAACGTGAACACCACCTGGTCGCGCTGCCGGAAGAACTGCTTGATCTCCAGCGCGCCGCGGCGCAGGCCCAGCCCCCAGGCTCTGGGCAGCCGCTGGGCGGGCGCCTCGGTCCTGGTCCGTACGGTGGTCGTCGTCATCGCGCGTCCTCCTGCCCGGTCAGCCGGAGGTAGACGTCCTCCAGGGTGGGGCGGGCCACCTTGAGGCCCGGGATCTCGCCGTCGAAGCGGCGCATGAGCTCGGCGACCGTCCTGGTCGGGGTGGCGGTGCGCTCGGTTCGCGTGACGCCGTCCGGCTCGGTCCACTCGACGGTGGCCTCCGTGCCGTACCGCTCCCGCAGGGCGGCGGGCTCGCCCTCGGCGACGACCTGCCCCTTGGCGACGACGGCGAGCCGGTCGGCGAGCGCCTCCGCCTCCTCCAGGTAGTGCGTGGTCAGCAGGATCGTCGTGCCCTCGTCGGACAGCAGCCGGATCAGGTCCCAGAACTGCCGCCGGGCCGCCGGGTCGAAACCGGTCGTCGGCTCGTCCAGAAGCAGCAGTTCGGGGTCGCCGATCACCCCCAGGGCGACGTCGAGGCGCCGCCGCTGGCCTCCGGAGAGCGCCTTGATCCGGCTGGTGGCCTTCGCCTCCAGACCCACCAGGCCGATGACCTCCTCCGGGTCGCGTGGTCTCGGGTAGTAGCGGGCGAAGTGCCGTACGGTCTCGCGCACCGTCAACTCGGCGGGCGCCGATTCGTCCTGCCAGACGATTCCGACACGTGACCGCCACGCGCGCGTGCCGGTCGCCGGGTCCGAGCCGAGCACCGACACCTCGCCCGCGTCCCGGGTGCGGTTGCCCTGGAGGATCTCCACCGTGGTGCTCTTGCCCGCGCCATTGGGTCCCAGCAGGCCGAACACCTCGCCACGCCGAATGCCCAGATCGATGCCGTCCACGGCGGTCACATCCCCGTACTGCTTGCGCAGCCCCCGTACGTCCACCGCGAGTTCGTCTCCGTGTGCTGTCATGCCGTTCAGCCTCGGCCGGAACCGAACACTCCGGGACGACCGTGCGTACTTCCTTATGTCCACCGAACGGTGGACAGTGGCATTGGTGCGGCACAATGGCCCCTGCCCGAAGAAGGTCCAACTCTCAAGCAGACGGAATCGGCGTGATGAGCAAGACCACAGTCAAAGACGTCTCCACAGAGCCCGAACCCGCCGGGGACCACAGCCCCCAGGGATCACGCACAGTGGGCGGCAGCCGGGCCTTCGCCCTGCTGCTGATCATCACGGGCGCGGCCGGTCTGCTCGCCGCGTGGGTCATCACGATCGACAAGTTCAAGCTGCTCGAGGCCAAGGTCGAGGGCAAGACGTTCACCCCGGGCTGCAGCCTCAACCCGGTCGTCTCCTGCGGCAGCGTGATGGAGTCCAAGCAGGCCGCCGCCTTCGGCTTCCCCAACCCGATGCTGGGCCTGGTCTGCTACGGCATCGTCATCTGCGTCGGCATGAGCCTGCTGGCCCGCGCCCGCTTCCCGCGCTGGTACTGGCTCACCTTCAACTTCGGCACGCTCTTCGGTGTCGGTTTCTGCACCTGGCTGCAGTTCCAGTCGCTGTACCGCATCAACGCACTGTGCCTGTGGTGCTCCCTGGCCTGGGTCGCGACGATCACCATGTTCTGGTACGTGACCTCGTTCAACATCCGCAACAGCTTCCTGCCCGCCCCGCGCTGGCTGAAGAGCTTCTTCGGCGAGTTCACCTGGGTCCTGCCCGTACTGCACGTGGGCATCATCGGCATGCTGGTGCTGACCCGCTGGTGGGACTTCTGGACCAGCTGACAGCGCCCGCCGCGTTGTCAGTGCGGTGATTTAGGGTTTGAGCGTGGAGCCCGACCTGTTCACCGCAGCCGCAGAAGAACGCCAGGAGAAGGACCCGACCGGCAGTCCCCTGGCGGTGCGGATGCGCCCGCGCACCCTTGACGAGGTGGTGGGCCAGCAGCACCTGCTGAAGCCCGGTTCACCCCTGCGCCGCCTGGTCGGCGAGGGCGCGGGCGGGCCGGCAGGCCCGTCCTCGGTGATCCTCTGGGGCCCGCCGGGCACGGGCAAGACGACCCTGGCGTACGTCGTCTCCAAGGCCACCAACAAGCGCTTCGTCGAGCTGTCGGCGATCACCGCGGGCGTCAAGGAGGTCCGCGCGGTCATCGACGGCGCCCGCCGGGCGACGGGCGGCTTCGGCAAGGAGACCGTCCTCTTCCTCGACGAGATCCACCGCTTCAGCAAGGCCCAGCAGGACTCCCTTCTGCCGGCGGTCGAGAACCGCTGGGTGACGCTGATCGCGGCGACCACGGAGAACCCGTACTTCTCGGTGATCTCCCCGCTCCTGTCCCGCTCCCTCCTGCTGAGCCTCGAACCCCTCACCGACGACGACGTCCGGGGGCTGCTCAAGCGGGCGCTGAGCGACGAGCGCGGCCTGAAAAACGCCGTCACCCTCCCCGAGGACACCGAGGACCACCTCCTGCGCATCGCGGGCGGGGACGCCCGCCGCGCCCTGACCGCGCTGGAGGCGGCCGCCGGAGCCGCCCTCGACAAGGGCGAGAGGGAGATCTCCCTGACGACCCTGGAGGAGACGGTCGACCGGGCGGCGGTGAAGTACGACCGGGACGGCGACCAGCACTACGACGTGGCCAGCGCCCTCATCAAGTCCATCCGCGGTTCCGATGTGGACGCCGCCCTGCACTATCTGGCCCGCATGATCGAGGCCGGTGAGGACCCCCGCTTCATCGCCCGCCGCCTGATGATCTCCGCCAGCGAGGACATCGGCCTGGCCGACCCGAACGCGCTGCCGATCGCCGTGGCCGCCGCCCAGGCCGTCGCCATGATCGGCTTCCCCGAGGCCGCCCTCACCCTCAGCCACGCCACCATCGCCCTCGCGCTGGCCCCGAAGTCGAACGCCGCGACGACGGCCATCGGCGCCGCCATGGAGGACGTACGCAAGGGACTGGCCGGCCCGGTGCCCCCGCACCTGCGCGACGGGCACTACAAGGGCGCCGCCAAGCTCGGGCACGCGCAGGGGTACGTGTATCCGCACGACCTGCCGGAGGGCATCGCCGAGCAGCAGTACGCCCCGGACGCCCTCAAGGACCGCGAGTACTACACCCCGACCAGACACGGAGCCGAGGCCCGGTACGCGGACGCGGTCGAATGGACCAGACAGCACCTCGGTCGCAAGCGGTCCTGAGCGACCTGTAGAATCCCTCGAAGTGCTGTGTCCCGTGCAGTCAGAACGGGACGGTCAGCCGGAGCCCGGTCCCCGGACCGGATTCCAGGAGCGTCGCGCACCGTTCGAATGGTGTCGCGGGCAGCCCACCACCACTCGTCGCACGGCGGGACCGGTCGGTGGGCCACTCGCGTGCTGCACGTATGTGCCCAGACCAGGGGAGCGGCTGCCCACCAGGCCCGGCAACGGACCCGGCGGGTTTCCCCGGCTGCGGATGCGACCTCCCTCAACTCTGACAAGCCGAACACTGAGAAATGAGAGATTGTGGCGAACCAGTCCCGCCCCAAGGTCAAGAAGTCGCGTGCCCTCGGCATCGCGCTGACCCCGAAGGCCGTCAAGTACTTCGAGGCCCGCCCCTACCCGCCGGGTGAGCACGGCCGCGGCCGCAAGCAGAACTCGGACTACAAGGTCCGTCTGCTCGAGAAGCAGCGTCTGCGCGCGCAGTACGACGTGTCCGAGCGCCAGCTCGTCCGCGCCTACGAGCGTGCCTCCAAGGTCCAGGGCAAGACCGGTGAGGCCCTGATCATCGAGCTCGAGCGCCGTCTCGACGCCCTGGTCCTGCGTTCGGGCATCGCCCGCACCATCTACCAGGCCCGTCAGATGGTCGTGCACGGCCACATCGAGGTCAACGGCCAGAAGGTCGACAAGCCCTCCTTCCGTGTCCGTCCCGACGACGTCGTGATGGTCCGCGAGCGCAGCCGCGAGAAGACCCTCTTCTCCATCGCCCGTGAGGGCGGCTTCGCCCCCGAGGGCGAGACCCCGCGCTACCTCCAGGTGAACCTCAAGGCCCTGGCGTTCCGCCTGGACCGTGAGCCGAACCGCAAGGAGATCCCGGTGATCTGCGACGAGCAGCTCGTCGTCGAGTACTACGCCCGCTGATCACCAGCAGGCGGTAGCACCACCTCAGCCCGCCGTCTCCCCGCCCTCGTGGGCGCGGGAGGCGGCGGGTTCGTGCATGTCGGCTGCTCCAAGGCCCGCGACACCGCCGCCTCCGCCGCATCGCCGCGGGGGTGCACTGCCGTGACGCCCGGGCAACTGCCCGAGCAACTCGCCCACCAGAAGGGCACACGCCTCCACCAGATGCCCAACCCGCCCAGCAAGGGCAGGAGTTGACGCTCGGCAAATCCACCCGCCACACCCCGTTACGCGGCGCACACCGCACCGCCGCGAGCCGTGACTTGCCGTCCCCGCCCACGCCCGTCACGGTCACCAGACGAGCCGCGCCGAGCACCCCCGCCAGCCCGGCAAGTTCGGCCGAACGTCCCACGAACGCATGGGGCTCCAGGGGAAGATCGCCGTGCACGAAGGTGCCGCCGAGCCGATGATCCCGCGTAGGACACGGAGCGTACTGACCCCTATTCAGTCCGTACAATCGCTTCGCGCAACTCGGCGGAGCAGGGACGGTAATCCGGTGCGGAGCCCCGTCCCCGGCGCGATAGGCTCGGCCTACGACTTTTCGATGTTCAGGCATGTTCCAGGGAGCGGGTGCACGTGGTGTCCGGTGGAGAGGTGGCCGGGATCCTGGTGGCCGTCTTCTGGGCGATCCTGGTCTCCTTCCTCGCCGTCGCGCTGGCGAGGGTGGCCCAGACGCTCAAGGCGACCACCAAGCTCGTGGCGGACGTGACCGACCAGGCCGTCCCGCTGCTGGCCGACGCCTCCGCGGCGGTGCGCTCCGCACAGACCCAGATCGACCGGGTCGACGCGATCGCCACGGACGTCCAGGAGGTCACGTCGAACGCGTCGGCTCTGTCGACCACCGTCGCCTCCACCTTCGGCGGCCCCCTGGTCAAGGTCGCGGCGTTCGGCTACGGCGTCCGCCGGGCCCTGGGCGCCCGCCGTGACGACGTGCCCGCCAAGGAGTCGAGGCGTACCGTGATCGTGGGCCGGACCGTCCCGGCTGCGCGGCGGGGCAAGCGGAAGAAGGACTGAGACCTAGCGATGTTCCGCCGTACGTTCTGGTTCACCACGGGCGTCGCCGCCGGTGTGTGGGCCACCACCAAGGTCAATCGCAAGCTGAAGCAGCTGACCCCGGAGAACCTTGCCGCCTCCGCGGCCAACAAGGCGCTCGAGGCCGGTCACCGGCTCAAGGACCGCGCGGTCGGCTTCGCGCTTGACGTCCGGGACAACATGGCCCTGCGGGAGGAGGAGCTGGGGGAGGCCCTCGGCATCAACGCGGCCCCCGAACTCCCCGCGCCCCGGCGGTTCCCCGCCATCGAGAACCGCAACAGCCCGAAGTACGTCGAGGGCTCGACGTACCAGTCGTACTCGAACAACTCGTACAACCGGAATGAGGACCACTGATGGAGTCGGCCGAGATTCGCCGCCGCTGGCTGAGCTTCTTCGAGGAGCGCGGTCACACCGTCGTCCCTTCGGCGTCGCTCATCGCGGACGACCCGACTCTGCTCCTGGTCCCCGCCGGCATGGTGCCCTTCAAGCCCTACTTCCTCGGTGAGGTCAAGCCGCCCTTCCCGCGCGCCACCAGCGTGCAGAAGTGCGTGCGCACGCCCGACATCGAAGAGGTCGGCAAGACCACCCGGCACGGCACGTTCTTCCAGATGTGCGGCAACTTCTCGTTCGGCGACTACTTCAAGGAAGGCGCCATCAAGTACGCCTGGGAGCTGCTCACCAGCCCCCAGGACAAGGGTGGTTACGGCCTTGAGGCCGATCGTCTGTGGATCACCGTCTACAAGGACGACGACGAGGCCGAGCGCATCTGGCACGAGGTCGTGGGCGTGCCCAAGGAGCGCATCCAGCGCCTGGGCATGAAGGACAACTACTGGTCCATGGGCGTTCCCGGCCCCTGCGGGCCCTGTTCCGAGATCAACTACGACCGCGGCCCCGAGTTCGGCGTCGAGGGCGGCCCCGCCGTCAACGACGAGCGGTACGTGGAGATCTGGAACCTGGTCTTCATGCAGTACGAGCGCGGCGAGGGCATCGGCAAGGACAACTTCGAGATCCTCGGCGAGCTCCCCAGCAAGAACATCGACACGGGCCTCGGCCTCGAGCGACTCGCGATGATTCTGCAGGGCGTGCAGAACATGTACGAGATCGACACCTCCATGGCCGTCATCAACAAGGCCACCGAGCTGACCGGCGTGGCCTACGGCGACGCGCACGACTCGGACGTCTCGCTGCGCGTGGTCACCGACCACATGCGTACGTCCGTGATGCTCATCGGCGACGGCGTGACCCCCGGCAACGAGGGCCGCGGCTACGTCCTGCGCCGCATCATGCGCCGCGCCATCCGCAACATGCGTCTGCTCGGCGCCACCGGCCCGGTCGTGCTCGACCTGATCGACACCGTGATCGGCATGATGGGCCAGCAGTACCCCGAGCTGGTCACCGACCGAGAGCGCATCGAGAAGGTGGCCCTCGCCGAGGAGAACGCCTTCCTCAAGACGCTGAAGGCCGGCACCAACATCCTCGACACCGCCGTCACCGAGACCAAGGCCTCGGGTGGCACGGTCCTCGCCGGCGACAAGGCGTTCCTGCTCCACGACACCTGGGGCTTCCCGATCGACCTCACCCTGGAGATGGCCGCCGAGCAGGGCCTCTCCGTGGACGAGGAGGGCTTCCGCCGCCTGATGAAGGAGCAGCGGGAGCGCGCCAAGGCCGACGCCCAGGCCAAGAAGACCGGTCACGCCGGTGCCGGCGCCTACCGTGAGATCGCCGACAAGACCGGCGAGACCGAGTTCATCGGCTACTCGGACACCGAGGGCGAGTCCACGATCGTCGGCATCCTCGTCGACGGCACCTCGTCCCCGGCCGCCACCGAGGGCGACGAGGTCGAGATCGTCCTCGACCGCACCCCGTTCTACGCCGAGGGCGGCGGCCAGATCGGCGACACCGGCCGTATCAAGGTCGACACCGGTGCCGTCATCGAGATCCGCGACTGCCAGAAGCCGGTCCCGGGCGTCTACGTCCACAAGGGCGTCGTCCAGGTCGGCGAGGTGACGGTCGGCGCCAAGGCCCACGCCTCCATCGACGCCCGTCGTCGCACCGCCATCGCCCGCGCCCACTCGGCCACCCACCTCACCCACCAGGCGCTGCGTGACGCGCTCGGCCCGACGGCCGCCCAGGCCGGTTCCGAGAACCAGCCCGGCCGCTTCCGCTTCGACTTCGGCTCCCCGTCGGCCGTTCCCACGGCCGTGATGACCGACGTCGAGCAGAAGATCAACGAGGTCCTCGCCCGTGACCTCGACGTCCGCGCCGACATCATGGGCATCGACGAGGCCAAGAAGCAGGGCGCCATCGCCGAGTTCGGCGAGAAGTACGGCGAGCGGGTCCGCGTGGTGACCATCGGCGACTTCTCCAAGGAGCTGTGCGGCGGCACGCACGTCCACAACACCTCGCAGCTCGGCCTCGTCAAGCTGCTCGGCGAGTCGTCGATCGGTTCGGGTGTCCGCCGTATCGAAGCCCTCGTCGGCGTCGACGCCTACAACTTCCTCGCCCGTGAGCACACCGTCGTCGCCCAGCTCCAGGAGCTGATCAAGGGCCGCCCGGAGGAGCTCCCGGAGAAGGTCTCCGCCATGCTCGGAAAGCTGAAGGACGCCGAGAAGGAGATCGAGAAGTTCCGCGCCGAGAAGGTGCTGCAGGCCGCCGCCGGTCTCGTCGAGTCCGCCAAGGACATCCGGGGCGTCGCCGTCGTCACCGGCCAGGTCCCGGACGGCACGACCCCCGACGACCTGCGCAAGCTGGTCCTCGACGTACGCGGCCGCATCCAGGGCGGCCGGGCCGCCGTGGTCGCCCTGTTCACGGTCAACAATGGCAAGCCGCTGACGGTCATCGCCACCAACGAGGCCGCCCGCGAGCGCGGCCTCAAGGCCGGTGACCTGGTCCGCACGGCTGCCAAGACCCTCGGCGGCGGCGGTGGCGGCAAGCCGGACGTCGCCCAGGGCGGCGGCCAGAACCCGGCCGCGATCGGCGAGGCCGTGGACGCCGTCGAGCGGCTGGTCACGGACACCGCGAAGTGACGTTGCGCAGAGGCCGCAGGCTCGCGATCGATGTCGGGGACGCCCGTATCGGGGTCGCCTCGTGCGACCCCGACGGGATCCTCGCCACTCCGGTGGAGACGGTCCCCGGCCGGGACATCCCGGCAGCTCACCGACGGCTCAAGCAGCTGGTCGAGGAGTACGAGCCGATCGAGGTCGTCGTAGGCCTCCCTCGCTCCCTCAAGGGGGGCGAGGGCCCCGCGGCGGTAAAGGTTCGCGGCTTCGCACAGGAGCTCGCGAAGGGCATCGCCCCCGTCCCCGTCCGGCTCGTGGACGAGCGGATGACCACGGTGACGGCCAGTCAGGGACTGCGCGCATCAGGCGTGAAGTCGAAGAAGGGCCGCTCGGTCATCGACCAGGCGGCCGCTGTGATCATCCTCCAACAGGCCCTCGAATCCGAACGGGTGTCAGGTAAAGCACCCGGCGAGGGCGTCGAAGTGGTCATCTGATCGCGATACGGTAACGTTCCGCGCGTCTGCGCCGCTGTTCGAACAGCGGCTGCACAGCAAGAGGCGGGACGGAACCGGCCGAGAGCCGCGTAACCGCCGCCTCGCGGCTCTAGGGGATCGATGACTGAGTATGGCCGGGGCCAAGGCTCCGAACCGTGGCATCCGGAGGACCCGTCATACGGGAACGACGGATGGGGCGGACAGCAGGCCCAGGCGGGCCCGCAGTCCCCCTACGGCGGCCAGCCACAGCACTATCCGGAGCAGCCGCAGCAGCAGCACTACGGTGACTGGGGCCACGGCGAACAGTCCGCATACGGTCAGGCGCAGCAGTACCCGCAGCAGCAGTACCAGGGCTACGACCAGCAGTACTACGCAGGCCAGGGCCAGCAGCAGTCGTACGACCAGGGCAGCTGGGGCACCGGCACGCACACGCACGTCCAGTACACGGATCCCTCGGACCCGTATGCCCAGCAGTCCGCCGCGTACGGGGGCGAGCAGCCCGACTACTACGGCACGCCCGACGCGTACCCGCCGCCCGAGCCGCCCAGCCGCAGGCAGGTCGAGCCCGAACCGCAGACCGACTGGGACCCTGGCCCCGACCAGGGAGAACACGCCTTCTTCGCCGGCGGCGAGGACGACGAGGACGAGGACGACGACCCGCGCGCCGGCCGTAAGGCCCGCGGCGGCAAGAAGCCCAAGAAGCGCCGCAGCGGCCTCGCCTGCCTCGTCCTGGTCGTGATCTTCGCCGGAGGCACCGCCGGGGTCGGCTACTTCGGCTACCACTTCTACAAGGATCGTTTCGGCCCGGCGGCCGACTACGCGGGCGCCGGAAACGGCCAGAAGGTCGTGGTCACCATCCCCAAGGGTGCCGGTGGCTATGTCATCGGGCAGAAGCTCAAGGAAGCAGGAGTCGTCGAGAGCGTCGACGCGTTCGTCTCCGCGCAGCAGTCGAACCCCGACGGCAAGAAGATCCAGGACGGCGTCTACACGCTGGAGAAGCACATGTCGGCCGCGAGCGCGGTCGAACTGATGCTCAGCCCGAAGAGCCGCAGCAACCTGGTCCTCGCCGAGGGCCTGCGCAACTCGCAGATCTACAAGCTGATCGACACGCGTCTCGGGGTGGCGGCGGGCACCACGGCCAAGGCCGCACAGCAGGACTACAAGGACCTCGGCCTGCCTTCCTGGGCGCTGAACCACCCGAACGTGAAGGATCCGCTGGAAGGATTCCTCTACCCCTCCAGCTACGCGGTCAGCAAGGGCCAGAAGCCCGAGGACGTGCTGAAGGACATGGTCACGCGGGCCAACGACAAGTACGAGGAACTCGGCCTCACGAAGAAGGCGAAGAGCCTCGGCCTGGACAGCCCCTGGCAGCTGCTCACCGTGGCGAGCCTGGCGCAGGCCGAGGGCACCAGCCACGACGACTTCCGCAAGATGGCCGAGGTCGTCTACAACCGCCTCAAGCCCGGGAACCCCGAGACCTACGGTTCACTGGAGTTCGACTCCACGTACAACTACATCAAGAACCAGACCAAGATCGACCTGAGCATCGCCGAGCTGCGGAAGTACAACAACCCGTACAACACGTACTACGTCAAGGGGCTGCCGCCCGGCCCGATCGACAACCCCGGCGAGCTGGCCCTCAAGGGGGCGCTCGACCCGACGCACGACGGCTGGTACTACTTCATCTCGTTGGACGGCAAGACCAGCAAGTTCACCAAGACGCTCGCCGAGCACAACAAGCTGGTCGACGAATTCAATGCGTCGAGGAAAAAGAACTGATGACTGCGACCCGAAGGGCGGCCGTGCTCGGCTCGCCCATCGCCCACTCCCTGTCCCCGCAGCTGCACAACGCGGGGTACCGGGCGCTCGGCCTGGACGGCTGGTCGTACGACAGGTTCGAGATCGACGAGGCCGCGCTGCCCGGGTTCCTCGCGCAGCTCGGCCCGGAGTGGGCGGGGCTGTCGCTGACGATGCCGCTGAAGCGGGCGGTGATCCCGCTGCTCGACGAGATCACCGACACGGCGGCCTCGGTGGAGGCGGTCAACACCGTGGTGTTCCGGCCCGACGGGCGGAAGGTCGGCGACAACACCGACATCCCCGGCCTGGTGGCGGCGCTGCACGAGCGCGGCGTGGAGAAGACCGAGTCGGCGGCGATCCTGGGCGCGGGCGCCACCGCTTCCTCGGCGCTGGCCGCACTCGCCCGGATCTGCACCGGCGAGGTCACGGTGTACGTGCGCAGCGAGCGGCGCGCGGACGAGATGCGGCAGTGGGGCGAACGGCTCGGCGTACAGGTCCGCCCGGCCGACTGGACCGATGCGGTACGGGCCTTCGAGGCGCCGCTGGTGATCTCCACGACGCCCGCCGGCGGCACCGACGCGCTGGCCGGGCAGCTGCCCGCACAGATCGGCACCCTCTTCGACGTGCTCTACGAACCCTGGCCCACCCCTCTCGCCGCCGCCTGGCAGCAGCGCGGCGGGCAGGTGCTCGGCGGCCTCGACCTGCTGGTGCACCAGGCGGTCTTCCAGTTCCGCCAGTTCACCGGGGACCCGCGCTCCCCGCTCGCCGCCATGCGCGAAGCCGCACAGCTGGGCTGATCTGTCCGTTTGTCGGACTCGGCTCGGACCCGTTGCCCGGACGTGGGAGGATCGGGGGTGGCGGGCCAGGGCCGCGCACCTGGTCGGGCCGTCGCCGTACGCGAGGACGCGCGTACGCAGGGCAGTACCGGGGCGCGAGCAACTGAGGAGCACCGTTGAGCAGGTTGCGCTGGCTGACCGCGGGGGAGTCCCACGGTCCCGCACTCGTGGCGACGCTGGAGGGCCTTCCCGCCGGTGTGCCGATCACCACGGAGATGGTGGCGGACCACCTGGCCAGGCGCCGGCTCGGTTATGGACGCGGTGCGCGCATGAAGTTCGAGCGTGACGAGGTCACCTTCCTCGGCGGCGTGCGGCACGGTCTGACCCTCGGTTCCCCGGTCGCGGTCATGGTGGGCAACACCGAGTGGCCCAAGTGGGAGCAGGTCATGGCGGCCGACCCGGTCGACCCGGAGATCCTGGCGGGGCTGGCCCGCAATGCCCCGCTGACCCGGCCGCGTCCCGGCCACGCCGACCTCGCCGGGATGCAGAAGTACGGCTTCGATGAGGCCCGCCCGATCCTGGAACGCGCCTCGGCGCGGGAGACGGCGGCCCGGGTGGCGCTGGGGGCGGTGGCCCGGTCGTATCTGAAGGAGACGGCCGGCATCGAGATCGTCAGCCATGTCGTCGAGCTGTGTTCGGTGAAGGCCCCGCAGGGCGTGTACCCGACGCCGGCGGATGTGGAGAAGCTGGACGCGGATCCGCTGCGCTGCCTGGACGCGGATGCGTCGAAGGCGATGGTGGCCGAGGTCGACCAGGCCCACAAGGACGGCGACACCCTGGGTGGTGTGGTCGAGATCCTGGCCTACGGCGTCCCCGTCGGCCTTGGCTCGCACGTGCACTGGGACCGCAAGCTGGACGCCCGGCTGGCCGGAGCCCTCATGGGCATCCAGGCGATCAAGGGCGTCGAGATCGGTGACGGGTTCGAGCTGGCACGGGTGCCGGGCTCGAAGGCGCACGACGAGATCGTCAACACGCCCGAGGGCATCCGCCGGGTCTCGGGCCGCTCGGGTGGCACCGAGGGCGGTCTGACCACCGGTGAGCTGCTGCGGGTGCGTGCCGCGATGAAGCCGATCGCGACCGTGCCGCGCGCGCTGCAGACCGTCGACGTGAGCACCGGTGAGGCGACCCAGGCACACCACCAGCGCTCCGACGTGTCCGCGGTGCCTGCCGCCGGCATCGTCGCGGAGGCGATGGTGGCGCTGGTGCTGGCGGATGCGGTGGCGGAGAAGTTCGGCGGCGACTCGGTCACCGAGACCCGCCGCAATGTGCAGTCCTACCTCGACCACCTGGCCATCCGATGACCGCTCCTGAGGTGGTGCTGGTCGGTCCGATGGGGGTGGGCAAGTCCACCGTCGGCAGGTTGCTGGCCGAGCGGCTCGGGGTCGGCTACCGGGACACGGACGACGACATCGTGGCGGCCGAGGGCCGTTCGATCGCGGAGATCTTCGTCGACGAGGGCGAGCCGGTCTTCCGGGCGATCGAGAAGGCCGCCGTGCACAAGGCGTTGGCCGAACACGATGGCGTCCTCGCCCTGGGCGGCGGCTCCATCCTGGACGCGGACACGCGTGCGCTGCTGGCCGGACAGCGGGTCGTCTACCTCTCGATGGACGTCGAGGAGGCCGTCAAGCGCACCGGGCTGAACGCGGCCCGTCCGCTGCTCGCGGTCAACCCGCGCAAGCAGTGGCGCGAGCTGATGGAGGCCCGGCGGTCGCTGTACGAGGAGGTGGCCACGGCGGTCGTGGCCACCGACGGCCGTACGCCCGAAGAGGTCACCCAAGTCGTCCTGGACGCACTGGAGTTGAAGACTGCATACTCCGGGGGGCAGCCCCCGGACCCCCGGCCGGAGGACGTTGTGGCAAGCCAAGTTACGAGGATTCAGGTCGGCGGGAGCGCGGGCACCGACCCGTACGAGGTCCTGGTGGGGCGTCAACTGCTGGGCGAGCTGGGCGGGTTGATCGGCGACAAGGCCAAGCGGGTCGCCGTCGTCCACCCCGAGGCGCTCGCCGAGACCGGTGACGCGCTCCGTGCCGACCTGGCCGGGCAGGGCTTCGAGGCCGTCGCCATCCAGGTGCCGAACGCGGAGGAGGCCAAGACCGCCGAGGTCGCCGCCTACTGCTGGAAGGCGCTCGGCCAGTCCGGGTTCACCCGCACCGACGTCATCGTCGGCGTCGGCGGTGGTGCCACCACGGACCTCGCCGGTTTCGTGGCCGCCACCTGGCTGCGCGGGGTGCGCTGGATCGCGATCCCCACCACCGTGCTGGCCATGGTGGACGCCGCGGTCGGCGGCAAGACCGGCATCAACACCGCCGAGGGCAAGAACCTCGTCGGCGCCTTCCACCCGCCCGCCGGTGTGCTGTGCGACCTGGCGGCTCTGGACTCCCTGCCGGTCAACGACTACGTCTCCGGGCTCGCCGAGATCATCAAGGCCGGCTTCATCGCCGACCCCGCCATCCTGGAGCTGATCGAGGCCGATCCGCAGGCCGCGCGGACCCCCGCCGGCCCGCACACCGCCGAGCTCATCGAGCGCTCCATCAGGGTCAAGGCCGAGGTCGTCTCCTCCGACCTGAAGGAGGCGGGTCTCAGGGAGATCCTCAACTACGGGCACACCCTGGGCCACGCCATCGAGAAGAACGAGCGCTACAAGTGGCGGCACGGCGCCGCGGTCTCGGTCGGCATGCACTTCGCCGCCGAACTCGGCCGTCTGGCAGGGCGGTTGGACGACGCCACAGCCGACCGCCACCGCACGGTCCTCGCATCGGTCGGTCTCCCCCTCCACTACCGCTACGACCAGTGGCCCAAGCTGCTGGAGACGATGAAGGTCGACAAGAAGTCCCGCGGCGACCTGCTGCGCTTCATCGTCCTGGACGGCCTGGCCAAGCCGACCGTCCTGGAGAGCCCGGACCCGGCCGTCCTGCTGGCCGCGTACGGCGAAGTGGGCGAGTAAGTCCGCCGGAGCGTCATCCGTCCGATTCGCCTTACGGACATGGGCACTTCGGGCCGGCCCCGGCCGTTCACCAAACGGCGGCCGGGGCAGGTACCGTTCGGTAGGGAGCGGGCCTCGGGCCCCGCTGCCAGCGCCAATTGCCTGCGGCGAGTGAGCCGAAGGGGCGCGCCGGTGTCGAGAGGTCGAGGGCGCGGAGGCCCGAAGGGCTGAGCACGGTCGGGCTCTCGAGATCGGCTGCAGCGCCCCGGAGGTGGACCGCCCAAAGAACGAGACGGAGTGGCACCGGATGCAGCACGCAGTGGGTTCTCCGCTGCCGCCGCCCCATCAGCCGGGGCACGGACCGGCCGGAGGCTGGTCGCCGGCCGCACACCAGCCGGGTCCGCACCAGGCGGGCCCGCACCAGGGCTCCGTCCCCGTGCCCCCGCCGCCCCCCGCACCGGGCTACCCCGGGGCGCCCTCGCCCCCGGTCCCGCCCGCACCGCAGCACGCCCCGGCCCCACCGGCCCCGGACACCACCGGCCACGTCCCGCTGCCACCCGGCGGCCCCGTCGCCATGCCCAGCGCGCCGCCCGCCACCAGCGCGCCCGACCCCACCGCCACGACCCTCGCGGTGCTGCTCATCGGCCCCGCGGGCGCCGGCAAGACGAGCGTCGCCAAGTACTGGGCGGACCACCGCCGGGCCCCCACCGCCCACATCAGCCTCGACGACGTACGCGAATGGGTCCGCTCCGGCTTCGCCGACCCGCAGTCGGGGTGGAACGACCACTCGGAGGCGCAGTACCGCCTGGCCCGCCGCACCTGCGGCTTCGCCGCCCGGAACTTCCTGGCCAACGGCATCTCCTGCATCCTCGACGACGCCGTCTTCCCCGACCGCCCGGTCGTCGGCCTCGGCGGCTGGAAGCGCCACGTGGGCCCCGGTCTCCTCCCGGTCGTGCTGCTTCCCGGCCTGGAGATCGTCCTGGAACGCAATGCGGAACGCTCCGGCAACCGCCGCCTCACCGACGAGGAGGTCGCCCGCATCCACGGCCGCATGGCGGGCTGGTACGGCTCGGGCCTCCCGATCATCGACAACAGCCAACTGGACGTACCGCAGACGGCACGGGTCCTGGACGACGTACTCGCAAGGTCCATCGCAAGCCCCCCGAACTGGTAACCGCTGGGGAATGCGGCTTTCAGGGGCGCGGGGCTGTATCGATCTGCGGCTCCGCCGCGTGAGCGCGATCAACCCCACCGACCCGCACCGGGCATACGACCTGAAGCCGCACCCCGTCCCCCGAACGACACCCCAACCGGCACAATTCCCCCACCGCTCCTACGCTCATCTCATGTCAGAGGTGTACGCACTCCGCCGAGCAAGGCTGCGAGACCGCTGCAAGGCCGGCGGCAGCCAGGCCGCGCTGATCTCGCGGCCCGCCAATGTCCGCTACCTCGCGGGCACCGCCCCGCGGGGCGCCGTCCTGCTCCTGGGCAAGACCGACGACCTGCTGCTCTGCGCCGGCCCGCCGGACGACCGGCCGGCCGAGGGCCGACCGGACGAGGCGCTGCGCGTGCAGACCCTGCCCGGCACCGCGGGCGATCCCGCGGTGGCCGCCGCCGACCTCGCCGAGGCCCAGCGCGCCGACACCCTCGCCGTGGAGGAACACCACCTCACGGTGGCCCGGCACCGGGAGATCCGCTCGGTCGTGCCACGCCTGCGCCTGACCGACCTCGCCGGTGCCGTGGAGCAGCTCAGGGTCGTCAAGGACGAGGAGGAGATCTCCTGCCTGCGCATCGGCGCCGAGATCGCCGATCAGGCCCTCGGCGAACTCCTGGAGTCCATCCTCGTCGGCCGCACGGAACGGCATCTCGCCCTGGAGCTGGAACGGCGTCTCGTCGACCACGGCGCCGACGGTCCCGCCTTCCCGACCTCCGTCGCCACCGGCCCCAACGCCGGCAGACGTGCCCACCGGCCCACCGACCGCCGTGTCGAGGAGGGCGACTTCCTCTCCGTATGTCTGGGCGCCGCCTACCGCGGCTACCGCTGCGAGATCGGTCGCACCTTCGTCATCGGCACGTCTCCCGCTGACTGGCAGATCGAGCTGTACGACCTCGTCTTCGCCGCCCAGCGCGCCGGACGGGAGTCGCTGGTGCCCGGCGCGGCCTGCCGCGATGTGGACCGCGCCGCACGTCAGGTGCTGGATTCCGCGGGGTACGCGCAGGGGCTCCCGGCCCTGACGGGGCACGGCGTGGGGCTCGAAATCGACGAGGACCCGCAGCTGGCCCCTGCGGCCATGGGTAAACTGGACGCTTGCGTGCCGGTCACCGTCGAACCGGGGGTCCACCTCCCGGGCCGGGGCGGCGTCCGGATCGATGACACGCTCGTCGTCCGCCCCGAGGCGGACGGCGGACCCGAGCTACTCACCATCACGACCAAGGAGCTGCTCGCACTCTAGGCAGGTGCGTGCGCCGGGGTCGTCCACGTCAGTCCAGGAGATTCCGCAACCGTGGCTTCCACGAACGACCTCAAGAACGGCCTGGTGCTCAAGCTCGAAGGCGGCCAGCTGTGGTCCGTCGTCGAGTTCCAGCACGTCAAGCCCGGCAAGGGCCCGGCCTTCGTGCGCACCAAGCTGAAGAACGTGCTTTCCGGCAAGGTCGTCGACAAGACGTTCAACGCCGGCGTCAAGGTCGAGACGGCCACTGTCGACAAGCGCGACATGCAGTTCTCGTACATGGACGGCGAGTACTTCGTCTTCATGGACATGGAGACCTACGACCAGCTCATGGTCGACCGCAAGGCTGTCGGCGACGCCGCCAACTTCCTCATCGAGGGCTTCACGGCCACCGTCGCGCAGCACGAGGGCGAGGTGCTCTTCGTCGAGCTCCCGGCCGCCGTCGAGCTCGTCGTCCAGGAGACCGAGCCGGGCCTGCAGGGTGACCGCTCCACCGGCGGCACCAAGCCCGCCACGCTGGAGACCGGCCACCAGATCCAGGTCCCGCTCTTCATCACCACCGGTGAGAAGATCAAGGTCGACACCCGTACGAGCGACTACCTCGGCCGGGTGAACAGCTAACCGTGGCTGCCCGCAACACGGCCCGCAAGCGCGCCTTCCAGATCCTCTTCGAGGGCGACCAGCGCGGCGCCGACGTCCTGACGGTCCTCGCGGACTGGATCCGGCTGTCCCGGGACGACACCCGGCAGCCGCCGGTCAGCGAGTACACGATGCAGCTGGTCGAGGGCTACGCGAAGCACGCGAAGCGCATCGACGAGCTGATCGCGCAGTACTCGGTCGGCTGGACGCTCGACCGGATGCCGGTCGTGGACCGCAACGTCCTGCGTCTCGGCGCCTACGAGCTGATCTGGGCCGACGAGATCCCGGATGCCGTCGTGCTGGACGAGATGGTGCAGCTGGCGAAGGAGTTCTCCACCGAGGAGTCGCCCGCGTTCGTCAACGGCCTGCTGGGCCGGCTCAAGGAGCTGAAGCCCTCACTGCGCCGCGACGAGGCGTAAGAGGCAGGTATCGCCAGGGGGCCCGCAGCGTGACTGCTGCGGGCCCCCTGGCGTTGCCGTGCCTGCATGGTCCTCGAGGGCCGCAGAAAGCCGCCGGGGTGGCCGGAACCGTGTAGTTCCGGCCACCCCGGCGGCACGTTTCTGCTCAGGGCGGTCAGCCCATGTCAGGCGTCCTCGTGGGCGACCGCGCGGCGCGCGTCCGCGTCCAGCACGCCCCAGCTGATCAGCTGCTCGGTGAGGACCGAGGGGGACTGGTCGTAGATGACGGCGAGTGTGCGCAGGTCGTCCTGGCGGATCGACAGCACTTTGCCGTTGTAGTCACCGCGCTGCGACTGGATCGTCGCCGCATAGCGCTGCAGCGGGCCCGCCTTCTCGGCCGGCACGGTCGCCAGCCGCTCCAGGTCCAGGACCAGCTTCGGCGGCGGCTCGGCGGCGCCGCCCGGGGTGGTGCCCGGCAGGAGCTCCTGCACCGGGACCCCATAGAAATCCGCCAGTTCGGCGAGGCGCTGTACGGTCACGGCACGGTCGCCGCGCTCGTACGAACCGACCACGACCGCCTTCCAGCGTCCCTGACTCTTCTCCTCGACACCGTGGAGGGAAAGGCCCTGCTGGGTGCGGATGGCCCGGAGCTTGGCCCCGAGCTGTTTGGCGTATTCGCTGGACATATAGCTCCCCGGACACTGTGTCGACGCGGCTGCAGAGGTTCCGAGCCGCGCGTCTGGTAACTCACTGTGAGGTTACGCAGCGTGACTCTTCTGCGTCAAGCCGAATGGTCCACACCGACTCTTCCGTGGCCGCGGTGGCCGATTACGCCATGGGGGTGATCAGGGGCGCCGCCCGGGCCTGCTACCGTGGATGGCGCAAATCCGACGTCCTTTAAGGTCCGTCCCGTGAGGCGGAGAAGGAGGTCCGTTTCGTATGGACAAGCAGGACACATCCGGGAATCCGGCGTCCGATGCGCGGCCGGTTCTCGAAGGCCCCGACATCGCGCGGGTGCTGACCCGCATCGCCCACGAGATCGTCGAGCGCGCCAAGGGCGCCGACGACGTGGTGCTCCTCGGCATTCCGACCCGAGGGGTCTTCCTTGCCCAGCGGCTCGCCGCCAAGCTGGAGGAGATCACCGACCGGAAGATCCCGGTCGGTTCGCTCGACATCACCATGTACCGCGACGACCTGCGCATGCATCCGCCGCGTGCGCTGGCCCGGACCGAGATCCCCGGTGACGGCATCGACGGCCGCCTGGTCGTCCTCGTCGACGACGTGCTCTTCTCCGGTCGCACCATCCGCGCGGCCCTGGACGCCCTGAACGACATCGGGCGTCCGCGCGCGGTGCAGCTCGCCGTCCTCGTCGACCGCGGCCACCGCGAACTGCCCATCCGCGCCGACTACGTCGGCAAGAACCTCCCCACGTCGCTGCGGGAGACGGTCAAGGTCCAGCTCGCCGAGGAGGACGGTCGCGACACCGTGCTGCTCGGTGCGAAGCCGGCCGCCCCGGGCGAGCAGCAGTAGCACTCGGCCGTACGACTCCGAGTGCGCAACTGCGCGCCCGTATGCCCGAAATCTCCCTGAACTGCCTTACGGAGCCTGACAGATGCAGCGTCATCTCATCTCGGCCGCCGACCTCACCCGCGACGACGCCGTCCTGATCCTCGACACCGCCGAGGAGATGGCCCGGGTCGCCGACCGGCCGATCAAGAAACTGCCGACCCTGCGCGGCCGTACCGTGGTGAACCTCTTCTTCGAGGACTCCACGCGCACGCGTATCTCCTTCGAAGCCGCGGAGAAGCGCCTGTCCGCGGACGTCATCAACTTCACCGCCAAGGGGTCGAGCGTCTCCAAGGGCGAGTCCCTGAAGGACACCGCCCAGACCCTGGAGGCCATGGGCGTCGACGCCGTGGTCATCCGGCACGGCGCCTCCGGGGCCCCCTACCGCCTCGCCAACTCCGGCTGGATCGACGCGGCCGTCATCAACGCCGGCGACGGCACCCACCAGCACCCCACCCAGGCCCTGCTCGACGCGTTCACCATGCGCCGCCGCCTGGTCGGCCGGGACGCCGGGATAGGGCAGGACCTGTCCGGCAAGCGGATCACGATCGTCGGCGACGTGCTGCACAGCCGGGTCGCCCGCTCCAACGTCGACCTGCTGCACACGCTGGGCGCCGAGGTCACCCTCGTCGCGCCGCCCACGCTGGTGCCGGTCGGCGTCGAGACCTGGCCCTGCGAGGTGTCCTACGACCTCGACTCCACCCTGACCAAGTCCGACGCGGTGATGATGCTGCGCGTGCAGCGAGAGCGCATGAACGCCGCGTTCTTCCCGACCGAGCGCGAGTACTCGCGGCGCTACGGCCTCGACGGAGACCGGATGGCGCGGATGCCCGAGCACGCCATCGTGATGCACCCCGGCCCGATGGTCCGCGGCATGGAGATCACCGCCGAGGTCGCCGACTCCGAGCGCTGCACCGTCGTCGAGCAGGTCGCAAACGGAGTCTCCATCCGGATGGCCGTTCTGTATCTGCTGCTCGGTGGAAACGAGCCCGCCGTCACCCACACCCGCCCCACCGGTTCCGAGGAGAAGTAAGCACAGATGAGCAAGATCCTGATCCGTGGTGCGAAGGTGCTCGGCGGCGAGCCGCAGGACGTGCTGATCGACGGCACGACGATCGCCGAGGTGGGCGTCGGTCTCAGTGACGAGGGCGCCGAGGTCGTCGAGGCGGCCGGCAAGGTGCTGCTGCCGGGGCTGGTCGACCTGCACACCCATCTGCGCGAGCCGGGCCGCGAGGACTCCGAGACGGTGCTGACCGGCACGCGCGCGGCGGCGAGCGGCGGCTACACGGCCGTGTTCGCCATGGCCAACACCTTCCCGGTCGCCGACACCGCCGGCGTCGTCGAGCAGGTCTACCGGCTCGGCCAGGAGCACGGCTACTGCGATGTGCAGCCCATCGGCGCCGTCACCGTCGGCCTGGAGGGCAAGAAGCTCGCCGAGCTGGGCGCCATGCACGAGTCGGCCGCCGGTGTCACCGTCTTCTCCGACGACGGCAAGTGCGTCGACGACGCCGTGATCATGCGCCGGGCGCTGGAGTACGTGAAGGCCTTCGGCGGGGTCGTCGCCCAGCACGCGCAGGAGCCGCGGCTGACCGAGGGCGCCCAGATGAACGAGGGCATCGTCTCCGCCGAGCTGGGCCTCGGCGGCTGGCCCGCGGTGGCCGAAGAATCGATCATCGCCCGGGATGTCCTGCTCGCCGAGCACGTCGGCTCCCGCGTCCACATCTGCCATCTGTCGACCGCCGGGTCCGTCGAGATCGTCCGCTGGGCCAAGTCCCGCGGCATCGACGTCACCGCCGAGGTCACCCCGCACCACCTGCTCCTCACCGACGAGCTGGTGCGGACGTACAACCCGGTCTACAAGGTGAACCCGCCGCTGCGCACCGAGCGCGATGTCCTCGCCCTGCGTGAGGCGCTCGCCGACGGCACGATCGACATCGTCGCCACCGACCACGCACCGCACCCGCACGAGGACAAGGACTGCGAGTGGGCCGCCGCCGCCATGGGGATGGTCGGCCTGGAGACCGCGTTGTCAGTGGTGCAGGAGACCATGGTGGACACCGGGCTGATCAACTGGGCCGAGGTCGCCGACCGCATGTCCTTCACGCCCGCCCGGATCGGGCAGGCCAAGGGACACGGGCGTCCCGTCTCGGCTGGTGAGCCCGCCAACCTCACGCTCGTCGACACGCAATACCGTGGGTCCGTGGACCCCGCGGGCTTCGCCTCGCGCAGCCGCAACACTCCGTACGAGGGGCGTGAGCTGCCGGGCCGTGTCACGCACACGTGGCTCCGGGGCAAGGCCACGCTCGTCGACGGGAAGCTCACGTGACATCTGTAATCCTGCTCGCAGCCGAGAAGAAGTCGGCCGAGGTCACCGACTGGGCCGCCCGGATCGGCTGGCTCGTCGGGCTCGCCCTGTTCATCGCGCTCGTCTACTGGCTGATGCGCGAGGGCTGGAAGTGGCGCGGCACGCTCCAGGGTGACCTGCCGGAGCTGCCCGGCGCGCCGGACGAGCCGGGCGAGGCGAGACTGACGATGAGTGGCCGCTATCACGGCTCCACCACCGCCGGGCAGTGGCTGGACCGCATCGTCGCGCACGGCCTCGGCACCCGCAGCCGGGTCGAGCTCACCCTGACGGACGGGGGACTGGATGTCGTACGCCCCGGTGCGAGCGATTTCTTCGTCCCGGCCGCGCAACTGCGCGAGGCCCGGCTCGACAAGGGCATCGCCGGCAAGGTCCTGACCGAAGGCGGGCTGCTCGTGGTGACCTGGGCGCACGGCGAACGGCTGATCGACTCCGGCTTCCGCTCGGACCGCGCGGCCGAGCACACCGAATGGGTCGAGGCCCTGAACCTGATGATCAACAAGACGGAAGGCGCACGATGACAACCTCCACCAGGGGAGCCGCCAAGGTTCCCGCCGTACTCGTCCTGGAGGACGGCCGGATCTTCCGCGGTCGCGCCTACGGGGCCGTGGGGGTGACCTTCGGCGAGGCGGTCTTCTCGACCGGCATGACCGGCTACCAGGAGACCCTGACCGACCCCTCGTACCACCGCCAGGTCGTCGTGATGACCGCCCCGCACGTCGGCAACACCGGCGTCAACGACGAGGACCCGGAGAGCAAGCGGATCTGGGTCGCCGGATACGTCGTGCGCGACCCCGCGCGCGTGCCGTCCAACTGGCGCTCCCGCCGCTCGCTCGACGAGGAGCTGCGCCACCAGGGCGTCGTCGGGATCTCCGGCATCGACACGCGCGCGCTCACGCGTCATCTGCGCGAGCGCGGGGCCATGCGGGTGGGCATCTTCTCCGGCAACGCGCTGCCCGACGAGGGCACCATGCTCGCCGAGGTCCGCCAGGCCCCCGAGATGAAGGGCGCCGACCTCTCCGCCGAGGTCGCCACCAAGGAGGCGTACGTCGTCCCGGCGATCGGTGAGAAGAAGTTCACCGTGGCTGCCATCGACCTCGGCATCAAGGGCATGACCCCGCACCGCATGGCCGAGCGCGGCATCGAGGTGCACGTGCTGCCCGCCACCGCGACCGTCGAGGACGTGTACGCCGTCAACCCCGACGGTGTGTTCTTCTCCAACGGTCCCGGTGACCCGGCCACCGCCGACCACGCCGTCTCCGTCATGCAGGGCGTGCTGGAGCGCAGGACCCCGCTGTTCGGCATCTGCTTCGGCAACCAGATCCTGGGCCGCGCGCTCGGCTTCGGCACGTACAAGCTCAAGTACGGCCACCGCGGCATCAACCAGCCGGTGCAGGACCGCACGACCGGCAAGGTCGAGGTCACCGCGCACAACCACGGTTTCGCCGTGGACGCGCCGCTCGACAAGGTCAGCGAGACGAAGTTCGGGCGGGCGGAGGTCTCCCACGTCTGCCTGAACGACGACGTGGTGGAGGGCCTCCAGCTGCTCGACCAGCCCGCCTTCAGCGTCCAGTACCACCCCGAAGCGGCCGCCGGCCCGCACGACGCCGCCTACCTGTTCGACCGCTTCGTAACCCTGATGGAGGGCCAGCGTGCCTAAGCGCACCGATATCCAGTCCGTCCTGGTCATCGGCTCCGGCCCGATCGTCATCGGCCAGGCCGCCGAGTTCGACTACTCCGGCACCCAGGCGTGCCGCATCCTGCGCGCCGAAGGCCTGCGGGTCATCCTCGTCAACTCCAACCCGGCGACGATCATGACCGACCCGGAGATCGCCGACGCCACGTACGTCGAGCCGATCACCCCGGAGTTCGTCGAGAAGATCATCGCCAAGGAGCGCCCCGACGCGCTCCTGCCCACCCTGGGCGGCCAGACGGCCCTCAACACGGCCATCTCGCTGCACGAGGCGGGCACCCTCGACAAGTACGGCGTCGAGCTGATCGGCGCCAATGTCGAGGCCATCAACAAGGGCGAGGACCGTGACCTCTTCAAGGAGGTCGTCGAGGCCGTCCGCCAGAAGATCGGGCACGGCGAGTCCGCCCGCTCGGTCATCTGCCACTCCATGGACGACGTCCTCGCGGGCGTCGAGACGCTCGGCGGCTACCCGGTCGTCGTCCGCCCCTCCTTCACCATGGGCGGCGCCGGCTCCGGCTTCGCGCACGACGAGGAGGAGCTGCGCCGCATCGCAGGCCAGGGCCTCACGCTCTCGCCGACCACCGAGGTGCTCCTGGAGGAGTCCATCCTCGGCTGGAAGGAGTACGAGCTGGAGCTGATGCGCGACAAGCACGACAACGTCGTGGTCGTCTGCTCCATCGAGAACTTCGACCCCATGGGCGTGCACACCGGCGACTCGATCACCGTCGCGCCCGCGATGACGCTGACCGACCGCGAGTACCAGATCCTGCGCGACATCGGCATCGCGGTCATCCGCGAGGTCGGCGTCGACACCGGTGGCTGCAACATCCAGTTCGCGGTCAACCCCGAGGACGGCCGCGTGATCGTCATCGAGATGAACCCGCGCGTGTCGCGGTCCTCGGCGCTCGCCTCCAAGGCGACCGGCTTCCCGATCGCCAAGATCGCCGCCAAGCTGGCCGTCGGCTACACCCTCGACGAGATCCCGAACGACATCACCCAGGAGACGCCGGCCTCCTTCGAGCCGACGCTCGACTACGTGGTCGTGAAGGCCCCGCGGTTCGCCTTCGAGAAGTTCCCGCAGGCCGACTCCACGCTGACCACCACCATGAAGTCGGTCGGCGAGGCCATGGCGATCGGGCGCAACTTCACCGAGGCCTTCCAGAAGGCGCTGCGCTCGCTGGAGAAGAAGGGCAGCCAGTTCACCTTCGTCGGCGACCCCGGCGACAAGGCACAGCTGCTCGAAGAGGCCGTCCGCCCGACCGACGGCCGGATCAACACCGTCATGCAGGCCATCCGCGCCGGCGCCACCCAGGAGGAGGTCTTCGAGTACACGAAGATCGACCCCTGGTTCGTCGACCAGCTCTTCCTCATCAAGGAGATCGCGGACGAGCTCGCCGAGGCGCCCGAGCTGACCCGAGAGCTGCTGGCCGAGGCCAAGCGGCACGGCTTCTCCGACCAGCAGGTCGCCGAGATCCGCGGCCTGCGCGAGGACGTCGTGCGCGAGGTCCGGCACGCGCTGGGCATCCGCCCGGTCTACAAGACGGTCGACACCTGCGCCGCCGAGTTCGCCGCGAAGACGCCGTACTTCTACTCCTCCTACGACGAGGAGACCGAGGTCGCACCCCGCGAGAAGCCCGCGGTCATCATCCTGGGCTCCGGCCCCAACCGCATCGGCCAGGGCATCGAGTTCGACTACTCCTGCGTCCACGCCTCCTTCGCGCTGAGCGACGCGGGCTACGAGACGGTGATGGTCAACTGCAACCCGGAGACCGTCTCCACGGACTACGACACCTCCGACCGCCTGTACTTCGAGCCGCTGACGCTGGAAGACGTGCTGGAGATCGTCCACGCCGAGCAGCAGGCGGGCCCGGTGGCGGGCGTGGTGGTCCAGCTCGGCGGCCAGACCCCGCTGGGCCTCTCGCAGGCGCTGAAGGACAACGGCGTGCCGATCGTGGGCACCTCGCCGGAGGCCATCCACGCCGCCGAGGACCGCGGCGCCTTCGGGCGCGTGCTCGCCGAGGCCGGACTGCCGGCCCCCAAGCACGGCACCGCCACCACCTTCGCCGAGGCCAAGGCCATCGCCGACGAGATCGGCTACCCGGTCCTGGTGCGACCCTCGTACGTACTCGGCGGACGCGGCATGGAGATCGTCTACGACGAGACCCGGCTGTCGACCTACATCGCCGAGTCGACCGAGATCAGCCCCTCCCGGCCGGTCCTCGTCGACCGCTTCCTCGACGACGCCATCGAGATCGACGTCGACGCGCTCTACGACGGCCAGGAGCTCTACCTCGGCGGTGTCATGGAGCACATCGAGGAGGCCGGCATCCACTCCGGCGACTCGGCCTGCGCCCTGCCCCCGATCACCCTCGGCGGCTTCGACATCAAGCGGCTGCGCGCCTCCACGGAGGCCATCGCCAAGGGCGTCGGCGTCCGCGGTCTGATCAACATCCAGTTCGCGATGGCCGGGGACATCCTCTACGTCCTGGAGGCCAACCCGCGCGCCTCCCGCACCGTCCCCTTCACCTCGAAGGCCACCGCGGTGCCGCTCGCGAAGGCCGCCGCCCGGATCTCGCTGGGCGCGACCATCGCCGAACTGCGCGCCGAGGGCCTGCTGCCGGCGAACAGCGACGGCGGCGAGCTCCCGCTCGACGCGCCGATCTCCGTCAAGGAGGCCGTCATGCCGTGGTCCCGCTTCCGGGACATCCACGGCCGCGGCGTCGACACCGTCCTCGGCCCGGAGATGCGCTCCACCGGCGAGGTCATGGGCATCGACTCCGTCTTCGGCACGGCGTACGCCAAGTCGCAGGCGGGCGCCTACGGCCCGCTGCCCACCAAGGGCCGGGCGTTCATCTCGGTCGCCAACCGCGACAAGCGCTCGATGATCTTCCCGGCGCGCGAACTCGTCGCCCACGGCTTCGAGCTGCTCGCCACCTCCGGCACCGCCGAGGTCCTCAAGCGCAACGGCATCAACGCCACCGTCGTGCGCAAGCAGTCCGAGGGCACCGGCCCGAACGGCGAGAAGACCATCGTCCAGCACATCCACGACGGCGAGGTCGACCTCATCGTCAACACCCCGTACGGCACCGGCGGCCGCCTCGACGGCTACGAGATCCGTACGGCGGCCGTGGCGCGTTCGGTGCCGTGCCTGACGACGGTGCAGGCGCTCGCCGCAGCCGTCCAGGGCATCGACGCCCTCAACCACGGCGACGTGGGCGTCCGTTCGCTCCAGGAACACGCGGAACACCTGACCGCGGCCCGCGACTAGCAGCCCTGAGGGGGACACCGGAAACGGTGTCCCCCTCTTCATGAGGCTCGTCGACGCTTCAAGAGGACACCGACATGTACAAGCTTTTCTTCCGTCTGGTTTTCAAACGGATGGACCCGGAGCAGGCCCACCACCTGGCCTTCCGCTGGATCCGCCTCGCCGTCCGCATCCCCGTGCTGCGCACCTTCGTCGCCGCCGCCCTCGCGCCCCGCTACAAGGAGCTGCGTACGGAGGCCTTCGGGCTGCGGATGCACGGGCCCTTCGGGCTCGCCGCCGGCTTCGACAAGAACGCGGTCGCGATCGACGGCATGTCGATGCTCGGCTTCGACCACGTCGAGATCGGCACGGTCACCGGGGAGGCACAGCCCGGCAACCCCAAGAAGCGCCTGTTCCGGCTCGTGAAGGACCGTGCGCTGATCAACCGCATGGGCTTCAACAACGAGGGCTCGCTGGCCGTCGCGGCCCGTCTCGCGTCCCGTGAGCCGGTTTTCAGGACCGTCGTGGGCGTCAACATCGGCAAGACCAAGATCGTCCCCGAGGCGGAGGCCGTCGCCGACTACGTGAAGTCGACCGAGCGGCTGGCACCGTACGCCGACTACCTGGTCGTGAACGTCTCCTCCCCGAACACGCCCGGCCTGCGCAACCTGCAGGCCACCGAGGCGCTGCGGCCGCTCCTGAGCGCCGTCCGCGAGGCCGCCGACCGTATCGTCGCCCACCGCCGGGTGCCCCTCCTGGTGAAGATCGCGCCCGACCTCGCGGACGAGGACGTCGACGCGGTCGCCGACCTGGCCGTCGAGCTCGGCCTGGACGGGATCATCGCCACGAACACCACCATCGCGCGCGAGGGCCTCGGTCTGAAATCAGAACCCTCGCTGGTGAAGGAGACCGGCGGACTGTCCGGCGCTCCCCTGAAGGCCCGCTCCCTGGAGGTGCTGCGCCGCCTCTACGCGCGCGTGGGCGACCGCATCACGCTCGTGGGCGTCGGCGGCATCGAGAACGCCGAGGACGCCTGGCAGCGCATCCTGGCCGGCGCCACGCTGGTACAGGGCTACAGCGCCTTCATCTACGAAGGGCCCTTCTGGGGCCGTGCCATCCACAAGGGCCTCGCCGCCCGCCTGGGCACCAGCCCGTACGCCACCCTCGCCGACGCGGTCGGCGCCGACGTGAGGAAGACGGCATGAGCTCTCTCGAACCCTTCGGCGCACGCCTTCGCCGCGCCATGGACGAGCGCGGGGCGCTCTGCGTCGGCATCGACCCGCACGCCTCCCTGCTGGCCGAGTGGGGCCTGAACGACGACGTCGCCGGTCTGGAGCGGTTCAGCCGCACGGTCGTCGAGGCGATGGCCGACCGGGTCGCCGTGCTCAAGCCGCAGAGCGCGTTCTTCGAGCGCTTCGGCTCGCGCGGCATCGCGGTCCTGGAGAAGTCGGTGGCTCAGGCGCGGGCGGCCGGAGCGCTGGTGGTGATGGACGCCAAGCGCGGCGACATCGGCTCGACCATGGCGGCGTACGCCGAGACCTTCCTGCACAAGGACTCCCCGCTCTTCTCGGACGCGCTCACCGTCTCGCCCTATCTCGGCTACGGCTCCCTCTCCCCGGCCGTCGCGCTCGCCCGGGAGAGCGGCACCGGTCTGTTCGTGCTCGCGCTGACCTCAAACCCGGAGGGCGGCGAGGTGCAGCACGCGGTGCGCACCGACGGACGGAACATCGGGGCGACGATGCTGGGGCACCTCGCCGCCGAGAACGCGGGGGAGGAGCCCCTGGGGTCGTTCGGGGCCGTCGTCGGCGCCACGCTGGGCGACCTGTCGTCGTACGACCTGGACATCAACGGGCCGCTCCTGGCACCCGGCATCGGCGCCCAGGGCGCGACCGCGGCCGACCTTCCCGCCGTCTTCGGCAGCGCGGTCCGCAACGTCGTGCCGAACGTCAGCCGGGGGGTGCTGCGGCACGGTCCCGACGCCGGGAGGCTGCGGGCGGCTGCGGAGCGCTTCGCGGAGGAGATCAGGGCCGCGGTGGGAGCCGTATGAGGCTTTCGCGACGGTCGTAGCGGGTGTTCGAGGCGCTCGCGCGAGTCCTCCGATGAGTGCTTGCCGGGTGCTTCCGGGCCCGCTTGAGTCTGAATACATCCTCAAATCCGGGGCATTATGTCCTAAATGTCCGGCCTGACAGAGGCTGACCAGGACTTTTCCGCTGTTCTCGCTGACTCTGGCGCGCTCGCCCGCTAGTCTCCGACGAGAGTCAAAGGGCAAGCGTGTTGCTCGTGGCTCCCCAGGTGTGGGGCGACTAGGTTCCTCACCGGTCCGTATCCGACAGTTCGACATCCGAGGTGACGTAGGCGTGGCTCTTCCGCCCCTTACCCCTGAACAGCGCGCAGCCGCGCTCGAAAAGGCCGCCGCGGCTCGCCGGGAGCGGGCCGAGGTCAAGAATCGACTCAAGCACTCCGGCGCCTCCCTGCACGAGGTCATCAAGCAGGGCCAGGAGAACGACGTCATCGGCAAGATGAAGGTCTCCGCCCTGCTCGAGTCCCTGCCTGGCGTGGGCAAGGTCCGCGCCAAGCAGATCATGGAGCGTCTGGGCATCTCCGAGAGCCGCCGGGTACGCGGCCTCGGTTCCAACCAGATTGCTTCCCTGGAGCGTGAGTTCGGCAGCACCGGCTCCTGAGTCCGGCCGCTGCGGACCGGGGGTCCCGGGCACTCCGGGATTGCTGGAATAATCGCTGCATGGCTGCAACATTCCGGGGGACGACCCCCGAGCCCCCGGACGTACGTCCGCGGCTGACCGTGCTCTCCGGCCCCTCCGGGGTCGGCAAGAGCACGGTCGTCGCTCATATGCGCAAGGAACACCCCGAGGTCTGGCTCTCGGTGTCGGCGACGACCCGCAGGCCCCGCCCCGGCGAGAAGCACGGAGTCCACTACTTCTTCGTCACCGACGAGGAGATGGACAAGCTGATCGCCAACGGCGAGCTGCTGGAGTGGGCCGAGTTCGCCGGCAACCGCTACGGCACGCCGCGTGCGGCCGTGCTGGAGCACCTGGAGGACGGCGTCCCGGTCCTCCTGGAGATCGACCTCCAGGGCGCCCGGCAGGTCCGCGAGACCATGCCGGACGGCCGGCTGGTGTTCCTGGCTCCGCCCTCGTGGGAGGAGCTCGTGCGCAGACTCACCGGCCGGGGGACCGAGCCGCCAGAGGTGATCGAGCGCCGTCTCGACGCAGCCAAGATCGAGCTGGCGGCCGAGCCGGAGTTCGACATGACCTTGGTCAACACCTCCGTCGAGGACGTGGCTCGCGAGCTGCTAGCCTTGATGGATGTCCTGTGATCACGAGTGATGTGATCACGACCGATCTTTTCCCATCCATCGGAAGGTAGAGCGTGTCCTCTTCCATCTCCGCGCCCGAGGGCATCATCAACCCGCCGATCGACGAGCTCCTCGAGGCCACCGACTCGAAGTACAGCCTCGTGATCTACGCGGCCAAGCGTGCCCGCCAGATCAACGCGTACTACTCGCAGCTCGGCGAGGGCCTCCTCGAGTACGTCGGTCCGCTCGTCGACACCCACGTCCACGAGAAGCCGCTCTCGATCGCCCTGCGCGAGATCAACGCCGGTCTGCTGACGTCCGAGGCCATCGAGGGCCCGGCGCAGTAGTACTTTCGTATTGCAGTTGGCTTTTCCACAGGCCCGACAGCGCGACTGTCGGGCCTGTGGTGTGTGATGGAGTCGTTGATGGACTCGTATGGTGCCGAGCCGGGGAGAGACGGTGGACAAGCCCAAGGTCGTGCTGGGGGTCAGCGGTGGCATCGCCGCCTACAAGGCCTGTGAGCTGCTGCGCAGACTGAGCGAGTCCGGCCATGACGTACGCGTGGTGCCCACCGCCTCCGCGCTGCACTTCGTCGGCGCCGCCACCTGGTCCGCCCTCTCCGGCAACCCCGTCTCCACGGAGGTCTGGGACGACGTCCACGAGGTCCCGCACGTCCGCATCGGGCAGCACGCCGATCTTGTCGTCGTCGCCCCGGCGACCGCCGACATCCTCGCCAAGGCCGCCCACGGCCTGGCCGACGACCTGCTCACGAACACGCTCCTGACCGCCCGCTGTCCCGTCGTCTTCGCACCCGCCATGCACACGGAGATGTGGGAACACCCGGCCACCCAGGAGAACGTGGCCACGCTGCGCCGCCGCGGCGCCCTCGTCATCGAACCGGCCGTCGGCCGTCTGACCGGCGTCGACACCGGCAAGGGCCGCCTGCCCGACCCGACGGAGATCTACGCGATCTGCCGCCGCGTGCTGTCCCGAGGCGTCACCGAACCCGACCTCAAGGGGCGGCACGTCGTCGTCAGCGCCGGCGGCACCCGCGAACCCCTGGACCCGGTGCGCTTCCTCGGCAACCGCTCCTCCGGCAAGCAGGGCTACGCCCTCGCCCGCACCGCGGCCGCGCGCGGCGCCCGCGTCACGCTCATCGCCGCGAACACCGGCCTGCCGGACCCGGCGGGCGTGGACGTCGTCCAGGTGGGCACGGCCGTGCAGCTGCGCGAGGCGGTGCTGAAGGCGACCCCGGACGCGGACGCCGTCGTCATGGCCGCAGCGGTGGCGGACTTCCGGCCGCAGAACTACGCGGCCGGGAAGATCAAGAAGAAGGACGGCCAGGACCCGGAGCCCATCGTGCTGGTACGGAATCCGGACATCCTCGCGGAGATCTCGGCGGAGCGCGCCCGCCCCGGACAGGTGATCGTCGGCTTCGCCGCGGAGACCGACGACGTCCTCGCCAACGGCCGCACCAAGCTGGAGCGCAAGGGCTGTGACCTCCTCGTGGTGAACGAGGTGGGGGAGCGCAAGACCTTCGGCTCCGAGGAGAACGAGGCAGTGGTGCTGGGCGCCGACGGCAGCGAGACCCCCGTGCAGCACGGGCCGAAGGAACATCTGGCCGAAACTGTCTGGGACCTGGTGGCGGAGCGGCTTCACTGAATGTTTCATTCGCTTCTCGGTCCCCTCAAACCTCTGCGACAAGGGCGTGGCAACCCTGGCCAAGGCCGCTCGGAATTGGGCAGAATGCCCGTGCCGCAGGTCACAGCACTCCCGAGGGGCGAGATAGGGGGGTCGGTGACCGAGCACGACCGATAAACTGTTCTCGGACGACCACGGGCGCAGCCTCCGGGCCGTCCGCCAATGATCAGCCAGCAGCCGCTGCAACCCCAGGGAGCGTTGTGTCCCGTCGCCTGTTCACCTCGGAGTCCGTGACCGAGGGTCACCCCGACAAGATCGCTGACCAGATCAGCGACACCATTCTCGACGCGCTTCTGCGCGAGGACCCGACCTCCCGGGTCGCCGTCGAGACGCTGATCACCACCGGCCTGGTGCACGTCGCCGGTGAAGTCACCACCAAGACCTACGCGCCGATCGCCCAGCTGGTGCGCGAGAAGATCCTCGAGATCGGCTACGACTCCTCGAAGAAGGGCTTCGACGGCGCCTCCTGCGGTGTCTCGGTGTCCATCGGCGCGCAGTCCCCGGACATCGCTCAGGGTGTCGACACGGCATACGAGTCCCGGGTCGAGGGCGACGAGGACGAGCTGGACCGCCAGGGCGCCGGCGACCAGGGCCTGATGTTCGGTTACGCGACCGACGAGACGCCCACCCTGATGCCGCTGCCCATCTTCCTGGCGCACCGGCTGGCGAACCGGCTGTCCGAGGTCCGCAAGAACGGCACCATCCCCTACCTGCGCCCCGACGGCAAGACGCAGGTCACCATCGAGTACGACGGCGACAAGGCCGTCCGCCTCGACACCGTCGTCGTCTCCTCGCAGCACGCGAGCGACATCGACCTGGAGTCGCTCCTCGCCCCCGACATCCGCGAGTTCGTCGTCGAGGCCGAGCTGAAGGCGCTCCTGGACGACGGCATCAAGCTCGACACGGACAGCTACCGTCTGCTGGTCAACCCGACCGGCCGCTTCGAGATCGGCGGCCCGATGGGCGACGCCGGCCTCACCGGCCGCAAGATCATCATCGACACCTACGGCGGCATGGCCCGCCACGGCGGCGGCGCCTTCTCGGGCAAGGACCCGTCCAAGGTCGACCGCTCCGCCGCGTACGCGATGCGCTGGGTGGCGAAGAACGTGGTCGCCGCGGGCCTCGCCTCCCGCTGCGAGGTGCAGGTGGCGTACGCCATCGGCAAGGCCGAGCCCGTCGGTCTGTTCGTGGAGACGTTCGGCACCGCCAAGATCGACCACGAGAAGATCGAGAAGGCGATCGACGAGGTCTTCGACCTCCGTCCGGCCGCGATCATCCGTGACCTCGACCTGCTGCGACCGATCTACGCCCAGACGGCGGCGTACGGCCACTTCGGCCGTGAGCTGCCCGAGTTCACCTGGGAGAAGACGGACCGCGTGGACGCGCTGCGCAAGGCGGCGGGGCTGTAGGCTCCGCTGTTCTTCACCGGGCCCGGCTCCCTCGGGGAGCCGGGCCTCGGTGCGTTCCGGTCGTAAATCGCTCGCCCGCCGTGCAGGTCGCTGCCTACGCTGATCATCTCCCGGTGCGATGGCCGCGGTTCCTTCGGTGGAGTGCGCTTCGTGCGCGCGGTGATTCTGGAAACGTATGCCGCTGCCGTGCCGATCTCGGGAGAGCCGACGTGGTCCGGTGCGATGGTTGCGGATACTTCTGGGTTGACCCCTCGCAGGTTCGAATCCTGCTGCCGGTCTTGGACCGGTATGGCCGAGCGGCCCAAGGCGGAGGCGCCTGACGGCGTTCGTGATCCGCGGCCGGGGTGATCTCGGGCGGCGTCGGTTGTCAGTGGCGTTTGGTAAGAATGCAAGCGTGAGCAGCGAGAACGGGCGGACGGACGGCCGGGCGGAGGGTGCGCCGCCCGAGCAGCTTGCGCTCATCAGGGAGAGCGTGCGCAAGGCCGAGGTGCCCAGGGCCAAGCCGCGGACCTGGCGGGGGGCCGCGCTGGCCAAGGAGCTGCCGGTCGCCCGGGTGCTGGTCGACAAGGGAGTGCTGCACCTTGACCGGTACTTCGACTATGCGGTGCCGGAGGAGCTCGATGCGGATGCTCAGCCCGGGGTGCGGGTGCGGGTGCGGTTCGGGGCCGGGCGGCATCGCGTGCGGGAAGGGCGGCGCGAGGGCGGCGGGCTGATCGACGGGTTCCTCGTCGAGAGGCTTGCCGAGTCCGACTACTCCGGTCCGCTTGCCGCGTTGGCCCAGGTCGTGTCTCCCGAGCGGGTGTTGAGCGAGGAGTTGCTGGGGCTGGCCCGGGCCGTTGCCGATCGGTATGCGGGCAGTCTTGCCGATGTGCTCCAGCTCGCCGTGCCGCCGCGCAGCGCGCGGGCCGAGCAGCGGCCCTCGCCCGAGCCGCTGCCGCCGCCGGCGATGCCGGAGGCGGCGTCCTGGGCGCGGTACGAGCGGGGCGCCGCGTTCTTGGAGTCGCTCGCGTCGGGGGGAGCGCCGCGGGCGGTGTGGAATGCGCTGCCGGGGCCCGAGTGGAGCGACGAGCTGGCGCGGGCCGTGGCGGCGACACTGGTCTCCGGGCGCGGTGCGCTCGTGGTGCTGCCCGACGGGCGGGCGGTCGCCCGGGTCGACGCGGCGCTGACCGCGCTGCTGGGGGAGGGGCGGCATGCGGTGCTCACCGCCGACGCCGGCCCCGAGAAGCGGTACCGGGAGTGGCTCGCCGTGCGGCGGGGCGCCGTCCGGGCGGTCATCGGGACACGGGCCGCCATGTTCGCCCCGGTTCAGGATCTCGGCCTCGTCGCCATCTGGGACGACGGGGACGACAGCCACAGCGAGCAGCACGCACCGCAGCCGCATGCGAGGGAAGTGCTGCTGCTGCGGGCTGCCCTGGACAAGTGCGCATTCCTGCTGGGCAGTTGGAGCTGCACCGTCGAGGCGGCGCAGCTGGTCGAGAGCGGCTGGGCCCGGCCGCTCGTCGCCGGGCGGGAACAGGTGCGGGGCGCCGCGCCGCTGGTGCGGACCGTGGGGGACGCGGATCTCGCGCGGGACGAGGCGGCCCGGGCCGCCCGGTTGCCGACCCTCGCCTGGCAGGCGGTGCGGGAGGGGCTGCGGCAGGGGCCGGTGCTGGTGCAGGTGCCCCGGCGGGGTTACGTCCCTCGGATGGCGTGCGCCAACTGCCGGGCGCCCGCGCGGTGTCGGCACTGCTCCGGCCCGTTGGAGGGGCAGGAGTCCGGGGCCGCGCTGCGGTGCGGGTGGTGCGGGCGGGACGAGAGCGGCTGGCACTGTCCGGAGTGCGGCGGATTCCGGCTGCGGGCGCAGATCGTGGGGGCGCGGCGCACCGCCGAGGAGTTGGGGCGGGCGTTTCCCGCCGTTCCGGTGCGGACCTCCGGGCGTGAGCATGTGCTGGACACCGTGCCGGGTGCGCCCGCGCTGGTCGTGAGCACACCGGGGGCCGAGCCCGTCGCCGAGGGCGGCTATGCGGCGGCCCTGCTGCTGGACGGCTGGGCGATGCTCGGCCGCCCCGACCTACGCGCCGGCGAGGACGCGCTACGGCGATGGCTCGCGGCCGCCGCCCTCGTGCGGCCCCAGGGTGCCGGCGGCACGGTGGTGGTCGTCGCCGAGCCGACTCTGCGGCCCGTACAGGCGCTGGTGCGGTGGGATCCCGTCGGACATGCGGTGCGGGAGCTCGCCGAGCGGGCCGAGCTGGGCTTTCCGCCGGTGTCACGGATGGCGGCGGTGTCCGGGGACGGCGAGGCGGTCGCCGAATTCCTGCGCACGGCCGAACTGCCCCGGGAGGCAGAGGTGCTGGGACCCGTGCCACTGCCGGTCACGGCAGCGGGCCGGCCGCGCCGGGTGGGGGCGCCTCCGCCCGGGGAGCACTGGGAGCGGGCACTCGTTCGCGTACCGCCCGGGCGCGGAGCCGCGCTGGCCTCGGCACTGAAGGCCGCGCAGGCCGCGCGGATGGCACGCGGGGCCGCCGAGGCCCTGGTCCGGGTGCGGATCGATCCGCCTGACATCGGGTGAGGGTGGTACGGCGCCGGGGTCACTGGACCGCGAGTCCAGCGGCCGGGTGCCCTGTGCGGCTGAAGGGCGGTGCAACCGCGTGACGTCGGTGAGATCGCCGGACAGCGGCTGAGGCCGAGTGGCTCGGGTCGGGTGTGGCCGTCGGACATTGGGCAAAGCTGTGGGACGTTCGGTGGGACCGCCCGGCAGCGGGGGAACGGCCTGAGAGCTCCCGCTGCGGGTGTGGCTGCCCGCCTCGGACCGAGTGGGCCCCTTTCCGGAGGCGCGCCCCACCCCGCCCCCGATTCGTTTCCCGACATGCAACTGCCCTCCCGGGGCCGGGAGGGCAGGGGGAGAGGTGGTTCAGCCGTTGCGCGGGCCGGGGAAGGCTGTGGGCCTGGCCTCGTCGCGGAGGGACGGGCTGCCGGCCGTCGGCTGGGTCGGCATGGAGCGTGCGGCGGGGACCGTCGGCACCGTCGGGATGCCGGTGTTCACGCTGACCGTCCGCGAGCCCGCCGGCTCGGTGGCCCGCTCGGTCTCGGCGGCCGCCTGGGCCGCGGCGCGACGGGCACCGTAACGGCGGTGCACCGCCTGCTTGGTGACTCCGAGTGCGGAACCCACCGCGTCCCACGAGAAGCCGAGGGAGCGGTCGAAATCGACCGCAGCCGTGACGAGTGTCTCGACACTGTCCCGCAGCTCCTGCGCGAGACGGACCGTCGGGGCGGGAGCGCGCCCGTACACGACGAAGCCCGTGGAGGGGCCGGAGCGGCGCGGGCGGTAGACATTCCCCAACTGCGCCGTGAGCGTGCGCAGTGCGTCCACCTGCCGGCGGACCCGCTCGATGTCCCGCACCAGCAAGTGCAGGCTGGCCCGAGCCTGGGCGTCGTGGGTTGCGTGGTCGGCCATGAACAAGCCTCTCGAACCGGCGTTGAAAAGGATCCGGGCCGCGCGATTGCGGCCCGTTGTGGTCAACTCTTTCTTGACCAACGTGTTTTTGCTTCGGGGGTCACGGTCTGGGGGCGTAGGGGCATATGCGTACGCCCCCCAAGAGGCAGGTTCGCGCCTCGGGCGCAGGCGTCGAGCTCTTCCGTGCGTGGTCATAGACTTGTGCGTTGCCACAACAGCCCCCGTCCGAGAGGCCCCGCCCACCCATGAAGCTCGTCTTCGCCGGTACCCCCGAGGTCGCCGTTCCCGCTCTGGACGCTCTCATCGCCTCCGGGCGGCACGAGGTGGCCGCCGTCGTCACGCGGCCCGACGCGCCGGCCGGGCGGGGGCGCAGGCTGGTCGCCTCGCCCGTGGCGCAGCGGGCGCAGGAGGCCGGGATCGAGGTGCTGAGGCCGCTCAAGCCGCGGGACCCGGAGTTCCTCGAGCGGCTGCAGGAGATCGGGCCCGACTGCTGTCCCGTCGTCGCCTACGGGGCGCTGCTGCCGCGTGTCGCGCTCGACATCCCCGCCCATGGCTGGGTCAATCTGCACTTCTCGCTGCTGCCCGCCTGGCGGGGCGCGGCGCCGGTGCAGCACTCCATCATGGCGGGCGACGAGATCACCGGCGCGTCCACCTTCCTCATCGAGGAGGGGCTCGACTCCGGGCCCGTCTACGGCACCGTCACCGAGGAGATCCGGCACACCGACACCAGCGGCGACCTGCTGACCCGGCTCGCCTTCGCCGGCGCCGGGCTGCTGGCCGCGACCATGGACGGCATCGAGGACGGCACCCTCAAGGCCGTACCGCAGCCGAACGAGGGCATCACCCTCGCCCCGAAGATCACCGTCGAGGACGCCCAGGTCGACTGGGCCGCCCCGGCGCTGCGCGTCGACCGGGTGGTGCGGGGCTGCACTCCTGCGCCCGGCGCCTGGACCACCTTCCGCGGCGAGCGGCTCAAGCTCATCCAGGTCACGCCCGCCCCGGACCGGACCGACCTCGCACCGGCGCAGATGGCCGTCGGCAAGAACAGCGTCCACGTCGGCACCGGTTCGCACGCCGTCGAGCTGCTGTGGGTGCAGGCCCAGGGCAAGAAGCCGATGCGGGCGGCGGACTGGGCGCGCGGGGTGCGGATCGCGGAGGGGGAGATGCTCGGCGGGTAGCGGGCCGGCGAGCGGGACGTACCCTTGGTGCGTATCCACATCAGACATCCGGAGCACCTTTTTCGTGAGCGACACCTCCCGTGGGCCCCGCAAGCCCGGCAAGCCCTACCGTCGGCCCAAGAAGGACCCCGTCCGCATCCTCGCCTTCGAGGCGCTGAGGGCCGTGGACGAGCGGGACGCGTACGCCAACCTCGTGCTGCCGCCGCTCTTGCGCAAGGCGCGGGAGAAGGAGGGACCCGACAAGTTCGACGGCCGGGACGCGGCGCTGGCGACCGAGCTGGTGTACGGGACGCTGCGGCGGCAGGGGACGTACGACGCCGTCATCTCCGCCTGTGTGGACCGGCCGTTGCGCGAGGTCGACCCACCCGTGCTGGATGTGCTGAGTCTCGGCGTGCACCAGCTGCTCGGGACGCGGATCCCGACCCATGCCGCCGTCTCCGCCTCCGTCGAGCTGGCCCGGGTGGTGCTCGGTGACGGGCGGGCCAAGTTCGTCAACGCCGTGCTGCGGAAGGTCGCGCAGGACGACCTGGACACCTGGATCGAGCGCGTCGCGCCGCCCTACGACGAGGACCCCGAGGATCATCTGGCCGTCGTGCACTCGCATCCGCGCTGGGTCGTCTCCGCGCTGTGGGACTCCCTCGGCGGCGGCCGGGCCGGCATCGAGCGGCTGCTGGAGGCGGACAACGAGCGGCCCGAGGTGACCCTGGTCGCGCGCCCCGGGCGGGCCACGACCGAGGAGCTGCTCCGGGAGGAGGCCGCCGTCGCGGGGCGCTGGTCGCCGTATGCCGTGCGGCTCAGCGAAGGCGGTGAGCCCGGCGCGATCGAGGCCGTCCGGGAAGGCCGCGCGGGCGTACAGGACGAAGGCAGCCAGCTCGTGGCCCTGGCCCTTGCCAACGCTCCGCTGGACGGCCCGGACGAGAAGTGGCTCGACGGGTGTGCCGGACCCGGCGGCAAGGCGGCGCTGCTCGGTGCGCTGGCCGCCGAGCGGGGGGCGACCCTGCTCGCCTCCGAGAAGCAGCCGCACCGGGCCGGACTGGTGGCCAAGGCCCTGCGCGGCAACCCCGGGCCGTACCAGGTCATCGCCGCGGACGGCACCCGCCCGCCGTGGCGGCCCGGCTCGTTCGACCGCGTCCTGATGGACGTGCCCTGCACCGGGCTCGGCGCGCTGCGCCGGCGGCCCGAGGCGCGCTGGCGGCGCCGTCCCGAGGACCTGGACGGCTTCGGGCCGCTGCAGCGCGCCCTGCTGCGCACCGCGCTGGAGGCCGTACGCGTCGGCGGTGTCGTCGGCTACGCCACCTGCTCGCCGCATCTCGCCGAGACCAGGGCCGTCGTCGACGACCTGCTCAAGCAGCACCCCGCGGCCGAGCTGATCGACGCGCGGCCTCTGCTGCCGGGCGTACCGGACCTCGGTGACGGCCCCGACGTACAGCTGTGGCCGCATCTGCACGGAACCGACGCGATGTATCTGGCGCTCATCCGGAGAACCGGCTGACTTCCCGGAGCCGTCGTGGTGGCGCGGGCGGCCGGTACCGGCCACGGGCGGCGCGCAGCGCGTTCGGCTCGGAGCGGACCGATCCCGCGTGCTCGGCCGGGCCGCCGCGCGGGACCGCACGGGCGATCGGCGCGATGGCCGCGGTGGAGACGACGAGGACTCGGAACGGGGCCCCGCCAGCCCATGAAGCTGCCCGGAGCGCCGTCCTCACCATCGTATGAACGTCTCAGGTCCGGACCGGCGCGAACAAACGTGCCCGGACATGGCAGGCTTGGGTCATGGCCGTGCAGATCAACCCCAGCATCCTGTCCGCCGACTTCGCCCGCCTCGCGGACGAGGCGAAGGCGGTCGAAGGAGCCGACTGGCTCCACGTCGACGTCATGGACAACCATTTCGTCCCGAACCTCACGCTCGGCGTGCCGGTCGTAGAGTCCCTGGCCCGTGCGACGGACACCCCTCTGGACTGCCATCTGATGATCGAGGCCCCCGATCGCTGGGCCCCGCAGTACGTCGAAGCGGGGGCCTCCTCCGTCACCTTCCACGTCGAGGCGGCCGCCGCGCCGGTCCGGCTCGCCCGGGAGATCCGGGCCAAGGGCGCCCGCGCCTCCATGGCCCTGAAGCCCGCCACGCCCATCGAGCCGTACGAGGACCTGCTCCCCGAGCTCGACATGCTGCTGATCATGACGGTCGAGCCTGGCTTCGGCGGGCAGGCGTTCCTCGACATCATGCTTCCCAAGATCCGCCGCACCCGCGAGCTGATCAGCAAGCACGGCCTCGAACTGTGGCTCCAGGTGGACGGCGGAGTCTCCGCCTCCACCATCGAGCGCTGCGCCGAGGCCGGCGCGGATGTCTTCGTCGCGGGTTCGGCGGTGTACGGAGCGGAGGACCCGGCGCACGCGGTACGTGCACTGCGCACCCAGGCGGAGACGGTGACCGCCAGGGCGAGCTGGGCGTGCGACCACTGAGCCAAGACAACGTGAACGGCGCCCATCAGGGCGGATCAAGTGCGCCGAATCTGCAAGGATGAACGGCGAATCCAGAGTGTGAACAGCAGTGAGGAGATCGCCGTGTCGGGTATGTCGGCGGGCCGGTCAGCAGTGCGGATGGGACCCGCTGAGCTGGTGCAGGCGGCGGCCATGGCCCGCCGCTTCTACCTCGAGGGCAAGTCCAAGATCCAGATCGCGGAGGAGTTCGGCGTCAGCCGCTTCAAGGTGGCCCGGGTCCTGGAGACGGCTCTCGAACGGGATCTCGTACGCATCGAGATCCGCGTCCCGGCCGAGCTGGACGCCGAGCGCTCCGACGCGCTGCGCGCCCGCTACGGCCTCAGGCACGCCGTCGTGGTGGAGTCCCCGGCCGAGGCCGAGGAGACGCCCGACCCGGAAAACCTCGGTGAGGTGGCCGCGGACCTGCTCGGCGAGCTCGTCAACGAGGGCGATGTGCTGGGCCTTGCCTGGGGCCGCTCCACCATCCACATGGCCGCGGCCCTGGACCGGCTGCCGCCGTGCACGGTGGTGCAGCTGACGGGCGTGTACGACGCCGGGACCGCCGAGCGCGGCTCCGTCGAGGCCGTGCGCCGCGCCGCCCAGGTCTCCGGCGGCGACGCCCACCCCATCTACGCCCCGATGCTGCTGCCGGACGCGGCGACCGCGGCCGCGCTGCGCAACCAGACCGGGATCGCCCGGGCCTTCGAGTACTTCGACAAGGTCACCGTCGCCTGCGTCTCCATCGGCTCCTGGGAGCCCGGCATCTCGACGGTGCACGACATGCTCAGCGACGAGGAGCGCGCGCACTACGCCTCGCTCGGTGTCGCCGCCGAGATGTCCGCGCACCTCTTCGACGGCCAGGGCCGCCGGGTCGGCCGGGACCTCGGCGAGCGGTGCATCACCGTCAAGGCCGACCAGCTCCGCCGTATCCCCGAGGTCGTCGCGATCGCGGGCGGGGCGCGCAAGGCGTCCGCCATCGACGCGGTGCTGCGCTCCGGGCTGGTCACCAGCCTGGTGACGGACACATCGGCCGCGGACGTCCTGATGACGGCGGGCCCGACGCCGAAGCCGGCGCTCAACAGGGCCGATCCGGACGGGATCTGACAGGTGGTCAGGGAAAGTGCCAAGATCCGTTCGGGGCGGTACTGAGATGGCGGAACTCGTGGTCACGCTGGACCTCGACGGGGTCACGGACAAGGCGGGCCTGATGGACCGCTGCGTGGACGCCCTCCGGCTGCCCGGTTGGTTCGGCCGCAACTGGGACGCGCTCGTCGACAGCCTCAGCGACATCTCGGTCTGGCCCGAGGGAGCAGCGGACGGACTGCTCGTGGTCGTACGGAACTGGCAGTCGTACGCGAAGGTGCGCCCCAAGGAGTGGGAGGCCGCGCGAGAGGTGTTCTCCGCGGCCATGGACCGGATGCCGGCCCTCACTGTGGCACTCGCCCTTGGAGGAACCTCCTAAGGGCCCTGTGACCTGCCTGGATGATCTGCCCGTGTATCGCATTCCGGTCGACATGGGACAATGAAGTACGTGCTCTTCCCCCTGGCTGACCTGTCCGGGGGCCACCTCTGATCGACTGGGATGTGCAGCACGTGCGTTTCCTCAACGACATCCAGCCCGCGTACGACCTGACGTACGACGACGTCTTCATGGTCCCGAGCCGCAGTGCGGTCGGCTCGCGGCAGGGTGTGGACCTCAGCTCCCCGGACGGCACGGGCACCACGATCCCGCTGGTCGTCGCCAACATGACCGCCATCGCCGGCCGTCGCATGGCCGAGACGATGGCCCGGCGCGGTGGCCTCGTCGTCATCCCCCAGGACATTCCGATCGAGGTCGTCACCGAGGTCGTCTCCTGGGTGAAGAGCCGCCACCTCGTCCTGGACACCCCGATCGTGCTGGCCCCGCACCAGACCGTCGCCGATGCGCTGGCCCTGCTGCCCAAGCGTGCGCACAACGCCGGCGTGGTCGTCGACGAGGACGGCCGGCCGGTCGGCGTCGTCACCGACCAGGACCTGACCGGCGTGGACCGCTTCACGCAGCTCGAGGTCGTCATGTCCCGGGATCTGCTGCTCCTGGACGCGGACATCGACCCGCGTGAGGCGTTCAACCGGCTCGACCACGCCAACCGCCGCTACGCGCCCGCCGTCGACACCGACGGCAGGCTCGCCGGCATCCTCACCCGCAAGGGCGCCCTGCGCGCCACGCTGTACACGCCCGCCACCGACGCGCAGGGCAGGCTGCGCATCGCCGCCGCCGTGGGCATCAACGGCGATGTCGCGGGCAAGGCCAAGCAGCTGCTGGACGCGGGCGTGGACACGCTCGTCATCGACACGGCGCACGGCCACCAGGAGTCGATGATCAGCGCCATCAAGGTGGTGCGCGCCCTCGACCCGCAGGTCCCGATCGTCGCCGGCAACATCGTCGCCGCCGAGGGTGTGCGCGACCTGATCGAGGCGGGCGCGGACATCATCAAGGTCGGTGTCGGCCCCGGCGCGATGTGCACCACCCGCATGATGACCGGTGTCGGCCGCCCGCAGTTCTCCGCGGTCCTGGAGTGCGCGGCCGAGGCGAGGAAGTACGGCAAGCACGTGTGGGCCGACGGCGGCGTCCGGCACCCGCGCGACGTCGCCATGGCCCTGGCGGCCGGTGCGTCGAACGTGATGATCGGCTCGTGGTTCGCGGGCACCTACGAGTCCCCGGGCGATCTGCAGCAGGACGCGAACGGCCGCCTGTACAAGGAGTCGTTCGGCATGGCCTCCGCGCGGGCGGTCCGCAACCGTACGTCGGAGGAGTCGGCGTACGACCGCGCCCGCAAGGCGCTGTTCGAGGAGGGCATCTCCACCTCCCGGATGTTCCTCGACCCGGCCCGTCCCGGCGTGGAGGACCTGATCGACTCGATCATCGCGGGCGTCCGCTCCTCCTGCACCTACGCCGGTGCGAACTCCCTGCAGGAGTTCGCCGAGAAGGCGGTGGTCGGCATCCAGAGCGCGGCCGGCTACGCGGAGGGCAAGCCGCTGCACGCCAGCTGGAGCTGAGCCAAGTCCCTTGCCGACGGCCCCCGTTGAAATTCGGGGGCCGTCGGCATGTCCGGGCCCTACCGTCGAGGGCATGGAGATCACAGTCTGCCGGGCCGCCGATGTGGTGCTGCTCGACGAGTACATGCCCTCGCCGGGACTCACCTCCTTCCACGCTCGGCGCTTCGCCCGGCAGGAGGCGGGTGACTGCACGTATCTGCTCGCCTGGCTGGAGGGCCGGCCCGTGGGGCACACGGAGCTGCGCTGGATCGGCTGCGAGGCGCCCGAAGTCGCCGTGGACTGCCCCGAGATCGGCGGGCTGGGTGTCTGGCCCGAGCACCTCCGCTCACGCGGGATCGGCACCCGACTGATCCGAGCCGCCGAGGAGTTGGCCCGGGAGCGGGCCCTGCCGGTCGTCGGCATCGGTGTCGGCAGGGACAACCCGCGGGCGGCCGCGCTGTACGCGCGGCTCGGGTATCGCCCGGTGACGGACTACCTCGACCGCTATACGTACGTCGACGCGGACGGCGCCGAGCGCGAGTGCGTCGACGCCTGCACCTTCCTGGTGAAGGAGCTGCACTGAGCAGCCGTACGCAACGCTCGGCAAGCCCCGTGCAACGAACGCCCGCCGGGATGCGATGCACGCAACGAACTTGCACGTATGCGCAAGGTTGCTGCATTTCGCCTGCGAAGGCCTGCCCCGTAGGGTCATGCCCTGTACGTGGCGTGGCAGGGACCCCGCTCGGTGGGTCCCTGCTCGCGCAGGGATGCCGCCGGTCCCCGCCGCCCTGACCGCAGTGACGAAGGAGTCAGCGCGTGCTCGATCAAGGCGCACCCCCGCAGGACCGCACCACGAACGCCCCACCTCCGCTGGGCGTCGGCGCGCGCCTCATGCGTCGCAAGCCCGTGGAACGCCTGGTCGCAGAGGGCGGCCAGGGCGAGGGAGGGGCCCTGCGCCGCTCCCTCGGGCTGTGGCAGCTCACCATGATCAGCATCGGCGCCACCCTCGGCACCGGCATCTTCGTGGTCCTCGGCGAGGCCGTGCCCAAGGCCGGTCCCGCCGTCACCCTGTCCTTTGTGATCGCCGGTCTGACCGCGCTCTTCTCGGCCCTCTCCTATGCCGAGCTGGCGGGCAGCATCCCGGTCGCCGGGTCCTCGTACTCGTATGCATACGCAACGATGGGCGAGCTGATCGCCTGGATCTGCGGCTGGTGTCTGGTCCTGGAGTACGGCGTCTCGGTCGCCGCCGTGGCCGTCGGCTGGGGCGAGTACCTCAACGAACTGCTGGACGGGACCATAGGCGTCACCATCCCGGCCGCGCTGTCCGCCCCACCCGGCGACGGCGGCATCTTCAACCTGCCCGCGCTGATCGTCGTGCTGCTGGCCATGGCATTTCTGCTGGGCGGCGCCCGGGAGTCCGCCCGCGCCAACACGATCATGGTCTGTGTGAAGATCGCCGCGCTGGTGCTGTTCTGCGCCATCGGCATCCAGGGCTTCAGGTCCGGGAACTACGCGCACTTCATGCCGCTCGGCATGGCGGGCGTGAGCGCTGCCGGTGCCACGCTCTTCTTCTCCTACATCGGCTTCGACGCCGCCTCCACCGCGGGCGAAGAGGCCAAGAACGCCCAGCGGGACCTGCCCCGGGCCATCATGCTGTCGCTCGTGATCGTCACCGCGCTGTACGTGCTCGTCGCCGCCGTCGCCGTCGGCGCCAAGCCCTGGCGCCGGTTCAACGACTCGGAGGCCGCGCTCGCCCAGATCATGCGCGACGTCACCGGCCAGTCCTTCTGGGGCACCCTGCTCGCCGCCTGCGCCGTCATCGCCATCGCGAGCGTCGTGCTGACCGTGCTCTACGGCCAGACCCGCATCCTCTTCGCGATGTCCCGGGACGGGCTGGTCCCCAAGGTGTTCGGCAAGGTTCACCCGAAGACCGGAGCGCCCCGCGCCGGAACGGTCATCGTCTCCCTGTTCTGCGGAGTCCTCGCCGCCGCCATCCCGCTCGGCCAGCTCGCCGACGCCACCAGCATCGGCACCCTCTTCGCCTTCGCCCTGGTCAACATCGCCGTCGTGGTGCTGCGCCGGACCCGGCCGAACATGCCCCGTACCTTCCGGGTGCCGCTCTCCCCGGTCCTGCCCGCCGTGGGCTTCGCGTTCTGCGTCTGGATGATGGGCAGCCTGTCCGCCGTCACCTGGGTGGTCTTCGGGGTCTGGATGGCGGTCGGGCTCGTGTTCTACTTCGGGTACGGCTATCGCCGCTCCCGTCTTGCCACGCGAGCAGAACTCGCAACTCCAGACGTACTCGCGACTCCAGAGAAGTGAACCACCAGCAGTGCTGAACGATCTCGACGAACGCATCGTGCACGCCCTCGCCGAGGACGCCCGCCGCTCCTACGCGGACATCGGGCAGCTCGTCGGCCTGTCCGCGCCCGCCGTGAAGCGGCGCGTGGACCGGCTGCGCGCCACCGGCGCCATCACCGGCTTCACCGTACGGGTCGACCCGGGGGCGCTCGGCTGGGAGACCGAGGGGTTCGTCGAGATCTACTGCCGGCACAACACCTCGCCGGAGGTCATCCGGCGGGGTCTGGAGCGCTACCAGGAGGTCGTGGCCGCCTCCACGGTCACCGGCGACGCGGACGCGATCGTCCAGGTCTTCGCCTCCGACATGCGCCACTTCGAACGGGTCCTGGAGCGCATCGCAGGGGAGCCGTTCGTCGAGCGCACCAAGTCCGTGCTGGTGCTGTCGCCGCTGCTGCGCCGCTTCTCGTCGGGGTCGCCGACTTAGGGCCCGTCGTTTGGATCAGCCCGGCGTCGCGCGGTCTGGCACGCACTCCGCCACTGCCTTAAGGGCGTGGGGGACCCCCAGCGGCGTTGTCGTCACTCGCCGACGCCCCGCGTCTACTCCCTCCTCCGCCTTGCAGCTGCTCGCTCCCCCACTCTCGGCTTCGCTCGAGCGGGGGACCCCCATGACCCCGCTCGGGGCAGCCGGGAAGTGCCGTTGGCTACAGCCGACCTGATCCAGCCGACAGGCCCTAATCACCGGACGGGATCGCCGCAGGCGCCTACCATCGGTGCCATGACTTGGCGACATTGATCCACCAGCCGTGCCTCCCGAGGGCCGCCTCGGACGCCGTACCTCCGGCATCCGATCCGTCCCTGCGGGAAGGCCTCATGACACTCTCACCTGCGCGCGTGCCCGTCACCGCCGGCGTCCGCCGGCTCACGGCCGCGCTGTACGGCTACGCGTTCCTCGACGACTTCGTCCTGCTCTACCCGGTGTACACGCTGCTGTTCAGCGACACCGGTCTGTCCGTCTGGCAGATCTCCTCCCTCTTCGTCCTCTGGTCGATCACGGGCGTCGTTCTGGAGTTGCCCTCCGGCGCCTGGGCCGACGCCGTCTCCCGGCGGCTGCTGCTCTGGCTCGGCCCGCTGCTGACCGCGGCCGGCTTCACCCTGTGGGTGCTCACCCCGTCGTACTGGGCCTTCGCCCTGGGCTTCGTCCTGTGGGGCGCCCGCGGAGCGCTCGGCTCCGGTGCGCTGGAGGCGCTGGTGTACGAGGGACTGGAACGGCTCGGTGAGGCCGACCGGTACGCCAGGATCATGGGCCGGGCACGGGCTGCCGGACATGTCGCGATCATGGCGGCCATGGCGCTCGCGGGACCGGTGTTCGCCTGGGGCGGCTACCCCGCCGTAGGAGCGGCGAGCGTGCTGGCCTGTCTGGCGAGCGCCGCGACGGCGACCCGGTTCCCCGAGGACCGGGCGGTGCCGAAGGCCGACGCGGAGGCCTGGTCCACGACCCTGCGGCAGGGGCTCACCGCGGTCCGCAGCGACCGGTCGCTGCGCGGAGCGCTCCTGCTCGTCCCGGCGGTGGGGGCCGTGTGGGGGGCGCTCGACGAGTACACGCCGCTGCTGGTGCGGGACACCGGCGTGGCGGAGACGACGGTCCCCTATCTGCTCCTGCTGATCTGGGCGGGAGCGACCGCCGGGGGCGTGCTGGCCGGGCCCTGGGAACGCATGGGTACGGCGGGACTGGCGGCTGTCCTCGTGGTGGCCGCCCTCGCCATGGCGGTGGGCGCCGCGGCCCGTACCCCGGGCGGCCTCGTCCTGCTCGCCCTCGCCTTCGGCGGCTTCCAGCTGGCGACCGTACTGGCCGACGTCCGCCTCCAGCAGCGCATCGACGACGCCCGCCGGGCCACCCTGACCTCGGTCGCGGGCCTGGGCAACGACCTGGCCACGGTCGCGGCGTACGGCGGCTACGCGGCGATCGAGACGAGCGCCGCGCACAGCACCGCGTTCGCGCTGTTCGCGGTGCCTTATCTGGTGACGGCGATGCTGCTGGTGCTCAAGTGGCCGTTGCGGACCCGGCGAAGCTTCCCGTAGGTTGTGCGGCGTCGTTACCGACGGGTAGCACTGGCGAGTAACTCCGGGGGAGGGAGCATGCGCCGGCTCATCGGCCGTCCCAGCACGGTACGCGCCCGGATCGTCGCGCTCGCGTTCGCTCCCGCGCTGGCGCTGCTGGTGCTGTGGAGCTTCGCCATGGTCTCCGTCACCGGGGAGCTGCGCGCGCTCGTCCGGGTGCAGGGCGTCTACGAGGAGTTCGGCACCCCCGTCGACACGGCGATCGGGCAGATCCAGATCGAACGGCGGCTGTCCGCCGCGTACTTGGGCACGGACAGCCGTACGCCGCCCGTCGCCGGCCTGCTGGAGCAGCAGCGCCGTACGGACCGGGCCGTGGACGCCATGCGCGACGCGATCCGCTCCGGGGACCGCGGCCTGCTCTCCGCCCGGCAGCGGCAGGCGCTGGACGCCATGGTCACGACCGCCGGCAGGCTGGAGGGGTTGCGGGAGCGGGTGCTGTCCCGGGACATCTCCTGGGACCGGGCGGTGAGCGAGTACAGCGCGCTGGTGGAACCCGGCTTCGACGTCGAGTCGACGCTCACCGCCCTGCAGGCCGGGCAGCTCGCGCGGGAGGCCCAGGTCGTCGTCGAGCTGGTCCGGGTACGGGAGTTCGTCTCGCGGGAGGACGCGCTGGTCGCCGGGGCGCGGGCCGCCGGGACCCTGACCGACCGGCAGTACGACATGCTCACGGCGACCGTCGAGGACCGGCGGGTCTTCGAGCGGACGTATGTGCCGGACCTGCCGGGCGACTCGCGGGCGCTGTTCGTGGCGTTCCAGCGCGGGCAGCTGCACCGAAGGCTGGTGACGAGCGAGGACGCGCTGCTGCGGGCCGGAGCGGCGGGCGCGGGCGACGCCGTCGGGGCCGACTCCTGGCGCTCCACCACCGACCGGGCGGTCAAGCAGTACATGCGGCTGTGCACCCGGTCCGCCATGAACTCCGCCGGGCGGGGGCGGGAGTTCGCCTACCGGCAGCTGACGAGGGCCGTCGTGGTCGGAGTGGTGGGACTGGCTGCCGTAGGGCTGTCGCTGTGGTTCGCGGTGCGGGGTGCGCGGCGGATCTCGCGGCGCCTTGAGGCGCTGCGGGATGCCGCCGATCTGCTGGCCACCAGCCAACTGCCCGACGTCATGGCCAGGCTGAGTGCGGGCGAGGACGTGGACGCGGTCACCGAGGCGCCGCCGCTCGCCGACGGGGAGGCGGGCGCCGACGAGATCGGCGACGTGGGGCGGTCCTTCAACGCGGCGCGCCTCGCGGCCGTCGAGGCGGCCGTACAGCAGGCCGACCTGCGCCGTGGGCTCTCCGCGGTGCTGCTCAACATCGCCCGCCGCAACCAGTCGCTCGTGCACCGGCAGCTGAAGCTCGTCGACACGCTGGAGCGGCGCACGGACGACCCGGACGTTCTGGAACAGCTCTTCCGCATCGACCACCTCACCACCCGGATGCGGCGCCACGCCGAGAACCTGATCGTCCTCTCCGGCTCGGCGCCCGGCCGCAGATGGCGGCGCCCGGTGCCCGTCGCCGACGTCGTCGCCTCCGCGGTCGGTGAGATCGAGGCGTACGCCCGGGTGGAGGTGCCGCCGACGCCCGCGGTGGGCGTCGCGGCGGACGCCGTCGCCGACGTCGTGCATCTGATCGCCGAGCTCGTCGAGAACGCCACGGTCTTCTCACCGCCGGACACCCGTGTGACCATGCGCACCGCCCGGGCCGACGGCGGCTTCGTCCTGCAGATCGACGACCGGGGGCTCGGGTTCGACGCCGGGCAGCTGGAGGAGGCGGAACGGACGATCGGGGATCCCGGCGGTTTCGACCCGACCCGGCACGACAGGCTCGGGCTGTACGTCGTGGGGCGCCTCGCCGCCCGGCACGGGATCGAGGTGGCGTTCGGCCCGTCGCCGTACGGCGGGACGACGGCGGTGGTGACCCTGCCGGAGGGCGTGCTGGCGGAGGAGGGCGTGGCGGTGCGGGCGTCCCTGCCGTGAGTGACGAGCACTGGTACGAGGACGAGACCGGGGCGATGGTGCGGCCGTACACCGTCACCAGGGGGCGGACCCGCCCCTCCGACGGGCATCGCATCGACCTGATGGCACGGGTCACCGCCGTGGACGGGGAGGTGCGGTCGGGGGTCGACCATGCCGGGGCCGCACTGCTTGCGCTGGTCCGGGGTCGGTCCCGGCCGGTGGTGGAGCTTGCCGCGGATGCGGATCTGCCGCTGACGGTGCTGCGGGTGTTGCTGGGGGATCTGGCCGCCGCCGGGCTTGTGCGGGTTGATGCGCCGCGGCGCGTGGATGCGGGCGGGGCCGCGGATGATCCCGCATTGCTGCGGGAGATCATTGAGCGGTTGCGTGAGCTTTAGCGCGGGCGGGATCGTCGTTGTCTGCGGGCGCGTCGTGGCTTGTCACGCAGTTCCCCGCGCCCCTGCGGGAGCTGCAGGACCCGGCGGCTGAAGGGGCGCTCAGGGGCCCGGCAGCAGAAGGGCGCAACGAATCGTCGTCTGCGTGGTGGTGTACGCAACGAACCGCTCACCAGCGCGCAACGGGTTCTTCTTGCTGGGCCCGGCCCTGCGACCGTACCGTCTAAATGGCCCCCGAACCCCTCCGTATCGCTGAGGAACACGCATGCGTACCGCCCTGCTCCAGAGCTCCGGTCGTCCCGGGTCCGTCGGCGATAACCTCAAGGTGCTCGACGCGGCTGCCGGGCGTGCCGCTGCCGCGGGTGCCCTGCTGCTGGCCGCGCCGGAGATGTTCCTGACCGGGTACGCGATCGGCGACGACATCGGCCGCCTCGCCGAGCCGGCCGACGGTGAGTCCGCGGACGCGATCGCCGACATCGCCGGGCGGCACGGGCTCGCGATCGCGTACGGGTATCCGGAGCGGGACGGGGAGACCGTCTTCAACTCCGCGCAGATGATCTCCGCCGAGGGCATCCGTCTTGCGAACTACCGCAAGACCCACCTCTTCGGCTGCTTCGAGCGCGACCACTTCACGCCGGGCGAGCAGCCGGTCGTCCAGGCCGAGTTCGGCGGGCTCACCGTCGGCCTCATGATCTGCTACGACGTCGAGTTCCCGGAGAACGTCCGCGCCCACGCCCTGGCCGGCACCGACCTGCTCGTCGTGCCGACGGCCCAGATGCATCCGTTCCAGTTCGTCGCCGAGTCGATGATCCCGGTCCGGGCCTGGGAGAACCAGCTGTACGTCGCGTACGTCAACCGGGTCGGTCAGGAAGGGGAGTTCGACTTCGTCGGGCTCTCCGCGCTGGCCGGTCCGGACGGGGTCGCCCGCGCCCGCGCCGGACGCGGCGAGGAGCTGGTGTTCGCCGATGCCGACCCCGCCTTCCTCGCCGCCTCCCGCGAGGCGAACCCGTACCTGAAGGACCGCCGGCCCGGCCTCTACGGGTCCCTCGTCTGAACCCCTCACCCCGTACTCGTACTTTCCGTGCAAGGAGTCCGTACCCCATGACGTCCACCGTGCCCAACGCCGTCGAGCACGCAGACGAGCAGCAGTTGCCGCCGATCACCATGTTCGGCCCGGACTTCCCCTACGCGTACGACGACTTCCTCGCCCACCCCGCGGGCCTCGGCCAGATACCGGCGACCGAGCACGGCGCCGAGGTCGCGGTCATCGGCGGCGGGCTGTCCGGCATCGTGGCCGCCTACGAGCTGATGAAGATGGGCCTCAAGCCGGTCGTGTACGAGGCCGACCGGATCGGCGGGCGCCTGCGGACCGTGGGCTTCGAGGGCTGCGACCCGTCCCTCACCGCCGAGATGGGCGCGATGCGTTTCCCGCCGTCCTCGACGGCCCTGCAGCACTACATCGACCTGGTGGGACTCGAGACCCGGCCGTTCCCCAACCCCCTCGCGGAGGCGACCCCTTCGACCGTCATCGACCTCAAGGGCGAGTCGCACTACGCCGAGACGGTCGAGGACCTGCCGCAGGTCTACCGCGATGTCGCCGAGGCGTGGAACAGGTGCCTCGAAGAGGGCGCCGACTTCTCCGACATGAACCGTGCCCTGCGCGAGCGTGACGTGCCGCGCATCCGCGAGATCTGGGCGAAGCTGGTCGAGAAGCTCGACAACCAGACCTTCTACGGCTTCCTCTGCGACTCCGAGGCCTTCAAGTCCTTCCGCCACCGCGAGATCTTCGGCCAGGTCGGCTTCGGGACGGGCGGCTGGGACACCGACTTCCCCAACTCCATCCTGGAGATCCTGCGGGTCGTCTACACCGAGGCCGACGACCACCACCGCGGCATCGTCGGCGGCAGCCAGCAGCTCCCGCTCAGGCTCTGGGAGCGCGAGCCCGAGAAGATCGTCCACTGGCCGTACGGGACGTCCCTGAAGTCCCTGCACGTGGACGGCGAGCCCCGCCCGGCCGTGACCCGGCTGCACCGCACGGCGGGCAACCGGATCACCGTGACCGACGCGAACGGCGACATCCGCACCTACCAGGCGGCGATCTTCACCGCCCAGTCCTGGATGCTGCTGTCGAAGATCGCCTGCGACGACTCGCTCTTCCCGATCGACCACTGGACGGCGATCGAGCGCACCCACTACATGGAGTCCAGCAAGCTCTTCGTGCCCGTCGACCGCCCCTTCTGGCTCGACAAGGCCGTCGACGACAGGGGAAATCCGACCGGCCGGGACGTCATGTCGATGACGCTCACCGACCGCATGACCCGCGGCACCTACCTGCTCGACGACGGCCCCGACAAGCCGGCCGTCATCTGCCTCTCCTACACCTGGTGCGACGACAGCCTGAAGTGGCTGCCGCTGTCCGCGAACGAGCGGATGGAGGTCATGCTGAAGTCGCTCGGCGAGATCTACCCGAAGGTCGACATCAGGAAGCACATCATCGGCAGCCCGGTGACCGTGTCCTGGGAGAACGAGCCCTACTTCATGGGCGCGTTCAAGGCCAACCTGCCCGGCCACTACCGCTACCAGCGGCGCCTGTTCACCCACTTCATGCAGGACCGGCTGCCCGAGGACAAGCGGGGCATCTTCCTCGCCGGCGACGACATCTCCTGGACGGCCGGCTGGGCCGAGGGCGCGATCCAGACCGCGCTGAACGCGGTCTGGGGCGTCATGCACCACTTCGGCGGCGCGACCGACGCGACCAACCCGGGGCCGGGTGACGTGTACGACGAGATCGCGCCGGTCGAGCTGCCGGAGGACTAGGGCCTGTCCTCTGGATCAGGGCCCGGCGTCGCGGGCCCTGGCACGCCCATCCGCCGCGTCGTCGTCACTCGCCGACGCTCCGCGTCGACTCCCTCCTCCGCCTTGCAGCTGCACGCTCCCCCACTCTCGGCTCCGCTCGAGCGGGGGGGACCCCATGACCCCGCTCGGGGCAGCCGTAAAGCGCCATTGGCTTTAGCCGACCCGATCCAGACGACAGGCCCTAGAGACCGGCGGCGCGCACGGACTCGTAGAGCTCGGCGGCCACGTCCTTCAGCTCCTGGGCGTCCCGCGCGCCGCCCTGGAGCTCGAAGAAGAACTCGTCGAGGCCGCTTTCGGCATGGGCGGCGAGATCCTCGACGAGCTGGGCGACGCTGCCCTGGAACGGGGAGCGGTCGGCCCCGTCGTACGCCTTGGGCGTGTACCGGGCGTTCACCCGTACCACCGTCTCGATCGGCGCGGTGCGGCCTCGCTCGGCCGCCAGGTCCTGCAACTGACGCCACTGCGCGGCCAGTTGCCCGGCACCCATGGCGATGGGCATCCAGCCGTCGGCGCGGTCGACGAGCCGGGTCATCGCCTTCCTGCTGTTGGTGGGCAGCAGGATCGGGATGGGACGGGCGGGCTTGGGGCCGACCACGGCCGAGGCGATCTTGGTGATCCGGCCCTCGTAGGTCACCGGGTCCGGGCCCCACACCGCCCGGCAGACATCGATGATCTCGTCCAGGACCCGGCCCCGCTCCTCGAAGGGGGCCACGCCCGCGGCCGCGTACTCGTCGAGCGACCAGCCGGTGCCGAGGCCCGCCAGCACCCGGCCGCCGCTCGCCGCGTCCAGCGTGGCGAGCGACTTGGCCAGTTGGAAGGGGTTGTGCAGCGGGGCCACCAGGATGCTCGTGCCGAGCCGGGCCCGGTCGGTCGCCGCGGCGGCCAGGGTCAGCGTCACCAGGGGGTCCGGCACGCCCCGGTACACGTCGGGCCACGGCAGGCCCTCGACGCCGTACAGACCCTGGGTCGCGGGTTCGGGGAAGAGGGCACGCTCATAGACCCACAGGCTCTGGTAGCCGATCTGTTCGGCGGTGCGTGCCACGTCGGGCACATCGCGTCCGATGTCGTACTGCCGCGCCTGAGGAAGGCTCAGTCCCAGCCGAATGGCCATGCGTCCGCTCCTTTGCGTCGGTTCAACACTCAACTTAACTCGGGAGCGGCGTGAGCAGCATGCGTCCGGCGAAGCCCACCGCCGCGTCGAGGCGTTCGGTGAACTCGGCGGCGACCTCGGGCAGTCCGCGCAGGGCCCACAGCGCCCGCGCCGCGGTCCAGGTGGCGTCCCGGGCGCGCTCCAGGCTCCAGGCGCCGAGCAGATGGGTGAGCGGGTCGGCGATCTGGAGGAGGTCGGGGCCCGGCATCAGATCTTCGCGGATGCGCTCCTCCAGCGAGACGAGGAGGTCGCCCACGCGATCGAACTCGTCCTCCAGGGCGGCCGGTTCGCAGTCCAACGTACGGCAGGTGTCCACGACGGCCAGCGCCAGATCGTGCCCGATGTGCGCATTGATGCCCGCCAGCGCGAACTGCAGCGGTCGTACTCCGGGATGGCGGCGCAGCTGGAACAGGGGCCGCCAGCAGGCCGGCGGGTGCCGTTCGGCGGTGACCGCGTCGACGGCGGCGAGATAGCGCTCGGCGAACCGTACGTCCAGCGTCGTCGCCGCCCGCGCGTCCGCGAAGCGATGGGCGTCGATGCTGCGGTCGACGGCCTCGGTGACGGCGAGGTAGACGCGGTTGAAGACCGCGACACCGTCCCGTTCGGGCAGGGTCGCGTCGAGGGCGCGCATGCGGGAGACGACTGCGTCTACAGAAGTGGTGAACTGTTCCAATTGCGCCATGGGGGAAGGGTCCCAGTCCTAGGCTGACGGGGGTGTCGGCGGGCCCGGCGCTTCCCCAGAACGGGGGAACGGAGTGGGGGAGCAGCACGGTGTCAGGCTTACGCGCGCAGCGGCTGGCCGCACGCAGGGCCGAGCGCAGACGGGCCAAACGGCGCGGCGCCATGGCCGCGGCGGCCTGGGTCGTGGTCGCCGTCGGCACCGCGACCGGCATGATGTCGGCGCTCGACGACGGACGCGGCGCGCAGCAGGCGAAGCCCGAGGTGACCAGTTCGCCGCGGCTCGAGCAGCTGCCCGTGGTGCCCTCCGCATCGGCCACGGCCACCAAGTCCGCGTCCCCGCCGTCGAGTTCCCCCACGAAGGCCGGTCCTTCGCCGACCGGAACGGAGCCGAAGCGGCAGCCCGCCGCGGTGTCCGCCCTCCTCTACCGGCACGCCGACTCCAAGGTGCTCGACTGGGTCCGCGACCATCCGGACGATCCGCGCACACCGGTCATCGAGTCCCGGATAGCCGACCAGCCGGCCGCCGTGTGGTTCGCCGACTACACGCCGGCGACCATCACCTCCCGCGTCCGCGCGGTCACCTCGGACGCCGCGGCCGAGGGCCGGGTGCCCGTCGTCGTTCCGTACGCGATACCCGGCCGCGACTGCGGGGGCGCCTCCCAGGGCGGGGCGCCCGATCTCGCCGCGTACGACGCCTGGATCGACGGCTTCGCGGCGGGGCTCGGCTCCGGCGAGGTCGTCGTCGTTCTGGAGCCCGACTCCATAGCCCAGTCCGGTTGCCTCTCCGACCGCGCCCGCGCCGACCGCTTCGCCTCGCTGGCGCGCGCGGGCCGGGTCCTGAAGACGGCCGACCCGAGGGCGCGGGTCTACTACGACGCCGGGCACTCCGGCTGGAACCCGGCCGCGCAGCAGGCCGCGCTGCTGAAGGAGGCGGGCGCCGCCTCGACCGCCTCCTCCGACGGGATCTTCAGCAACGTCTCCAACTTCCAGACGACGTCCGACGAGATCGCCTACGACCGCCAGGTCCTCGCCGGCCTCGGCGGACCCGCGGGCCTGGGCGCCGTCATCGACACCAGCCGCAACGGCAACGGCGCCCCCGCCGACGGCGAGTGGTGCGACCCGGCGGGCCGCAGGATCGGCCGGGCGCCCACGCTCTCCACCGGTGAGGCACGCATCGACGCGTATCTGTGGGTGAAGCTGCCGGGGGAGTCGGACGGCTGCAAGGGGGCCCCGGGCACGTTCAGCCCGTCGTACGCCTACGACCTGGCCTCGTCGTAGGAGGAGGTGCCCTCGTCCAGGAGCGGCTGCTGAGTCTTGAGATGCGCGGGTGCGAAGGCACGCAGGGCGTGGTAGCCGGTGATGACGACCAGGGTGCCGAGGGCGATGCCGCTGAGGGAGAAGTGCTCGGTGAACTTCATCGGCACATTGCCGACCCCGATGATGAGGCCCGCCGCGGCCGGGACCAGGTTCAGCGGATTGCGCAGGTCTACCCGGGCGTTGGTCCAGATCTGCGCACCGAGCAGTCCGATCATGCCGTAGAGGATCACGGTGATGCCGCCGAGGACACCGCCCGGGATCGCGGCCACGACCGCGCCGAACTTCGGGCAGAGGCCGAAGAGGAGGGCGAAGCCGGCCGCGGCCCAGTACGCGGCGGGTGAGTAGACGCGGGTCGCGGCCATCACACCGATGTTCTCGGAGTACGTGGTGTTGGGCGGCCCGCCCACCGCGGTGGACAGCACGGAGCCGATGCCGTCGGCCGCGATCGCCGACCACTGGCGGGGTTTCTCTTTCTCTGTACATGGAAGGCTGTCCGGACCATTGTCACGGCTACCTGGCGCCTCTACGCTCGCACGGTCCTGCTCATGAACTGCGTTCACATTCCTGACCATTCGTTCGATGGATCGGAGTGCTCGATGAGTGGAAGATCCCGTGCCGCCGTCCTGCTGTCCGCTGTGGTGACCCTCGCGGCCGTCCTCGTCCCCTCCGCGCACGCGGCACCCAGGGCCCCCGACACGGCCGTCCTCGACGGCGCCCGGCTGCAGCGGACGAAGCTCCGCCTGGATCAGGGCGATCCGCAACTCCAACTCGCACTATGGGAGTTGACGGCCCGCGCCGACAACTGGCTGACGCAGGGCCCCTGGACGGTCGTCGACAAACCCCGACCGGCACCCGGCGGCGACCTCCACGACTACCTCAGCCAGGCCCCCTACTGGTGGCCCACCCGAACCCCGACGGCTGACAACCCGTGGGGTTGCCCGTATGTCCAGCGGGACGGACAGCGCAACCCCGAGGTCGACTCGGGAACCGACCGCCAGGACGTCGAGAAGGTCTTCGACTCGACCTACGACCTGTCCCTGGCCTGGTACTACACCGGCAAGCGCGCCTACGCCGAAAAGGCGGCCCAGGTCCTGCGCACCTGGTTCCTCGACCCGGCCACACGTATGAACCCCAACCTCGACCACGCCCAGTTCATCCCGTGCAAGTACGACGGCCGGGCCATCGGCATCATCGACTTCTCGCAGTCGTACACCAGCGTCGTCGACGCCCTGGCCATCCTCGGCACGGGCGCCCCCGGCTGGACGAAGACCGACCGGACGGGGATGGCGAAGTGGAACGCCGACTTCCTCGACTGGCTGAAGAACAGCGCCTTCGGCAAGGAGGAGGGCGCGGCGGCCAACAACCACGGCACCTTCTACGACATGCAGCTCGCCGCCCTCGCCTACGCGACCGGCGACCGGGCGCTGGCCCGGCGAACCGTCCTCGACGCGCGCACCAGACGCATCGACGCGCAGATCGCCGCCGACGGCAGCCAGCCGCAGGAGCTCGCGCGGACGCGGAGCTGGCACTACTCGACCTTCGACCTGGTCGCGTACACCCGGCTCGCGGCGATCGGCCGGCACGTCGGCGTGAACCTGTGGACCTATCAAGGTCCGGGCGGGCAGGGCCTGTTCAAGGCCGTCGACTACCTCCTGCCCGCCGCGACCGGCTCCCTCGCATGGCCGCACCCGGAGCTGGAGTTCCACCGCTACGCGGCGAGCGACGTCGTACACGCGGCGGCGGATGCGGGCGACAAGGCGGCGCAGCAGGCCGTCCCCCAGCTGGAGGCACCGCCCGGCGGCGACCTCTGGGCGCTGCGTCCGGCAGCCGAGCAGCTGGACTCGATAGCGGGCTGACCAGGTCCTTTCCAGTGGCCCTCCCAACCGGGGCTCCTGAGCGTCCGCTTAGGATGGAGTGTCCCCACCGCTTCGTCCCCTGCCCAGGAGCCCCACCCGTGACCGCCGAAGCCACGATCGCCCCCGCCCTGTCCTACGGCCGGCTGATCCCCGTCACCGTCCACTTCGACGACCTGGACGCCCTCGGCCTGCTTCACAACGCCCGCTACCCGCTGATGGTCGAACGGGCCTGGTCCGAACTGTTCCAGGAGTACGGCTTCGGCTTCGAGGGCGACTGGGCCGCGGCGGGGGACGCCTGCAACGCGGTCAAGGAACTCCGGATCAGCTACGAGGCCCCGGTCACCCGGCCGGGCGCCTACGCCGTCCACCTCTGGCTGGAAAGGCTCGGCACCACCGGACTGACCTACGGCTTCCGGTTCTGCTCCCCGGACGGCTCGGTGACCTACGCGCACGGCTTCCGGGTGCTGGTCCGGCTGGACCCGGAGACGATGCGGCCCGCGCCGTGGAGCGAGCGGTTCAGGGTCGCGGGTCGGGAACTGCTGCGCTCCGACGGCTGACCTCCGCGCGGCTGCGGTCGCCGGTGCGCAGAACGCCCGCGAAGGCCGCAAGACCGCACGCCAGGACCGTCACCAGCACGAACGACACCAGCAGGCTCGTCGCCTGCGCCACCCCGCCGATGAGGCCGGGTGCGATCAGGCCCGAGGTGTACGTGATGGTCGCGACGCCCGCGATGGCCTGACTCGGGTTCGGGCCGCTGCGGCCGGCCGCCGCGAAGCACAGCGGCACGACGACCGCGATACCGAGGCCGAGCAGCGCGAAACCGCCCATCGCCACGGCCGGACTGCCCGCGACGACGATGAGCAGCCCGCCCAGGACCGCCAGCGCCCCGCCCGCCCGCACGGTGCGAACCGCGCCGAAGCGGTCGACCACCACGTCGCCCACGAGCCGGGCCACCGCCATGGTCAGCATGAAACCGGTCGTGCACGCGGCCGCCAGGCCCGCCGAGGTGTCGAGCTGGTCGCGCAGATAGACCGCCGACCAGTCGAGACTGGCGCCCTCGGCGAAGACCGCGCAGAAGCCGACGGTGCCGATCAGCAGCGCTGACTTCGGCGGCAGTGTGAACCGCGGCGGCGGCTCCTCGTCCTCGGCGGCCTGCACGTCGAGCACCCAGCGGCAGGCCAGTACGCCGAGCAGGGTGAGAGCGGCCGCCGCCAGCGCGAAGTGCAGACGCGCGTCCGAACCCAGGTGCGCGGCGAGTGTGCCCGCCGCCGAGCCGATCAGTGCACCCGCGCTCCACATGCCGTGCAGGCTCGACATGATCGACCTGTCGAGCAGCCGCTCCACCTCGACACCGAGCGCGTTCATCGCGACGTCGGCCATGCCCGCGCTCGCCCCGTACAGGAACATCGCCAGACACAGCGTGAGCATGTTCGGCGCGAGCGACGGCAGGACGAGCGCCAGCGTCCACAGCGCGATCAGGCCGCGCAGGGCCGTACGGCTGCCGAAGCGGTGACTGATCCGCCCGGCCAGCGGCATGGCGCAGGACGCGCCGAGCGCGGTGAAGGCCAGGGCGAAGCCGAGCTGTCCCGCACTCAGCGAGGCATGGTCCTGGACCCATGGCACACGGGTCGCGAACGAACCGGTGACGGCGCCGTGCACGGCGAACACGGCGGCCACGGCGTACCGGCTGTGCCTCACCTCGCGCAGGTCGTAGACCACGTCGCCCATTCTCGGCCCCACCCCTCTCCCACACGGTTCCCCTCGGCGTCGCGTAAACTATCAGGAACCCTGCCTGATAGATAGGGGATTTACGGCCGCCCGGGCGCACGCCCGCCTCGGTCCGGTCCCGCCGATCTGGAAGGATCCCGGCATGCCCGCATCCCCCAGCACCGCCCGGGCCATCAACGACCGGCTCGCCCTGCGTCTGCTGCAGCAGCAGGGCCCGTTGACGGCAGGCCAGTTGAAGCAGCTGACCGGCCTGTCCCGGCCGACGGTCGCCGATCTGGTGGAGCGCCTCACCGCGTCCGGCCTGATCACCGTGGTCGGGGAGGCGGGGGAGCAGCGGCGCGGACCGAACGCGAAGCTCTACGGGATCGTCGCGGACCGCGCGCATCTCGCCGCCCTGGACGTCCGTACCGAGGGTGTGTCCGTGGTCGTCTCCGACCTGCTCGGCCGGGTGCTCGCCGAGGCGTCCCTGCCGATCGGCGGCGACACGGGGACGGGCCCGGCGGTGGAGCAGGCGGTCGCGCTGGTCGAACGCGTGGCGAAGGAGGCCGGCGCCGACCGCCTCCACACCGTCGGGATCGGCGCCCCCGGTCTGATCGACCCGTCCACCGGCGAACTCCGCAACTCCTCGGGCCTGCCCGAGTGGCACCGCCGCCTGGTCGCCGCGCTCCAGGAGCGCCTCCCCGAGGCCCGCGTCAGCGTCGAGAACGAGACCAACCTCGCGGCACTCGCCGAACAGCGCGACGGCGCCGCCCAGGACCGCGACACCTTCGTCCTGCTGTGGCTCGGCCACGGCACCGGCGCGGCCGTGGTCCTGGACGGCGCCCTGCGCCGCGGGGCCTCCGGCGGCACCGGCGAGATCGGCTTCCTGCCCGTACCGGGCACGACCGCCCTCCCTTCGGCGACGGACTGCGAGGGGGGTTTCCACTCCCTGGCGGGTTCTGCAGCGATCGTGCAGTTGGCACGGGAGCACGGTCTGACGGCGGAGGGGGCGCTGCATGAACCGGTGGCTGCGGGGGTGGTGCGGACGGCGGCTGCCCTGGTTTCGGGGAATGGCGCGGTGGCAGCATCCGGGCAATCGCACGGGAGTGCCGGGGCGGAGTCGCGTGGCGGCGACGCCCGGGTGGGTGGGCCGGAGGAGGCCGCTGCGGTGCCGGTACGCGGCGGCGAAGCAGGGGCGGCCGGGCCCGCTTCGGCCGGAGGCGTCGAGCGTGCCGGGGAGACCGGTGACACCAGGGGCGCAGCGCCGACGCGCGAGGGGGTGCGCGTCCCCGATGCCCGGTGCGCCGACCGTTTCCTCGACGCCCTCGCCGATCGGCTTGCCGTGGGTGTCGCCTCCGTGGTGGCGATCCTCGACCCCGGCTGCCTCGTCCTGGGCGGCGAGGTCGGCCAGGCCGGTGGCGCCGAACTCGCCGCCCGCGTGGCCGAACGGGTCCGCCGTATGTCTCCGCTCCCCACCGAGGTCCGGGCCGGCGCCCTCGGCGGCAGTGCCGTACTCCGCGGAGCCCTGCTCACCGCGCGGGACCGTGCTCAGGAGGAGTTGTTCGCGCCGCCCGGGCGGTAGTGCGCGCTTCCCGAGAGGTGTGCGGCGGCTCCGGTGCCGCTCAGGCCGATGGCCACGGCAGTGCCGCCGGCACCACCCCCGCCCCGAGCCCGGGGTGCACCCCGTCGAGCCGGCTCATCCGCGTCGCCCGGCGAGGTACTCCTCGAACGTGCCCTTGCCGACGGCGTGTTCGGGCGCGAGGTGTCCACCGCCGAGGAACCCCCGGTACGCCTTGCCCCACAGCGGCACGTTCACCACTGCCCGCCGACGCCCGGTCGCCTTCAGATAGGTCCGCGCCAGCGACTCGAACGTCCGGATCTCCGGCCCGCCCATGTCCTCGACCCGTCCCGCGGGAGCACCGACGGCCAGTTCCGCAAGCCGCGCCGCGACCTCCGCCACCTCGACCGGCTGGTCGCTCGCCCGCGCCGGCAGCAGCATGACCGGCAGTTTGGCCATTGCCTTGAACACCATCACGAGCAGGTCGTGGAACTGGGTCGTGCGCAGCACGGTCCAGCCGAGACCCGACTCCTCGATCAGCTTCTCGACGGCGAGCTTGGTCCGGTAGTACGGAAACGGCACCTGGTCGACGCCGACGATCGAGATGTAGACCAGATGCCCCACCCCGGCCCGCCGCGCCGCCGCGACGAGGTTCCCGGCCGCCTTGTCGTCACCGCCGGTCTGCGTCGTCGCACAGTGCACGATGGTGTCCACGCCCGCGACCGCCGCCTCCAGCCCGGCGCCCCCCTCGCGCAGATCGACGGCGTACGGCCGGCTGTGCCGACTGAGCACCCGCACCTCGTGCCCATCCGCGCGCAGCCGCTCGGCGACGAGCCGGCCGAGGGTTCCGGTGCCGCCGGTCACCAGGATCGTGGTCATGCTGTTCAGCCCCTTCGGACGCCGGGCGCTCCCAGGTGGAGCGCCCTACGTCAGCTGAGACGGAGCAGCCGCGTGGAATGTGACAGCCACTAGGCCGCCCGCGTGAGCTGCCGCCGTACGAAGCCCAGCTTGTCCGGGTTCACCACGACCCGGATGTGGGCGATCCGACCGTCCCGCACCTCGAACGCCACCATGCCGACCAGCGTGTCGCCCGCCCACGCGGCCAGCCCCGTCTCGCCGTTGACCTCGGCCGCCGTGAAGTCCAGCCCGGCCGCGAACCGCTCGGCGCCGCCCACCGAGAGCCGCGCCACCTTGTCCAGTCCCTCGACCGGCCGCCGGGCCGCACTGACCTTGCCGCCGCCGTCGCTCGACCAGACCACGTCCGCCGTCAGCAGCTTCTCGAGCCCGGCCAGATCACCGTCCCGGGCCGCCGTCAGGAACGACACGACGAGCTCCTCCTGCCGCTCGGGCACCGCCTCGAAACGGGACCGCTCCTCGCCCACCCGCTGCACCGCCCGGCGGTACAGCTGCCGGCAGTTCGCCTCGCTCAGGTGGAGCACGCCGGCGATCTCGCGGTGGCCGTACCCGAACGCCTCCCGCAGGACGTACACCGCACGCTCGGTCGGACTGAGCCGCTCCAGCAGGATCAGCATCGCCATCGACACGGCATCGCGCTGCTCGGCCGACTCCAACGGTCCGAGCGTGCCGTCCGAGGTGATCACGGGCTCCGGCAGCCACGTTCCGACGTAGTGCTCGCGCCGGGCGCGGGCCGAGGTCAGACGGGACAGGCACAGGTTGGTGACGACCTTCGCCAGCCAGGCCGCCGGATACTCGATGCCCGTGCGGTCGGCCCCGCTGAAGCGCAGATAGGCGTCCTGCACCGCGTCCTCCGCCTCCTCGGCCGAGCCCAGCATGCGGTAGGCCAGGCCGAACAGCCGCGGGCGGTGCGTCTCGAACTCGTCGGCGGTCGCGCTGCTCATGCGGACCACCCTGCCAGAGCCCGTGCACGGGGGAGTTGTGAGGCCCGGCGGTGGGCAAGGGCCGTCGTCACCACCGCCAGGCCGGTCCGCGAAGATCCGAAAAGGACTAGACCAAAGGGTCCACCAGTGGGGCCGGGTTGAGAAGTCCATCGACAGTGCCTGTGAGCCAACCCACACCGTTCGCCCGTATGGACCTCGATCAGGCGTGGCACACTGACCGTGTACCAGAAGCAGCGCACTCCGGGGTCGGTGAAAGTCCGAACCGGCGGTTACAGTCCGCGACCCGACCGCTTCCAGCGGCCGGTTGACCAGGTGAAATTCCTGGACCGACGGTTAAAGTCCGGATGGGAGGCAGTGCGCGGCGGGCGGGCATCCACGTATGCGCGCCGCCGTATCTGGGCTCGTCCTCGGGGCGGTCCCGTCCGGCGTCGCCCCCGGTGTCCTCGCTCGTTCATTCTGTCGTCATCGACAGGCCCCGGAGTCCGTGCCCGAAGAGGCAGGAGGACCCGGGAAGTGTTCACCGGAATCGTCGAAGAGCTGGGCGAGATCACGGCCGTCGAAAACCTCGGCGACGCCTCCCGCTTCCGGCTGCGCGGCCCCGTCGTCACCGAGGGCGCAAAGCACGGCGACTCCATCGCCGTGAACGGTGTCTGTCTCACCGTCGTCGAGCACGAGGGCGACGAGTTCACCGCCGACGTCATGGCGGAGACCCTCGACCGCTCCAGCCTCGGCGCCCTCGGCGTCGGCTCCCGCGTCAATCTGGAACGCCCCATGGCCGTGGGCGCCCGCCTCGGCGGCCACATCGTCCAGGGCCATGTCGACGGCACCGGCCAGGTGTTGGAGCGCAAGCCCTCCGAGCACTGGGAGATCATCAAGATCTCGCTGCCCGCGGACCTGACCCGCTACGTCGTGGAGAAGGGCTCCATCACGGTCGACGGCATCAGCCTCACCGTGGTCGACGCAGGACCGGACTACTTCACGGTCAGCCTCATCCCCACCACCCTCGCCCTGACCACGCTGGGCATCAAGCAGCCCGGCGACCCGGTCAACCTCGAGGTGGACGTCGTCGCCAAGTACGTCGAGCGCCTGCTCGGGGCCGGTCAGGGGGCGGACCGGTGAACTGGCTGAACTCGCAGGCCTTCACCCTCCTCGGCCAGCGCATCATCTGGTCGGACATGATCGGCAACATCCTCGGCCTGATCACCCTGGCCCTCGGCTGGCGCCGCTCCCTGCTGACCTGGCCGGTGCAGTTCCTCTCCGGCCTCATCCTGTTCATCGCCTTCTACGGCCATCTCGCCGGCAGCGCCGGCAAGCAGGTCGTCGTCATGGTCGTGGCGCTGTACGGCTGGTGGCAGTGGAACCGCAACAAGGGGCAGGCGGCGGACGGTCACATAGCCCCACGCTTCGCCACCTGGCGCGAGCGCGGCGCGATGGTCGCCGCCGCGGCCGTCGGCACGGTCGCCGTCGCCCTGCTCTTCAAGGCCTACCCGTCCCTGTCCTGGGACCCCTGGCCGGACGCCTACATCTTCGTCGGCACCGTCGTCGCCATGTACGCCCAGGCCCGCGGCATGACCGAGTTCTGGATCGCCTGGCTCCTCGTCGACCTGGTCGGCGTCCCCCTCAACTTCGCCAACGGCTACGCCTTCTCCGGCTTCGTCTACGTCATCTACGGCGCACTCGTCCTGTGGGGCATGCGCGACTGGTGGCTGCGCTCCCGTCAGGCGTCGCAGCCCGTCCTGGAAGGAGCGCCGGCATGACCACGGCACCTGTTCTGTACAGCACCGACGGCATCGAGGACTGGTCGCTCGACCCGGTCGAGCAGGCCATCGCCGACATCGCGGCCGGCCGGCCGGTCGTGGTCGTCGACGACGAGGACCGCGAGAACGAGGGCGACCTCGTCATCGCGGCCGAGAAGGCCACCCCCGAGATCGTCGCCTTCATGATGAGCGAGTGCCGCGGCCTGATCTGCGCGCCCATGGAGGCCGAGGAGCTGGAGCGGCTGAGGCTCCCGCAGATGGTCGAGGACAACACCGAGTCGATGAAGACCGCGTTCACGGTCTCCGTGGACGCCTCCGCCGCGCACGGCGTGACCACCGGCATCTCCGCCTCCGACCGCGCCACCACCCTCCAGCTGCTGGCGAGCGGAGAGACCCACGCCGACGACTTCGTCCGCCCGGGCCATATCTTCCCGCTGCGCGCCAGGTCCGGCGGTGTGCTCGTGCGCGACGGCCACACCGAGGCCGCCGTCGACCTCGCCCGCCTCGCGGGGCTGCGCCCGGCCGGCGCGATCGTCGAGATCGCCGGCGAGGACGGCCGCATGCTGCGCCTGCCCGAGCTGATCCCCTTCGCCCGCAAGCACGGCCTGACGATCATCTCCATCGAGGACCTGATCGCCTACCGCCGCAGCTCCGAGCCCACCGTCCGTCGCGAGGCGGAGACCCAACTGCCCACCGCCCACGGCGATTTCACGGCCTACGGCTACCGCTCCACCGTCGACGGCGTCGAGCACGTCGCCCTCGTCCACGGCGAGATCGGCGACGGCGAGGACGTCCTGGTCCGCGTCCACTCCGAATGCCTGACCGGCGACATCTTCTCCTCCCTGCGCTGCGACTGCGGCCCCCAGCTGGACGCCTCCCTGCAGCGCATCCAGTCCGAGGGCAGGGGAGTGGTCGTCTATCTGCGCGGCCACGAGGGCCGCGGCATCGGGTTGCTGTCCAAGCTGCGGGCGTACGAGCTCCAGGAGCGCGGCCGCGACACCCTGGACGCCAACCTGGAGCTCGGCCTGCCCGCCGACGCCCGGGACTACGGCGCAGGCGCCCAGATCCTCGAGGATCTCGGTGTCCGCAGCGTCCGCCTGATGACCAACAACCCCGACAAGACCGACGCGCTCGTCCGCCACGGTCTCAAGGTCACCGGCCGCGAGCCGATGCCCGTACAGGCGGGCGAGCACAACCTCCGCTACCTGCGCACCAAGCGGGACCGGATGGGACACGACCTGCCCTGGCTGGACACGGCCCCCGTGTCCACCTGCAGCACCCAGTAAGACCAGAGCACACCGAGGAGACAAGAGAACGTGAGCGGCAAGGGCGCACCGGAACTGTCCGTACGAGGCGTCGGAGACCTGCGGGTCGCCGTCATCGCGGCGCAGTGGCACGAAAAGGTGATGGACGGCCTGGTGGACGGCGCCCTGCGCGCCCTGCACGACCTGGGCATCGACGAGCCGACCCTGCTCAGGGTCCCCGGCAGCTGGGAGCTCCCGGTCGTCGCCAAGGTCCTCGCGGGCCGCGGCTACGACGCGATCGTCGCCCTCGGTGTCGTCATCCGCGGCGGCACCCCGCACTTCGAGTACGTGTGCCAGGGCGTGACCCAGGGCCTCACCCAGGTCTCCGTCGAGACCGGCGTCCCCGTCGGCTTCGGCGTCCTCACCTGCGACACCGAGGAGCAGGCCCTGGACCGGGCCGGCATCGAGGGCTCCAACGAGGACAAGGGGCACGAGGCGGTGACCGCGGCCGTGGCGACCGCGGCGACCCTCCGCTCAGTATCTGAACCGTGGCACTGATGTATACGGGGTTTGGCATAGGCTGAGCGTCACCATGTCCAATAAGACGTTCGAGGAGCTCTTCACCGAGCTCCAGCACAAGGCCGCCCACGGCGACCCCGCCACTTCCCGCACCGCGGAACTCGTCGGCAAGGGTGTCCATGCCATCGGCAAGAAGGTCGTCGAGGAGGCCGCCGAGGTCTGGATGGCCGCCGAGTACGAGGGCAAGGAAGCGGCCGCCGAGGAGATCTCGCAGCTGCTGTACCACGTCCAGGTGATGATGGTCGCCCGCGGCATCTCCCTGGACGAGGTCTACGCCCACCTCTGAGCCGTCACAGCCGCACCACACCCCGCACACACGCCCGTACGCACGAACAAAGGAAGCCGACCTCATGCTGCGCATCGCCGTCCCCAACAAGGGTTCCCTGTCAGGCCCTGCGGCGGAGATGCTGCATGAGGCCGGCTACCAGCAGCGCCGGGAGTCCAAGGAGCTCAGGATCGTCGACCCGGCCAACGAGGTCGAGTTCTTCTACCTGCGCCCGCGCGACATCGCGATCTACGTCTCCTCCGGCCGCCTCGACATCGGCATCACCGGCCGCGACCTGCTGATCGACTCCGGCGCCAACGCCGAGGAGATCCTCCCGCTCGGCTTCGCCCGCTCCACCTTCCGCTACGCCACCAAGCCGGGCACGGCGAACGGCGTCGAGGACCTCAGCGGCATGACGGTCGCCACCTCCTACGAGGGCATCGTCGCCAAGCACCTCGCCGACAACGGCGTGGATGCCTCGGTCGTGCACCTCGACGGCGCCGTCGAGACCGCCATCGAGCTGGGCGTCGCCGAGGTCATCGCGGACGTCGTCGAGACCGGCACCAGCCTGCGCAACGCGGGCCTGGAGGTCATCGGCGAGCCGATCATGAAGTCCGAGGCCGTCGTCATCCGCCGCACCGGCGAGAACGGCGAGGAGCCCAAGGTCCAGCAGTTCCTGCGCCGGCTGCAGGGCGTCCTGGTGGCCCGGACGTACGTGATGATGGACTACGACTGCCGCGCCGAGCACCTGGAGGAAGCGGTCGCCATCACCCCCGGCCTGGAGGGTCCGACCGTCTCGCCGCTGCACAACGAGGGCTGGGTCGCCGTCCGCGCCATGGTGCCCGCCAAGGACGCCCAGCGGATCATGGACGACCTGTACGCGATCGGTGCCCGGGCCATCCTGACCACGGCCATCCACGCCTGCCGTCTCTGAGAGCACAAGAAGAGGCACACAGAGATGTCCGACCTGCCCGCTCTCCCCGTCACGTTCCGGCCGGGCCGCACCCGGGCCGTCCTGCTCACCTCCGGCGCGGTGATCTTCGTGGTGATCACGGCCGTCGCACTGCTCCTGGAGCAGCTCAGCCCCGGCGAGAAGCTCAGCTTCGTCTTCACCGGAGCGGTCCTCTTCGGTGTCCTTGCCCTGCTCGCCCGGGTGAAGGTCGTCGCCGACGAGACAGGCGTCACCGTCGTCAACATCGCCAGCCGGCGCCACCTGGAGTGGGCGGAGATCCTCCATGTGAACCTGCGCCCGGGCGACCCCTGGGTCTTCCTCAACCTCAGCGACGGCACCAGTCTGCCCGCGCTCGGCATCCAGCCGGGCATCGCCAAGGAGCGCGCCATCGCCGATGCGCGCACCCTGCGGGCACTCGCCGAGGCCCGCTCGACAAGGGATCTGCCGTAACGGCCCCTGTCTTGATTAATCTGTTGGCGGAGGCGTTTTTCGTTGCGCCTCCGCCGCTGAAGTTCCCGACGGGCTTCAGAGGCCCCCTGCTACCCGAGGAGTGACTCCCTCCAGCGATGGACGGATCGTCCTGTAGTACCTGCGCCGCCACCTCACGACATACCGAGGCGGCGGCATCATGACCACCCCCCTGCTGCTCCTCGGAGCGGCCCTCCTGCTGATCCTGGCCAACGGCTTCTTCGTGGCCGCCGAGTTCGGCCTGGTCACGGTCGAGTCGACGGACGCCGAGAAGGCCGCCGCCGAAGGCGACAAACGGGCCCGAAGGGTCGCCGAGTCGCTCAGGGAGCTGTCCTTCCAGCTCTCCGGCACCCAGCTCGGCATCACCATCACCTCCCTCGTCGTCGGCATGCTCGCCGAGCCCGCGCTCGCCCAGCTGCTGCACGGCCCGTTCACCGCGATCGGCATCCCCGAAGGCGCCGTCTCCGGTGTCGCGGTGGTCGTCGGCATGCTGCTGGCCTCCGCCGTGCAGATGGTGATCGGCGAGCTGGTGCCCAAGAACTGGGCGGTGTCCAAGCCGATGCAGGTCGCGCGCTTCGTCGCCGGCCCGCAGCACAGGTTCGCCCGGCTGTTCCGCCCGGTGATCGCCGCGCTGAACGCGGTGGCCAACCGCCTCGTCCGCGCCCTGGGCGTCGAACCCGCCGAGGAGCTGGCCTCCGCCCGCACCCCCGGCGAACTGGTGTCCCTGGCCCGGCACTCCGCACAGGCCGGTGCCCTGGAACAGGACACGGCCGACCTCTTCGTACGGACCCTGTCGCTCGCCGAGCTGACCGCGCAGCACGTCATGACCCCGCGGGTGAAGGTGAGCGCGCTGCAGTCGACGGCGACCGCCGAGGACGTGGTGAACCTGACCCGCGCCACCGGCCTGTCCCGTTTCCCCGTCTACAAGGAGCGGATCGACGAAATCGTCGGCATGGTCCATCTGAAGGACGCCCTCGCGGTCCCGGTGCACGAGCGCCTGCGCACCCCCGTGGGCCGTATCGCCCGTCCCGCGCTGCTCGTCCCCGAGACCCTGCCCGTGCAGCCGCTCCTCGCCCAGCTGCGCAAAGAACAGCCCATCGCCGTCGTCGTCGACGAGTACGGCGGCACGGCGGGCGTCGTGACGCTGGAGGACATCGTCGAGGAGATCGTCGGCGAGGTCCGCGACGAGCACGACGGGCAGGACGTGCCCGAGCTCGCCGCCGCCCCGCCGGAGGACGGCAGGCCCGCCTGGGACGCCGACGGCAGCTGCCGCGTCGACATCCTGCAGCGCATAGGACTCGACGTGCCCGAGGGGCCGTACGAGACCGTCGCCGGCCTGGTCGCCGACCGCCTCGGCCGGATCCCGGCCGTCGGCGACAGGGCCGAACTGCCCGGCTGGCGGCTGACCGTGCGCCGCGTCGGCCACTACCGCGCCGAGCGGGTCCGGCTGGTACGGACCGGCCAGGTCGTGGAGGTCGCCCGATGAGCGTGCTCCAACTCCTGTTCGCCGGCCTGCTGGTGCTCGCCAACGGCTTCTTCGTCGGCGCCGAGTTCGCCCTCGTGTCCGTACGCCGCAGCCAGATCGAACCGCTCGGCACGGCCCGCGCCCGCCAGGTCCTCTACGGCCTGGAGCGGCTGCCGCAGATGATGGCCGCGGCCCAGTTCGGCATCACCGTCTGCTCGCTGACCCTGGGCGCGGTCGCCGAACCGACCGTCGCGCACCTGCTGGAGCCGGTCTTCGAGTGGATCCACCTCCCGGACGGGATGATCCACCCGCTGGGTTACGTCATCGCGCTCGCCGCGGTGGTCTTCTTCCACCTCGTCATCGGCGAGATGGTCCCGAAGAACCTCGCGATGGCGGCCCCGGAGAAGGCCGCACTGTGGCTCGCCCCGGGCCTGGTCGCCTTCGCCCGCGTCTGCAAGCCGATCACCGTCGCCCTCGGTGCCGTCGCCCAGGCGATCCTGCGGCTCTTCAGGGTCGAGCCGAAGGACGAGGTCGAGGCCGTCTTCACCAGCGAGCAGCTCAACCGCCTGGTGGAGGACTCCGGCCAGGCGGGCCTGCTCGACCCCGAGGAGCAGGAACGCCTCGAGGACGCCCTGGAACTGGGCTCCCGCCCGGTGACGGACGTGCTCCTGCGGCGTGAGTCATTGGTGACGGTGCCCCCGTCGGTCACCCCGGGCCGCATCGTCGAACTCACCGCGCGCACCGGGTACTCCCGCTTCCCCATAGCGGCCGAGAACGGCGCCTTCATGGGCTATCTGCATGTCAAGGACGTACTGGACCTGGAGGACTCGGAGCGCGCGGTGCCGCAGCAGCTGTGGCGGCCGATGACGACACTGCGCTCCGAACTCCCCCTGGACGACGCCCTGACGGTGATGCGCCGCGCCGCCACCCACCTGGCCCAGGTCGCCGACGCCTCCGGCAAGGTCCTTGGCCTGGTGGCCCTGGAGGACGTACTGGAACTCCTGGTCGGCGAGGTCACGGACCCGGCCCACCGGGACATCCCGGAGGTGAAGGTCACGGAGCCGCGGGCGAGCGGGGAGCCGGAGCAGGCGCTGGCAGGTTAGCGCCGGGTCCCCGCGCCCCCTCAGGGGCGCGGGGAACTGCGCGACAAGCCACGACGCACCCGCAGCCGCGAGATGTCGGAATCGACCGAGCTCGTGGGCGCAGCTCACAACCCCGACGGATCCTGCGGCCCCCGCCCCGACAGCACCTCTCCGTACGCCTGCATCAAGTCGGGAAGCCGCAATGTCGACAAGTCGTCCCGCGACAGAACCCCGGGATAGGTCGACAACCGCAGATCCCGATACGCACAGCTCTTCTCATACAGCGTCCGCAGAAACCGCCCGTTCCCGAGCTCGTCGATCCACCCCTGATCCACCACATGCCCGGCAATGGACCGCAGCTCGTCCAGCGCCTCCTCGTCCCACACGTCGCCGTTCTCGGCAGCCAGCACCTCACCGATCGAGGTGAGCTCGAGCGGCCGGTACGAGGGAAAGTCGACGCGGGTGGTGAAGCGGGAGGACAGGCCGGGGTTGGCGGCCAGCAGGCGGTCCATGCCCTCCGGGTAGCCGGCCAGTATGACCACCAGGTGGTCGCGGTTGTCCTCGGCCCGCTTCAGCAGCACCTGCAGCGCCTCGTCGCCGTACGCGTCGCCCTTGCCGTACCCGGAGTTGGACAGCGAGTAGGCCTCGTCGACGAACAGCACACCGCCGATCGCGGAGTCGATCAGTTCGTTGGCCTTCACGGCCGTCTGGCCCAGGTACTCGCCGACCAGATCGGCCCGCTGAGCCTCCACGAGGTGGTCGCCCCCGAGCAGCCCGAGGGCGTAGAAGACGCGGCCGAGGATACGGGCGACCGTGGTCTTGCCGGTGCCGGAGGGGCCGGAGAAGACGAAGTGCCGTTTCGGCGGCTGGACCGGCAGGCCCTGACCGGCGCGCAGCCGCGCCATGTTCAACTGGGCGGACAGCGCCTTGACCTGTCGCTTGACCGGTTCCAGGCCGACCATGCGCTCCAGCTCGGCAAGCGCCTCCTCGAGCAGCGCGGGGTCGGTGGGCCCCGCGGGCAGCGGGGACCCCGGCGGGCCGACGGTCTTCTCGCGCACCGTCGGGTCGATCGAGGACGGCAGCGGCCCCACCGGCGGCAGGTCGGACTCGGAGAGCCTCAGGTCCCGGCCCTCGGTGCCGAAGATCGGGTCCAGGGTGTCGGGGCCCTCCAGGACGTCCTGGCCGCCGGAGAGCGCGATCGCCGCGAGGTCGGTGGCCTCGTCGTACCCGTCGCCCTCGGCGATCGCCGCCAGCCGGGCCGAGGTGTCCATGAAGGCGGGGTCGACGCGGTGCACGGCCCGGTAGAGGGGGAGGGCGGCGGCCGAGCGGCCCGTGCCCTCGTGGGCGCGCGCCAACCAGTAGCGCAGCTCCTTGCGCTGCGGCTGCTCGCTGCGGCAGCGCATCAGGGCGGACGAGAGCAGTGGCTCGGCCTGTCCGTACATCTCCAGGCGGACCCGGGCCATGCCGCCGAACAGGCCTGCCTCGATGCCGAGCAGGGCGTCGTCGATCAGCGGGTCGGTGTGGCGGACGAGCTGGTCCCAGTCCTTGACGAGATAGGCCCGGCAGGCGTGCAGGAAGCGGACCTGGGGGTCGGTGTCCACGGGCGGCAGGCCCGCGAGCGCCCGGTCCAGCTCCGGTACATGGCGGCCGTCCAGCCAGTGCGAGGCGTGCGCGAGCAGCAGATCGCGCGGGCTCTCCAGGACGGGCTGCACCCACCAGCCCAGCCAGTACCAGGAGTTGAGGGAGCGGCGGTGCCGGGCGCGCTGTTCGCCGAAGCGGTCGCGGTGCCGGAACATCCGTAACAGCGCGGTCGTCGTGTCGACGCGCAGCGCATGCAGTCCGAGCCAGCCGTCGGCCATCCCGGGATCCATCCGCACCGCGGCCCGGAACTCCTCCTCCGCCTGCGGATAGGCGCCCATCGTGTAGGCGTCCACACCTCGCAGCCAGGCGAGGTCGGCCGGGGCCTCGGGGCCCTGCGTGCCGAAATCCATCACGTCCCCCACAAACCGTGCCCCCGTCGGTTGACCGCCGGACCGATGTCCGCCGGCCGCCTTGATCGAACCGCCGTGCCGCGGACCGGAGTTGCGGTGCGCGCAGCCGTCCATCAGGTCGCACCGAGGGCATCGTACCTGCGGGGGTGTCGCCCGCCGAAGGGTGCCGCACGGGCCGTTTGGCGAGGTGGGAGCAGACGGGGCGCACTTCGGACGGTGACGGTGCGTGAGCGAAATGTGCCGCGGAGCGTCCGGAAAACGGGGTGCGGGCAGAACGAAGCCCCCGATCACGGGGGAACAACCGGGGGCTTCGCGACTCTGGGCGGCTTCGCATGGCCGCACATTGAGAACGTAAGTCCTGTACGGCCCCCCGGTCAAGCGGAGTTGAGGCACTCCGGGAAGTTCTCCGGCGGGCGTCTTCACAAGTTCAGCACACTGCCGATGGTCCGTCACCGTGTGTGAGCGCCTGGTCCGGTCCAATAGTCTTCACGGGCCCCGGCAGCACCTCGTACCCCTTCTCCGACTGCCGTACCAGAAGGTCGGCGAACGGCCTCGACGGGTCCTCGGCGAAGTGTTGCCGCTCCGCCCTGACCCAGCCGACCCAGAACTCCCGCTGCTCCTCCCCGTCCCGCTGCCGTCCGCGCGTCCAGGACTCCTCGTGCGGCAACTCCATCCACAGCAGCGCCGCGAGGTACTTGCGCAGGGCGCGGCGGCCGGCGCCGACGCCCTCGACGAGGATCACCGGGGCCGACGGCAGTGTGCGGGGCGGTCCGAAGGTGCGGGTGCGCCAGTCGTAGGGGGCGTAGTGGGCGCTCTCGCCGCGGCTCAGCGGTTCGATCACCTGGGCCAGCAGTCGCCCGGTCCACTCGAACAGCTCGTCGTGGCTGGCGATGTCGTCGAGGTGCAGCACGGGCGCCCCGTCCAGGGCGCGGGCCAACCGGCCGGCGAACGTGGACTTTCCGGAGCCGGCATGGCCGTCGACGCCGATCAGGCGGACCGGGCCGCAGGACGGGGGCAGTCGTCGGAGCCGGGAGGCGAGGTCGTGAATGGCTGTTCCTTGGCCGGCTGGAGAGTTGGGCATATTCGACAGGAACATTCTAGTGGTGGGTGAAACCGGGGCGAATGGGTGGGCCGGAAAATAGTGTCGCATTGAACCAGTCGTTGGCTGGCTGCGAGCCAGTGTCAATCCCGTCGCGACACCTCGGACCACCATCTCGAAAAGCGCGTTCCGGTTGCGCTCTTCGCTGAGTAAGGTGCTGGGTGCACAACTGCGAGGCGTCGTACGGGGAGACAGGAGCAGATGGCCGCTGGGTTATTCGAGGGGCAGTATGTGTGGCATCCGGCGGCCGACGACCGCTTGCTCGCCAGCGTATGCGTCGACGTACGCGCCGGCCGATACCGGAGCGCCCATGAAGCCCTCGCCGAAACACGCGGCGACTTCGGTCTGCGCGCCCACCGCTCCCTGGTCCTCGCCTCCGAGGCCGCCGACTCCGATCTCGCCGAGCGCTGGCTGGCCGAGGAGCCGGCCCCCGAGGCCGCGCTGCTGTGGGCGCGGGTGGCGGTGCTGCGGGCGGTGCGCGCGGCCGACGCGAGGGACGACCGGGCCGAGGCGCTGGAGCGGATCGCGCTGACCGCCTGCGACCGGGCGGCGGCGATGAACCCGGCCGATCCCACGCCCTGGGCGGCCCGGCTGGCCATGGCCCGGCTGCACCGGCTGACCGACCCCGCCCCGCGTGGACTGCTCACCGCGCCGCCCGGCCCGTGGCGGCTCTTCGCGCACGTCCTGTCCCTCGACCCCTGGCACCGCGAGGCCCACCACCGCTTCCTGGCCTGCTTCTTCACCCGCCACGGCGGCTCCGTCAACGCCGCCTGGGACGTGGCCGCCTTCCTCGGCCAGCGTGCGCCCGCCGACTCCCCGCTGCGCCTGCTGCCCCTCGTCGCCCTCGTCGAGAGCTACAACCCGACCCAACTGCTCGCCGACCGGGTCTGGGAGCAGCCGCAGTGGCGCTCCACCGCCCTCGCGATCTACCAGAACTGGCTGCCCACGATTCCCGGTTACCGCTTCACACCGGTGCTCGACCTGGCCTACCTGGCGCACGCGCTGGTCATGGGCAAGCGCGAGTTCGAGGCCCGGGCGGTCTTCGCGGCGATGGGGCCGTACGCCTCCCGTATGCCCTGGTCCGCCTTCGGAGAGCCGGCCGACCAGCTGTCCCGCGCCCGCCGCGCCTGCGGCCTCCCCGTCCCCCCGTAGACCCCCCACCGAGAGAGAGGCCGACCAGTGCCGGAACGGATATCCGACGACGACGCCGTACTTCATGAGATGGGCTACCCGAGAAAACTGACCCGTCGCTTTCAGGCATTCGACAATTTCGCCATCTCATTCACCATCATCAACATCATTTCAGGAATCTTCTCCAGCTTCGGATTCGGGCTGAATGCCGGAGGTCCCCGCATTCTCGTCTTCGGCTGGATCGGCGTCTCGGTCATGGTGCTCTTCGTCGGACTCGCCATGGCGGAAGTCGCCTCCGCCTATCCGACGAGCGGCGCCCTGTATTTCTCCGCCGGGAAACTCGCCAGACGGCACAAGGGAGCCTGGTCCTGGTACACCGGCTGGCTGAACTTCGTGGGCCAGATCGGCGGCACCGCCGCCACCGGCTACGCGGCCGCCACCTTCATCCAGGCCTTCATCGCCCTGCAGTGGCCCTCCTACGAGCCGACCACCCACCAGACGGTGCTGATCACGGCACTGCTCATCGTGCTGCAGGGGCTGGCCAACACCTACACCGTCCAGTTGGTCGCGCTCCTCAACCGGATCTCCGTGTGGTGGTTGCTGATCGGTCTCGTGGTGATCGTGGGCGCCCTGATCGTCGGACCCGACCAGCACCAGTCCGCGTCGTTCGTCACGCATTTCGCGAACAACACCGGTTTCACGAACGGCCTTTACGGCGGGATGCTCGGCCTGCTCGTCACCAGCTGGACGTTCACCGGCTTCGACGGCAGCTTCCACATGTCCGAGGAAACGGTGCGGGCCACGGTCAACGCCCCGAAGGGGATCACACGGGCGATCGGCTACTCGGCGATCACCGGTCTGATCCTGATGCTTGCACTGGTCTACAGCATTCACGACTACGACCATGTGGCGAGCGCCTCCGCACCGCCCGTCCAGATTCTCATCGACGGCCTCGGCCTGACCACCGCCAAGGTGCTCCTGCTGATCGTGATCGGCGCGATGCTCTTCTGCGGCCTCGCCAATCTCACCAGCAACACCCGGCAGATCTTCGCCTTCTCCCGCGACGGCGCCATGCCCGGCTCCCGGCTGTGGCACTCGGTCTCGCCCCGCACCCGCACCCCCGTGAAGGCCGTCTGGCTCGCGGTCGGCTGCTCGCTGGCCCTCGTCCTGCCCGGCTGGTGGTCGCAGACGGCGTTCACCGCCATCGTCAGCGTCAACGTCGTCGGACTCTTCCTCGCCTACGCCGTGCCGATCCTGCTCCGGCTGAGCCTCGGCGACGAGTTCCAGCGGGGGCCGTGGCACCTGGGCCGCTGGAGCAAGCCCGTCGGCGTGATCGCGGTGGCCTGGATCCTGCTCAGCAGCGTCCTGTTCATGCTCCCGCAGGCCTCGCCGATCACCGTCGACTCCTTCAACTACGCGCCGATCGCCCTCGTCGTCGTCCTGGTCGTCGCCACCGTCTGGTGGTTCGCCACCGCCCGCCGCCGCTTCCAGGGTCCGGTCAGCTACGGCCGCCCCGACGAGGTCGCGGCGATGGACCTGATCTGAACTCCGCGCCGAGCGCCCGGCGCGCGCCGGGCCGGACGGCCCAGCAGGTCATGCCAGTGGTCCAGGCCAATATTGGTGGGCGTGGCATGGGCCGAAGTGCTGGCAGGAGGTGCCGCCCGCGGCCATAGTTGGCGCACAACCATGCAGCGCAACCGCGCATGTGGACCTGCCCGACTCGGACACCTGGGGGTCGTTCCACCCATGAGCAGAGCCGAACAGCCGTCCCGCAGAACCGTCCTCGCCGCCGCGGTGGCCGCCGCGGTGGTGGGCCCCGCCGTCACCGCCGACGTGGCCCACGCCGAGGAGTCCGCCGTGGCCCCGACCCCTCCCCACTCCGAGGGCGCCCCCACGGTCGACTACCGTTCCTGGACCTCGTACCGGGACTGGCGCGCCGGCACCGCGCAGGGCACCCGCGCGGTGGCAGGCGCCCGCCCCGGCGTGGTGATCGCCGCCCCGGCCGGCACCACCGACTACACCGACCCGCACACCGGCACGACCGCCGGCTGGGAGTACGCGACCTGGACGTCCCCCGTGCACCGGCTCCGCGTCCCCGCCACCGAGGTGATCGCCTCCTGGAACGCGCACACTCCGGCCGGCACCTGGCTCCAGGTCGAACTGCACGGCACGTACTCCGACGGCACGCAGACCCCCTGGTACGTCATGGGCCGCTGGGCGGCCGGTGACCAGGACATCAAGCGGACCTCGGTGGACGACCAGAAGGACGGCAAGAGCGCCGTCTGGACGGACACCTTCGCCATCGACGACGCCACGACCGGCCTGCGCCTGGTCTCGTACCGCCTCCGCCTCACCCTGTACCGCAAGCCGGGCACCAAGCTCACCCCCACCGTGTGGCGGCTCGGCGCGATGGGCTCGGACATCCCCGACCGCTTCACCGTCCCGGCCTCCACGCCCGGCCTCGCAAAGGAACTGATCGTCCCGCGCTACTCGCAGGAGATCCACAAGGGCCAGTACCCCGAGTACGACAACGGCGGCGAGGCCTGGTGCAGCCCCACCTCCTCGCAGATGATCATCGAGTACTGGGGAGGCCGGCTCACCCGCGAACAACTGGCCTGGGTGGACCCGAGCTACGCCGACCCGCAGGTCGACCACGCGGCCCGTTTCACCTACGACTACCAGTACCAGGGCTGCGGCAACTGGCCCTTCAACGCCGCCTACGCGGCGACCTACAAGGACCTGCAGGGCGTGGTCACCCGGCTCGGCTCGCTCACCGACCTGGAGACGCTGATCGCGGCCGGCATCCCGGCCATAACGTCCCAGTCGTTCCTCAAGGAGGAGCTGACGGGGGCGGGCTACGGCACCGCGGGCCACCTGATGACCGTCATCGGCTTCACCGCCGACGGCGACGTGATCGCCAACGATCCGTTCTCGCCGAGCGACGACGCCGTGCGCCGTGTCTACAAGCGGCGCGAGTGGGAGAACATCTGGCTCAGGACCAAGCGGTACAACGCCTCCGGCAAGGTCGTCTCCGGCACCGGCGGCGTCTGCTACCTGTACTTCCCGGCCCGGCCCACACCCCGCCAGCGCAAGGCGCTCGCGACGGTCGGCGTGCGCTGAACGACAGGCGAAGGGCCCGGGGACACCGGGCCCTTCGCCCGTGAGCGACGTCTCCGCCTCTGGGGCAGCCCCTCTGCGGCCACGTGTCGAGTGGACTCGAACGAGTGGACGTGGTTGTTCTGACATACTGCGGATGTCCCGCAGCCTGCCCGAGACCAGGGTCGAAATTGAAGATCAGCGAACAGAGAGACGCCACCCGACCCCGGGCGCGCGGCACCGAGCGCTCGCTGGCGCGCCGAGCCGAACTTATCGCCATCGGGCGGAAGTTGTTCGCCGACAGGTCGTACGACGCGCTCTCGATGGACGACATCGCACGGCAGGCGCATGTCGCCAAGGGGCTGATCTACTACTACTTCCAGTCCAAGCGCGGCTACTACCTGGCGATCATCAACGATTCGGTCGCCGACCTGGTCACCTTCGCGGCGAGCGAGGTCGAACTGGAGCAGTTGGACCGGGTCCATCGCACGATGGAGGGCTATCTGCGCTACGCCGAGCACAACCAGGCGGCCTTCCGTGCGATCGTCAGCGGCGGCGTCGGCTTCGACGCCGAGGTGCACGCCATCCGGGACGGAGTGCGTGAGGCGATAGTGGCGACCGTCGCCGAAGGGGCGTACGGCCGCACGGACATCGCACCGCTGGCCCGCATGGGCCTGTTCGCCTGGGTGTGCGGCGTGGAGGGCGCCACCCTCGACTGGATCGACCGCCCCCAGCTGTCCCGCGAGCAGCTGCGCGAACTCCTGGTCAAGCAGCTCGGCGGCGCCCTGCGCGCCATCGAGGAACTGGACCCGGCCTACCCCACTCCGGCCCCGGCCCGCCGCGACGCCTGAGCGAGGGGCGAGGGCTCCCGCAGGCCCAGCTGTTTTCTACGTCACCTCCCTCGCGCCGAGGCCCGGGCGTGCCCCGTCACGTTCCGCTGAACATCGCATGCAGTCAGTGGCCGGGATATTCTTGAAGTGAGCGGTCGTTAACTGGTGACGGGATGCCTGCAATCGGGCATACTCACAGCGCACAGCCGCTGGTCAGCAGCTTCCGAGACCCGGGAGAGCGGAGCATCGGCCGGCCCAGGAAAGACCCGGCGGAGCCGCCCACACCCAAGGCGCACGTCGGCCGATGTGCCCGAACAGGGAGGAGAGCGTCGCCATGCCCGACCGCGCCCCGCAGCCGGTGGACCGTCAACTGCCCACGGACGAGGCCCGGGATCTGATCTCGCTCGTCCGCGACATCGCCCAGCGCGAGATCGCCCCGAAGGCGGCCGAGGAGGAGGACGCCGGACGCTTCCCGCGCGAGGTCTTCACGCTGCTGTCGGAGTCGGGACTGCTCGGCCTGCCGTACGACTCCGAGTACGGCGGCGGCGACCAGCCCTACGAGGTCTATCTCCAGGTCCTCGAGGAGCTCGCCGCGGCCCGCCTCACCGTCGGCCTCGGCGTCAGCGTGCACACGCTCGCCTCCTACGCGCTCGCCGCCTACGGCACCAAGGAACAGCAGGTCGAGCACCTGCCCGCGATGCTGGGCGGCGGCCTGCTGGGCGCCTACTGCCTGTCCGAGCCGTCGTCAGGATCAGATGCCGCCTCTCTTCGTACGAAGGCGGTGCGCGACGGCGAGGACTGGGTGATCACCGGCACGAAGGCCTGGATCACACACGGCGGGATCGCCGACTTCTACACGGTCATGGCCCGTACGGGGGAGGAGGGGCCGCGTGGCATCACCGCCTTCCTGGTCCCGGGCGACACCGAGGGCCTGAGCGGCGCGCTGCCCGAGAAGAAGATGGGCATGAAGGGCTCACCCACCGCGCAGGTGCACCTCGACGGGGTCCGCGTCCCGGACGAGCGGCGCATCGGCGAGGAGGGCCAGGGCTTCGCGATCGCCCTGTCCGCGCTCGACTCCGGCCGGCTCGGCATCGCCGCCTGTGCGATCGGCCTCGCCCAGGCGGCGCTGGACGAGGCGGTCGCGTACGCCACCGGGCGGCAGCAGTTCGGGCGGCCCATCGCCGACTTCCAAGGGCTGCGCTTCATGCTCGCCGACATGGCGACCCAGATCGAGGCGGGCCGGGCCCTGTATCTGGCGGCGGCGCGGCTGCGCGACGCGGGGCGGCCGTTCGCCAAGCAGGCGGCCATGGCCAAGCTGCAGTGCACGGACACCGCGATGAGGGTGACCACGGACGCCGTCCAGGTCCTCGGCGGGTACGGCTACACGGCGGACTTCCCGGTGGAGCGCTATATGCGCGAGGCCAAGGTGCTGCAGATCGTCGAGGGCACCAACCAGATCCAGCGCATGGTCATCGCCCGTCACCTTGCGGGTCCCGAAACGCGCTGAACTGCCCTCTGGTGACCTGCGGGGCCGCCAGCCTGATCCACTCCGGGTCGTGGCGGCCCGGCAGGGTGCGGCCCCGGTCGGCCCAGGCGCGCATCAGGGCGCGGTAGATCGGCGGGTCCTGCAGATGCGGCGGCACCGGCAGGGCCGTTCCTGCGGGCGGCGGAACGAACACGCGGCGCTGACGCCCGATCACGGAATAGGTGGGGGTCATACCAGGGCAACGCGGAGGTAGGCGGACAGGTCACCCATCCGCGGAATCGAGCGTGAGTTCCCGGACGTCCGGCTCCCTCTCTGGCCTCGGCCAGCCGTCTGACGTACCGTCAGCCCAGCCGTCTCCAGGGAGGTTTGGCGTGGCCGACGACCGCCCCGTACCACTCGACGAGTACCCCGTGCACCAGGTCCCGCTGTCCATGAAGCACGTGGCGACCGGGGACCGGAACGCCTACGACCGCTGCATCTTCCACGTCCTCGACCACGAGGGGCACGCCCTGCTCATCGTGGGCCTCGGGGTCTACCCCAACCTTGGCGTGATCGACGCGTACGCCACCCTGCGGACCGGGGACGCCCTGCACGCCGTGCGCGCCTCCGACGCCCTCGGTGAGGACCGTATGCGGCTCGCCGTCGGCCCGCTCAGGATCGAGGTCGAGGAGCCGTTGCGACGGCTGCGGCTGGTGGGCGACGACGACCTGTTGTCGTACGACCTCACCTGGACCGCCGCCTTCCCCGCCCTGTGGGAACCCCACCACCTCCAGCGCCGCGGCGACCGCCTCACCCTCGAAGGGCGCCGTTTCGTCCAGGCGGGCCGCGTGGAGGGCGTGATCCGCGCCGCGGGTGAGGAGTTCCGGGTCGCCACCGGCGGGTGGACCGGCACCCGCGACCGCAGCTGGGGCGTGCGGCCCGTACCGGGGGAGGAGGGCGGCCGCCTCGCGGAGGAGCATCCGGCCGAGGGCTTCCACTGGCTGTGGTGCCCGGTGCGCTTCGAGGACCGCTTCCTGATGGTCATCGTCCAGGAGGACGCCGACGGCTACCGCTCCCTGAACGACGCCACCCTGGTGCGCCCCGGCCATCGCGACCGCCAACTCGGCTGGCCCCAGCCCGAGATCACCTACCGCTCCGGCACCCGCCACCCGGACCGCGCCCTCATCCACCTCGGCGACCTGCGCAAACCGCAGGAACTTGAGGTCGAGATCCTCACCTCCTCGCCGCTGGCGATCGGCGCCGGCTACCCGCCCGCCGACGACTGGCAGCACGGCACCTGGCGCGGCCGCGGCTGGACGGACCGCCGTACCTACGACCTGACGCAGCCGCACGCCCTGGCCGCCTACGGGGTCACCGACCATGCCGCCCGCTTCCGGCTGGACGGCCTGACGGGCCACGGCATCTTCGAGCACGGCTCGTTCGGGCGGCACGATCCGAGCGGGTTCACGGACTTCACTTCGGTCGCACCGTAGGCGGTATGTGACATGGCACCCACTGCACCCCGCCCCCGCACCACCACCCGGGACCCGGAGGAGCTCGCCCGCCGCCTCACCGCCTGGCTCTCCACCCGGCTGCCCGGCGCCAAGGCGGCCGGAGTCACCGTTCCCGAGTCCAACGGCATGTCCAGCGAGACCCTGCTCTTCGACATCGAGCACCCCGAACCACCCGTGCGCCGCTGCGCGTTGAGGCTCGCGGCTGACCCGGCGGCGTACACCGTCTTCCCGGTGTACGACATGCCGCGCCAGTACCGCACGATGCGCGTCGTGGCGGAGCACTCGGACCTGCCCGTGCCGAAGGTGCTGTGGCTGGAGGAGGATCCAGGACCGCTCGGGGCGCCCTTCTTCGTGATGGAGCGCGTCGAGGGCCGCGTGCCGCCCGACGTCATGCCCTACACCTACGAGGGCAACTGGCTGCACGCGGCGAGCGACGCCGAGCGCGAGCACCTGGAGGCGGCCTCGATCGGCCTCCTGGCCCGACTGCACGACCAAGTGCCGCCGAAGACCGCGGAGTTCCTCGCACTCCCCGGCGAGGGCGACGCCTTGCGCCGCCATGTCACCGCCCAACGCGCCTACTACGACTGGGTCGTCGACGGACGCGCCCGCTCACCCCTCATCGAGGCCGCGTTCGACCGCCTGGAGGAGCTCTGGCCGAACGAGCCGGGCACACCGGTGCTCAACTGGGGCGACGCACGCATCGGGAACGTCGTCTACGACGGCTTTGAGCCCGCCGCCGTCCTCGACTGGGAGATGGCCGCCCTGGCCCCGCGCGAGGTCGACCTCGGCTGGACCGTCTATCTGCACCGCTTCTTCCAGGACCTCACGGTCGCCTTCGGCCAGCGCGGTCTGCCGGACTTCCTGCGACGCGACCGCATCGAGGCCCGCTATGCCGAACTCACCGGCCACACACCGCGCGACATGGACTTCCACACGCTGTACGCCGCCCTGCGGCACGCGATCGTGATGCTGCGGGTCGCCTACCGGCAGGTGCACTTCGGTGAGGCAGCCGTTCCGGCGGATCCGGACACACTGATCCTGCACCACGGCAGCCTGCGGGCCATGGTGCAGGGCAGCTACTGGAACTGACCGAGGCGGTTCAGGCGGCCTGGCGGCGCATCGCCGGCACCCGCATCGGGCGCGAGCCCGGTCCGCCGACGTGCGAGAACGGCTGCGTCCGCCAGTCGAGTCCCTGAGGGAGCGTCAACAGGAGGGCGGTGTCCTGCTCCTGGGGCTCGGCCGACTCGTCCGCGGAGCGGGCGTCGGCCGCCCTGCGGCCGGTGCCGGCGCAGACCGTGAGGCCGAACGGGTTCCACGGCGAGGCGCACAGCGCATGCTCCGGCAGGACCTGCTCGTCCGCCAGCAGGGCGATGGGCTGCGCGCAGTCCGGGCAGATCACCCGGTACATCTCGAAGGTGTCGTACGCGTCGAGTTCGTCCTCGAAGGCGTCGGGTTCGACGCCCTCCGGCTCGGGCTCGACGACGGCCTGGAGCCGCTTGGGTGCGGTACGACCAGGGCGCTTAAGACTTTGCATGGGTTCTCCCCCTCGGGCTGGGCCGTTCGGGCACTGCGGCCTCGACCACAGCAAGCACTTCCCGCCCCGTCTCGGCGGTAATCACGAGAGCATCACGGAGACGTCTCGGCGGCTGTGTCCTTCGTCACATGCCGCCCGCAGGTGCCCGCGGCGGACGTTTTGTCCCTCGGACGGCTCACAGACAGCTCTCGGGCACATCACAAAGCGGGTATGACCTGGACTGCTCAGGTATCGGAGGAGATCAAGCGCACTGTAGGTTCTTGCGTCATGGAGGAGCTGGACCGTCAAATCGTGCAGCTGCTCGTCAAGGACGGGCGGATGAGCTACACAGACCTGGGCAAGGCCACGGGCCTGTCCACGTCGGCCGTGCACCAGCGGGTGCGCCGGCTCGAACAGCGTGGCGTCATCCGCGGCTATGCCGCGGTGGTCGACCCGGAGGCCGTCGGGCTGCCCATGACCGCGTTCATCTCGGTCAAACCCTTCGACCCCAGCGCCCCCGACGACATCTCGGACCGCCTGGCCGGGGTGCCCGAGATCGAGGCCTGCCACAGTGTCGCGGGCGACGAGAACTACATCCTCAAGGTGCGCGTGGCCACACCGCACGAGCTGGAGGAGCTGCTGGCGCGCCTGCGCACGCTGGCGGGCGTCTCCACGCGTACGACGGTGGTCCTCTCCACGCCGTACGAGGCACGACCGCCGCGGATCTGACCCGCCCGAGGGCAGAACGGCCGGGACGAGGCCGACCTGCGTGCCGGACGGTCCCGGTGACGCGCGAGACTGTTCCCCATGAGTGAGCGCAGCCCCGAGCCGAAGACCGTCCTGCTCCGCCGTGGAGAGGTCCACAGCCCCGCCGACCCCTTCGCGACCGCGATGGTCGTGGAACGCGGCCAGGTCGCCTGGGTCGGTTCCGAGGGCGCCGCGGACGCTTTCGCGGACGGTGTCGACGAGGTGGTCGACCTGGACGGCGCCCTCGTCACTCCCGCCTTCACCGACGCCCATGTGCACACCACCTCCACCGGCCTCGCGCTCACCGGCCTCGACCTGTCCGACGCACCCTCCCTGGAGGCCGCTCTCGCCCGGGTGCGGGACTTCGCGGCGGCCCGCCCGCAGGACAAGGTGCTGCTCGGGCACGGCTGGGACGCCGCCCGCTGGCCCGGCGGCCGGCCCCCGACGCGCGCGGAACTCGACGAGGCCACCGGCGGCCGTCCCCTCTATCTCTCCCGTATCGACGTCCACTCGGCGGTCGTCACCACGGCCCTGCTCGACCTGGCCCGCGGTGTTGCCGCGGCGGACGGCCCGCTGACCGCCGACGCCCATCACGCCGTACGAGCCGCCGCGTTCGCAGCAGTGACGCCGGCCCAGCGCACCGAGGCACAGCGCGCCGCGCTCGCGCATGCCGCCGCTCTGGGTATCGGCTCGGTCCACGAGTGTGCGGGACCGGAGATCTCCTCCGAGGACGACTTCTCCGGTCTGCTCCGGCTCGCGGCCGAGGAGCCGGGACCGCGAGTGATCGGCTACTGGGCGGAACGGGCCGAAGAAGGGGTGGAGAAGGCGCGCGAACTGGGCGCGGTGGGCGCCGCCGGTGACCTCTTCGTCGACGGTGCCCTCGGCTCGCACACCGCCTGTCTGCGCACGCCGTACACCGACGCCGACCACGCGGGCACCGCCTACCTGGATGCCGCCGCGGTGGCCGCCCATGTCGTGGCCTGCACCGAGGCGGGCCTGCAGGCGGGCTTCCACGCGATCGGTGACGCGGCCGTGACGACCGTCGTGGACGGTGTGCGGGCCGCCGCCGAGAAGGTCGGCCCGGCCCGCGTCCGCGCCGCCCGCCACCGTGTCGAGCACGCCGAGATGCTCACCCCCGAGACGATCGCGGCCTTCGCCGAGCTGGGACTGACCGCCTCCGTGCAGCCCGCCTTCGACGCCCTGTGGGGCGGCGAGGACGGCATGTACGCCCAGCGCCTGGGCGCCGACCGGGCGCGCACCCTGAACCCCTTCGCGGCCCTGCTCAGGGCGGGTGTCCCGCTCGCGTTCGGCTCCGACAGCCCGGTCACGCCGCTCGACCCGTGGGGCACGGTCCGCGCCGCCGCCTTCCACCGCACGCCCGAGCACCGCGTCTCCGTGCGGGCCGCGTTCACGGCCCACACCCGCGGTGGCTGGCGGGCGATCGGGCGGGACGACGCGGGCGTCCTGGTGCCCGGCGCGCCCGCGGACTACGCCGTGTGGCGCACCGACGAACTGGTGGTCCAGGCCCCCGACGACCGGGTCGCCCGCTGGTCCACCGACCCCCGCTCCGGCACCCCCGGCCTGCCCGACCTCAGCCCCGGCCGCGACCTGCCGGTCTGTCTTCGCACCGTGGTCGGCGGGCGGACGGTGTTCGTACGGCCGGGCGAGTGATCTCCCGGGGTGGCGCGGCGCCGATCGACGCCCCCGGCGGCGTCGCACGACCTGCGTATCCTCCGCCCTGACCAGGGCATTGATGCAAAATGCGCAGGTCAAACGGCTGTTGACAGCCGATGGCAGGGGGCCGGTAGGTTCGGCCGAGTCCACCACCGGACGCCCGACCGGGGAACTTCCGCGCACTCGTCGCAGCGCCGCTGGGTCAGGGACGGTGTGCCGCACCGGGGCACCGCCACTGGGAGCCAGGCTCAGCGCCCGCGCCGCGACGGGAGGAGAGCTCAGGCCGGTCGGGGAGGTGTGACCCGGGTGGGGCCCGGGCTCAGTAGACAACGGCTTTCGGTCGACCCGCAGCCAGCGGGCCCCAGGTCGGCCCGAAGGGCGCCGGGCCCCCATCCGTAGCTCCGCGAACCTGCCCGAAAACGCGCTCTTACCCCGCTCTTGTGGAATCGACACCACTATACGAACGTCCTGTCACGTCATCGCAGGCCGTGGCCACTATGGTGGACGTCTGCGTACGGACACGAAGGGGCAGCAGTGAACGACGGCGACGGGACCCTCACGGCAAAGGCCCAGGGGAGGCAGTTCGGCCCGCTCGGCACGGCCTTGGTGATCATTCCGACCTACAACGAGGCCGAGAACATCAAGTCCATCGTCGGCCGGGTGCGAAAGGCGGTCCCCGAGGCTCACGTCCTCGTGGCCGACGACAACAGCCCCGACGGCACCGGCAAGCTCGCCGACGAACTGGCCGCCGAGGACGACCACGTCCAGGTGCTGCACCGCAAGGGCAAGGAGGGCCTCGGCGCCGCCTACCTCGCGGGCTTCCGCTGGGGCCTGGACAACGGCTACGGCGTGCTGGTCGAGATGGACGCCGACGGCTCCCACCAGCCCGAGGAGCTGCCCCGGCTGCTCACCGCGCTGAAGAGCGCCGACCTGGTCCTCGGCTCCCGCTGGGTGCCCGGCGGCCGGGTGGTGAACTGGCCCAAGAGCCGTGAGTTCATCTCCCGCGGCGGCAGCCTCTACTCCCGCCTCGCCCTCGCCCTGCCGCTGCGCGACATCACCGGCGGCTACCGCGCCTTCCGCCGCGAGACCCTCGAAGGCCTCGGGCTCGACGAGGTCGCCTCCCAGGGCTACTGCTTCCAGGTCGACCTGGCCCGCCGCGCGGTCAAGGCCGGCTACCACGTCGTCGAGGTGCCCATCACCTTCGTCGAGCGCGAACTGGGCGACTCCAAGATGAGCCGCGACATCCTCGTCGAGGCCCTGTGGCGGGTCACGGCATGGGGCGTGGGCGAGCGGGTCGCCAAGGTCACGGGCCGCGGCAAGAAGGCCTGACCCTCGTCCGTCCGCACACGGCCCGCGTATGGTCTCACCGGCACGGTTGATCATTCGCTTATGCCGCACTGAGGCGGGCCCAGGCACACTGGACGCATGACGACAGGTGCTCCGACCCCCACGTATCCCGCCCGGCCCCGGCGCTCCCGGCTGCGGACCTTTCTGCCGCTCGGCGTCGCGGCCTGGCTGGTGCTGGAGATCTGGCTGCTGACCGTGGTCGCGGGCGCCTCGGGCGGGTTCACCGTGTTCCTGCTGCTGCTCGCGGGTTTCGTGGGCGGAGCGGCAGTGATCAAGAAGGCGGGCCGGCGCGCCTTCCAGAACCTCAACGAGGCGCTGCAGCGCGGCGGCACCCCGCAGAGCGGCGGGGGCAACGGCCTGTTGATGCTCGGCGGTCTGCTCCTGATGATCCCCGGCCTGATCTCGGACGCGGTGGGTCTGCTTCTGCTGATCCCCCCGGTCCAGAAGGCCCTGAGCCGCTTCACCGAGCGCACCCTCGACCGCAAGCTGCGCGAGGCCGGTCCCGGCAGCTTCGGTGACGCCTTCCAGCAGGCCCGCATCCACCGCCCCGACGGCAAGGTCGTCCAGGGCGAGGTCATCAGGGACGAGCCGGAGGGCGGCGCCCCGCAGGGCCCGCGACCGCCGCTGACCCACTGAGAACGCGGCAGGACACACGACTGCGGGCGTCCACGTGAAACCACGTGGACGCCCGCAGTCGCTTGCGTGCGTAGTTGGTCCGCCCGACCCCGGCAGGAACTAGGCCGACTTGCGGCTGT